>JAFYMC010000017.1 GCA_017556805.1 Lachnospiraceae bacterium | reverse complement strand
TGCGTCGTGAGGAAGAAGAGCGCTTGCGTCGTGAGGCAGAGGAAGCGGAACGCTTACGGCGCGAGGAAGAAGAACGTCTGCGTCGTGAAGCGGAGGAAGCAGCCCGTCTGGCAGCGGAAGCAGCCCTTGCGGCAGAGATGGAACGCCTTCGCAAGGAAGAGGAAGAGCGTCTTCGCCGCGAAGAGGAGGAGCGCTTGCGCCGCGAGGCAGAAGAGGCAGAGCGCCGACGCATAGAGGAAGAAGAAAGAGCCCGTGTAGAGGCAGAAGAAGCAGAGCGTCGTCGCATAGAGGAAGAAGAAAGAGCACGCTTAGAGGCAGAAGAAGCAGAGCGTCGTCGCATAGAGGAAGAAGAAAGAGCCCGTGTAGAGGCAGAGGAAGCAGAGCGTCGACGCATAGAGGAAGAAGAAAAAGCACGCTTAGAGGCGGAGGAAGCAGAGCGACTTCGTCTGGAAGCCGAAGAAGAGGAGGAGAGACAAATCGTAGATGAAGCTAAGCGCATTGCAGCGCAAAAGGTGGCAGACGCAGAACGCGCAGCGGAACTGGCGGAAGCAAAATTAAGAGAAGAAGAGGCCGCACTGCAGGCAGCCAAGGTGGCACAGGAGAGAGCGGAGGCAGAGGCTGCTCTGGCAAGAGCCCAGGCTGATATCGAAGATGCAAATGCGGCAAAGGCAGAGGGCCTGGCAAGACAGGCAAAGGCCGGTAAGGTAACGAAAAAGGCTACGAAGAAGAGAATGAAGTCCCGTACCTATCATGAGTTCAAAGCAGGTAAGGTGATTTTCGGTATCCTCCTTGTACTTGCGGCTGTTGTAGCATTGTATGTATTTGCAACACCGATTTCCAAGGGATTCTTTAAGGGTAAGGATGCAGTGGATACGTTCCTGGTAGAGAAGTTCCCGGGTGTAGCCGAGATGTTAAAGGTAAAGGGAAACGGCGAAGGTATTCCGGTATTTAAGGAGACGGACGGCGTTACCTATGTGACCGAGGATGCGGAAGCTTTTGTAAGCAGCACCGTATGGCCGCAGGGCTATCAGGCCTCGGTGGCACGCCTGAACGGAAAGCAGTATATCTGCATTGAAGGAAACGGCGTAAAGACGTATTATTTGAACGAAATTGCGGAAAATGACAGTAAGCACGTATACCTGGAAACAGCAACGGAAAAGGCATTGTACTTCTGGGAGTACTCCTTTACGAATCCGGCGGAGCTTTGCCCGCGTGCGGGACAGTTCAATTCTTCCGGCGTAGAGCAGTACGCATTCTTCTACAAGGGAGATGTGAATAAGTTGCATGTGCTGAATGCGGACACCTTGGAGGAATGTACGGTAATTCTCAATGCAGAGACTGCAGCGTCCGTATTAAGTGTGGATGTATATCGTGAGGAAGCGGACTGTATCCGTGTGGATCTTAAGGCAGAGGATATTACCTATGCTTTTGCGGTACCGAAGAAGGCAGGCGCCGTTCTTCCGGACGGTTACCGTGTAGGTCTGGCTGATTTTGACTATACCCTCAATGAGGAAGGTATCCGTTTCGAGGCCTATGTAGTATCCGCGGATGCTTATCTCGGTAAGATGATCGGCGAACTGAATTATACCGACCGTGTCTATACGGTAGAGAAGTTCGGATTCTATGCATATGCCGGTGAAGAGTGGGGCAAGAGTGACGGAAAGACCGTATTTTCGGCTACCGATTTCAAGGGAGCCCAGGGCGAAAAGATTGAAGTGCAGGGCGATAACGGCGAGCAGCTTCTCGTTCCGCTTCTGGACGAACTTAAGCGTAACGAGTACGATAAGGATTCCTTCCTGACCGAGAAAAACGGCGAGATGCGCTATATTCTGGATGGTACGACCGTTTCTGTAAAGGGTATTGATGTATCCGGCGACCACGGCACCATCAATTGGGAAAGCGTTGCGGCATCCGGTGTGGAATATGCAATGATTCGTCTCGGTGTACGCGGTGACGCAGACAACGGAAAGTGTCAGACCGACCCGAATTACGCGAAGAACGTAAAGAATGCACTGAATGCCGGCGTGGAAGTAGGCGTATCCTTTACTTCCAGAGCAACTACCGTGGACGAGGCAAAGGAAGAGGCGCAGTACGTACTGAAAAATATCAAGGATTACGATATTACCTGGCCGGTAGCGGTGAATGTGGTAGAGACTGCAGGCGCAGCAAAAACCCGGGCTACCGATCTTTCCGCAGAGACGCGTACCGCATGTGTGGAAGCTTTCATGAAGGAAATCGCGGCAGCGGGATATACGCCGGTGTTGTATGCGGATTCCCGTTATGCGGCACTGAAGCTTGATATGACAAAGCTTGCAGAGTATGACGTGTGGTACAGCTCCGAGGGAGCAATATCCGATTACCCGTACCAGTACACCATGTGGCAGTATCTTGACGGTGCAACGGTACCGGGAATCGAGGAAGACGTAGATTTAAATATCAGCTTTGTAGATTACGGAGAAGCAAAGTAGTAGGAGCAGAAGTTTGAACGAGCAGAACGAAGTAAGAACGATGTATGCGGAGACCGTACCGTATCTGTTGCATTGGTACGAGTTTAACAGGCGGATATTACCGTGGCGTGAGGATCCGACACCTTACCATGTGTGGGTGTCGGAAATCATGCTACAACAGACAAGAGTCGAAGCGGTCAAAGGGTATTATGACCGCTTTTTGACATGTTTGCCTGATGTGAGAGCGTTGGCGGAAGCAAAGGAAGACGAACTGTTAAAGCTCTGGGAGGGCCTGGGGTATTATAACCGGGTCCGGAATATGCAGAAGGCGGCAAAGGTACTGGTAGAACAATATGGCGGAGAGATGCCGGCGGATTATGATAGTATACGTGCCCTGCCGGGCATCGGAGATTATACCGCGGGAGCCATTGCATCCATTGCCTTCGGCCTGCCTTATCCGGCGGTGGACGGCAATGTGCTGCGGGTGATGAGCAGAATTACCGGCAGCGAGGAAGATATCGCAAAGGAACGCACCAAGCAGACCATGAAGCAGGATCTGACGACGATTATGCCGGAGCAAAGCGGGGACTTTAATCAGTCTCTGATGGAGCTGGGAGCCACCGTTTGCCTGCCCAACGGCAAGCCTCTGTGCGAGCAGTGTCCGGTGATGCATCTGTGCAAAGCCTTTCATACCGGCCGGGAAACCGAGCTTCCGGTAAAGACCGGAAAAAAGGAACGGAGAATCGAGAAACGAATCGTATATCTGGTGTACTGCGGAGAAAAAATACTTCTACACCGCAGACCGGGGAAAGGGCTTCTGGCGGGGCTTTGGGAGTTCCCGAATGTGCTTGCGGAAGAGGCAAAGGACGTTGGTTTGAAGGTGAAAAAGGACAAGAAAGCGAAACATATCTTTTCTCATGTGGAATGGCACATGGAAGGGATTCGGATAGAGGCAGAGGAAGCGTCGGACACGCCGGAAGGTTTGACAGAGCTTGTGCGTCGGTTAACAGGGGACACGGATTGGGTCTTTGTAACTCCGGAGGAGCTACGGGAGACCTATCCGATACCGTCGGCGTTTGAGGTATATGTGAAGGAGGTATTGCATGAGAATCGGAACAGGATATGATGTACACCGTCTGGTGGAAAACCGGGCGTTAGTTATGGGAGGCGTGGCAATTCCGTACGAAAAAGGCCTTTTAGGTCATTCCGACGCGGATGTACTGCTACATGCCATTATGGATGCGCTTTTGGGTGCGGCGGCATTGGGAGACATCGGGAAGCATTTCCCGGACAAGGACCCGGCCTATGCGGGTATTTCCAGTATGGTTTTACTGAAAAAGGTAGGCGAGCTTCTGGCCGCGGAGCATTATCTGGTGGGAAACATCGATGCCACGATTATTGCCCAGGCGCCGAAGATGGCGCCGTACCTTTCCGATATGCGGGAAAACATTGCGAGTGCTCTCGGTATCGCCAAGAGCCAGGTAAACGTAAAGGCGACTACGGAAGAGGGCCTTGGTTTTACCGGCAGCGGCGAAGGTATCGCGGCGCAGGCAGTGTGCCTCTTAGAGTCTGTAGGAGACTATCTGCAGGGAGGCGGCGGTATGGAGGTGTACGCCTTTGACGAGTCCGGAAACCGTGTCAGTCAGGGCTGCGGAGGTTGCAGCGGATGTATGAGAGGAACAGAAGGGTAAGGAAAGAAAAAGCTCCGGAATAATCCGGAGCTTTTTCTATGCGTTCGTTGTCTTTAAAGTCCCAAAGTCAACTTGGCAGTTGTACTGAAAAAAGTGGTGATTTTTGTGCAATCTCCACAAAGTTTTTGCATGATGAAAATGCCATGAAACCCAATAAAATCAGTGGTTTGAGAAGAAAAACAAGGGTGGGAAAGTGCCTGGTTTTGCAAAATGCAACCTTGCGAGAGGGTGATAATCGTGCTATACTGGATACATACCGAAGCCGTGCTTATCCGACACAGCGCGCATGTCGAGGCACAAATCGGCTCCGGTTCTTCGGCGAAGGTCTGCCGGGAGATTCCATGGGATGAAGTGACAGTAGCTAGACGTATGATTAAACAAATGAAGGAGGAGAAGTTTGTCGAATTTACAAAATTGTATATCACTAAAAGATGCTACCGGTAGGCTGGATTACCGGCTTACCAATGATTGTATGTTTCATGTTGTGTTTCAGAAAAATCAGAAGGCTTTACTTGGGCTCTGTGCTTCGCTGTTACATATGCACCCGGAGGAGATTCGTTCCGTAGAGGTGTTAAATCCGATAGAGTTTGGGGAACATCCAAAAGATAAGGAATTTATTCTTGATTTGAAGGTAATGTTAAACAATGACCGTATCCTAAATTTCGAAGTGCAGGTTATAGATGAGAAGAATTGGCCGGAACGTTCTTTGAGCTATGCCTGTCGCACTTTTGATCAATTAATGCGAGGGGAAGCCTACCGCAAGGCTAAGCCGGTTTATCATATCGGATTTCTGGACTATGATTTGAATCATCTTTCCCCGGAGTTTTATGCTACCTTCAAACTATTAAATGTAAAAAATTATGAATTATACAGTGGTAAATTTATCTTATCTGTGGTAAACTTAAATCAAATAGAGCTTGCCACAGAGGAGGACCGTAAATACGGTATCGACCACTGGGCACGATTGTTTAAGGCTGATACCTGGGAGGCGATAAAACAGATGGCACAAGAAAATGAATACATTTCCGGTGCTGCGGAAACCCTGCTTGAATCCAATCAAGACCTCAAAATTCGTTCTTATTGCGAAGCGGTAGAAGAAGCTCGCAGAGTACGCCGGGGATTGGAAAAGGAATTGGAGGAGACACAGGCTGTAGTGCAAGAATTGCTTGCAGAAAATGCCCGTCTCAAGGCCCTTCTGGAAAAGAAGGAGCAATAAACTAAATCATGCACCCTCACCACCGCCGGTTTCCGGCGGTGGTTTTTTGCTACGGAAAAAGAATATTTTACGAAGAAAAACGGAAATTTCAGGAGCCCTTAAGTTTTACTTGCACTTTGCCTGCTGACGTGGTAAGATAAAATTTGGTGATTTATGTCGAGCAAAGGAAACCTATGTTACCTAGATAATATAAAAGAGGATTGGGATATGAAGACGAAACGTGTTTGGGATAAAGAGTTGATATTGCGGCAGCTGCTGTTGATTGTGCTGGATGCCGCAGCGGTAACGGTGTCCTCGGTGATGGCGCTGTTGCTCCGCTTTAATCTGTCCTTTAAGGAAATTCAGGAGCCGTACTTGGAGAATGTATGGCAGACCTTACTGCCGAATGTTTTGACGGTGCTGGTGGTGTTCTGGCTGTTCCGCCTATACCACAGCGTGTGGAGATACGCGGGCTTGTACGAGCTGCAGCAGATTGTACTGGCGGTAGTGGCGGTGACCTTTTTGCAGTTTGCCGGGATGACGCTTGCGGGTGTCCGGATGCCGCGAAGCTATTGGTTCCTATATGCGGGCGTTCTGATTTGTGTGACGGTAATTACCCGGTTCTTCTACCGGTTTGTCCGTCGGGTAAAGAAGAGATTTGTGGACAAGCGCTTCGGTACGGAAGTGTCCAGAGTTATGGTGGTGGGCGCAGGCGCAGCGGCGGATGTGCTCATTCGAGAGCTAAAGACCAGTGACCATTTGCATAAGCATGTAGAGTGCGTTATCGATGACAATGCGGCCTTAAAGGGGCGGACCATCCAAGGCTGTCAGATTATCGGCGGACGTGAGGCCATCGTAGAGGCTGCGGCCCATTATCAGATTGACGAGATTATCATTGCCATGCCGTCCATGCCGAAAAAGACGGTGGCGGAGATTGCAAAGATTTGTAACGAGACCGGTTGTGAGCTTAAAACCCTTCCGGGTGTATACCAGCTGGTAAACAAGGAAGTACGTGTCAGCCAGTTACGTCACGTGGATATCGAGGATCTTTTGGGCAGAGAGCCGGTAACGGTGGATTTGTCCGCGATTACCGGATATCTGGGAGACCAGGTAGTGCTGGTGACCGGCGGCGGCGGTTCCATCGGTAGCGAGCTCTGTCGTCAGATTGCGGCGGCAAAGCCGAAGCAGCTCATTATCGTGGATATTTACGAAAACAATGCCTACGAAATCCAGCAGGAATTAAAGAGACGGTATCCGAAGTTAAATCTGGTGGTACTCATTGCATCGGTGCGAAATACAAACCGTATGAACTCCATTTTTGAGCAGTACCTGCCGAATATCGTGTTCCATGCGGCAGCCCATAAGCATGTACCGCTGATGGAGGACAGCCCGAACGAGGCGATTAAGAATAACGTATTCGGTACCCTAAAGACGGTGCAGGCGGCGGACCGCTACGGCGTAGAGCGTTTCGTGCTGATTTCCACCGATAAGGCGGTAAATCCGACCAACATTATGGGTGCCAGCAAGCGTATTTGTGAGATGATTGTACAGGCCTACAGCCGTCGCTCCGAGACGGAGTTTGTGGCGGTGCGGTTCGGTAACGTGCTGGGCAGTAACGGTAGCGTTATCCCGTTGTTTAAACAGCAGATTAAGGAGGGCGGCCCGGTGACGGTTACCCATCCGGACATCATCCGTTACTTTATGACCATACCGGAGGCAGTATCCCTGGTATTACAGGCGGGAGCCTTCGCCCACGGAGGCGAGATCTTCGTGTTGGACATGGGTGAGCCGGTGAAGATCGTGGATTTGGCAAAGAACCTCATACGTCTCTCCGGATATGTGCCGAATGAGGACATTATGATTGAATACACCGGCCTTCGTCCGGGCGAGAAGCTCTACGAGGAGCGTCTCATGGAGGAGGAAGGCTTGGCGAAAACCGCCAACGACCGTATCTCCGTGGCACAGCCGATTAAGATGGAGGACGAGGCTTTCTTTGACAGCTTGGCGGTGTTAAAGGATGCGGTATACGAAGAAACCGGCGAAGTACGCCAAATGGTACGGAAGATTGTGCCGACGTACAAGATGCCGAAGGGAAAAGAATAAGAATGTCGAGCGGGCTTGCGTGAATGCGCAGGCCCGCTTTTGCTATGCGTGTGGGAGGGGAAAAGCCGGTCTCTTATCGTTTCGTTTTATGGATTGTGAATCAGCAGGTACTCTTTGCCCCACCCTCTTTTCTCGTACTTCGGATAGAGTCTTTCTAATTACTTCGGGGATGATAATGTATGAGTGACGCAACCGCCCTGATGCGGCATCCGTGCCTTATGGCGGGCTCGCCCGGACCTCCTGTCCGGGCGTTGCTGACAGAGTAACGAAGTAATAAGAAAGTCTACTATCCTACGTAAAGTTCAAAGAGGGCGTGCAATGGGCTAACTCTTTTATGTCCAAAAAAATGTGATATTTGGAAAATGAATGTCCGGAAAAATGTAAAAAACGGTTGTTAGATTACATTAAAAGTGATATAAAGAATCATGCCCGGCAATTTTACTAAAAAGTTCCTCGTTTTTTGTGGAGATTGCACAAAGTTTCAGAAGGACAAAAATGCATTGCAAGCCGTTAAAATCAACGGTTTGAGAAGAAAATCAAGGGTGGGAAAGCAGCCGGTTTCGCAAAATACGACCTTGCGAGCGGATGATAATCATGCTATGCTATATACATATCAGAGCCGTGCTTTTCCGACACAGCGCGCGTGTCGAGGCACATAAATCGGCTCCGGTTCTTCGGTGGAGGTCTGCCGGATGATTCCATGGGATGAAGTGACAGTGACTTGACGTGTAATTGTAAAACAAACGGAGGAGATTTAGTGGAACAAAAGATTTTTATGACAAAAACAGAGGATGAGGTTCTTCGGGAACTGAGGGAGAGACCAGGGGCCTATCGTATGTATCAAGGGTGGAACGAGGAGTTAAGAAATCGCTTTATGGATTTTTGCATGGGAAAGAAAACTTTGCCGGTACTCTACGACACCGTGTTTAAGAAATTGATGAATCCGGACACACATCCGGAGAGGTTGGAGGATTGCATATCCTGCCTGTTAAAGCAGAGGGTGACCATTCAGACGGTGCTCCCGATGGAGGATATTCTGATGGACGGAGCATCTACCATGGTAATGGACATCCTGGTACGCCTCAACGATGGGGCACTGGTATTGGTGGAGATTCAGAAGATACCTTACTATTTCCCGGCAGAGCGGGCATCCTGTTACTCTGCGGATTTACTGCTTCGTCAGTACAGCCGCGTGAAGACAGAGAAAGGAGCAGCCTTTAGTTATACGGATTTGCGGAAGGTATATACCATTATTTTTTATGAGAAAAGTGTGGAAGAATTTAAGACGTATCCGGAACATTGTACCCATCATGCAGGGATGGTCTGCGATAGTGGATTGAAGTTAAACTTTTTACAGGAATTCTACCTGGTTGCCCTTGACGTTTTCAGGAAAAGCGAGTATTCTAAACATAGAGACCCGAAGGACCGGCTGGTAGGCTGGCTCTCCTTCTTCTGTACGGAAAATGCAGAAGAGGCGGAGATACTGTGTCAGGACTATCCGTGGCTTTCGGAGCTCTATGCAGAGATGGCAGAGTTTGGGCGGAGGCCGGAGGAGTTGATGACGATGTTTTCGGAAATGTTACGGGAAATGGACCGCAATACGATTCGGTATATGGTAGACGATATGAAAGAGCAGATTGAGAAAGGGAAGGTCGAGAAGGCCGAATTGCAAGGGCAGATTGAGAAAGGGAAGGTCGAGAAGGCCGAATTGCAAGGGCAGATCGAAAAAGGGAAGGTCGAGCTGGCTGAGATCAACAAAGCTCTTACTGAAAAGAATGTTGCGCTTGCGGAGAAGGATGCCGCTCTTGCTATGGCAGAAGAAGAAATTGCACGACTTAGGGCTCTTTTAAAGGAGGCTTGAGAAAGACAAGTCTTGAATTAAAACAGGAAACATACCCACCCCACCACCGCCGGTTCCCGGCGGTGGTTTTTGCTTTGCGAGGAAATTTCGAGATTCTCTATAAAGAAAAACCGCCGCACCCCGCCCGGTACAGGGCCTTCACAGCACTTCCCACAAATTACCGCAAAAAGGGACAATCAAAACTTGCATTCCACTGTGAAATGTGGTATGATAAAAGTTGGGTTATTATGCCCTTTTATGTAGAAAAGATGCGGAGGATGTTATGAACGAGCAGGAGAAGGAAATCAACTTAAAGAGATTATTTTATAAAGCATTAAAGAACTGGAGAACGGCTGCGGTAGTAGCTATCGTCGGTGCTGTGGTACTGGGCGGTACCAAGTGCGGTATGGAGCTGGCGAAGCTCTCCGACCCGGAGGTCATTGAGGCTCGTGAGACCCAGTACCTGGGTGAGCTGGCAGAGTATCAGCAGGAGGGCGAGATTATCCGTAAGGAAATCGAGAATATCGAAGATACCCTCGTACAGCAGACGGACTACAATGAGAACTCCGTCCTGATGGAGATTGACCCGTACAACGAATGGAACGGCTCCATCGACTTTTACGTAGAGACGGACTGGCAGGTACTGCCGGACCAGGCAATTCAGGCACAGAACCCGGCGAACCAGATCGTCCGGGTATACAGTACGTATATTACCAACGGTGAGCTGTACCAGTATGTCATTGACCGTCTGGGACGTCCGATGGAGATCCGGTATCTCCGCGAGCAGTTGTCCGGCTCTGCGGATGCGTCCAACTACCTGATTCACTTTACGGTGCGCGGCACCACACAGGAGGAGTGCCAGCAGCTTTTGACCCTCATCGAAGAGGGCATGCGTGGGAAGCTTCCGGAGATTACCGAGAGCATCAGCGAGTTTAAGCTCCTCACCACCAACAGCTCCACCTACAGCCAGATTAACTATAGCTTGGAGCAGAGTCAGAAGAATAATTTACAGGCAATTAACGACTTAAATACCGCTCTTTCCGCAAAGAAGTTTGAACAGCTGGAGTGGGAGAAGGATGAAGTAAAGATTGAGAAGCCGGTTCTTGATAAGGGAGATGCGGTGAAGGAAGGCATCAAGATGGCGATTATCGTGGGTGTCATCTTGGCGGTAGTTATCTGTCTGTTCCGCGGTATCGGCTATATTCTGTCGAAGCTGGTGCAGGACAGAGACGAGTTTGACGGATGGGGCGTGTATGTGGCAGAGCTTCCGAAGTCCTACAAGAAGAAGCCGTTTGCCTGGGTAGACCGTCTCATCGGCAAGTGGTTCTTAGGAAATGTGTATGTGAATGAGTATGAGACGAGACTGGCTGCGGCGGCAAAGCAGATGAGTGAGGCGGCAAAGCTCTCCTGCGATACGACTGAGCCGAAGCTGGCACTGGTAAGCGATATGTCCGAAGAGGAATTGGCAGCTCTGGCAGGTGCTATGCAGAAGGTAAAGGGCGTATCCGGGGTACGTTTTACGGTAGCGGGCAATCCGATGCTTTCCGCAGGCGCTATCGAGAACATCTTAGCCTCCGACGGAATCATCCTAGTGGCAAAGCAGGAGTACAGTAAGAGAGAGACCGTATACCAGATGAAGGCACAGGTAGAGGAGCTGAAGAAGCAGTTGTCTGCGGTGGTGCTGACGGAAGCGGATGCGATGGTGTAAGAGAGGAAAATACAGCAGGAGGGGCACGGCGAAGGTTGTGATTCTCCTGCGTAAGTTTTGCTAGAGAGAAAGAAGGCAGGGTGGAATATGCGAGGAGATGTATGCTCGGGTACGTGGTAAAACGTCGGAAATGAACAGAATATAGGACGGGAAGGAAACGGAGGAAATGATATGGAGAGTTCGAAGAAGACTATACTGCAAGGAGTATTATGTGTAGGGTTAATATGTGTGATTTGGGGGGGATATCTTTTTTGCATGAATTGGTTGGATAAACAGATTGTTATGTTACAAGATGATTTTACATGGGTCTATCAAGTTGATTCTATGGAAATTACTAATGGAGAATTAACATTAAGTGGTTTTGCTCTTCCTTTGGACAAAGATGCAACAAAGGGCGGTTTTGAAATTGTACTGCAAGATATACATTCGGACAAACAGTATTTTATGAAGATGGATTATGAAGAGAGAGAAGATGTAAATGACTATTTTCTGTGCGAATACAACTATTTGCAAACCGGATTTGTTGCAAAGATAAAAGAGAAAAAGGTTGATTTATCGGAGAATGACTATGAAGTGTTATTACGTATAGTGGATGAAGAGAGGGCATATAAAACGGGGGTATATTTGTCAAAAGGAAAAATGATGTTTGCAAATCCTGATGTTTACGTTCCGCTTGAGGGGACGACAGGGACCGAATTAGAAAAGGTAGTAAATCAAGGAATATTGCGTGTATATCGCCCGGATTTTGGTATATATGTATATCAATATGAAGGGGAATTGTATTGGATAGCTGACTCGAATTATAGATTTGATGAGAATGGAGATACCTTTATTGAATTTCAGTTGACAACGACACAGATTGACAAGCTTCCAGAGGAAAGGTTGGCTAATGAATGGTATTGGGATAATATTGGTTCCTATTTTACAGAGAATGAAATTTTTATTGGAGACGACAGCATGTATCGAGTGGCAAAAAAAGCAATTCCAAAAGAATATTCGATAGTGAGGATATGGATGGGAAAATATGCGGATGGTTGGGTATGGAGAGAAGATACAAAACCATATTATTTATTTAAATAGAAAGACGTAGGTGAAATTATATTGTATGTATAAAAATATAGTGAAAAGAGTAATGGATATTATATTAGCATTGGTAGGTATCTTATTATTGGGACTTCCGATGATTATAATATCGTTCATTATTAAGAAGGAGGATCCGGGCTCATCACTTTTTAAGCAAAAAAGAGTGGGGATAAATGAAAAACATTTTGTGTTGATGAAGTTTAGAAGCATGCGACTTGACACGCCCCATGATATACCAACCCATCAATTGGCGAATCCGGAACAGTATTTGCTGAAGAGTGGTAGATTTATTCGAAAATATAGCCTGGATGAGTTACCGCAACTTTTTAATATTCTTAAAGGTGATATGTCTGTTATTGGGCCACGCCCCGCACTTTGGAATCAGGATGATTTGATAGCGGAAAGAGAGAAGTATGGTGCAAATGATGTGAAGCCGGGACTTACAGGGTGGGCACAGATTAACGGAAGAGACGAACTTGAGATTCCTGTTAAAGCAAAATTGGATGGAGAATATGTCGCAGAATTGAATTCCGGAAAATTTAAAGGGTTTGTAATGGATATGAAGTGTTTCTTTGGCACCATTTCCAGTGTACTAAAGTCTGATGGAGTTGTGGAAGGTGGTACAGGAGAGTTAAAGAAAAAAGCAGAAAAGCATGAAGAAGAGGATGCAGAGTGAAGAAGATACTGATTACCGGAGCAAATAGTTATATAGGAACATCGTTTGAACAATATATGAGAGTACATTATGGTAATGATTATATTGTCAATACCGTTGATATGATTGATGGCACATGGCGTGAAAAGGACTTCTCTGGATATGACAGTGTATTTCATGTTGCGGGAATCGCGCATTCTGATAATGGGAAAATCAGTAAGGAAAAAGAAAAGATTTATTATACTGTAAATACTGATTTAACTATTGAAACAGCAAAAAAAGCAATTGCAGAAGGTGTCAAACAATTCGTATTCATGAGTTCTGCGATTGTTTATGGGGAAAGTGCACCGATAGGTAAAAGCAAGGTTATTACGAAAGAAACTCCGGTTAGCCCGGCCAACTGTTATGGAGACAGTAAGGTGCGGGCCGAAAAGGGAATAACACAGTTAAATTGCGATACGTTTAAAGTGGTGATTTTACGTCCACCAATGATTTATGGAAAGGGCGGTAAAGGTAATTACCCTATACTTGCAAAGTTGGCAAACAAGCTTCCAATCTTTCCGTATGTGAAGAACGAAAGGTCGATGCTTTATATTGAAAATCTTTGTGAATTTGTACGTTTGATGATTGAGAACGAGGAAGAGGGAATCTTTTGGCCACAGAATGGCGAGTATAGCAACACATCAGAAATGGTGAAAATGATAGCAAACTTGCATGGAAAGCGGTGTAAGTTAATCGTTGGATTGGGGTGGATGTTAAAAGTAATGGGAAAAGTGATTGGGATTGTTAATAAGGCGTTTGGAAACTTAGTTTATGACCAGGAGATGAGTAGATATCATAATGATTATCAGAAATATTCATTAATGGAATCGATAGAGATTACTGAGGGAGTAAGAAGATGAAAAAGGCATTGATTTATGCGTCGGTGGCATCAATGATTCAGCAGTTCAATATGAAAAACGTCCAATTATTACAAGAGATGGGTTATCAAGTTGATGTTGCATGCAATATGGAAAATGGAAGTACAATTAGTTCAGATGCTATTGAGAAGTTGAGACGAGAACTAAAGGAAAAAGATGTAGAGGTATATCATATCCCGATTCCGAGAAGCGTTTCTAAGATTTCTGATATATGGCATTCTTACAAAACGACAAAGGAACTCTTTAAGCGTAATGGCTACGAAATAATTCATTGTCACTCTCCAATTGGAGGATTAATTTGTAGACTGGCATATCGATTTACAAAAAAAAGTAAAAAAGGAAAAATGATATACACTGCACATGGTTTCCATTTCTTCAAAGGGGCCCCTTTAAGAAATTGGTTGTTATATTATCCGATTGAAAAGATGTGTGCGCGCTTTACAGATGAATTAGTTACTATTAATCAAGAGGATTATGAATTGGCAAAGAAAAAAATGAAGGCCAGAAATATTAGTTATGTACCGGGAGTGGGTATAGATACAGGTCGTTTTAGAGATGTTGAGGTTGATATTAAGTCCAAGAGAGACGGGATGGATATTCCGACTGACGCATTGGTATTGTTATCGGTAGGAGAATTGAATAAAAATAAAAACCATGAAATAGTAATTAAGGCATTAGCAGAAGTGAAAGAAGAGAAGATTCACTATGTAATTGTAGGTAAAGGTGTTTTACATGATTATCTTAAACAGTTGGCAGATAGTCTAGGGGTGTCTAAACAAATACATTTGCTTGGATATAGAGCGGATATTCCGGAAATGTATAAAGCAGCAGATGTGTGTGTATTTCCGTCTGTGCGAGAAGGATTGGGATTAGCTGCGATTGAAGGCATGGCTTCCGGACTTCCATTAATAGTTAGCGATAATCGAGGAACGCGGGATTATGCAAGACATTTAGATAATGCAATGGTATGCAAGAGTGATAGTGTAGAAGATTTTGTTCAAGCAATTAGATGCTTGGCAGATAAGAGGAATTTACGAAGCAGCATGGGAGAAAAGAATGCTTTTATAGCAGAAAAATATGATATCAGCCATATTATGCCTGCTATGAAAGAGATATATGAATGATTTTTTACTCCTAACAAAGATGTCAAATGTGTGGAAGGGAATATTATGAATATACTTGTGGTTTCAGAAGCATCTTGGAATAATACAAATTCTTTCGGAAATACTGTTTCGAACTGGTTTGAGGATTGGGAAGGGGATCGCTTTTTTAGCTTTTATACGAGAAAGCAGCTTCCGGAGAATAAGGTTGCAGAAATGTACTATAATGTTTCGGCCATAGAAGTGGTGAAAGATTTTTTGGGGCGGAAGGTCATTAATAAGTGTTTTTCGTCGGAAGATATTGATAGAAAAGCAGCTGAGCAGATCGAAAGACAGTCAAAGGAGCAAAAACAAATAGACAGACTTCACAAGAAAAAGAGAGAGTTTGTGTACTTTGTGATGGAGCAAGTTTGGTTGAGTAAAGTGTGGATTAAGGAAGAATTAAAAAGATTTATTGATGAAGAAGCAAAACCAGACATTTTGTTTGCTTTTGCGACGAGTCCATTTGTTCTCTTGCCTTTGATTAAATATGTGAAGAAGAAAAATAAGAAGATAGTTTTATTTATTGCTGATGATGTCTATTCGGCATATAGTGATATGGCATGGTATAGGAGGAAGTATCTACAGAAAACATTTTGTGAGTGCATTCAGTATGCAGATAAATTATATGGTGCTTCAAAAGAATTATGTGATGTGTATGGTAAGCAGTTCGATAAAATAGTATCGCCTCTTTATAAAGGTGGGAGAATATCATTCGATAATGTGAAAAAAGGCGGAGAAGTATTAAAGTTTGTTTATGCAGGAAATTTGCTCTATGGACGAGAGGAAGTATTGTGCGAGTTGGCTAAGGTATTAAAAGAAATTAATAAGGATGAGACAAAAGCTGTTTTGGAAATATATACAGGAACAACATTAACTCCCAGATTAGAAGATATGCTTCATGTGGAAGGAACATCGTTTTTGATGGGGGCAAGGTCCTACGATGAGATTAAAAATATATTAAAGAATGCAGATGTTGTGTTACATGTTGAGTCTTTCGAAAAAAAGCAAATTGATTGTGTGCATTTGTCTTTATCAACAAAGATTGTAGATTGTCTTCAATGTGGAAGTGGAGTTTTGGGTATTGGACCGAAAGGAATTGCATCGATAGAGTATATTCGTAGAATTCCGGGAACATATGTTATTGATGACATAGTATACTTAAAAGATAGAGTTCAAGATATAGTTATTAATAAAAGGAATCTGCCTAGTCGTATTATGAAAATTCGTGAATTTGCCAGTACGAATCACGATATAGATGTAATTCGTAAAAGATTGAAAAAAGAATTTGAGGAGTTGTTAACCTGATGAGGATTTTGCAAATTAATTGTACTTATCCTGGAGGTAGTACAGGAAAGATTGTAGCGGATATACATGATTATATGAAAAAAAAAGGGCATGTGTCTGGGATTATTTATGGGATAGGAAAAACAAATGATTTAGACGCTTTTTGTGCATCACCGCAAGTCGTGCGCAAGTTACAATCTTTAAGAGCAAAAATAACCGGAAATCTGTATGGTGGGTGCATGATAAGTACGTATCGGGTGATTAGAAAGATTAAGAGATTTAGACCTGATGTGGTTCACCTACATTGTATAAATGCATATATGGTGAACATATATAAGCTGTTAGACTTTTTAAAGAAAAATGGAATAGCTACAGTAATTACGCATCATGCAGAGTTTTTATATACTGGGGGATGCAGTTATACATTTGATTGCAATAAGTGGTTAACGGGGTGCAATCATTGTCAAGGTAAATTTGAACCGAAAACATGGTTTTTTGAACGAAGCAGCGAAGCATGGAAACGTTTGCAGAAAGTGTATTGCGATTATAAAAAAATTACACATTGTGGGGTATCAGACTGGCTAAGAAATAGAGCAAAATGTTCGCCTTTTCTGGTAAATCAAAAAGTGATTACAGTGTTAAATGGAATAAATACAACTGTTTTTCACTATTGTGCAGGAAGGAACGAGAGAGAAATACTTAAAATTCCAAAGAGTACAAAGGTGGTATTGCATGTAACTCCAGATTTTTCTAGCAGTATTAAAGGTGGAAAGCATGTTTTAGAAATGGCAAAAAGATTTCAGAACGAAGACGTGCTGTTTTTGGTTGTTGGGTGCAAAGAGGGAAATTTAAACGACCAAGCATATAGAGAATATACTAATTTGCGCATGCTTGGATATACACAAAATCAGCAAGAACTGGCAGAGTATTATTCTATGTCTGATATATGTTTACTCACTAGCGTAAGAGAAACGTTTTCGATGATTTGTGCAGAAAGTTTATGCTGTGGGACTCCGGTTGTTGGATTTGAAGCAGGTGCGCCAGAAACAATTTCTCTCTCTGAGTATAGCGAGTTTGTTGAACAGGGAAATGATGATTTACTTGAACAGGCAATAAGACGATGGTTAAATTGTGATATAGATCATGAGAGTATATGTAAAGTTGCTTGTAAAGTATATGATAGGAAAAGAATGTGCCAAGATTATGAGAGAGAGTACGAACAATTACTAAAATGATGCAAAGAAGGAAAGTTGGGAAGGATGGAAGGAAAAGTTAAATTAGAGAAAGCAATATTACAAATTTATCTGATAAGTACATTCTGCTTATTTGCTTTTTTTGCTTATGAAGGTGACGGAAGCGCCTTGTATGGACGTACGGTTCCATATATTAACATGGAACCTATAATTCCTCATTTTGTAATATTGGTGGGATGTTTTGCAATCTTTTTGCTATGTAAGTTTTCTTATAAAGAAAAAATAAAAGTAGATATGATATGTGGTTGTTTACTGATTAAAGGATGTTTAGATTTGATTCCATTTGCACAAGGAGTTACGCCTAAATTCAACTACTTTTTTCAGTATTATGTAATAACCTGGTTGGCATTGCTTTCTTATCTGATTTTGATTAATGTACGATTGTCAAAGCGAGAGATTGAGTTTGTGCAAAAAGAATTAGCTGTATTTGGGATTGTACTTAGTGTACAAGTTGTATATACTGCACTTAATTGTGGTGTTTCCTACAGTAATGACTGGTATAAAACGTATATGGTTATTCCATATGCAGGTTCCAATGTTATTGCAGCGTTACTTGTTCCGATTGTCTTTATAACTTTTTTTGGATTTAAGAAATGTTTACTTAGGAATTTGGTGGTGGCATTCATTGGAATAGCGATTGTCCTGACGCGTTCAAGGGGAGCGTTATTGTTATCGGCGGCTTTGATTTTCTTTTTTGCTTATAGAAAGGGAGACAAAAGAGCGAAACAAAACTTAAGAAGAGTTGCTTTGTGCATTATATTAATATTAATGGTGCCGGTTGCTCTGTCGAGCCAACCAGCAAAGGATTTGCTGTTTAATGCGCAAAGTACAATGTATGATACTGCGCTGGAGCGTATGCTGAATGGACGACTCAATTTGTGGCGAGATACGTTTAAAGCTAATTTATCATTTGAAACCTTTTTCTTTGGAACTGGTATGTATCCTCCAACTTCAGAAAGTTCAAATGCGGGTTTACACAATATTCTTCTTGATTTGTTTTTGCGTTGTGGTTTTATGGGGACGCTTAATTACAGTGCGATGTTCTTATTGTTAATAAGAAGAGGGAAAAGAGTATTTCAGAGAAAAAATTGTGCGTTCTTTATTGGGGTTTGCATTATTTATATTAATTCACTGTTTGAAGTCTGCTTTTTTAGTTATAAACCAGAGGCTTTTCTGTGGATTTTTATCGGAGTAATGATGTCAGAGTATTATTCTGATAGGAAAGATATCCTGATGAATAGTCAAGGATAAGGTTTAGAAATTTTTGCATTACGTTTTGTTAATGCTAGAAAGGAAGGCATTATGGTTAATGTTTTGATGATTAATGCTTATCCAATTGCATCAAAATGTGCAATTGGATACATGAGTGAACATATTTGGAATAATAATAATTTATTTAATATAATGGAGATATATACAAATGATGTTGAAGTATATAAGGAGGTATCGGCGAGTTATTGTTGTAGAATTAATCCTATTATAGTGAGAGAAGTGTGTAAAAAGAAAGGTGCTATTACTACGGTTCCTGGTGATGGGGTTAATAGATTCAAGGGTTTGCTAAAGGAAGTGTGTAAAACGATTATGCCGATAAGGATTTGCGATAGTTTGTGGAAGAAAGTTTGTGAGTTTTCTCCGGATATATTATACACACAGGGGTACGATATACGAATCCTTAGAGTGGCTTTAAGGCTATCGAAAAAAACAGGTAGAAAATTATGTGTCCATACATTGGATGATTGGTTTACAACGAATGGCAAGGTTGGGGATTGCTTGAAAAGAAATGTATTGAAGAGATGTTTAAAAAACGGAGTCAGTTTAGTTGGAAGTCCTGCCATGTCCAATCGAATAAAAGAACTCTATGGAAATGAAAGTGAATTTTTTTCTAATTGTGCAGTGTTTAAGGACAAGGAAGATGAAAAAAAAGGGAAAGTAGTAGACCTTTTGTATGTTGGAAATTTGACACCAAAGCGTTATGAGTCGTTAAATGAATTGGCTCAACAAATTGGAAGGAAAAAGATGGATTTGCAAATACATGTATATGCTCCATCTGACCAGATTGTTGCATATGGTAATAAAATGAATGAACATATTGTACTTTATACCGCAGTGCCGCAGGAGGAAGTGAAGAAATTGATTGCGACTGCTAGAATAATGTTGCATGTAGAACCTTTTGATATGGAATATCATTCATTTATAAAATATTCGTTGTCTACGAAGATAGCAGAGTATGCAGCTATGGGGAAGCCTATAGTATATTATGGTCCATTGGATGTAGGAACGGCACAGTTTTTAGAAGAAACTAAGATAGGAAAAGTGTATTTGTCCGCGAGTGACGCAATAGAAAGCATTTCGCTTTTTTTAGAGGACGAAGTGGCATATAACGAGGCTTCACGAAAAAGTTTAGAGAATGCTCGAAGTTTTTTTGATAGGTCAGTTGTACAAGAAAGGTTGCATGAGTATTTGAGGGGGCAAATGGAATGAAATTACATTATATTTCTTTTTATGCAACAGATAATGTTAATCGACAGGTTGTACGATCGTCTATAAGTAAAATCGAATATATGATGGATGCATTAAAAATGATAGATGATAGTTTATCTGTTGTGTCTACTGCTTTAGTGGAGGAAGGAAAAGGGTATCAGAAGACATTAAAGCACGGAAATATTACCTATTTACCTGGGATTGGATTGAAAGGGAGAATAGGGAGAAGAATATCATTGTTGGTAACACAATTTATGTTATTAATGCATTTATTAACAAAAGCATCATCGAAGGATATTGTCATTTTTTATCATTCTATTTCATATTTCTGGCCTTTGCGTATTGCGCAAAGAATTAAACGTTTTTGTACGATAATGGAATTCAATGACAAGTATTCATATCATATGAATGACGCAAATAAAGCCAGAAAGATTGATAAAATAGAGAAGAGGATGATACAGAAAGCGAGTGCATATATTTTTGCGTCATCAATGATGAAGGAGTTAGTGGATGAGTCAAAACCTTTTGTGATTAATTATGGAAGTTATGCGCCAGCTTTAAAACAAAACAATATAAGTGATAACAATTCTCCGAAATGTATTCATTTACTATATAGTGGCGTACTTGAACCGTTAAGAAGA
Organism: Lachnospiraceae bacterium; assembly: GCA_017556805.1. Taxonomy (GTDB): domain Bacteria; phylum Bacillota; class Clostridia; order Lachnospirales; family Lachnospiraceae; genus SIG307. The sequence continues at coordinate 12,675 of JAFYMC010000017.1, read as the reverse complement.
GCTGGTGAGATGGCAATAGATGCGATGAAATATCTTCCGGATAATTATATTCTTCATATTGCTGGTTTTGGAAGTGTAGAGTACTTATCGTTAATTAATAATAAAATAGAAGAAGTAAATGCACAAAAAAAGTGTAAAGTGATATATAACCATGGTTTTTTAAACAGTAGTGAATTAGGTTGCTTAATGCAACAATGCGATATAGCATTAAGCACTCATGCATATGAGTTTGAATGGCAGTCTCGTTTGTCGTTTCCATCTAAGATTCCTCTTAATATGGCAAATGATCTCTATATTGTAGCAGCGAATTTGCCTGTAATAGTAAATTCGCCATTTGCATCGGGATGTTGTTTTTATAAAGAACATGATCCGAAAGCAATAGCACAAGCTATCAATAAATGCGTGAGTATCCATTTGAGGGGAGATACAATGAAACCATCGCGAATAATTAGCAAGTTAGATAAAGAGTTTCGAGAGGAACTTAAAGTAATGGTTACAGAGAAAGTCAAAAAGAAGGAAAAATAATGAATAACAAGAATAAAATTGCTATATGGAATATGCTTGGAGCATTTGGACTGAAAGGAATTGCACTGATTATCTCCTTGTTTACAATGCCCGTTTACATGAGATTCTTCGAAAATCAAGAGGTCTTAGGAGTTTGGTTCACGGTTTTGTCTGTAATGACATGGATTCTAAGTTTTGACTTGGGAGTAGGGAACGGATTACGTAATAAATTAAGTGAGTCGTTAACGAAAGGAAATGCGGAAGCAACAAAGGAGTATGTTTCATCTGCATATTTCTCTTTTGGGAAATTTGTTATAGTTTTGGCCTTGGTTGGATTTGTAGTGATACCACTTGTTTCATGGAATGCTGTGTTTAATATTGATTCACAGTTGGTAGAATCTAGGGTTCTTCGTGAAGTTGTTTTTTGGGCTTTCTTGGGGATTATTATTCAATTCTTTTTGAAATTGATTTCATCTATAATTTATGCGTTACAAAAATCAGTATGGAATAATGCAATTGCTCTTATTACGAGTTTGTTACAGTTGGGGGTTGCGTTAGTAGCTCCGAGAGGAACAATAGAGCATAATTTACGTATGTTTTCGGTGGGGTACATTTTTTGTTCTAATATTCCATTGATAGTTGCTTCTATATTGGTGTTTGCAGGACCATTAAAGGGTGCGCATCCTCAGAAGCGTTACTTTGATAAAAAGCGGGCCAAAAGTGTCATGTCGCTAGGAGGAATATTTTTTATTTGCCAAATATTTTATATGATTATTGCAAATACCAATGAGTTTTTTATTACACATTATACAAATGCTAGTTATGTGGTTGAGTATCAGGTTTATTATCGGATATTTAGTTTGGGAAGTATGTTGGTTACAATTGCTTTAACACCAATTTGGTCACTTGTTTCTAGAGCTATAGCAGAAAAGGACATGGTGTGGTTAGATAAAGCGTATGGTAAAATGAAAATGGTGACTTGGCTAGCAGTAATAGGGGAGCTATGTCTAGTACCATTTACAGATTTTATTGTTAAAATCTGGCTAGGTGAAAGAACAATTCAAATTGATTATATGTATGCATTTGCATTCGCGTTATTCGGAAGCGTGATGATATATCAAAGTACTTTGTCGACAATAGCATGTGGAACGGGTCGGATGAGATTGCAAGCATGGTGTTATGGGATAGGGGTAGTTGCAAAGTTTATATTAATTCCTATATGTGTAATTTTAACTGGTAAGTGGATTGTTGTCGTATGGGTAAATTTCCTTATCTTGATTCCTTATTGTATTTTTCAACAATTAGAATTGAATCGGTATTTGAAAAAATCATATGATATAATATGAGGATAGTAAGATGCTTAATGATTAATATGAATGATGGAGGTAAAAAAATGTCATTATTTACAAACAAAACCTTAATGATTACCGGAGGGACAGGTTCTTTTGGAAATGCGGTTTTAAATCGTTTCCTTCAGACTGATATCGGTGAAATCAGAATCTTTTCTCGTGATGAGAAGAAACAGGACGATATGCGCCATGAATTTCAGGCTAAGATGCCGGAGTTGGCGGAGAAGATTTCTTTTTATATCGGAGATGTGAGAGATTTGCAGTCTGTGAAGAATGCAATGCATGGGGTAGATTATATCTTTCATGCAGCAGCATTGAAGCAAGTGCCTTCTTGTGAATTTTTCCCGATTGAAGCGGTAAAGACAAATGTTTTGGGAACGGATAATGTTCTTACTGCGGCGATTGAAGAAGGGGTAAAGACAGTTATTTGTCTTTCTACAGACAAGGCTGCTTATCCGGTAAATGCTATGGGAACCTCAAAGGCAATGATGGAAAAGGTAATTGTGGCAAAGAGCAGAACAACAAAGAATACAAAGATTTGTTGTACCCGTTATGGTAATGTTATGTGTTCCAGAGGGTCAGTTATTCCGCTTTGGATTGATCAGATAAAAGCAGGTAATCCGATAACGATTACGGAACCGAAGATGACCCGATTTATTATGTCTTTGGAAGAGGCGGTAGATTTGGTGCTGTTTGCCTTTGAACATGGAAACAGCGGAGATATTTTAGTACAAAAGGCTCCGGCTTGTACGATTGAAACATTAGCTAAGGCAGTGACCGGTCTGTTTGCGCCGGAGCATGAAATAAGGGTGATTGGTATTCGCCACGGTGAGAAAATGTATGAGGCACTTTTGACTAATGAGGAATGTGCGCATGCGGTTGATCTTGGAGATTTCTTCCGTGTGCCTTGTGATAATCGTGGATTGAATTACGATAAGTACTTTACAAAAGGCGATGTTGAACGTAATGTATTATCTGAGTTTAACAGTAACAATACCGAATTGTTGAACGTGGAGCAGGTGAAGGAAAAACTGTTATCCCTCCAATACATTAGGGATGAGCTTAAGGCATGGGAGGAGAGCAAATGAAGTTTTTTGTGTTAGGATGTAATGGAATGGCAGGACATATGATTGCGCTTTATTTGAAAGAGCAAGGACATAGTGTCTTGGGATTTGATTTAAAAGAGTCTGAATATGTGGAGAGTATTGCCGGAGATGCAAGAGATACTCAGAGTCTCAGAGCAATTATTACAGAGGGAAAGTTTGATACGATTATTAATTGTATCGGCATCTTGAATCAGTATGCAGAGAATGATAAAGCAATGGCGACCTTTTTGAATTCATATTTTCCTCATTTCTTAGCAGAAGTGACAAAGGATACGGATACACAAGTGATTCATATGAGCACGGATTGTGTTTTTTCCGGGAAGCAAGGTGGTTATGCGGAGGATGCTTTTAGAGACGGAGAAACTTTCTATGACCGTTCAAAGGCTCTTGGTGAGTTAGAGGATGGTAAAAATCTGACTCTTCGTCAGTCCATTGTCGGACCGGATATTAACCCGAAGGGAATCGGTCTTCTTAACTGGTTTATGCAACAAAACGGTGAGGTAAACGGATTTACGAAGGCTATGTGGACCGGACAAACGACTCTTCAACTTGCCAAGACTATGGAGGTGGCGGCAAGGGTGAAGGCTCATGGCCTTATCAACACCGTTCCGGAGACGAATATTTCTAAATATGAGTTGTTGAAGCTTTTTAATCATCATATGAGAGGTGATAAGGTTACTGTTAATGCGGTCGAAGGCGTAAATGCAGATAAGAGTTTGGTGCGTACACGTTACGAATTTGATTATCGTATTCCTGATTATGAAACGATGGTAGCAGAACTTGCAGAGTGGATGAGAGCGCATAAGGATTTGTACCCTCATTATGAACTGTAACGGATAAAAGTGAGGATGAAAAGATGAGCAAATTGAAGTTAATGACAATTGTTGGTACAAGACCGGAAATCATTAAGATGTCGGAGATAATCAAGAAGTGTGATGCTTATTTTGAACATGTGTTGGTTCATTCTGGACAGAATTATGATTATGAGTTGAATAAGGTGTTTTTCGAAGATTTGGGACTTCGTGAACCAGATTACTATTTGGGAGTTGTAGGCGAGAATCTGGGACAGACCATGGGAAATGTGATTTCTAAATCCTATGAACTGATGCAACAGGTAAAACCGGATGCGATTATTGTGCTTGGTGATACTAACTCCTGCCTGTGCGTAATTTCTGCGAAGAGATTAAAGATACCGGTATTTCATATGGAGGCAGGTAATCGCTGTAAGGATGAGAATCTTCCGGAAGAGGTTATCCGCAGGATTGTTGATGTTACCAGCGATGTAAATTTATGTTATTCGGAGCATGCAAGGAGATATATCTTGGATTCCGGAGTGAAGCCGGAATATACCTATGTAGTAGGTTCTCCGATGGCAGAAGTTCTGACCAAGTATAAGGATGAGATTGAGAGTAGTAAGGTACTGGAGAATTTAGGTCTTGAACCGGGAAAATATATCTTGCTTTCTGCGCATCGTGAAGAGAATATCGATATAGAGGATAATTTCTTTAGTCTTATGAATGCAGTAAATGCAATGGCGGAAACATATGATATGCCGATTCTTTATTCTTGCCATCCGAGAAGCAAGAAGTACATTGAAGCAAGAGGTTTCAAATTTGATACTAGAGTAATTCAGCATAAGCCGCTTGGTTTCTTTGACTACAACAAGCTTCAGCAGAATGCATTTTGTGTGGTTTCTGATAGCGGAACTGTACCGGAAGAGGGAGCATTCTTTAAATTCCCTGCAGTTTCAGTGAGAACAAGTACGGAAAGACCGGAAGCGATGGACAAAGGCGTATTTACAATTGGTAGTATTACAACAGAGCAGGTGCTTCAGGCTGTGGATCTTGCCGTTTCTATGCATGCAAACGGAGATGATGCGGTGGGTGTTCCAGCATATATTGATCAGAATGTGAGTGCTAAAGTTGTGAAGTTGATACAGAGTTATACGGGGATTGTGAATAAGATGGTGTGGAGAAAGAACTGATGCCTGCTGTAGTACTGTGTAGAATCCTCCCCGTATTCCACCTCCAAGGCAGCAGCAGACTTGCTTGCCATGGCATATCACAGAACCTACGGCTTGCCGGTGACGATTTCCCGTTGCAGTAACAACTACGGACCGTACCAGTTCCCGGAGAAGCTGCTTCCGCTTATGATTAACAATGCTTCTCTCGGAAAGCCGGAGAGCCTCATTACTTACGTGGCAGACCGTAAGGGCCATGACCAGCGTTATGCCATCGACCCGAGTAAGGCAAATGCAGAGCTGGGCTGGGGACCGACCACCATGTTCGCGGACGGTATCAAGCTGACGATTCAGTGGTACAAGGACCATATGGACTGGATGGAGGAGTGTACGTCCGGAGAGTATGTGAAGTATTATGACAAGATGTATGCAAAGAGATAAATAAGAAATAGTGCACAGGGATATATATGTCGGAAAGGCTTGAAACCGGTGGGTTTCAGGCCTTTTTGGATTTTGAAATTCGTTGTGCGGATTGCACAAAAATGCGGGGAAAGTTTGGTAAGGATGACGTATTGAGATTTGACGGCAGGTATGTTATAATATGTTGTAAAATGTTTATAACGGAAGGAGTGATAATGTGAGCGTGGGGTATGGTCAACTAAGCCATATTGTTATCAAAGGTTATAAATCAATCAAAGAATGTAGTTTGGAGCTAGGGCGTATTAATGTGCTTATAGGTAGTAATGGTGCGGGAAAATCTAATTTTATTTCTTCTTTTTCGTTATTACAAAATATTTTGAATAAGAATCTGCAGCTTTCTGTACAACAGAGTGGTGTCAATTCTTTGTTTTATAACGGAAGAAAAGAAACGGAAGAGATTTTCTTTGAGGCCCATTTCAATAATAATTCCTATGGATTTTATTTGGTTCCTACGGATGATAATCGTATTATTTTTAAAAAAGAGTTTTATGGATATAACGGATATGAGAGTCAGGTGGCAGCTGCTCATGAGGAATCCAGATGGGAGAGCGGTGTCTCAAACGGGATTGATCGCTATGTTAGACCGATATTGGAACAGCAGAATTGGCGTGTATATCATTTTCATGATACGAGCCGTGCAGCAAAGGTAAAGCAGGAACATAATATTTCCAATAACCGGGGCCTTATGTTTGATGCTTCTAATCTGGCGGCGTTTTTATATAGGTTGAAAAATAATTATCGGAAAAGCTACGATGAAATCATTGAGACAATACGGCTTATAGCTCCTTATTTTGATGATTTCGTGCTTGAACCTCAAGAAGGAAATGAGGAAAAGATTGTTCTAAAATGGCATCAGAAGGGGTGCGAAGATGTATTTAATGCGTCACAGTTATCTGACGGAACGCTTAGATTTATATGCCTTACTACACTTCTTCTTCAGCCTTCGGAGTTGCAGCCCGCAACAATTATTGTGGATGAACCGGAGCTTGGTTTACATCCATATGCAATCACAATGTTTGCTGAAATGGTGAAGCAGATCGGGACAAAAAAGCAAATTATTATTTCTACACAATCTGTGGAATTGCTGAATGAATTTAGTGTAGAGGAGGTTGTGGTTGTAAATAAAGGGGCCGATGGGTCCTCAACCTTCAATAGACTGAGAGAAGAGAATCTTGAGTTATGGCTTGAGGATTATTCATTGGGCGATTTGTGGAAGAAAAATGTGTTGGGAGGTAGACTCTCAAAATGAAAAACGTATATATTTATTGTGAAGGACAAACGGAGGAAGCATTCGTTAACAATGTTCTTTATCCTTATTTTTTTAATAATGACATCTATGTGTGTCCTATTATTTGTAGTACGAAACGTACCGCGTCAAAGAAGTATAAGGGCGGTATACTGAATTATGGGAAGATGAAACATGAACTTCCTATCATATGCAAATCCCATCCTCATGAGATTGTGACCACAATGTTTGATTATTATGGTATGCCGGATGATACACCCGGGATAGATTGTTCGGAAGCTGACATTTTTAAACGAATTGAAACAATAGAAAAGGCAATCAGTGACGACATGGGACAAGCAAATCTAATTGTTAATCTTATGTTGCATGAATTCGAATCGGTCCTGTTTTCAGACCCACAATGTTTTAATTCGATTACAGATGATTCGGATGCGGTGCTACAATTACAGAGAATGAGAGATGAAGCAAACTCTCCGGAGCATATCAACAACTCTGTAGAAACAGCACCATCCAAAAGAATCATTAGTGCAATTCCGGATTATGCGAAAATCAGAGACGGACTTATTGTGTCTACTGAGATAGGAATGAATAAAATGCTGTCAGAATGTAAACATTTTGCGGCATGGATTGAAAAAATACATAAGTTCAATCTGTCGAACAGAGAATAAAACAAAGGGGAATCATTATGAAGAACTACAAAATCGCAGTAGCCGGTACCGGTTACGTAGGACTTTCCATCGCTACGCTACTGGCGCAGCACAATGAGGTGGTTGCGGTGGATATCGTACCGGAAAAGGTAGAGATGATTAACAATAGAAAGTCGCCGATTCAGGACGACTATATTGAGCAGTATCTGGCGGAGAAGGAGCTGAACCTGACGGCGACCTTAGATGCCAAGACGGCGTATACGGGGGCGGATTTCGTGGTCATTGCGGCTCCGACCAATTATGATTCCCAGAAGAATTTCTTTGATACATCGGCGGTGGAGTCCGTCATTCGTCTGGTGATGGAGTACAATCCGGAGGCCATTATGGTCATTAAGTCCACGATTCCGGTAGGCTTTACGGAGAGTATCCGGGAGAAGACCGGCAGCTCGAATATTTTGTTCAGCCCGGAGTTTTTGCGTGAGTCCAAGGCGCTGTACGACAACCTGTATCCGAGCCGTATTATCGTGGGTACGGATATGAAAGATGCCCGTCTGGTGGAAGCGGCAAAGGTGTTTGCGGAGCTTCTGACCCAGGGCGCCATTAAGGAAGATATCGATACGTTGTTTATGGGCTTTACGGAGGCAGAGGCGGTAAAGCTGTTTGCCAATACCTACCTGGCTCTTCGTGTGTCTTATTTTAACGAGCTGGATACCTATGCGGAGATGAAGGGGTTGGATACCCAGCAGATTATTAACGGTGTGTGTCTGGACCCGCGTATCGGTGCTCACTACAACAATCCGTCCTTCGGTTATGGCGGCTATTGTCTCCCGAAGGATACGAAGCAGCTCCTGGCCAATTACGCCGAGGTGCCGCAGAATATGATGACCGCTATCGTAGAGTCCAATCGTACCCGTAAGGATTTCATTGCGGACCGCGTGCTGGAGAAGGCGGGCTACTACAGCTATTCCGGCAACAATGCCTGGAATGCCGCACAGGAGAAGGAAGTGGTGGTAGGTGTATACCGTCTCACCATGAAGGCCAACTCCGACAATTTCCGCCAGTCCTCCATTCAGGGCGTTATGAAGCGTATTAAGGCAAAGGGCGCCACGGTAGTGATTTACGAGCCGACCTTAGAGGACGGCACTACCTTCTTTGGTAGCAAGGTTGTAAACAATCTGGAGGCCTTCAAGGCCCAGAGCGATGCCATCATCGCCAACCGCTACGATTCCTGCCTGGATGATGTGCAGGAGAAGGTGTATACGAGAGATTTGTTTCGGAGGGATTAGGATTCCAAAAGCCTTGAAAACACTGCGTTTTCAGGGCTTTTTTGTTACGGAAATCATTGTGCATATTTACTAGAAATCAGTAAAATGTTTGGAGGGTTTGATGAATTGAAACCTGGAGTGCGATTATGCTATAATTAATACGGAGCTTATGAAGAGATATATCTTACCGTTGACAAAACGGAAGATTGATAGTATTATGTAACTAAAGGCTAGTTACATTGAGGGTGAGGCCTTGTATTATGAGTAAAAATGAGAAAGCAAAAGAAAGAATACGATTTTTATCGGGAAGCAGATAAAAAAGTTATTATGTTACATAAAACGCATCCGGGAGATATTATGAAGCAGGGAGCGGTAAAGGCGCTGTTGGATTTTCTGACCGGTTTAGGAGATGTGTAGAGACAATGAAGAATAATATTTTGGAATATAAAGGATATCATACAAAGGTTGAGTTTGATTCCGAAGAGTTTGTTCTTAGAGGGAAAATCGAAGGAATCGGAGATTTTGTAGATTTCGAATGCGATGATATCAAAGATGTGGAAAAAGAGTTTCATGCGGCGGTAGATGATTACTTGGCGTTCTGCAAGGAAGTCGGGAAGGAACCTGATAAAGAGTATAAAGGGATGTTTAATGTGCGCATATCCTCGGAATTGCATAAAAAGTTGGTGCTTGTGGCTATGAGACAGGGAGAGACGCTGAATGCGTCTGTGGAAAAGGCAATTCAAAGGTATGTTTCGGATGCTTATTGCGAAGGGGAGAATACGGGGAATACGATTGCTGTTTCAGAATCATGGATTGCAAAGCAGAAGGCGTGATTGGTTTGCTTGGAATAAGAGTAGTGAGATAGTGCAGGCTCGGAACGTGGTTCCGGGCCTTGTTTGTTGGAAAAATGTCAAAAGTGAAAGGAAAATGGTTGGAAAAATGTCAAAAACGAAGAAAAAACGGTTGGAAAAATGTCACTTACTTGCGTAACATCATAAAAAATAGTATAATGAACTCTAGACTTTCTGTTATTTGATGAAGATATATCCGAAATCGCGGGAAACATAGTTCCCCTTTTTCGGGAATATATTGAAATAGTATGGCAGAGATAATGTAATTGAACGGTAAAAGAGGTTAGAACATGGATTTTTTTTCTTTAAGAGAACAGTACAAAGAGTTTTTCTATAAGGGCTTTTCCGTTGAGGTGACGGAGGGCTTCTATCAGGTGACCTTTTCCTACGAGATTCCGGGGCTGTCGGAGTTTGAGACGGTGTGGAAGTTCCCGGATACGGGGAGAACTGTGGATGAGGCGATTTTACATCGTCTGTTGTTTGAGCTTGGTATGGCGGAGGCTATCAGCTACTGGAAGGTGACCTGCGCGCCGGTGCTTCGGGTACAGTGCGGAAGTCTGACGGAGTGGCAGAATAAGTGGTGGCGGAAGCTGTTTTACAACGGTCTCGGTGAGTTTATGTATGTGAACGGCATTGAGGTGTCGGAGGAGGAGCTTCTGACGATCGTGTGTGGGCAGGAGGCCGGCGAAGCAGACGGGCTTGCCGGAGAAACTACCGGTGCGCCGGGCCGGCTTACCGATACCGCATCCTACTCCGGTTGTCTGGTGCCGGTGGGCGGCGGCAAGGATTCCGTGGTGTCCATGGAGGTGCTCCGGAACGAGGATGTGACGATTTATCGTATCAATAAGGACGCTACGGTGGAGCATGTGCTGGCAGCGGCAGACAGAGAGTACAAGACCTGTTTTGTAAATCGTAAGCTGGACCCTAGGATTTTGGAAATGAACAAGCGGGGCTTCTTAAACGGCCATATTCCGTTTTCTGCGGTGGTGGCGTTCTCGACCTTTATTTCCGCGTATTTGCAGGGCATCCGTTACATTGCCCTGTCCAATGAATCCAGCGCCAACGAGTCCACGGTGGTGGGGTCTTTTGTGAATCACCAGTATTCCAAAAGCTATGAGTTTGAGCGGGATTTCATGGAGTACATCGGCAGCTTCTTAGACACGGAGATCCGGTATTTCAGTTTGCTGCGTCCGTTGTCGGAGCTGCAGATTGCGTGGTTGTTCTCCAGGTATACGAAGTATCACAAGGCCTTCCGCAGCTGTAATGCGGGCAGTAAGCAGGGCATCTGGTGCTGTCATTGTCCGAAGTGTTTGTTTGTGTATATTATTTTGTCTTCCTTCCTCAGTGAGGAAGAGAAGGTTGAGATTTTCGGAGAGAATCTGTTGGACAATCCGCAGAACGAGAAGTATTTCAGAGAATTGACGGGCTTAGATGAGAATAAGCCGTTTGAGTGTGTGGGTACCCGAAGCGAGGTTGTCATGTCCTTAAAGAAGTATCTTTCTAAGGGTGGCAAGGCGCTGTTGCCGGTGAAGTATGCCGATTGGCTGATGGCGCAGCCGGGAGATGTGGATGCGGCACTTTCCGAGTGGAACGAGCTGCACAATGTGCCGGAGGAACTGGTGACGGTACTGAAGGAGGAAATGTGATGGATATTGTACCATATCTGAACGGAAAAAAGATTTTAATCTGGGGCTACGGCCGGGAAGGAAAGTCCACGGAGAGTTTCCTTGCCACCTATTGTACCCCGGCGAGTGTAGAGGTTTATGAAGGGGATAAGTCCGGCATTGACGAGGCGAAATACGACTTGATTATTAAGAGCCCGGGTATCCCGATGCTTACCTATGATCCGAAGTATACGTCCCAGACGGAGCTGTTTTTGGGGCAGTTTAAGGATCGGGTCATCGGTGTTACCGGTACCAAGGGAAAGAGCACCACAGCCACCATGCTGTATCATGTGCTGGATAGCTGCTCCGGGCGTAAGACGCTTCTTCTGGGCAACATCGGCAAGCCGTGTCTGGATTATTACGGTGAGATGGAAGGGGATACCCTGGCGGTGTTTGAGCTTTCCTGTCACCAGCTGTTTCATACGAAGGTGTCGCCCCATGTGGCGGTGCTGCTTAATATTTTTGAGGAACATCTGGATTATTACAAGACCATGGAGCGTTATGTGGCGTCAAAGCATGCCATTGCAAAGTATCAGACGGCGGATGACTTTTTGTATTGCGGAGCCGGTGTGGATTTGACCGGTGTTGCGGCAGCGGGAAAACGGACGGTGATTGCACCGGTAGAGGGTAAGAAGTACGAGCTTCGGATTTTGGGCGAGCAGAACCAGTACAATGCGGAGTTTGTGTACCGTATCGCCACGGATGTGTTCGGCTGTGACTCGGAGGCGGTAAAGGCAGCTCTCGGTGAAGTGGGCAATCTTCCCCACCGCCTGGATTTTATCGGAGAGAAGAACGGTGTGCGGTATTACGATGATTCCATTTCCACCATTCCGGAGGCGGTGCTTTGCGCCGTGGCGGCCATCGAGAACGTACAGACCGTGATTATCGGCGGCATGGACCGCGGTATCGATTACAGCGTGCTGGAGGCCTTTGTAGAGGAGAATCCGCAGTATACCTATATTTTTATGTACGATACCGGAAAACGCATTTACGGGGCGCTGGCGGGCGCAGGGGACAGGAAGAACCGTTTCCTTGTGGAGACCTTAGAGGAGGCGGTAGCTCTGGCGAAGAAGGTAACGGCGCCGGGCAAGGCCTGTGTCATGTCCCCGGCAGCACCGTCCTACGGCGTGTTTAAGAATTTTGAAGAACGTGGTGAGAAGTTTAAGGAGTATGTGATGTGTGATAGTATATAGGAAAACGCCTATGCCGCAGGTTGCGGCGTAGGCGTTTCCTTTACATGCTGTCTTCCCTCATGGTCCATCTCATAATTCTCCTTATGTATCAATTCCGAAATCGGCACAAGCTCATAGCCTTTTTCTTTTAATCCCAGAATAATGGCTTCCAGTGCATCCGGGGTATACTTTGCCCCGTTGTGCATGAGGATGATGGAACCGTTGCCAAGGTGCTTGTGTTCCAATACTTTTTTGATAATGGCATCGGTGCCGTAGTCTTTCCAGTCTAAGCTGTCAATGTCCCATTGCACGCAATGATAGCCCATATCGTTACATACCTCAATCAAGGTATTGTTGTAGTCCCCATACGGCGGTCGGAACAGAGTCATTTCCACCCCGGTCAGTTCTTTGATACGGTCATGGGCTTTCTG
>JAFYMC010000016.1 GCA_017556805.1 Lachnospiraceae bacterium | reverse complement strand
GCAAGTCCTAAAACTTCACCGGTGGAACGCATTTCCGGTCCGAGAATCGGGTCAACCTCCGGGAACATATTGAACGGGAAGACTGCTTCCTTTACGCCGTAGTACGGGATGTCCTGTTCCTTTAAGTCAGCCACCGGAGACGGACGACCGGTCAACTCGGAAGTAATAATATCGGTTGCAATCGGAACCATGCGGATGTTACAAACCTTGGAAACAAGCGGAACGGTACGGGATGCACGCGGATTTGCCTCAAGCACGTAAACCTTGCCGTTTTCGATGGCGTACTGCATGTTCATAAGACCCTTAACGTGCATTTCCTCTGCAATTTTCTTGGTATATTCTTTAATAGTCTTCACATTCTCTTCACTGATGTGTACGGAAGGAATGATACAAGCGGAGTCACCGGAGTGAACACCTGCCAACTCGATATGCTCCATAACAGCCGGAACGAAGGCGTGGGTACCGTCGCTGATTGCATCTGCCTCACACTCTAACGCGTGATTTAAGAAACGGTCAATCAAAATCGGACGGTCCGGAGTAACGCCTACCGCAGCGTTCATGTAACTGGTCATTGCTTCGTCATCGTAAACCACTTCCATACCACGGCCGCCTAATACGTAGGACGGACGAACCATAGCCGGGTAACCAATCTTATGAGCAATTTCAAGAGCTTCCTCTACGGTGGTAGCCATACCGGACTCCGGCATCGGAATCTCTAACTTATCCATCATTTCACGGAACAAATCACGGTCCTCAGCCAAATCGATAACGGAAGGAGAGGTGCCGAGAATCTTTACGCCGTTCTTCTCAAGGTCTGCTGCTAAGTTAAGCGGAGTCTGACCGCCGAACTGTGCGATAACGCCTAATGGCTTTTCTTTTTTATAAATACTGAGTACGTCCTCTAAGGTAAGCGGCTCGAAGTACAGCTTATCGGAGGTGTCGTAGTCGGTGGAAACGGTTTCCGGATTACAGTTAACGATAATCGTTTCGAAACCGAGCTTCTTTAATGCCAAGGCAGCGTGTACGCAACAGTAGTCGAATTCGATACCCTGACCGATACGGTTCGGGCCACCGCCGAGAATCATAATCTTCTTGGAATCGGCGTTAATCGGGTTCTTATCCTCCGCATTGTAGGTGGAGTAGTAGTAAGCGCTGTTTTCGGTACCGCTTACGTGAACACCTTCCCAAGCTTCTTCCACGCCGAGCTCGATACGACGGTTGCGAACAGAATCCTCGGAAATGCCTAAAATCTGGCTTAAGTACTTGTCGGAGAAACCGTTCTTCTTAGCGGAAATGAGAGCATCGTCTGCCGGAAGGCTGCCCTTGTTTGCTGCGAGTGCTTCTTCCTCTTCAACCAGCTCCTTCATCTGCTCAATAAAGTAGTGCTTTACCTTCGTAATATTGTGAATCTCATCCACGGTAGCGCCCTTACGGAGAGCTTCGTACATAATGAAGTGACGCTCACTGGATGCAGTAATTAACATCTGGAGGAGTTCATCCTTGGACTTCGTATCGAAATCCTTTGCATGACCGAGACCGTAACGTCCGGTTTCAAGGCTGCGGATTGCCTTCTGGAAGGCTTCCTTGTAGGTCTTACCGATACTCATAACTTCACCTACGGCGCGCATCTGAGTACCCAGCTTATCCTCTACGCCCTTGAACTTTTCGAATGCCCAACGTGCGAACTTGATTACGATGTAATCACCGTCCGGCTCGTACTTGTCCAGGGTACCGTACTTGCCGCACGGAATATCCTTTAAGGTAAGACCTGCCGCCAGCATTGCGGATACAAGTGCAATCGGAAAACCGGTTGCCTTGGAAGCAAGTGCGGAAGAACGGGAGGTTCTCGGGTTGATTTCGATAACAATGATACGGTCGGAAACCGGATCGTGTGCGAACTGTACGTTGGTACCGCCGATAACCTCAACGGACTCAACAATTTTAAATGCCTGCTCCTTTAAGCGTGCCTGACACTCTTTGGAAATGGTTAACATCGGAGCGGAACAGAAGGAGTCACCGGTGTGTACGCCAAGTGGGTCAATGTTCTCGATGAAGCAAACGGTAATCATGTTGTTGTCTGCGTCACGTACTACCTCAACCTCAAGCTCTTCCCAACCGAGGATGGACTCTTCTACAAGCACTTGTCCGACAAGGCTGGCCTGTAAGCCTCTTGCACATACGGTCTTTAATTCTTCTTTATTATAAACGAGGCCACCGCCTGCACCGCCCATGGTGTATGCCGGACGGAGAACAACCGGATATCCTAACTTGTCAGCGATTTCAAGTGCTTCTTCAACGCTGTAAGCAACCTCACTGCGAGCCATTTCGATGCCCAAAGCATCCATGGACTTCTTAAACTCGATACGGTCTTCGCCACGCTCAATGGCATCTACCTGAACACCGATAACTTTTACGTTATACTTATCCAGAACGCCGGCGTTTGCAAGCTCGGAGCAAAGGTTGAGGCCGGACTGTCCGCCAAGGTTCGGTAAAAGAGCATCCGGACGTTCTTTCGCAATAATCTGCTCCAAACGTTCTACGTTTAACGGTTCGATGTAGGTAACGTCTGCGGTCTCCGGGTCGGTCATAATGGTAGCCGGATTGGAGTTTACCAGGACAATCTTGTAACCGAGTTTCTTCAGCGCCTTACAAGCCTGCGTTCCGGAATAGTCGAATTCGCAAGCCTGGCCGATAATAATCGGGCCGGAACCGATGATGAGGACTTTATTGATATCTGTTCGCTTTGGCATGGATGTGCCCTCCTGTTTTAATATTCCTTTTTCCCTACATTTTATAACATAATACCAAAAAAGAAAAGAGGGAAAAAATAAAAAACGCGAAAAAATTATGCCATGCAAAAAAACCAAATAAAGGTACGAAAATAAGACAGTTTTTACTTGTAATTTGGATGAGAATTTGATATAATGAGAGTGTACAAAAGAACGAAGAGCGGTTCGCCTCTCTTTGAACTTACATAGGAAGTCAACTATCCTAGGATGTACGACACTCCCTGTTATTTTGAACCTACATTACTTTAAAAGGGATTCCTATATTTACAGGTAGCTGCAATGCCTCCGTATGAGTGGACTGCAAAAGCCTGTGTGCGGTTACCCACCTAGCTTGGGCTAGGAGTCAAAATACAGGAAACGGCATTCCGGGATAGTTACAAAAGAAAAGATGACGAAGTACCAAGGCGAAGACTACGATGAAGTACAAAAGAGCACGGAAGCGTACGAAAGAGCATGGTGATATACAAAAGAGTATTGTAAAATACGAATGAGAAATATGCCGCGCAGTTTTCTGCGCGGCTTTCGCTTTGTATATGTAGTTATTCGCTTACCACAGCCTTCTCCAGCGTACTTTTGATTCCTTCCAACAGAAGGGTCTGGGTATACTTGGTGCTTTCGGAGAGGGTGAGTTCCTCCAATGCAACTCCGGAAGACAGTTGGGCAGAAAGGTCTGCGGCAGCCGGCTCCATGAGCGGGTACATGGCGGCAGTGGCTTCGTCTAAGTTGACCAAACGGACGGAGTTGATGTGGTCGGTATCTACCACCACCTCCAAATTTAGAAAGGAATCTCCCAACTCAACGACAGAATTGTAGACTCCGGCACGATAGGTAGCTACGGTCGGGGTGACATTTTCTCCGCTGTTGTTGCCGTTTTCCGGAGAAACGAACCAGACAATCAACAGTATGAGTAAGACGAGAGCGAGTAGGGAGGGAATGCCGATGCGAAGGAGTTTTTTTAGTTTTAAAACGATAATTCGTGTTTTTGCCATAGAAGCCTCCTATAGGTTTCATAAGGGTATGTTATTGTTACAAGATATTCGATAAAAGGGGTTTTTATTCGTATGTCGCTTACATTTATTTTGGGAGCTTCCGGCGCGGGAAAGACGGAACAGCTCTATAAGAAGGTGTTGCAAACGGCAAAAGAGCATCCGGAACGGACGGTTCTGGTTATTGTGCCGGAGCAGTTTTCCCTGCAGACTATGAAGGATTTAATTACGCGCAGTGAAACAAAGAGCATGTCAAACATTGAGGTGCTTAGTTTCCTGCGCCTTTCTTATCGTGTGTTTGAGGAATTGGGAATCGTACCGGGAGAATTGTTAAGTGATGTGGGAAAGAGTCTGCTTATAAAACGAGTGGTGGGACGGCTTGCGGGAGAACTGCGTGTGTTTGCCGCAAATGCAAAAAAAGCGGGCTTTATTGACGAAATGAAGTCCTTAATCTCGGAGTTTTATCAATACGGAATTACGCCGGAGGCTTTGGAGCAAATGCGCTTGCTCGCAAAGGATGAGCCGGTATTATATAAAAAGCTGTCGGACATTGCGGCAGTGTATGAAGGTTTTGTCGAGTGCATCGAAGGGAAATATCTGGCTACGGAAACGGTGTCGGATGTGCTGGCGGAGGTCATCGGAGAGTCCTTGCTTATGAAGGATTGTGATGTGTTTTTTGACGGATTTACCGGGTTTACGCCTTCTCAGTACGGACTGCTAAAAAAACTGTTACAGTATGCGGGACGGTGTTATATGACATTGACTGCCGACGAAGCGGCGTTACAAAAATCGGAGGCGGAACATGGGTTGTTTTACCTGACCCTTCGCACAAAAGCGGTGGTGACACGATTGGCGGAGGAAGCGGGCTGTCCGGTAGAAACGGAAATACTGGGGACAGAAGGCGGTTTGCCGCGGTTTTCGGAAAATGTAATGCTTCAGGCGTTGGAAAGAGGTTTATTCCGATATCCGGTGCCGGCAAAATGTGCAAACGACGGCAGTATTTTACTGTATGCCAAGATGAACCGGAAGGCAGAGGCGGCCTTTGTGGCGGCGGATATTGCCGGACGGGTACGGACCGAGGGCTTACGTTATGGAAGAATCGCGGTGGTGACGGGAGATATCGCGGGTTATGGGGAACTGTTACGGGAAGAATGTCGAAAGGCCGGTGTGCCGGTGTTTTTAGACAGTAAGCGGAACATGTTCCATAATCCGTGCATTGCTTTCATCCGGGCGGTACTGCACAATTCTCTGAGCGGTTTTTCCTATGAGTCGGTATTCCGCTATTTAAAGAGCGGGCTGACGGAATATGCACCGGAGGAAGTGGCGGTGTTGGAAAACTATTGTCTCGGATGCGGCATTCGGGGAGAACGGATGTGGAAGGGTGAGTGGAAATACCGCTATCGTACCGGACAAACTGTAGATTTGACCTATTTAAACGGTTTGCGTGAGCGGATTTATGGGGAGCTTTCCGAAATCGGACGAGTTCTTGCGGAAGGGAAAACCGCAGGAGAACGTACCAGGGCGCTTTATGTGTTCTTAGAACGTCTTTCCGTAGAGGAAAAACTACGGGGGATGGAAGCGGATTTTTTGGAAAAGAATGACTTGGTACGGGCAGCGGAATATCGTCAGGTGTACCGGAATGTCCTTGATATACTGGATCGTTTTATGGAGCTTCTGGCAGAGGAAGAGATGTCCCTGCGGGAGTATACAGAGTTGATGGAAACCGCTCTCAGGGAGTGTAAGGTGGGATTTGTCCCGGAGGGGACGGATTGCGTTGTCATCGGAGATATAACAAGAACCCGACTGGCGGATGTGGATGTACTCTACCTGGTAGGCGTGAATGAGGGAGTTACCCCGGCCCAGAGCAGTACGGGAGGTCTGATTTCCGAGGCGGAGCGGGAGTTTTTTAAAGAGAAGAATGTGGAACTGGCGCCTACGAGAAAAGAAGCGGTATATACGGAGCAGTTTTATTTGTACGCCATGCTGACGAAGCCGAGAAAACGGTTGATTATGACCTGCAGCCGCCTGTCTTCCGACGGAAGCGCGCTGCAACCGTCCTATTTTGTACGTAGAATCGGTGAACTGTTTACGGAGTTTCCGATACGGGACGAGGAAGAGGCGTCTTATAGTGCAGTGCTTCAAAACGATACCGGAAAGACGTATTTGTTGGATGGTCTGCGTCGTTTTGCGGCAGAGGGAAACGTAGAGAATCCTGCCTTTTGGGAGTTGTACCGCCGGTATATGTTGGCGGACGAGGCGGAAACAAAACGGTTGTTACGGACGGCCTTTTTCGGAAATCCGACCGGGAATCTGCAGGAGGCAGTGGCTAAGCAGTTGTACGGGGCGGTGTTATACGGTAGTGTAACCCGGTTAGAGAAGTATGCGGCCTGCGCCTTTTCCCACTTTTTGCAGTATGGGCTTTCCCTGGAGGAGCGTGCGGAATACCGCGTGGCAGCGCCGGAACTCGGTAATTTATATCATACGGCATTGGAATTGTTTACGGGAAAGGTGAGGGAGAAAGGTCTTTCCTGGCATACGTTGACGGATGCGGAACGGGAAGGGTTGTGTGAAGAGAGCCTGGCAGAGGCGGCAACCACTTTCGAGAACGGAGTATTTGACGGCACGAAGCGGAACAGCTATCTGGTAACAAAGGCGGCCCGGGTGATGAAAAAGACGGTGGAGATGCTGCAAGAGCAGATTAAGGGCAGTTTGTTTGAGCCGAAGCATTGCGAAGCAGTATTCGAGCATACCGCGAAGTACCTTTCGCTTCACGGAAAGATCGACCGATATGATGTGTGCTACAGTGATGATAAGTGGTATTTGCGGGTAGTGGACTATAAGTCCGGTAAGAAAAAGTTTGATTTGACGGAGTTGTACTACGGTTTACAGGTGCAGTTGGAGGTATATCTGGCGGCGGCACTGAGGCAGACGGCGGCAGAGGATAATGTGACTCCGGTACCGGCAGGGATGTTTTATTTCCATGTGGAGGACCCGTTTTTAGATAGGGAAAAGTATTCCGAGGATGCGGTAAAGAAGGAGTTTCGTCCGGACGGTATCTTTAATAATTCCGTAGCCTCCGTAACGGCACTTGATGTATCCCTAAAGGCGGAAAACGGTGGTCTTAAGCCTTCCGAGGCGTCGAAGTTAATTTATGCGGAGACCGATAAGGAAGGACAGTTAAAGGCAAACTCCAAGGGCATTCATGAAGAGGGCTTTCAGACGCTGACGGAGTTTGTATACCGGAAGTTGGAGCGGGAGGCAGAGGCGATTTTAGCCGGGGATACGGAAGCAAGGCCGTACCGATACAAAAAGACGACGCCGTGTGAGTATTGTAATTATAAGTCGGTTTGCGGATTTGATAACAGACTGACCGAGTATTCCTATCGGGAGCTTAAGGAGTTA
This sequence comes from Lachnospiraceae bacterium, assembly GCA_017556805.1. GTDB lineage: Bacteria > Bacillota > Clostridia > Lachnospirales > Lachnospiraceae > SIG307. Next base: position 108,222 of record JAFYMC010000016.1, on the reverse strand, counting down.
AGGAAAGATGAACTCTGGGAGGAGTTCGGAAAGGAGAGTCATGGGGAAGCTTCGATTCACGCCGGAACAAAGGCAGGTCATTGAGGTCAGAGGATGTTCGACACTGGTATCCGCGGCGGCGGGATCCGGTAAAACGGCGGTGCTGGTACAACGCATTATCGAAAAACTGACAGATAAGGAAACGCCGCAGGATATTAACCGCCTGTTGGTGGTGACCTATACCAATGCGGCAGCGGCGGAGATGCGGGAACGTATCGGCAAACGGTTGAATGAGTGTCTGGCCACAGAAGAATATGCGGGAAATACACATCTGCAAAAGCAGGTGCTGTTGTTGCGGAATGCTTCCATTATGACCATTCACGGATTTTGCTTAAGTCTTTTACGGGAGTTTTTCTATGAACTGGATCTGGACCCGGGTTTCCGCATTGCGGAGGAGGCAGAATTGACACTTCTTCGGGCAGATGTGATGGAGGAGTTGTTGGAGGACCGGTATGCACAAGGCGAAGAATTATTTCTCCGCCTGACGGAATGCATCGGTAGCGGGAAAACCGATGACGGCTTGAGTAAGCACATCGAGAATTTTTATAAATTTGCCCAAAGCGCACCGTTTCCGGAAAGCTGGCTTGCTCAGGCAGATGCGGCATTGGAGCGGCAGAAAAGTGCAACGACACTTTCGGAGGAGGAGCCGTGCATCCGGATTTTGACGGAGCGTATCAAAACCATTCTCCGGGATTGTGAGCAGCTTCGTAAGAAGGCGGTAGCGCTGTGCGAAGGTCCGGAGGGGCCGTATACGTATCTGGAGGCCTTGGATGCGGATGGGGATCTTCTTGACACACTTTGCGCCAAGGACACCTACGGAGAATTGACGGAGGCCTTTGCAGACCTTTCTTTCCAGGCACTTTCCCGGAAAAAATGTGATACAACGGAGGAGAAAAAGGAGCAGGTGAAAGACCTGCGGGGACGCTATAAAGACCTGCTTACAAAGCTGAAGAAGGATTATTTTTTCACGGATTCGGAACAGATGGCACAGGATATGGCGGCTATGGCACCGCTTTTGCAGGTGCTGGTGGGATTGTGTGCCGAATACGGGGAACGTTATGCAAAGAGAAAGTCCGAGCGGGGACTGGTGGATTTTAACGATTTGGAGCATCTGGCGGTGCGCCTTTTGGTGGAGGAAAACGCCGACGGATTTCATCCGACAGAGACGGCAAAGCTTTTGCGTAGTCGGTTTGATGAGCTGATGATTGATGAGTGTCAGGACAGTAACGAGATTCAGGATTTGCTGTTGTGGAGTATATCCGGTGAAGAGGACGGTTGTCCGAACCGGTTTATGGTGGGAGATGTAAAGCAAAGTATTTATAAGTTCCGTATGGCAAAGCCGGAGCTTTTTATGAAAAAGTATGAGGAGTATGCTCCGTACGGTGAGGCCGGGGATTACTGTAAAATCGTGCTCGGGAAGAACTTTCGAAGCAGACGGGCGGTAGTGGATGCGGTAAACGATGTGTTTTCCGGCCTGATGCAAAAACGCTTCGGCGGTATCGAATACGATGACGAGGCAAAGCTGTATTTGGGGGCGTCTTATCCGTTTGATTCGGAGGATGAGGCGCAAAAGAGAGCGGCATATACGGCAGAACTGCTACTGACGGAGCTTGACACGGAGGAGGAAGATGAGAGCCTTGACCGTATTGCGAAAGAGGCCATGACGGTAGGTGCCCGGATTCAGAGTTTAATTGACAGCGGATTACCGATTTATGACGGAGAAGAAGTCGGCGAGGACGGCGTGGTGCGACCGAAGTTTCATCCGGTGGAGTACCGGGATATTACGGTGCTGTTCCGGGCAGTCAGCGGTTATGCGGAGCCTTTCACGGAGGTGTTTACGGAGCTTAACATCCCGGCAGTAGTGGAAAAACAAAGCGGGTATTTTTCTGCCAGAGAGGTGACGGTGGTGTTAAATGCTCTCCGGGTAATCGATAATCCGCTTCAGGATATTCCGCTGGTTTCGGTGCTTCGTTCCGAAATGGCGGGAATGACCGAGGAAGAACTGGCGGTAGTCCGGATTGTGGCTAAGGCAGAGGAAAGGGGATATCGAAGTGCCTTTTATGATGCGATAAACCTCTTTTTGGAAACAACGGAAGAATCTGTAAGTACCGGGGATGATAGGAAGACTGCCGGTGTGCATGGGAACGGAAAGGTTCCGGAAGAATTGCTTCCGGCAGTATGTACGGCAAGAAAGAAGTTGCTCCATTTTACGGAACAGCTACGTGGTCTGCAGGCGCTCTCTTTATATGCAGGGGTTCCGGAGGTATTGGAGGCATTGTATGAAACCACGTCCTACCCGGATTTTGTGCGGGTGATGCCGGGAGGAGAACGGCGCGCGGAAAACCTTTCCATGCTTGTGGAAAAAGCAAAGAAATTCGAAGAAAGCAGTTATTCCGGGATTTTTGATTTTGTTCGTTATATTGAGCGGCTGATAAAATACGATACGGACACGGGAGAGGCCCAGATTGTGTCCGGAGAGAATGCGGTGCGCCTAATGAGTATTCATAAAAGTAAAGGCTTGGAGGCACCGGTGGTAATTGTGGCGGGACTGTCCAAAAAGTTCAACCGTATGGATGTCCATGCGGGACTGGTGCTTCATCCGGAGCTTGGTGTGGGAATGGATTTCAAGGACGAGGTACTACGGGTAAAGGCACCGACCCTGTTCAAAAAGGTGATTGCGGGGCAGCTAAATTATGAAATGCTTTCGGAGGAGCTGCGTATTCTGTACGTGGCATTGACCAGAGCAAAGGAGAAGCTGATTTTGTCGGCTGCGGTGGATTCGGAGACAGAGTTTTACAATACATTGGAGACAGCTTCGGAGAAGGAAGAGGCGGCAAGCTACTCCGAACTGCTCAGTGCCAACACGTATCTGGACTTTTTAAAGCTTTCTCTCGGGAAGTGTCTAAAAAAGGGAAACATCAAAGGAGTTCGAAGAGAACAGTCGGAGAACGAGGCTGCGGAGGCAGTTTTGAAAAAAGAAGCGGAGCGTGCGGAACGGCAACGTTGGTATGACGGCCTATGCGCAGCAAGCATTGACAGGGTGTATCACGAAGGGCTGGCAGAGGAGTTGTCCGCCCGGGAAACCTATCAATATCCGTATCCGCTTTGTAAAGGGAAAATGAAGCTTTCTGTATCGGAACTGAAAAAAGCCGCCTATGCCGATGAGGAGCAGGAGGAATTGTTCCCGGAGGCAGTGCCGGAAAAGACGGTTCCGAAGTTTATGCAGGAGATACAGCCGGAAGGAGTGTCCGGCAGTGAACGGGGAACCTTGTATCACCGTATTATGGAGTGCCTGGATTTTTGCAGAGAATACAAGGAAGAAACGGATGTGTCGGCCGCTATGGAAGAGCTGATTGCAAAGGGACGTATCCGGAAGGATGCGGCAGCTCTTGTAGCACCGGGAAAGATTTATAAGTTTTTCCGAAGCGAGCTGGGAGGACGGATGCAGACGGCAGCAAGAAAGGGCACGTTAAAGAAGGAACAGCCTTTTGTCATCGGATTGCCGTATCCGGAGGTTTATAAAACAGAAGAAGCGGATCCGGCAGAGCTTGTGATGGTGCAGGGTATTATTGATGCCTGTTTTGAAGAAGAGGGCGAATTGGTGCTGGTAGACTACAAGACGGATTCTGTACAGGAAAATGTAAAGGAAGTACTGACAAAGCGTTATAAGACTCAGCTTGATTATTATGAGCAGGCCCTTTGTCAGGTGACCGGAAAGACGGTCAAGGAGCGGATGATTTATGCCTTTACCAATGGGGAGGCATTTGCGGTGGAGTGACAGGATGTGAGGCCGGGAACGGCAGAAACGTATGTCGGAAAGGAGAACAACGATGTTAGTAAAGGATGCAAGCGAATTGGTAGGAAATACTCCTTTGGTGGAGGTGAGCCGGTTTGCAAAGGAATACGGTGTCAAGGCACGTTTGCTGGTAAAGGCGGAGTATTTTAATCCGGCCGGCAGTGTAAAGGACCGTGTGGCAAAGGAAATGATAGAAGAGGCGGAGCGTACCGGGAAACTGACTCCGGGAGCGACCATTGTGGAGCCGACCTCCGGAAATACCGGCATCGGTCTGGCATTTATGGCGGCACTTCGCGGGTATCATGTGATTCTGACTATGCCGGAAACCATGAGCGTAGAACGTAGAAAGCTGCTGGCAGCCTATGGGGCGGAGATTGTACTGACCCCGGGTGCGGAAGGAATGCAGGGCGCAGTGAAAAAGGCAGAGGAACTGGCAAAGGAAATTCCGGGAAGCTTTTTTGCAGGACAGTTTGTGAATCCGGCCAATCCGGAGGCCCACTATAAGACCACCGGTCCGGAGATATATGGGGACACGGAGGGTAAGGTAGACGTGTATGTGGCAACCGCCGGTACGGGAGGCACCCTGACCGGTACAGCCAAGTATTTAAAGGAGCGTATTCCGGAGCTTCATGTGGTGGCGGTAGAGCCACAGTCCTCCCCTCTTTTATCCGAGGGAAAAGCCGGTGCACACAAGATACAGGGCATCGGAGCGAACTTTGTGCCGGAGGTATTGGACACGAAGATTTATAATGAGGTGCTTACCGTTTCCGACGAGGATGCGTTTGCTTACGCAAAGACAATGATTCAGAAGGAAGGGCTTTTGGTGGGCATTTCCTCCGGAGCGGCACTGGCAGCGGCAGTGGCAGTGGGCAGACGGCCGGAGTATGAAGGAAAGACCGTTGTAGCGGTATTGCCGGACAGCGGAGACCGGTATTTGTCCACAGAGTTGTTTTAAGATTCTTTTACGATAAGGAGAAAGTATGTTATGAAGAAAACGAAACATACGAAAAAACGAATGTCTTGGTATCGGGGAACTGCGGTAGCGGTACTGGTTGCGGTTTTGTTCCTCATACCGGGGTGTACGAAGAAAACGGAAGACGGAAATGTGTCGACAGAGGTTCCGGCTATAACCGAAGTTCCGGCTGAGACGGTGGCACCGGAAGAGACCGTGGCGCCGGCGGCTACGGAGGTGCCGAAGGCAACTGCGACACCGAGACCGACGGCAACGCCGAAGCCGGCTCCGACGGCTACACCGACTCCGGAGCCGCTTCCGGACAATAATATTGTGACAAACGCAACCTTTGATACGGATACCGACGGATGGTACTTGTATAAGGAAAGCGGCGGGGGCGGTACCGTGTCTGCGGAGGATGGGAAGCTTGTACTGAATATCACTTCTCTGGGTACTGTTAATTATGCGGTACAGGTGTTTCCGGAGGATGTCATTGAGCTGGAGAAGGACAGGGAATATCGTGTGCGCTATGAGATTTCCTGTACGGAGCCGCGAAGCATCGAGGTGATGATTCAGCAGAACGGCGGGAACTATCAGAGCTACACCTGGAAGAAGGTGGAGTTAAAGCCGGAGCCGCAGACCATTGATTATACCTTTGATATGACGAGCATGACGGACCAAAATACGAAGCTGGTATTTAACTGCGGCACTCAGGGAAGAGACCTGCCGGAGCATACCATTTATATTGATAATGTAGCGGTATCGTTGGTAGAAACGGATTACGGGAAGGCACCGGAAGAGTATGAACCGGCAATTCGTATCAATCAAGTGGGATACGGCACGGAAAGCCGGAAAGAAGCGGTATTCTGTGACCTTGTAGGAGTATCGGAATTTTCCGTGGTAAATGTAGAAACCGATGAAACGGTATATACCGGAGCGGTGTACGGCGAGAAATTTACGAAGACGACGGACGAAATCAACAGCTTCGGAGATTTTTCCGAGGTGAAGACGGCCGGACGTTATTATATTGTCTGCGGAGATACGAAGTCCTATGAGTTCGAAAACGGTGCGTCGGTTTATGATGACATGGTAGCTGAGATGGTAAGAATGTTCTATCTGCAGCGTTGCGGCTGTGAGGTGGAGGACGAGGTTTTCGGACATGCGGCATGTCATACCGGGCAGGCAAAGCTTTACGGAACGGAAGAGTTTATCGATGTGAGCGGCGGATGGCACGATGCCGGGGATTACGGACGTTACATTGTTCCGGCGGCAAAGTCCGTGGCGGATTTGCTGTATGCATATGAGGCGTCGGAGGATGGTGCCCATATTGATAATATAGGGATTCCGGAGAGCTGCAACGGTATCCCGGATTTGCTTGACGAGGTACGTTACGAGCTGGAATGGATGTTAAAGATGCAGGCGGCAGACGGTGGCGTGTATCATAAGGTGAGCTGTGCAAGCTTTTGCGGCTACATTATGCCGGAAAAAGAGACCGGGCAGTTAATTGTAACACCGGTATCCACCACGGCTACGGCGGATTTCTGTGCATCCATGGCATTGGCCTATGAGTTTTACTACGATATCGACAGAGGGTTTGCGGATACCTGCCTTGCGGCAGCGGAAAAAGCATGGGCGTTTTTAGAGGCTAATCCGAAGTTGATTTTTAAGAATCCGGCAGATATTACCACCGGAGGATATGAAGACGGAAATGATACAGACGAGCGTTACTGGGCAGCAGCGCAACTGTATCGTGCCACAAAGGAGGAGAAGTATCTGGCGGTACTGGAAGGTATGGCTGCAAAGACCGGTCTTGACTGGAGTACCGTAGGAGATTACGGCAATATTGCGCTCCTTACTATGGAGGGGATTGATACGGAGTCTTCCGCGTATACGAAGGCCTATAAGGCAGTAATGGACCAGGCGGTTCGTTTTGAGCAGAATACGTCTGCCAATACGTACGGAACGGCAAATGTATCCTTTCACTGGGGGAGTAATATGACGGTTTCTAATGGTGGTGTGATTTTGGGTCTTGCTTACGAAGTGACCGGAGATGAGAAATACCGGGCAGCTGCGCAGTCGAATCTGGACTATCTGCTGGGCAAAAATCCGGTAGGTACTTGCTTTGTGACCGGACAGGGAACCTTGTCTCCGAAAAATCCGCATCACAGACCGTCCATAGCAAAGAATCAGGCCGTACCGGGCATGCTGGTAGGCGGTGTCAACTCGGGGTTAGAGGACCCGACGGCAAAGGCGCGATTAAAGGATGCCCCGATTGCTAAGAGGTATTTGGATCATAAGGAGAGCTATTCCACCAACGAGATTACGATTTACTGGAATTCGCCGATGTTGTATTTGATTTCTCTTATAGACGGAGAGTAGGACATACCGGAGGAGAAACGATAGAGACAAAGCGATAAGGAGAAAGAGAAAATGCTGTCGCAGATCGGACGTCCTGTCAGGTCGTGACAGCATTTTTGCATAAATCGGTTATGGTAACAGCGGAATTATAAGGTGTTTTGTCGTTATGCCAGATAAAGGAATACAAACAAATAGTGACACAGGGTTCCGCCGAGGCAAAAGCAGTGGAAAATCTCGTGCAGGCCGAAATGCGGATGCTTATTATCGAAAATCGGAAGCTTTAAGGCGTAAATGACACCGCCGATGGTGTACACGATGCCGCCACCGAGGAGCAATGCAAAGGCTCCTGCAGGAACGCTGCGAAGAAGCTGCGGGAAGGCCAATATACAACACCAGCCCATAGCGATATAAATAATTGCGGAGACCCACTTCGGACAGTGAACGAAAAACAGACACTGGAAAATCCCGATAAATGCAATTCCCCAAACCAGTGCAAGCAGAAGCTTACCGGCGGTACCCTGTAATGCTAAAAGACAAACCGGTGTATAGGTGCCTGCAATCAGCACATAAATCATCAGATGGTCCAGTTTCTTAAGGTTCGTGTAACTTCGAATCGTCCGACCGAAGGTGTGATATAAGGTGCTGGCACTGTACAGTAAAAACATACCGGTAATGAAGGTGATGCAGGAAAACAGGGAAAGCCCCGAAGTATGAGCTGCTCTTTGAAGCAACGGGAATGCACCGAGAATTGCAAATACCACGCCGGCAAGGTGCGTATACGCACTGCCCGGCTGTCGCGGAATAATCCGGTGCTTCGATAAATCAATCGGTTGTTGTAAGGTTAAGTCTTTCGTTGTTGTGAGTTCCATAAATCCCATCCTTTCTTATTACAAAGATATGTTATGTGATAGTGTGTGCAGTAATGTGCACAAAATACGGTGATTCGGTAAAATGCGTTAAAATAATTCGCTGCATCACGTGAAAAGTTTATTAAAAATATTACATGTAGTTTTTGAAACTACGTTACGTCTAAGGAAATACTATCACATATAATTTGAAAAAGCAAGAGGAGGGGAGAAAAAAGTTTGGGGAAAAGGACCTAGATCGAGTTTTACAGGCGATGGTAGGGGAAAAACGAAGAGATACACAACCGGGCTACAAATGATTTTCTGTAGCCCGGTTGTAGAAAAAGAAGGCTATTTTATGATTTGAAAAAGTCGAGAGGATTTATTTCCCCCAATGCCGTTCCGTCATCAAATCCAGTTTCTTCTGCTCCTTAAAGGTGCCGTCCGCGTTAAAGATACTGGCGTAGAAACGGCAGAGGATGGCAAGCTTTGTCTGGGAAGTGACATGGCCTACGTCTCCAATCATCTTTATTTCCTGAGGAGAATAAGAGCAGTCAATGATATCCTTGGTAAACCAGCAGACAGAGCCGTCTGCCACATATACCTCGTCTCCTAAGGAGCCGGCTACGGAGTAGAATTCCTTCGGTGAGCCGGAGTCCGGTTCACAAGCAAGAAGCACAGCGGTAAAGTTGCCACGGAACATATCGAGAAGTTCTTCGTGGCTCCGAATGATTTTTCCTGAAAGTTCGGATTTTAGCATGAGAACTTCGCGTGTGCCATAGGCCACCACTTTTTTCTCTACTTTCGGGGCGGTATAACCGGAAATATATACGGTGTCGTTAAGCTCACAAAAGTCGGCAATATAGAAATCGTATTCTTCACTTTCATAAGAGAAATCACCTACTACATTGCCCTCAAAGTCCAACTTCAGTACACGGGCAAAGTCAGTGACAACGTAACTGGACAAGTGCATCAGATACCCGGATTCCGTCAGCGCCACGTTCTCAATGATATGGTCACTGATATCAATTGTATTGGCGGATAGCGGCGTGCCATTTTTACTGTATTTGTTCACACATAGGCAATTGCCGGATTGTTTGTTGTCAGCTGCACAACGACCGAAGGTTGTGTAGGAACCGTCGGGATTGGAGAGGACTGCGTCAATCTGCTCAGAGCCCGGAGTATTATTTTGAACCGTTTCCCAAAGAATCGTACCGTCTGTATCCAGTGCAATTAAGGTGACGATTTCATCCTTGGAATCGTTAGGAGAAGAACCTGTGCCGTATACGAGAACCGGTTTGCTATCATCTATCGGGTCGCCGTAGTAGCCGTAGATTTGGATGTCTTGGAAGGAGATTTCCCAAACCTTTTCACTGTTATGATATTTTCGGAAGATACTTTCTGTAAACTGCTGCCGGTATGCCTGGGTTTGCGGGTTGTAGGTCCCTTCAATGTCCGTATAGAGCCGTTCAAACTCATAATACACCGGTGTCTTGTAATCGGAAAGAAAAGTATCCGGTATGGTGGTATCCCATTCCGAAGCATTACCGGTAATTTCAAAACCGCGCACCACGCCCGGTCTGCTGTTTAAAATTACATCGGTGGTTAAGTCGTTTGTGAAGGAATGGGAATAGAAATCCCGGTAAACCTCTTTGATTTCGTTTTTCGTAAGACCTTCCGTGGAAAGTTCGTTTTCATAGAAGAAGGTCAGTGCGTTTTTATAATCCTTCTTTGCAGCGGCATAGGCATATGCACCGGCTCCGGCACCCAGTAGCAATGCCGCGCAGGCTGCTGCGGCAAGGATACGACGAAAGATGGAAGAAGTTCGGCGCATTGTTCTATGTGCCGGTGTGGCAATCTCGTGTTCCATTTTCTTATTATCCTTTGCAGTGTTTTCGCTTGTTCCGAGCGATAAACCGGTGCGTTCCGCTACGGCAGTCCGGATTCTTTTTAGCGTAACATCATCAAGTTTCTCTGCCTGGAAGACTTCCTCCGGAAGGGTGTCTAACTCCTCCGGGGTTAAGGTATCTAAAATTTCATTTAACTCTTTATTCATACGCGTTCACCTCCGAATATACTGCGTAATTTTAGAATGGCTCTGTGGGCACGAGTGTCCACAGCGGAAACGGTTAAATTGAGGCTGGCCGCAATTTCCTTTGAGGATTCGGAACGGTAGTATTTGCGGAGCAAAATGGTGCTGTCCGGTTCTCCGAGGGCTTTGATTTCACGAAGCAGTTCTTCTCTGAATTCTTTGGTAATCAGGGCTTCTTCTACGGAAAACGTATCATCCCACGGCTCGGCAAGTCCTTCCGCATCCAGGGATAGGGTACCAGCCTCTTTTTTGTACCTGCGCAGGCGGTCATAGGTGTTGTTCCGGGCGATGACGCAAAGCCAGGCCCGAATGCTTCCGGTTGCATTTTGAAATTTATCCAAGTCAAAATAGAATTCGCTGAAGGTGTCTGCGACGCAATGTTCAATGTCTGCATCACAAAAGAATTGACCGGCCAACTTATGTTTCACAATCGAGTAAATCAGTCCCGCATACTGGGCAAGTAAAAGCGTCATACCGGTGTCGGGGTCGGTCTTTAGTATCGTTATTAATTCATCGTCCTGCATCGTTTACCTCCCTGTTTGGATTGAATCGATTCACCTATTAATGCGTCGGAAAAAGGAAAATCTTACACCTTTTTTGTAAGTATATCATGTTTTTGCGTATTTTGGCCGATATAGTTTACAAAGGAAATGAATACGAACTTACGGATAGCGTTATGGTTTCAATGGAGTTGATTGGGGCTGTGGCGCTTTCTCTATTGTGAAAAGGATATAGCAATATCTTGACAGGGGTATCTCTATAGAGATACAAAATGTTTTTGGCGGAAGAAACTCGGGTTTCTTCCCTCTTTTCTTTTTCCGTAAAATATGCTACACTATACTATGTGCTTTTATGGCTTTATTTGGCACTAGGACAGATGTGAGGAGATTTTATCATGAATATCTATGAACAGTTGAAAAATGAATTAGGGATTCGTTTGGAGCAGGTAGAGGCTACCGTAAGGTTGATTGATGAGGGCAATACCATTCCGTTTATTGCCCGTTACCGTAAGGAAGTCACCGGTTCGTTAAATGACGAAGTGCTTCGTAATTTGCACGAGCGTTTGGTATATCTTAGAAACTTAGAGGAAAAGAAGGAGCAGGTGCTTGGCAGCATCGAGGAGCAGGGAAAGCTGACCGATGAGTTAAAGGCGCAGATTCTGGCGGCTACCACTCTCGTTGAGGTGGAGGATTTATATCGTCCGTACCGCCCGAAGAGAAGAACTCGTGCCACCATTGCTAAGGAAAAGGGATTGGAGCCTTTGGCGGAGCTGATCTTCACCGAAAGTTTGGACAAGCCGGCAGAGGAAGCGGGCGCAGCGTATGTGAAGGAAGCAGAGGACGCCGCTCTTTCCGTAAAGAGTGCCAAGGAAGCGGTGGAAGGTGCACTGGATATTATTGCGGAGCAGATTTCCGACGATGCGGATTACCGCCGTTATATTCGTGAGATTACCATGGAGGAGGGTAAGATTGTTTCCGCGGCAAAGGAAGCAAAGACCCAGTCCGTGTACGAGATGTACTATGAGTTTGAGGAGCCCCTTAACAAGCTTCCGGGCCATCGTATCTTAGCGCTGAACCGCGGTGAGGATGAGAAGATTCTGACCGTGAAGGTCAGTGCGCCGGAGGAGCGTATTTTGCAGTTCCTTCGTACGAAGCTGATTGTAAAGAAGAACGAGTTTACGGACGAGCTGTTGGCATTTGCTGCAGAGGATGCGTACAACCGTCTCATTGCTCCGGCCATTGAGCGAGAGATTCGTAACGATTTGACGGAGAAGGCAGAAGACGGTGCTATTAAGGTATTCGGTAAGAACCTGGTGCAGCTTCTGATGCAGCCTCCGATTGCGGGACAGACTGTCCTTGGCTGGGACCCGGCATTCCGTACCGGTTGTAAGCTGGCGGTGGTGGACCCGACGGGAAAGGTATTGGATACTGTTGTTATTTATCCGACCGCGCCGCAGAATAAGGTGGATGAGTCCAAGAAAATTTTGAAAAAGTTAATCGAGAAATATAACATTACCCTCATTTCCGTAGGAAACGGTACGGCGTCCAGAGAGTCCGAGCTGGTTATCGTAGAGCTGTTAAAGGAGCTCAATAAGCCGATTCAGTATGTGATTGTAAACGAGGCAGGTGCTTCCGTGTACTCCGCAAGTAAGCTGGCTACCGAGGAGTTCCCGAATTTTGATGTGGGACAGCGTAGTGCGGCATCTATTGCCCGCCGTTTGCAGGACCCGTTGGCGGAGCTGGTGAAGATTGATCCGAAGTCCATCGGTGTAGGTCAGTATCAGCACGACATGAACCAGAAGAAGTTGTCCGAGACCTTGTCCGGCGTTGTTGAGGATTGTGTAAATAAGGTAGGCGTGGATTTAAATACCGCTTCGGCACCGCTTTTAGAGTACGTGTCCGGTATTTCCAAGCCGATTGCAAAGAATATCGTAGCGTATCGTGAGGAAAACGGTAAGTTCAAGACCCGTAAGGAGCTTTTAAAGGTAGCGAAGCTGGGGCCGAAGGCTTACGAGCAGTGTGCGGGCTTCCTTCGCATCAACGACGGTACTAATCCGTTAGATGCCACCAGTGTGCATCCGGAGTCCTATGACGCAGCGGAGAAGCTTTTGGAGAAGCTTGGTTACACTGCGGCAGATATCAAGAAGGTTCAGGCAGAGCAGAAAGAATTGCAGGCGCGTGCAGAGAAAGCAACGAAGAAGGACGATACCCCGAAGCGCAACCGCGAGAAGGATAATCGTCTCCGTGTCAAGGGTGGAAATACCGCTATGGCACAGGCCCTGATGGCAGCCATGAATGGCGGGAACTTTACTGCACCGGCTGAGGAGGAGCTTGACGCAAAGAAGTCCGGTAAGGGTGCTGAGAAGAACGGGGCACAGGAGGCGGCAACCGGCAGCGGTTTGTCCGGACTTTCCCGTCAGATTAAGAATAAGACCGCTCTTGCAGAAGAGCTCGGTATCGGTGAGATTACCTTGACCGACATCATCAAAGAGCTTGAAAAACCGGGACGTGATCCGCGTGAAGAAATGCCGAAGCCGATTCTTCGTACCGATGTGCTGGAAATGAAGGATTTGACCGAGGGCATGATTTTAAAGGGAACGGTACGTAACGTAATCGATTTTGGTGCTTTCGTGGATATCGGCGTGCATCAGGACGGTCTGGTACACATTTCCCAGATGTCCAAGGAACGTTTCATTAAGCATCCGTTAGATGCAGTGAGCGTCGGCGATATCGTGGATGTAAAGGTTATGAGCGTAGATTTACAGAAGAAGAGAATTCAGTTGACCATGATCTTATAGTAAATGAGGAAGTAGCCATTTGCGAAAGCAAATGAGCAGAATCCGAATGTTGGGAGGCTTGTGAGAGATACGAAAGTAGCGCAACAAGCCGTGGTGTTACGAAGGAGATAGAGAAGGAGAGGAGTATCTGTATGGAAAATCACCCGACCCCACCGTGGGCAAATGAGCTTACGGGAGATGAGTTTATCAGTTATGCAGCGACCTATAAAGTAGGCGAGTATTTTCACCTTTATCACAAAGAAATTTTTGAGGTGCCTGCCATCGGGAATATGAGATACTATTTCTATGACCCGACGGAGCACGGCTATCCGAAGGATAAGAAGTATCCGCTTTTGGTTTTCTTGCACGGTACCTCCAATTCCCTGGAGGGTGATATTTGTATCAATTACAGCGGCGGAGAGTTGTTTGCTTCTCCGGAGTATCAAAAGCAGCTGGGCGGTGCCTATGTGCTGATTCCGCTTGCCAACGAATACAGAGATACGGACGGGTCTGTCAGCGGGACCTGGCATACCGGGGAATATACAAAACCGGTGGTGGACCTGATAAAGCAGTTTGTAACAGAGCGGGAGCAGACCATCGGGAAAAAGATTGTGATGGGAAATTCCAGCGGAGCCACCTTCTGTTTTCAAGTGGTTGCACAAGACCCGGCATTCTTTGACGGCTGTGTACCGATCGGAACAAGTGCGATTCCGGCGGATGAAGTACTGGATGAGTTCGATGCCAATAATGTAAACTTGTTTTTTGCAATTTCCACCCATGATGAGTTCCACGATTTTGAGAAGGAAATCGTGCCGCGTATCCCGCGGTTGGAACAGATGAAGCATAAGTTCCTCTACTTCCCGAAGTGGACAAAGAACGGGGACGGCGGAATTTCTTCCATCAACTTCGGCGTGGAAATGGGACAGCATTGTCTGGTTAATTCAATGCATGCGAATTTGATGTTTGATGACGGAACCCCGATGGAAGATAGCCTTCCGCAAGGTGTGATCGGCTGGGTTTTGCAGGTGTAAAAGACTATTGTGGGAAGGGGAAACGAAAGGAGTAAAGTTTCATGAAAGAAGTGAAGTTTTCGGTACAAATTACGGTAAAGGATATGTTTCTCTTTTTGGTGCATCATTCTTACCGTGGTGTGTCTTTGCTGGCGGATGCCATTGTGACTTTCGGAGCCATCGGGCTCCTCATTGCCGGCTTCGGAAAGGGGGATCCGGTAAAGACGGTCGCGCTGATTTTTGTGGCACTGCTATTTACGGTGGTACATCCGTTACAGTTGTATACGAAGGCGAGAAAACAGGTAAAGAAGAACGATGTATTTAAAAAGCCGCTGGATTATGTGTTGACGGACGAGGGGATTACTTTAAGTCAGGAAGAACAGAGTCAGTCCATCACATGGGCAGATGTGTATCAGGTGAAAGAATATAAGTCTCAGATTTTAGTGTATACCGGTCGGGTGTATGCCTTTGTTTGGCCAAAGCGTGCCCTTGCGGAGTGTGAGAATGAGGTAAAAGAACTGTTTAAGAAACATTTGTCCGAAGCGGTGGCAGGAAAGATTGTGAAATAAAGGAGCAAGTATGAAGTTTGAAAGTTTTTCGGCAGAGGAAACCTATGCCCTTGGAAAGAAATTAGGTGAAGAGGCGAAGCCGGGTGCGGTGTATTGCTTATCCGGGGACCTCGGTGTGGGGAAAACCGTGTTTACCAAAGGGTTTGCGGTAGGCCTGGGCGTTACCGATACGGTGAATAGCCCGACCTTTACCATTGTGCAGGAGTACAATGGGCGTTTGCCGTTTTACCATTTTGATGTGTACCGTATCGAGGAACCGGAGGAGATGGAGGAAATCGGTTATGAAGACTATTTTTACGGGGACGGTGCCTGCATGATTGAGTGGGCGGAACTGATTGAAGAACTGATTCCGGCGGATGCGGTGAAGGTGCGTATCCGTAAGGATTTGCAAAAGGGGACGGACTATCGTTTGATTACGGTAGGGGAATAAAGGAGCTTACTCGGAGAGGTGAAATTATATGAAGATTTTGGCCATTGACAGCTCGGGACTTATTGCATCTGCGGCACTTGCCACGGAGGATGCGGTATTAGCCGAGTATACAACCAATTATAAAAAGACCCATTCCCAGACGTTACTTCCGATGATTGACGAAATCGTGAAGATGACGGAGACGGAGCTTTCCGAACTGGATGCCATTGCGGTAACAGCGGGACCGGGCTCTTTTACGGGACTTCGTATCGGGTCCGCGACGGCAAAGGGACTGGGGCAGGCGCTTTCTAAGCCGCTCATTGCGGTGCCGACCACAGAAGCGTTGGCTTGGAATTTCTGCGGCGCTGAGGCAGTGATTTGTCCGCTCATGGATGCCAGACGGTCTCAGGTGTATACGGGATTATACCGTTGGAATAAAGAAACGGGTGCTATGGATTGTTTGTTTGCGCAAGAAGCTATGGCAGTGGAAGATATCATTGCGGAAGTGAACCGTTTGGGATGTCCGGTAATCTATCTCGGCGACGGCGCGGATGCGTATCGTACCGTGCTTTCCGAGAAGACAGAAGTAGCGTTTTCTTTTGCACCGGTACATATGAGCAAGCAGCGTGCAGCATCTTTGGCGGCCTGTGCCTTTGTGTACGCAAAGGAAGGTAAGACCCAGACGGCGGCAGAGTTTGTTCCGACCTATCTTCGTAAGTCTCAGGCAGAACGGGAAAGAGAAGAAAAGGAACGGGCAGAGCAGGCGTAGAAGTAATCGGTGGAGCGGGTGCATAGTTGCACGGCAACGGAGTTTGCCTGGAACAGTAGAGGAGCCCGCGGAAGGAGATTTCGATTGGAACATACTTGGACCATCAGTCAAATGACAGAGGAAGATGTGGCGGCGGTAGCTGCATTGGAAGGGCAGAATTTTTCCAGACCCTGGAGTTATGATGCCTTTTTGAAAACGCTGTCGGATGAAAATTATATCGTAATCATAGCAAAGGACACGGACGCATTATTGGGATACTGCGTCCTTCTTTGTACCGGGGAAGAAGCGGACATCACCAATGTGTGCACCGCACCTGCCGCACGGGGAAAGGGTGTGGCGACAGGAATGCTGACGGCGCTTATGGAGGCAGGAGAGTCCCGGGGAGTGACCGAGTTCTTCTTGGAAGTGAGAGAGAGTAACACGCCGGCAAGGAATTTGTACACAAAGCTAGGCTTTGAAGAAATCGGACTTCGGAAGAACTATTATGAGGAGCCGAAGGAGCATGCGGTGCTGATGAAGAAGGGGGATAATCCGGTATGAAGATGATTGTCGAGCAAACAAAGGCCTATCCGAATCGAATGATATATGACCCGGAAACAAATACGTTTTCGGAATCGGAAAAGGAGTCGTTGGCGCACGCAAGAGACTTTTACTATCCTTACGGCTGGGTGAAAGAGTCCGGGACACCGCCGGCACCCCACTGTGATTGCATGCTGATGTCAACAAAAGAATATAGCCTCGGGAACGAGGTAGAAATAAAACTGATTGGAATGTTTAAGCGCAATGACGGAGACCATAAATATATCGTGGTGGAAGCAAGTCGTGAAGTAAATGATTATGCGGAACTGACAGAAGAGGAGAAAGAAGCACTGCATAAGCTTTATCCGCGTGTAAGAGAAGGAGAAGGCTGGTTCGGAAGAACGGAAGCAATGTGGTGTTATGAGCACTGCGAGAAGGCGTTATAGGTGGCTGTGAGGAGAATCGAGATGATAAGAGAAAACTATAAATTCGGCTTTGATAGTTGGGGACTGATTCTTTTTTTGCTTATTATGCTTCCGAATTTTATCTGGTTTGCGGTACCGGCACCCAATGATGTTTTGCGAACGGAGTCGGTTACCAAAGTTGTAGATGCCATCGGTTCCGTATGTCAGGTGGTAATGGTGGCGGTGTTGTGTGCAATCGTACATAAGGAGCGGAAAAAGCTTGGTATAATCCCGTTGATTCCGGTAGTCATCGGATGCTGCTTGGTATATTATTTGTGCTGGATTTTGTACTATACGGGTGTGACAAATGTGGTAGTAATATTAGGGATGACGGTAGCGCCGTGCTTTGCTTTTTTATTCTTTGCACTTGACAGAAAGAATGGAATTGCATTGATTCCGATAAGTGGTTTTACGGTATGCCATGTGATATTCGGAGTTGTGAATTTTATGATTTAGAGAGAAGTTTTGAGGTGAGAACGGAGTGTTAAAGAAAAGAAGAACGGCAACCTTTTATTTGGCAATTGTCATGGTGCTGGTTTTTATTGTGAATGTCGCGGTAGGCGGAGGAAACCGTTTTTGGATTTTTCTGACCGGTGGCGGATATGTAAAAGAATACGGAGAAGTTTCTCTTGCTTTGATAATGGAACAAGGACAATGGTGGCGATTGATGACCTGCGGTTATCTTCATATGGGACTTATTCACTTGGTGGGTAACATGGCGGCATTGGAGATTGTAGGCACGAAAATCGAGAAGAAGATTGGAACGGTAAGGTTGCTTTTGATTTACAATCTGGGTACGATGGTGACCGCGTTTCTGTGGTGTTTCATATTCCCGGAGGGACAGATTGTAGGGGCATCTCTCGGGATTTTTGTTTTGCAGGGTATGTTGTGTGTTGAGCTTTTTGCAAAGGGAGAGAAGCAAGTCATTGCGTTAAGTCGTTATGAGAAGGGATATCTGGTATTGTATGTGGTAGCAGGATGCTTTCTGGGGATAGGGACAATCGTGGTGCATGGGATTGGGTTTGTAATCGGAATATTGGTAGGTCTTGTCTTTGGGAGACTACGAGCAAAGTAAAGCAGTTGTTATGAGAAAAAGTTTATAAATCGGAGGCTAAAATGAAACGCACAGAAACAGTAGAATTGACGGTATTATGCCTCATTCGAAGAGGCGATGAATATTTGTTACAGGACAGAGTGAAAAAGGACTGGAAAGGTTTTACCCTGCCCGGCGGTCATGTGGAGCCGGGAGAGTCTATTGTGGATGCGGTGGTCCGGGAAATGAAGGAAGAAACCGGACTTACGGTGAAGAATCCGAAGTTGTGTGGTGTAAAGCAGTTTCCGATTAGCGGAGAATCCGGTGAAAACGGCAGATACCTTGTGTTTTTGTTTGTGGCAGATAAGTTCTCGGGAGAGATTGTTTCTTCGGAAGAGGGAGCTATGCACTGGGTGAAGAAAGAGGACTTGCCGAAGGTAAATCTGGTCAATGATTTTAAAGAACTGCTGGAAGTTATGTTGGATGAGAGTCTGAGTGAGTTTCAGTATGTGGTGGAAGAGGCGAAATGGAAGGTAGTGCAAAAATAGGAGGTCTTTTATGAACAAAAAACTATTTCTACAAGCTATCATAAAATATCTTTTCGGCATTCTCTTAGTCGGACTTCTGGTTTTCTTTCCGGCAGGAACTGTTCACTTTTTCCAAGGCTGGCTCTTTATGGGCATCCTATTTATCCCCATGTTTATTGCCGGACTTGTGATGATGGTAAAAAATCCAAAGCTTCTAGAGACACGATTAAATGCGAAGGAGAAGCAGGCAGACCAGGGACTTGTGGTAAAGTTAAGCGGACTGATGTTTCTGGTGGGCTTTGTCGTTGCAGGATTGGACTTCCGGTTCGGTTGGTTGACCTTGCCGAAAGGTGTTTCCATCGGTGCTGCGGTCGTATTTCTGATAGCCTATGTACTGTATGCAGAGGTACTTCGGGAAAACACGTATCTGTCACGTACCATTGAGGTGCAGGAGAATCAAAAGGTCATCGATACGGGATTGTACGGCATTGTACGACATCCCATGTACTTCGCCACGGTGCTGTTGTTTTTTGCCATGCCGCTGGTGTTAGGTTCCCTGATATCTTTTGTGATTTTCTTGGCATATCCGTTCCTTATTGCAAAGCGGATTAAGGGAGAAGAAGCGTTTTTGGAGCGGGAATTGCAGGGATATAAGGAGTATAAGGAGAAGGTAAAATTCCGTCTAATCCCGTTTGTTTGGTGATGAAACAAATTCGGAACATATTGTAATCAAAATGGGCGGGAGAGGTTGCGTAAAAGCGAAAAATGAGATATAATTAGATATTCCCGTGTGAAAAGAAAACACTGCATTTCTGCGGTTTTCGGCATAGTGATGTGCCGGGTGGATAAAAAGAATAAAAGGAGAAAAGGTATGAACGCAAAGGACATTATTTTAAACGGAAAAGCAGCGCTCGGTATTGAGTTCGGCTCTACCAGAATCAAGGCTGTATTAATCGGAGAGAATCACGAGACATTGGCGTTAGGAACTCATGACTGGGAGAATCGTCTGGTGGACGGTATCTGGACCTACACCTTAGAGGATATTTGGGGCGGTTTACAGGATTGTTACGCAAGCATGGTTGCGGATGTAAAGGCAAAGTACGACGTAGAGGTGACGAAGCTTTCCGCTATCGGGTTTTCCGCAATGATGCACGGTTATCTGGCGTTTGATAAGGACGACAACTTACTGGTACCGTTCCGTACCTGGAGAAATACCATTACGGCACAGTCCAGCGGGATTTTGACGGAGAAGTTGGGCTTTAATATTCCGCAGAGATGGAGCATTTCCCACCTGTATCAGGCGGTATTAAATAAAGAGGAACATGTAAAGGATGTGGCTTTCTTTACGACTCTGGCTGGTTATATTCATTACAAGCTGACCGGGGAAAAGGTACTGGGTGTAGGCGATGCTTCCGGTATGTTCCCGATTGATGCAACGACGAATGATTATAACAAGAAGATGATTGCGCAGTTTGATGAGCTGATGGCCGGTGAAGGCTTCTCCTGGAAGCTGGCTGATATTCTTCCGAAGAGCCTTAATGCAGGCGAAGCTGCAGGTACCCTGACGGCAGAGGGAGCAAAGCTTCTTGACGTTTCCGGTAAGCTTTCTGCAGGTATTCCGCTTTGCCCGCCGGAGGGCGATGCCGGTACCGGTATGGTAGCAACCAATGCGGTAGCGGTAGGTACCGGTAACGTATCCGCAGGTACTTCTATTTTCTCCATGATTGTAACCGAGAAGGATTTGGACGGTGTACACGAGGAAATCGACATGGTAACCACGCCGGACGGTAAGCCGGTAGCAATGGTACATTGTAATAACTGTACCTCCGATCTCAATGCATGGGTGAATCTGTTCAAAGAATTTGCGGATACCTTTGGCATGAGCGTAGATATGAACGATTTATACGGAACCCTGTACCGCAAGGCACTGGAAGGTGACGAGGATTGCGGCGGTCTGGTTTCCTTTAACTACTTCTCCGGCGAGCCGGTGACCGGTTTTGCGGAAGGACGTCCGATGTTTGTACGTAAGCCGGATGCAAAGTTTGGCTTGGCAAACTTTATGAGAACCCACATTTTATCTTCTCTTGCCACCATCAAAATCGGTAACGATATTTTGATTAAGGAAGAGGGCGTAAAGGTAGACTGCATCATGGGTCACGGCGGTTTGTTTAAGACTCCGGTGGTTGGTCAGAAGCTTTTGGCTGCTGCTCTTAACACTTCCGTAACCGTAATGGATACTGCAAGTGAAGGCGGACCGTGGGGTATGGCTGTACTGGCAGCCTACATGGCAAACAAGGCAGAGGGCGAAACCTTAAGCGCATACTTAAGCGACAAGGTATTCGCGGGCCAGACCGGTACTACCTTAGCTCCGGATGCTGCGGATGTTGCGGGCTTTGATGCGTTTGTAGAGAACTACAAGGCTTGCTTTGCGGCAGAGCACGGCGCAGTGGATAACTGGAAGTAAAATGAAATGTAGCCGAATAAGGTTGCAGAAATGAAAAAGATACCCGAGAGGGCCAGGCAAAGTATGAATGTTTCGGACGAGTGATGTTCAAAAATGCAGGCCCTCTTTTGTTAAGAGGAAGTTGCGATTGCAGAGGGGTATGATACGTATGCAGGGAAGTGTATTGACCAGGGAACAGATACAGGATTTACGTGACTTTGGGTTCTGCGTAAGTGAAGAAGATGAGCGGGGAAGAATTGCGGTTTCCGGTGAAATAATTCCTGATTTGGTGTCGTTGGAAATGTTGCTGTTAACGCTGACATTTTGGGAGGAAATTCATTATTGGGATGCGGATACATATTCCCCCACGGATCCCGGCGGATATGTGACGGCACTACGTTGGGATGCGGATTCTGTTGCGTATATGGAAGGAAATCACGGGTGGAGCAGCCGCTGGAAAATCGTGTCTATCGAAGAAATGGCAAAACATATACAAAAAAATTGGGATAAAGATTGTGATAGAGGGGCGTATCTGAACCGGATTCAGATTTCGCATAATAAGTATATTTCGAGGGAAAGGATTCGTAGCAGGTTGAGGGAAAAGTAATGTAGGATATAGGGAGAATAAATGATTTGGGAAACGGTGGAGGTAACAACATGAACGAAACACAAAAGCAAGAGTTTATCGGGAAGCTTCTTGAAATTTCGAAAAAAGAGATCGGGATTACATACAGGAAAAGTGAGATACCGCTGTCGAGCGGGTGCAGCAAAATCGGAGGGATACCGGATGTGCCGAAAGGTTTTGAATGGCCGTGGTTTTCGGGTAAAGTATACGGAGAAGAGGAAAATGTGAGTAGACCTCTTTCTTTCCTGGCACAAATAAACCTGAAGGATGTAGCGCATCTTGATGAAGAAGGAATGCTTCCGAAGACCGGTGTTCTCAGTTTCTTTTATGAACTGGAAACGATGACTTGGGGATTTACACCGGAGGACAAAGGTGCGGCGCGGGTATTTTATTTCCCGGAGGAAGAGGAGTTGGTTGCTGACGGTTGTCCTATGGAATTAGACGATTCTATGATACTTCCGGAGTTGGCGCTTGAGTTTCGGAGTCAAATCAGCCTTCCGGACTACGCCTGCTTTGATACGGAAGGAAAATATGAGTATGATGATTATGAAAGCTGCTGTGCCGAATGCGGATATACCTATGACGGATGGGGAGAGCGTACAAAGTTGCTGGGGTATCCGGATGTGATTCAGAATCCGATGGAGGAAGAGTGCGAACGGGTGACCAGAGGCTACAGTTGCGGAAGCCCGGAGGATTATGCGAAAATCCCGGATGCGGAAAAGGCAGACATTAAAGAGAAGGCAAGCGATTGGATGCTTCTTTTTCAGATGGGAACCGTATCCGTAGATGCGTATGAGTTGATGTTTGGTGATTGTGGTCACATCTATTTCTGGATAAAGAAGAGCGATTTGATAAATCGGGATTTTGAACGTGTGTGGCTGGTTTTACAGTGCGGCTAGGGTGTGGGAATGTAATGCGGAGGAATGGAGTTATGGAAAAGAATGCAAGTGCGACTTCAGTCATCGGAAAAGCGGATGGGGCAACTTCGGTATGTTTGATTAAGAGAGACGCAGAATTAACATTAAAGCAAAAGATACAGAGGTTTAGATATCAAATAAAGAGAGCACACGTGGAAAGAACATTGAAACCGGGCGCACATACCATGGATGAGGTGATGGAGTATCTTGTAAAGGTGCATGGGTTTGCGGAACCGGACAAGGAAGAAATAAAGGAAGAGTATGAGGAAATGCGAGCTTCTTTTTTGATTCAACATGCTCCGGAATTGTTGGGGGAATATGCCAAACTGCCGAAGCTAAAGAGTGAATCCAGGGAGGATTTGTTGGCTTATGTTCGACAGGCACAGGAGAGAACAGAAAAAGCAAAGGAGATTCCGGCGACAGAGTTTGACATTGATTTCCACAGGTTCCAAATTTCCTTTGACGATAGTAATGATAATATCCATTTTTTGATTGAGAAACGGTTCGGTTATATCGGCGGCGGGGCTTCCGGAAACAAGAAAATATTAAAAAGTTTTCATAAGCTTGATAAGGATATTCACCGGTATTACGGAGTAACCGAGGAGGATATACGGACGAAATCCCAGCGGTACAAAGACGTGGTACGGGCGTTGTGCAGGAAGTAAGAGTCTACGCTTCGTAGGTGGAAAAATCTTTTTTGCAGGTTTAGTATAGTACCCATAGGAGGTACAAAAGAATGAATCAATATATTACGGGAGCGGTTATCAAAGAATTGCGGGAAAAGAACCATTTTACACAGGCAGAGATGGCGGAAAAGCTATGCGTGTCGGACAAGACGGTATCGAAATGGGAAACGGGAAAGGGCTATCCGGATATTTCCCTGTTGGAGCCTATTGCAAAAGCTTTCGGAATATCCGTGACGGAGCTCATGACCGGAAATGCAGTCAGTAACGGTAATGTATCGGCAAATATGTTGCGGTCACAGTTTTATGTTTGTCCGGTTTGCGGAAATGTGATACATAGCGTGGGAGAGGCGGTGATTCACTGTCACGGAATTTTGTTGACCCCATGTCAGGCAGAAGAACCGGACGAGAATCATCGGATAAGCATTGAAAAAGTAGAGGATGAGTATTACATCCGTATTGATCATGATATGATGAAGGAGCATTATATTTCCTTTGTTGCGGCACTGGCTTCGGACAAGATACAGATGGTAAAGCTTTATCCGGAAGGAAATGCGGAAGCGAGGGTGAAGATAAACGGTGTGCGCAAGTTACTGTTTTATTGTAACCGGGACGGATTGTTTTCGATAGATGTGAGAAGCCGGTGCAGATGATTCTTTTACAGCATGTAAGAAGATGAGAGTCTGCGGATGACGAAAAAGGAGAAAAGCGATGACAACACGAGAAGATGTTCTGGCGTACGGACTGTCACTTCCGAATACCTATCAGGATGCACCCTTTCATGATGAAAACTGGCAGCTGGTACGAGTGAAAAAGAACAAAAAAGTGTTTCTCTGGACTTATGAGAGAAATGGGAATGTTTGTATTAACGTGAAGGTGAGTCCGGAGTGGAGAGATTTTTGGCGGAATGCCTACCATTCCGTGCAACCGGGTTATCATCAGAACAAGGAACACTGGAATACGGTGATTTTGGACGGGAAGGTGCCGGAGAAAGAAATCAAACGAATGATCGCGGAAAGCTATGATTTGGTGGCACCAAAGAGAAAGTGATACAGAGAACAGTTGGAAAAGTAGGGAAGAAGAATGCAAGATAGTGAAACTACATGGGACAAGCTCCTGCAAATAAAAACAACCGGTCGGGATGATTCCAACGCCGATCAATATCGATATCCTTATGAACCAACGCCATACAGTGTGTTAGAGCGGTTGGCCAACAGCGGCCTGATTCGTAAAAAAGATGTGGTTTTGGACTATGGCAGTGGGAAAGGACGAGTGGAGTTCTTTTTGTCCTATCAGACGAAAGCAAGTACTTTGGGGATAGAGTACGATGAACGGATTTATCAGGGAGCACTGGAGAACCGGAAGACGGCGGTTTCGGGTGCAAGGACGGACTTTGTACCGGCAAGAGCAGAAGCGTATGAAGTGCCGGCGGAGGTCAATCGGTTCTATTTTTTCAATCCCTTTTCCGTGGAATTACTTCGGAAGGTGATGGCGCGAATTCTGGAGTCCTATTATGAGAATCCGAGGGAGGCGTATCTGTTTTTTTATTACCCGTCGGAGGAGTATATTTCCTATCTTATGACGGTGGATGAACTGGAATTTTATGATGAAATCAATTGCAGTGATTTGTTTGAGGGCAATGACCCGAGGGAACGAATACTGATTTTTTTACTACCTTAAGGAAAACGGAGGCCCGCAGTTTATGTTATATGTAAGACCGGATTATTATGATAAATTTAAGTGTGTTGCGGACCGGTGTGAAGCAACGTGTTGTGCCGGATGGCAGATTGTGATTGATGAAGAGGCGCTTTGTCGCTACAAGTCCGAGTCGGGAGAGTACGGAGAAGTTTTGCGGGAACGCATTGACTTTGCGGAAGGCGTGTTTGTGCAAGATTGTCATAAACGATGTGCTTTTCTAAAGGAGAATAATCTGTGTGAGATGTATGAACAGTTGGGTGAGGACAGTCTTTGTTTTACTTGCGCAAATTACCCGAGACATATCGAGGAATTTGAAAATCTGCGGGAGATTACGCTGACGGTTTCCTGTCCGGAAGTGGCAAGGATTCTGTTGGAACAGAAAGAGCCGGTGAAGTTTTCGGAAGAGGAGCTTGACGCGGACGAGGAAGAATTCGACGATTTTGACTCCTATTTGGAGGATGCCAGAAAGATTATGATAGCTCTGTTGCAAAATCGCAGGTTGTCTGTAGCGGTGCGGGTAGCACTGGTGCGAAAAATGGCAGAAGAAATGCAGAACATCATTGAGGAAAGCGACTTGTTTGATTTAGCGGATGTGTTTGAAAACTACGAGGAGGAAGCGAAGCTGGCAAATGCTGTCCGGGAAGCAGAGCAGGAGTTAAAAACTTTTTATGAAAATAGGGAGGAATCTTTTCAGTATTCCAAAGCGGTGTTTGACCGGTTATACGAGTTGGAATTTTTAAGCGATGACTGGGAAGAGTATCTGAATCGGTGTAAGAAGATATTGTACGGTGAGGGTGTACAAACCTATCATGAGATGCAGAAGCGGTTTAAAGAATATTGTATGCAGGCACCGCTTGACAGTGTAAACATGGACATCCTGTTGGAACAACTGCTGGTATACTTTGTTTTTGCCTATTTCTGCGGTGCGGTGTACGATGATAATGTCATAGGTAAAATAAAAATGTCGATAGACAGTGTTACGGTTTTGTATCAAATGTTTCTGGCGAAGTGGAAAGAACAGGAAGGAACAATATCGGGAGAAGATATTAAGAAAATCGTGTACCGATATTCCAGGGAATTGGAGCATTCGGATGTGAATTTGGAAAGAATGCAAAGTTAGGGAAGAAAATAATTACCACTACCCATTTCCACCAAAATGAGGTATAATCATGTTGAGGGATTGAAAGGAGTGGAACGGATGAAGCAGAAGGTACTCTGTAATTGTTGCGGACGAGCTCTTGCGACCTCCGACAGCGGAAAAACCGTGACGGAGGATGCGGTCTATATCCGCAAGGAATGGGGCTACTTTTCCGAGAAAGATTTACAGATTCATCATATTGTGGTGTGTGAGGACTGCTATGATGAATGGATAAAGCAGTTTAAGTTACCTGTGAAGATAGAAAAAAAGCAGGAGGTTTTATGTTAGAAGTTTGTTTGTTAGGGACCGGCGGAATGATGCCGCTTCCGAATCGTTGGCTGACCGCCCTGATGACGCGGTTAAACGGTAGCAGTCTGCTCATTGATTGCGGCGAGGGCACCCAGGTGGCGATTCGGGAAAAAGGATGGAGTTTTCATGACATTGATGTGATTTGTTTTACCCATTATCACGGAGATCATATCAGCGGTTTGCCGGGATTGTTATTGTCCATGGGAAACGCAGAGCGAAAGGAGCCTGTGACTCTCATCGGACCGAAGGGGTTGGAACGGGTAGTAGGTGCACTCCGGACCATTGCGCCGGAGCTGCCCTTTACATTGGAGTTTCATGAATTAACCGAGGCAGAGGAGACGATTTTTACCCACGGTTATGAAATTGAAGCCTATAAAGTAAATCATAACGTGCTTTGTTACGGGTATTCCGTAGTGGTACGCCGGGGAGGACGGTTCTTTCCGGAGAAAGCGGCAGAGAATAACGTACCGCAGAAGTACTGGAATCGGTTGCAGAAGGGCGAGACCATTGAGGCGGACGGGGTATGTTATACTCCTGATATGGTAATCGGACCGCCGCGAAAGGGCATTCGCCTTGCTTACAGCACGGACACCAGACCGACTAAGAGTATGGCGGTTCACGCTGCGGAGGCGGATTTGTTTATCTGCGAGGGCATGTACGGCGAAGACGACAAGATGAATAAGGCGTTGGAGCATAAGCATATGACCTTTTATGAGGCTGCGAAGCTGGCAAAAGAGGCGAATGTCAAGGAGCTGTGGCTGACTCATTACAGCCCTTCTCTCATTCGCCCGGAGGAGTATATTCCGAAGACACGGAAGATTTTTCCTGCCACCTATGCGGCAAAGGACGGCAGAACGGTAGTGCTGGAGTTTGATAAAAACGAGTAGTGCGGTTCGTGGCGTAAAGGAGGGATTCCTATGAAAATGAAAAAGAGAATCGTGACAGTCAGTGTAGTTCTGGTACTGGCCTGCGCCATTGTGGCGTTGTATTGGTATATTGACCGTTCCGGAAAGCAGGCAGAAGAGCCGGTGAACACGGCGGCGGAGCAGCTTTTGGCGAAGAGCCTGGAGACGAATTACCCGCCGACGCCATATTCCGTGGCGGAGTTGTACTGTGAAATTGTACAATGCATCTACAGTGCGGATACGACGGATGCCCAGCTGGAAGAATTGGTTCGAATGGAGCGAGAACTGTTTGACGAGGAATTTGCGGCAATCAATCCGTATGATTCCCTGCTTGCGTCCACCAAAGAGGATTTGGCAACGGCGAAGGAAAAGAAACTCGTATTTACCGGATACATATTGGATAAAGCCAGTAATGTGACGAAATGGAAAAGAGACGGTAAGAACTATGCGTCTATTATGTTTCAGTTTATGAGTAAATCCGAATCGGGAAGCGGCGGCAGTTACCGTAATTTGATTATGAGAAAGGATTCCGACGGAAACTATAAGATTTTAGGCTGGGAGACGGCTGATGGGGAATAGGAAATAACGTAACGGAGGCAAATAACGTGCGAATTTTAGCAATTGAATCATCCTGTGACGAAACCGCGGCAGCGGTGGTGGCGGACGGGCGTAAGGTACTGTCCAATGTGATTTCGTCGCAAATCGATATCCATACATTATACGGCGGCGTAGTGCCGGAAATTGCGTCCAGAAAGCATACGGAGCGTATCAACAACGTGGTAGATCAGGCTCTTTCCGAGGCGGAGATGACATTGTCCGAGGTGGATGCGGTGGCAGTCACTTACGGTCCGGGGCTTGTGGGTGCCCTTTTGGTGGGCGTTGCCCATGCAAAAGCGCTTGCTTATGCGGCAGGGAAACCGCTCATCGGAGTGCATCATATCGAGGGACATATTTCCGCAAATTACATAGAGAATTTAGAATTGGAGCCGCCGTTTTTGTGCCTGGTGGTATCCGGCGGGCACACCCATTTGGTGCGGGTGGCGGATTACGGTGAGTACGAGATTTTAGGACGGACTCACGATGATGCGGCGGGAGAGGCCTTTGATAAGGTGGCACGTGCCATCGGTCTTGGATATCCGGGCGGTCCGAAGATTGATAAGCTGTCCAAGGAGGGCAACCCAAAGGCGATTGCATTCCCGAAGGGACAGATTGCGGATTCTCCGTATGATTTCAGCTTCAGTGGTGTGAAGTCTGCGGTATTAAATTATTTGAATCAGTCGGCTATGCAGGGGATTGAGATTAATCCTGCGGATGTGGCGGCATCCTTCCAGCAGTCGGTGGTAGATGTATTGGTGGAAAAGACTATGGCGGCGGTAAAGGCTACCGGCATGAAGAAGCTGGCTTTGGCCGGCGGTGTGGCATCCAATTCCGCCATTCGTGCAGGCATGGAGGAGGCTTGCATGCAGGCCGGTATCGAACTGTATCGACCGTCACCGATTCTTTGTACGGATAATGCAGTCATGATCGGTGCAGCGGCGTACTATGAGTTTAAGAAGGGTGTTCGACACGGCTTGGATTTGAATGCGGTACCGAATTTGCAACTCGGTGAAAGGTAAGGAGGACTATGGCGGCAGCGGGGATTGTATTGGCAGGCGGAAAAGGAAGCAGGATGCAAAGCGACATTCCGAAGCAGTATATGGAGCTACTGGGAAAGCCGCTCTTGTATTATGCCTTGAAAGCTTTTGAGGATAGTGACGTAGAGCAAGTGGTTTTGGTGACGACAGAAGGGGACGAGGAGTACTGCAAGAAGGAGCTGGTAGAGCGGTTCGGGTTTTCGAAGGTTGTGAGCATCGTTGCCGGTGGATCGGAACGGTATGTCTCTGTATGGAACGGATTGAAAGGTTTGAAGGAGCAGGAACCGGATTATGTCCTGATTCATGACGGCGCCAGACCGCTCGTGACGGCTGAGTTGATTAACCGATTGATTGCGGAAACAGAGCAGTACGGTGCTTGTGTAGCGGGCATGCCGGTAAAGGATACCATACAGATGACGGATGAACGGGGAACCATTACCCTGACGCCGAAAAGGGACAGTCTCTGGACGGCCCAGACACCTCAGAGCTTTGAATTTTCACTGGCCTATGACGCTTACGAGCGGTTAATGCAGGAGCCGGAAATTCATGTAACGGACGATGCCATGGTAGTAGGCCTGTATCACGATATTCCGATTCAGATGGTACGGGGCAGTTATACAAACATGAAAGTAACCACACCGGAGGATATGGTGTTGGCGGAGGCGTTTCTGAAGAAACGTGGATAGAATGTTTATATCGGGCGAGCGTGGGGAGAAGCGCCGTAAGTGAAAGTTGTACAGCAGAGAAAAGTGCCGGAGGTTCGGCAGAAAGGAATTCTTATGGGACAGAAGAAGGTATTGGATTGGAAGTATTATTCGGAGAAAGCGGTGGCTTCCGTTGCGGAAGGATGCGTGTTGCTCCGTAACGAAGGGAACGTGCTTCCGTTCCAAAAAGACGAAAAGGTAGCGGTGTTCGGCAGAATTCAGCTGGATTATTATAAGAGCGGAACCGGTTCCGGCGGTATGGTAAACGTATCCCGTGTAGTGGGAATTACGGAAGGTTTGATTGAGAGTGGAGCGGTTGAGGTAAACCGCGAGTTGTTAAAGGTATATGAAGACTGGTGTATGGAGTACCCGTTTGATTTAGGTACCGGTTGGGGCGCAGAGCCATGGAGCCAGAAAGAAATGCCTCTTTCCGACGAGGTTTGTGAAAAGGCATCGGCAGAATCGGAGGTTGCGCTTGTCATTATCGGGCGTACCGCAGGAGAGGATCAGGACAATCGTGCGGAAAAGGGCGCTTACTTCTTAAGCGACGGCGAAGAAGAGATGCTTGCCAAGGTAAGAAAGCATTTTAAGAAGATGGTGGTACTTCTCAATGTGGGAGGTATTATTGATATGAGTTTTGTGACCAAATACGAGCCGGAAGCGGTGTTATACGGTTGGCAGGGCGGTATGCTCGGCGGAACCGGTACGGCACAGGTGCTCACCGGTCAGGTAAGCCCGTCCGGTAAGCTGCCGGATACGATAGCGTATACGATTGAGGATTATCCGTCTCATCCGTATTTCGGAAGCAGAGAGCGGAATTTCTATACCGAAGACATTTATGTGGGCTATCGTTATTTTGAGACCTTTGCTAAGGATAAGGTCATGTATCCGTTTGGATTCGGTTTGTCTTATACGACATTTTCTATGGAGACGAAGTCGGTTGCCGTGGCAAAAGAAGGCGTGACGTTAGAAGTGGCGGTAACCAATACCGGCGATGTGGCAGGCAAAGAAGTGGTACAAGTGTACTGTGAGGCTCCGCAGGGACTTCTGGGTAAGCCGGCAAGAGTGCTTTGCGGCTATGAAAAGACGAAAGAACTGGCACCGAAGGAGACCCAGGTGCTGACTGTAACTGTAAAGACGGCAGATTTTGCTTCCTTTGATGATCTTGGCAAGACCGGATATAAGTCCTGCTTTGTATTGGAAGCGGGCGAATATCATTTTTATGTGGGCGCGGATGTACGCAGTGCGAAAAAAGCGGCGTCCACCAACGTACCGGAGACCTATGTGGTATCCGAACATGAGCAGATACTGGCACCGGAACGTTCCTATCCGCGTATGATTCCGGAAAAGACCGGTGACGGTTATGTTGTAAAGTTTGAAGGGGTGCCGGCAGTAGAGCCGCAGGATGAGGCACGCAGATTGTCCCGTATGCCGAAGGAAATTGCTTATACCGGTGACAAGGGAATTAAGCTTTCTGATGTGGCAGAAGGAAAAGCTACGATGGATGAATTTATTGCCCAGTTCTCCGATGAAAACCTGGCTTGCATTATCCGCGGTGAAGGTATGAGCAGTCCGAAGGTAACTCCGGGTACGGCATCTACCTTTGGCGGTGTAACCGAGGAGTTGGCAGCATTCGGTATTCCGTGCGGTTGTTGTGCGGACGGACCGGCAGGTATTCGTATGGACTGCGGTACCAAGGCCTTCAGTATTCCGAACGGTACGCTGATTGCATCTACCTTTAACAAAGAATTGATTTACGATTTATTTACCTGCTTCGGTTTGGAAGCAGCATATCACAAGGTTGACTGTATGCTGGGACCGGGAATGAACCTGCACCGTCATCCGTTAAACGGACGTAACTTTGAGTATTTCTCTGAAGATCCGTATTTGACCGGAACCATGGCGGCATCGGAACTGAAGGGCTTCCATTCCGCAGGTGTAACCGGTACTATTAAACATTTTGTCGGAAACGATCAGGAGTCCGGTCGTCATACGTCTGATTCTGTAATTTCCGAGCGTGCCCTTCGTGAAATTTACTTAAAGTGTTTTGAGTATGCGGTAAAGGACGGTAAGGCACCGACCATTATGACCACCTACGGTTCCTTAAATGGTGTTTGGACTGCCGGAAACTATGATCTGGCAACGGCGCTTCTGCGTGATGACTGGGGCTTTGACGGTATGGTAATGACCGACTGGTGGGCAGGAATCAACCGTAGAAATCAGCCGGTAGATAAGCGGGATTTTGCGGCACTTGCCATGTCCCAGAACGATGTATATATGGTAACCAGAGACAGTCTGACCAACGATGATAATGTGATGGAATGTTTGGCCGACGGTTCTTTACAGCGCGCGGAATTACAGAGAAATGCGGCTAATATCTGTCGCTTTATTCTCTCAACCCATGCATTGAAGCGTCTTCGCGGAATCGATGATGAGATTGAGCGTGTAAACTATACGGAAGAAGAGGAAAATGACGGGGCAAACAGTAATTATACCTATGAGCTGAAGGATTATCTGGAAATTGATCTGACCGGTGTACACAGCAAAAAGGGAAGCCATCATACCTTTATGTTAAATTTTGAAGAGAGAGCGAAGTATCGCTTTACCTTTACGGCAAGTTCCACAGCAAGTGAATTGGCACAGATGCCGGTAACATTGTACTTTATGGGAACAGTACACGATACCTTTACCTGGCACGGAACAGGCGGAGAGCCGATGTCCTTTACGGGAGAATATATGCTCACCTTTATGCCGACCAGAGTGCGTTTGGCCTTTGCCCAGAACGGAATCGATTTTCATAAAATTGTCATTGAAAAAGTAAAGTAAGAAAACTTATTATACAAGGAGGTTTACTATGGAGTATCATGTAGCGAAAACAGGAAACGACGGAGCACTCGGAACCGCGGAACAGCCGTTCTTAACCATCTCCAAAGCCGCACAGGTTGCTGTAGCGGGAGATACGGTTACGGTACACGCGGGCGTGTACAGAGAATGGGTAAAGCCGGCAAACGGCGGTACCGAGGATGCAAGAATCGTGTATCAGGCTGCAGGAGACGGCGAAGCAGTCATTTCCGGTGCGGAGCAGGTAAAGGACTGGAAAAATGAAGGTGGTCAGGTGTGGAGTACCGAGGTGGACAACAGCCTGTTTACGGACCGCAATCCGTTTAAAGAGGATTTGGCCGGAGACTGGCTGTTTGAGGGCGCTTTTGTACCGCATTTGGGCGATGTGTATTTGAATAAAATACCGATGTATGAAGCGGAATCCGTAGAAAAGCTTCAGAATCCTGAGGTTTGGCCGCAGGCGAAGTATCCGGAGGAGTCGAAGCTTGTCTGGTTTGCGGAAGCAGGAGAGAAGACCACAAAGATTTGGGCAAACTTCGGTGCTGCGGATCCGACGAAAGAAGACGTGGAAATTACGGTGCGTCCGTTCTGTTTCTGGCCGGAAAAGACAGGGCTCAACTATATCACGGTAAAGGGCTTTACCATTTGTCAGGGTGCGCCGCAGTGGGCACCGCCGACGGCGCTTCAGGAGGGCTTAATCGGACCGCACTGGAGCAAGGGGTGGATTATCGAGGACAATGAGGTGTTCGGCTCCAAGTGTGTGGGCATCAGCTTAGGAAAGGACATCAGCAGCGGTCACGATTGGACCGGCGGAAAAGGAAAGGGCGGTACCCAGAGAGAGCAGGAGGTTATTTTCCGGGCCCTTCACGGAAATTGGCATAAGGATAATATCGGCAGTCATATGGTACGTAACAATATCATTCATGATTGCGAGCAGGCCGGCGTGGTAGGCCATTTGGGCGGCGCCTTCAGTACCATTACCGGAAATACTATTTACAGAATTCATCATAAGCGTGTATTCCATGGTGCGGAGGTGGCCGGGATTAAGCTGCATGCGTCCCTGGATACTCAGATTACAAATAACAAGATTTACGGCTGTTACCGTGCGGTATGGTTAGACTGGCAGGCACAGGGCACCAGAATTAGCAGAAACGTGTTCTTTGACAATCTTTCCGAGGACTTTTTCGTAGAGGTATGCCACGGACCGTATTTGGTGGACCACAATTTGTTCCTGTCCCCGATGAACTTCAGAAATATGTCTCAGGGCGGTGCCTTTGTACATAACCTGTTTGCGGGCAGAATTTTACCGAAGGAAGAATTGGGACGTGCCACACCGTACCACTTCCCGCATGAAACCGCGGTAGCCGGATACAACAATTTTTCCGGCGGTGACGACCGTTATGTGAACAACCTGTTCCTGGGAGACGGAGATAAGGAAGTAAAGCCGATGACCTTCTTCGAGCATTTGCCGCTTCCGGAGCGCAAGGAGCGTGAGGACGGCGGTACCGTGATGGACGGTGTGCCGGCGGATTCCATCTGCTATTTGCATCCGGCGGGACTTTCCTGCTACGACAAGTATCCGACCGGTGATGAGAAGATGCCGTGGGAGTACACGGAAGAGGAGCGTAAGGAGCGTATCGAGAAGTACGGCAGCATCTTTAAGCTGGGCCGGTGGGCAATTCCGGTGCAGATTAGGGACAACGCATATTTCGGCGGAGCAGTGGCCTGCAGCCATGAGCCGGATGCCAAGGTATGTGAGGAGCCGGGTATTACGGTAACGGTTTCCGAGGATAAGAAGAGTGTAAAGGTATGCATTACGAATGCAGATTTACTTGGGGGAGAAGGCTCCAAGCTGTTGTCCGCAGATACCCTCGGCACGTCCTATCATGCGGAAATGGCTTACGAGAATCCGGACGGCACCAACATCGTATTTGATACGGATTTCTTCGGAAAGAAGCGTCCGGCAGGCAATGTTACTCCGGGACCGTTTGAGGTAATGGGAAGCGAGAAGCAGGAGACGGAGTTTGTACTGTAAGGAAACGTTCGAAGTATTATTTCGAGTATAATAAAATATTGAAACGGCAAAGGCCATCAAACGGGTTCAGTCATTACGGTTTGATGGTCTTTTTCCTTTGAAGGGGGGCTGTATTTCGGTAAAAGTTTGAAAAAATGAAAAAGCTTAGGATAGAATGAGTCCTTGGATTGTTTTATTGATATAAGCGCTTATGTAATGCAGGAAAGGAGGAACTGATGGAGAAGTTTGAACCGGAACGTATCTATAACTTATATTTTGATACCGTTTATAAAGTATGTTTTCTTTATATGAAAAATCATGCGGATACGCAGGATATGGCCCAGGAAACGTTCTGTCAGCTACTTTCTAAACCGTTTCAATATGAGACGGATGAAAAAACAAAAGCGTGGTTGATTGTTTCGGCCTCGAATCTTTGCAAAAACCATTTGAAAAAGTGGTGGGTCAAAAAGTCGGTTTCCTATGAGGATTCAATTGCGGAACATGCTGATAAAAACGGGCTTGTCGCAGAAAGCGGAAGCGGGAGTGAGGTATATCGGACGGTAATGAGCCTTGATGAAAAATATGCGCTGCCGACCTATCTTTACTATTACGAAGGCTATAAAACAGCGGAGATTGCTAAGATTTTGCATACGAAACCTTCTACCATACAAACCCGTTTGGCAAAGGCAAGAGAACTGTTGAAAATGGAACTGGAATAAAACAATTCAGAAAGGACGGAAAATTATGCGAAAAGAAGAGTATGTGAATGTGATTGAACAAATCACACCGGAGGAAGAAGTAAAGAAAGAAATATGGAATCGTGTCAGTCAAAGTACAGGAACACAGAAAAAAACAATTGCATTTAAAAAGTGGGGCTTGGTGGCAGCAGTGCTGGCTATTGTATGTGTCGCGGGCGTGTACGCTCCCACAGCGGTCGCTGAAATCCGTTCTCATATTCTAAGGGAAACCCCTTCCTATGGGCCGTTGGCGGATTCTGTTGAGACTGCAATTTTCTCGAAGGCGGATGAACACATTTGCGTAACGGTAGAGGAACTGTTATCGGATGGAGTGGTTGTGGAAATGACGGTAAAGTACACTGCATTGGACAGAACCGGTAAGAAGTGGCTGGAAAAAATGGATACCGGTATTGCTCAGGGAGAATATAAAATGAATATTCAGCCTCGTATGATTAACACCATAGAATACGGCGTGAATTACAGTTACGGTGCAATGGAGCTGGAAGAACAGGCAACGGAGACCGAGCGGGTGTTCCTGTTAGGATTTCAGGCATCGGGGCGTACTTATACCGATCATCAGGGAGTATTTACCTTCCCGATGACGGAAACAACCGAAGAAGTGCTGCTTGATGTGTCCGGAAATGTGGAAATTCGTTCCTTTGCGTTAAAGGGGGCGGAAGCGGCATCGGAGTATTACACGCCGACCTATATTGAACTTTCCCCGATGTCCTTTGTTATTTATGCGCAAAATCACGGGGTGTTTGAACGGTCTCAGAACGACAATTATTATGAGGAAAAGTGGTTGATGCCGGAGGAAGAAATCGATGCATTGGAAGCAAACTCCTACTTCATTATGAAAGACGGAAGCAGGGAACCTTTACCGCAGGGAGCAGCACACAACACAACCCATGCCAAAGAGGATAACTTATATTCGGATGTTATGTTATACAGTGAACGTTTCTATTCGGAACCGAAGGAGTATCGTCCGTCTCCGGAAATAATGAATTTGGATGAGATTGAAGCTGTAGTGATTAACGGGGTTCGGTTTGAGTTTGTGAAGTAGGTTGAATCGAAAATCAAATTTGCTATATTTTCCTTGACAGGAATGAATTTGTCGGCTATAATGACCATCGTAACGAATGTTTTTTTCTTTTATGGTTAGGAGGCGATTTGTATGACAATCTTATTTAAGTCGGATGTTGTATCGGTCGCCGTAGCTCTGTCCAATTTCTAATTGCACAGGGAATCTTTTGGTGAGTTTTCAGGGCACGTCCGCGGACGTGCCCTTTCTATGTTTATGCACAAGGCGCGCAAGCGGTAGATGTCACTGCGTGACTGCGCACCGGTGCGGAGTTTCGCAAGCGAAACTCTATTTGAGTATTACATCTCAATCACAGCCGATCTAAATAAGAATTTCTTTTTTATTTCCCAACAAAACAGTAACAAAATCAAACGAAAGGGGCAGGATACCATGAAACGATTGAAACATATGATTTTAAGTATGGAAACAAACACAAAGACCTATAAGGAGATGTATGAGGGGCGGATGTGGGTGCAGCCGTATCAAAGAGATTGGGGAGTGGACCCGTATGAGGATATGGACAACACCTATTACAGGGAAGACATCGGCTATCGGATTGAGCGTACCCATAAGATGGCTCAGGATAAACCGACCATTACCATATCGATTCCGGTAAAGCATCTGGGAATTACAGAGACAAGTGTGGCGGGAGCGGATTACTGTTTACGGGCATTTTTACCGTATATTGATGAGCTAAATGAGCCGCTGTACAACCGGAACCGCCCGGACTCTGAGAAAGGAAAGTATTACTGTTATCGCCCGGGAGGCGAGGTACTTGCCCGGAATACTGCGTATTTCAGAATGTGGCCGAAAAAGGATTATACCATCGGCAGCGGCGACTGGGTTTATTTAATCCCGCCGGAGGAAGTGGGACCACCGGAGCTTTGTTTGTGTCTGATGATACAGGTGCAGTTGCCGGAGCGGAATCTGCGAAAGACCTTGCGGATGCTGACTCGGGATTTGCCGGATACGGTGGAACGGTATATCACGGAGTTTAAGCAACATGAGTATGCGGATGCATTGGAACTGGAAAGGTTGCAGAAGGATATCCGCAGATGGCTGAGGAAAAGTCCGTATTGTGCCTTTTTGGCCAATGGAAGTATTTTGCCGCGAGAGGGAGGATGCGATTTGCCGATGCAGAATGCGGTGCCGTTTACGGCGATTCCTGAAGAGGAAATCGAGGTGTGCGGAGTCAAGGGCATGGGCATCAAACGGGGCGTAACCGTAATTACCGGAGGCGGATATTCGGGAAAATCCACCTTGCTTGAGGCGATCTCCGCAGGAATTTATAATCATGCCTGGGGCGACGGCAGAGAGCTTTGTATTACGGATACCACAGCCATGGGAATTGTGGCGGAGGACGGACGTAGTGTGAAAAACGTCAACATTGCACCTTTTATCAAATGGATTCCGGGGCAGGATACGGCACACTTTTCCACGGAGCGGGCTTCCGGTTCCACCTCTCAGGCGGCCAATATTATGGAGGCGGTGTGCATGGGAAGTAAGCTACTTCTCATTGACGAGGACCGCAGTGCAACGAACTTTATGATACGGGATGCGCGAATGCGGGAACTGGTAAAGAAGGAGCCCATTACGCCCTTTACAGAGCGGGTGCGGGAGTTGTATGAAACATCGGGCGTATCTACCGTCCTTGTAATCGGCGGAAGCGGGGAATATTTGTCCGTGGCGGACCGGGTGTATCTGATGGAAGATTACCGGATACATAACGTAACCGAAGGGGCGAAACGACTGGGAGAAACGTGCGATACGCCGCAACCGGCGGAACTTGCGGACTGGAAACAAAATCGTATTTTGTGCGGGGAAGGTTTTACCTCCTTTGTACCGGAAACCGGCTTGGAACGCCTGGTGGTAACGGATGTTGGAATAATTTATGTAGGGGAAGAAGCCATTGATTTACGGATGCTGTCAGGACTCATTACCCAGGCACAACGGAATGCGGTAGGATTTTTGATACGGTATTTGGAAGTGTCCTTAAATGAAACCAAGCTTGATGTGAGGGCAAAATTGGACGCCTTATACCGCAGGATGGAAGAGGAAGGCTTTGATTGCATCTTTTCCAATCATTTTACGGAGTGTGAACGATTTATGGATTTACCGCGGAAGGAAGATGTGCTGGCGGCGGTGAACCGGATGAGGAAGGTGAGGTTTTTATGAGAATAATCGAATATTTTGAACAGACAAGTGAGTTACAGAAATGCTTGCGGGAACAGATTGTACAGGGAGACTGGCGGGCGGCAAAGTATTTGTACGAGGTATTGGAACAGGGAAAATTGAAGGAACGGTACGGAAAAAGTACGAGGTTGCTGTTGCTGGTGGAGGATAGTGAACTTCTTGCATTTTGCATCTTGGCGGAGCGGGATGAGATCACGGAGGAAGAGACGGAACCGGACATGAAACCGTGGATTGGGTTTGTGTATACATTTCCTAACCATCGGGGGAACCGTTATTCGGAGAAGCTGATTCGGCATGCCTGCGAGCTGGCAAAGCAGGACGGGTATGAAAAGGTGTTTCTTTCCTCCAATGAGGTCGGGTTGTACGAGAAGATGGATTTGCGTTTCTGAGAATGCTCCACACCGTGTGGAGGGAGGAAACGCAGGTATTTATGAAGGAACTGAAAGAGGTACGGAAAGGTTGCAATAGTAAAACAAGAGAAGATAGTGATTGCAACAAAAGAAAAGGAGGCAGATAGCTGCAAATATGATGAATGATTTTACAAAAATAAGAGAACTGAAAAAAGTATTACGCTCTAACGGGCAGACAAATTTGAACGGAAAACCGATTTCCTATTTGTTGAGTCGATGGAGAGAAACTTATGAGTACACGGACGGAATTACCGTAAAATTCGTACCGCTGAATCCGAAATACCCGGCCAATGTGGCAATGTATATTAATCTGGATGCGGAACTTTTAGGAATGCTTGAAGAGGAAATCCAACGATACCCGGCATTTTTTGAGGATTATTTGCTGCGGTATTACAGCGCACTGCTTGAAGAGCTGAGCGAGAAGTACACTGCAAATAATAAGTTGGAGCGCCTGTTGTCGAAAATCCAGTGTCAGAAGCCGGATTGCCGGATTCTGAGACGAAGCGGATTGCTTTACAATAAGGAGACGCATGCCTTTGTACTGAAGCTGTTTGTGCTGTTCCCGACGGGAGCCGGCGTGTCCATTCTCGGGGAACGAATCAGCCGGATGATAACGGACATTTTAAAGACTGTGGAAGAAGGTGGCGCATTCCTTGATAAGGCTGAATTGCGGGTGAGATTGTCTGTTTATAAAAAGCAGATGGCGTTACGAAGGTTTTGCCGGGAGAAGAGCTATGTGGCTTTTGTGGCGGACGGAAGCAGTTTGCCGAGAAAGGGTGACAGTGAGGAGCCTCTTGAGACTGCGGTGCCTTTTGTGTCACCGGAGCGTTTGCGGGTGACGGTGTCCATGGAGGACGGAACAGTGCTTTCCGGTATGGGGATTCCGAAGGGTATTACGGTCATCACCGGTGCGGGATTTTCCGGGAAAACCACGCTTTTGGAGGCAATCGAAGCCGGGATTTACAATCATGTACCGGGAGACGGCAGGGAGTTTGTGGTGGCGGAGCAAAGCCTTGCGGTTACAAATGCGGAGGACGGAAGATACGTGGCCAACGAAGATATCTCCATGTTTTTCTCTGAGATTCCGTTTCAGGATATCCGGAATTTTACCACCAAGCATGCCAGCGGAAGCATCTCTCAGGCAGCAAATATTATCGAGGCAATTGCGGGTGGAAGCCGGCTTTTGACCATTGATGAGGATAAGAGTGCGACGAATTTTATGATTCGTGATGAGTTGATGCGGAGGATAGTAAAAAACGAAGTGATTATTCCGTTTACGGACAGAATCCGAGGTGTTGCGGAGCAGAAAGGGATATCGACAATCCTTGTAATCGGCGGTTCGGGAGAGTACTTAAAGATTGCGGATACCGTGATTCTGATGTATGAATATGTGGCGACGGACGTGACGGAAGAGGTAAAGGCACTGGGAGTAACGGTTTGTGAGGAAGAAAAACTGAATGATACGGAGAGCTCCGTGAGTGAGCGAAGGGTGCTACTGACCGGGGAAGGGACGAAATCGTTGCTTCTGCAGACCGTTTGCACCGAGGATAGTAAGAAGGTCATTTGCGGGGAATATTCCGTGGATATGACGGCGATATCATCTTTAAAGACCAATGAACAGCTTCATTCTCTTGCCTGGGTGTTGAGAACCTTGCTTTCAAAAGAGGAGGAGAGTGCGGAATGTCTGAATGACGTTGGGGAAGAATATGCCGGACGGTTGTTTGCAGAGCTGGTAGAGGAGCAGGTTACATCGAATCCGGTGTATCGCGGTTGGTGGTTTGATGAGATACGGAAGGAGGAAATTCTGATGTGCGTGAACCGGGCGCGGGGAATTTGCTTTGGTAGGAGTTAGTCCGGAGGATAAAAAGTAATTGCAAAGATAGAAAAGATATGATAAACTAAAATCAGAAAAAGGAACAACCGCCCACAAGGTGGGTTGACCTATATGATTTTAGTTGGAAAAGCCGCCCTAATCACTCGGTCAAAGTTATGAGGGCGGTTTTTCTATATTGACTTACTTACAAAACGTAAAAACGAATGTAAGTAAAGCTAACAGAAAGAGTCCGAAGGACAACAAATCTCGAAATTCAAATTTGTTCTGATTCTTCATAAGCTCCACCTCCATTCCGTAAGAATGAAGGCAACACACCCTGTAACACGATTGTTCCATAAGTTTATTATAACATAAATCGAACGAATGTTCAAATGTGAAATGACGGATTTTGAATAAAATTTAAGAGAAGAAAAGGAGCAGCGGTTGTATGGAAAACGGTGGACTGATACAGACCTTAGAAGAACAAGTCGTATCCCTTTTACAAAAAAAGAACTTTCACATCTCTTTTGCGGAGTCTTGTACCGGAGGCATGTGCTCGGCACGGCTGGTAAGTGTGGCCAGTGCTTCGGCGGTGTTTGATGCGGGCGTGGTGACCTATGCAAACGAGGCGAAGATAAAATATCTCGGAGTGAATTCGGAGACCATCGAACGTTACGGTGTGGTCAGTGAACCGGTGGCGGGCCAAATGGCGGAAGGTGTGGCGAAGGCACAGAATGCAGAGGTCGGTGTGGGTGTGTCCGGAATTGCGGGACCGACCGGAGGAACTGCCACAAAGCCGGTGGGCATGGTTTGTTTCGGATTTTACGTGGACGGAGAACTAACCACGGTGACAAAGCAGTTCGGAGATTTGGGACGAAACGTGGTAAGAGAGGCGGCAACGGAGTTTGTGTTTGAGACGTTGGCGGAGCTGTTGCAAGGATAAAGGATACATGGGAGGATATAGAAATGAGACCATATGAACACAAGGTACAGTATTACGAAACCGATAAGATGGGGATTGTGCACCATTCCAACTATATTCGCTGGATGGAAGAAGCGAGAGTGGATTTCTTGGAACAAATCGGCTGGGGAATGGACCGTTTGGAGGCGTTGGGGATGGTGTCCCCGGTGACCGGCGTGGAATGTAAGTACAAGGTAAGTACGAAGTTCCCAGAGCGAATCCGAATTGAAGTAGGGATTGAAGAATTCCGCGGTGTAAAGTTAAAAATAAAGTATGCCATGTACAAGGAAGACGGCACCCTTGCCTGTGAAGGGCATTCGGAACACGGATTCTTAGACGGAAACGGTAAGATTATTTCTGTGAAGAAAGAGTTCCCGGAGTGCTATGCGGCGTTGATGGAGTATGTGGAAGAATAGTGCTACAGGAGGGTACTTATGAATAATCTTGAGCAAATCAGCCATGAGACGATGGTATTTATGAGAGGAAATTACCGGTTGGATGAAATCGGTGACGGCAAGGACGAGTTAAAGTTTAAGCAGGGTGCAAAAACGATTTTAACCATATACCTACATGAAGATAAATATACATTTCTTGTGATATTCGGAAAGAAGGAACGGGAAGTGTTTGAAACAAGACGGGACGAATTTTCAAAGTATATTCTGGATTATTATGACGGTTCCAAGACATATCATGACGGGAAATGGATGTTTATCGACGTGACGACTCCTGAGCAGTTAGAGGAGGTTAAGAAGCTTATTCTCATAAAGAAAAAGCCGAACCGTAAGCCGTTCCCAAAGGAGAATGCAGTGTATTCCATGTGCGGTCAGCGATGCGATTTGTGTGTTCATTATGTCGGTACAACCGAGGAACAGCGTGCGGTAATGGAACCGTTTTTACAGAAAATGTGGGAGATAACGGATTGGAGCATGCGTTGTAACGGATGTTACAGTCCGGAGTGCTATTGTAAGGATGAGCCGTGCAATGCAAAAGGTTGTGCGCCGAAGAAAGGGATTGTCGAGTGCAAGGAATGCAAACAATTTCCGTGTATCAAAGCCACATCTGCGGATTATCGTTCCGTAATACATACCGAAGTACATTATGCGGATGAAATAACTTGGGGAATTTTGCCGTATGTTCCGTATCAGTACGAGAAATAGTATATTGCGCAATAAGTGTGTACAATGTGATTGACGGTTGTGTAAAAGGTGTGTATAATAAAGGGTGAAAAGGGGTACAAATGAAAAGAAAGGAATTGATTAAGCGGTTGGAAAAAGGCGGATTTGTCTTTGAACGTCATGGAGGAAGTCACGACATTTATGTCAGAGGAACAGAACGAGAAGAAATTCCCCGACATAAAGAGGTTAATGAGATGCTGGCAAAAGCAATTTTAAGGCGAAGAGGTCTGTTATAACGGTTGTTTGCAACGTTGCGTATATGAGGAACGGTAAATCGGAGGCGATAGAATGAGAAGTGTATATCCTGTTTATTTTACAAAATCAAAGAACTGTGTGTTGGTAGAAGTGCCTGACTTGGAAATACTCACAGAAGGAAAGGATATGTCGGATGCTATTGAGATGGCACGGGATGCTATTGAATTGAATTGCGTATCCAGAGAGGATGCGAAAGAGGAGATTCCGGAGCCGTCAGATATTAGTGTGTTGGATATTTCTAAAGCTACATTTGCCGGAGAGGGTGCTACCGTTATTTCCTTTGTGGATATTGATTCAGGAGAATATCGGAGAAAAATTGATACCAAGACCGTCAGACGGAACGTTGCGTTGCCGAGTTGGCTGAATTATGAGGCAGAACATGCCGGAATCAACGTATCTCGGGTATTGCAGGAAGCATTAATGAAGGTGCTGAATGTAGAGCATAGAAGATAGAAAAGAATAAATAACGCTGAAAACTAGGTTTCCCACTATTGGAGGAACCTAGTTTTTGCTATCTGTAAAGATGTAAACTAAATCGCTCTGTCGGATGGTGTATGTTTTTTTGTCATTTGCCCGAAGGGCCGCGTCTTTAGTTGAGTCGAAATCACCTCTTAGCGGTTCTAAGTCTCGAGGACGCTACCGAGAGACGTTTAGAACCGGTTAGAGGAAGTTTGACGAAGCGTTGCGACATGCAAAAAAACATACACCATCCGACAGAGCGATAATAGAAAACTTACGTCAGATAGCAAAAACGCCTTAGTTCATCTTCTTAAACCGGAACACATTCCAGGACAGCGGCTGTACCTCGGCGGTAAGCTTTCCACCTTCGAAAGTCTGGCCGGTAACGGTCTGCGGAAGGATTGCATTCTCATTGTCGAAGCTGTTCTTTACGGAAAGGTCCTCGCAGTACATCACAATCTGCTCCTCAAAGGTATAGCCTTCGAA
This sequence comes from Lachnospiraceae bacterium, assembly GCA_017556805.1. Classification (GTDB taxonomy): domain Bacteria; phylum Bacillota; class Clostridia; order Lachnospirales; family Lachnospiraceae; genus SIG307. The sequence goes on along the minus strand of JAFYMC010000016.1, from coordinate 64,082 downwards.
ACCGCGGATATCCAGTTCTACCGGATAGGAGGTCTCGGCATTACGGTTGATGGCAAAGATGGTTAAGTTGTCACCATCCATTGCGGCAGCAGTATCCACGTACGGAACGCCTTCTTTCTCCATGTACTGGGAGGTGTCGTTTACGGCATAACCCGGGATGTCGTAGGTCTCACATGCGGTGTCTACCTGTAAGGAAGTGCCCTTTGCGTACTGCATCATCTGCATGAAGATGTGGTGGGAAGCGGACTTCCATACATGGTCATGGTTGGAGGCGCAAAGTGCGCCGAGGCCACCGGTCATACAACCGATCTTTACGCGGTCTGCGTGACGCAGAAACGCAAGCTGGATGGATGCCATGGAAAGGGCCTGTAACATTTCGCTGCCCGGGAACATACGCTCCGGCATATTGTCCGGGTCATGGAGAATGTACTTTCTGTCCGGATTGAAGCGGTAGTGGGACATTGCCATATTGTATGGGCCGTATCCCGGATGGAGAGCTTCGTTCGGACGAATCATGCCGCCGTACTCGTCAAAGGACAGCATCATCTTCTTCGGGGAATGATGCTTTGCCTGAATTAAGTCGCAAAGCGCAACCTCGGTGTTGATAAAGTCTTCGTAGTAGTGGGAACCGCCGAGTAATGCCTTATAATCTCCAGGCGGTGCAGCGTGGTAGTGGTGCATGGAAATGTAGTCAACGGTGTCGTAGCACTCCTGTAATACATCCTCCTCCCACTGCGGATAGGTATTCATCCAAAGAGAAGAGGAAGCGCAAACTGCGGTCTCGATGCGGGCATCGGTCCACTTCATTACCTTGGAAACTTCGTTACATAAAATGCCGTAGCCCTTCGGGTTCTGGCCCCAGGAACCGATCTGCCACGGGCCGTCCATCTCGTTACCTAAGTACCAGGTCTTAACGTCGTACGGATTCTCATGACCGTACTGGCGACGTAAATCGGACCAGTAGGTGCCGCCCGGATGGTTGGTGTATTCTACAATGTGCTGGGCATCCTTGATATCGCCGGTGCCGAGATTGATGGTGTACATTGCCTCGGTGCCTACCTGCTCTGCCCATTGTAAGTATTCGTCATGACCTACTTCGTTGGTAATGTACTGATACCATGCAAGGTCTAAGTGCTTCTTTCTCTGCTCCTTCGGACCGATGGAATCCTTCCATTCCCAACCGGATACGAAGTTACCACCCGGAAGACGACAAGCCGGCATGCCGGTTTTCTTTAATGCGTCGATGAAGTCCTGACGGAAGCCCTGCGCATTGGCGGTCGGATGCTTCGGATTGAACATGGTGCCGTTTACCATGGTGCCGATGGGCTCCAAGAATGTACTGAACAGACGCGGAGAAATCTCGCCGATGGTAAAGGACGGATGAACCGTGATTTTTGCTTTTTGTGCCATAATAACCTCCTCCATAGATTAGCGTTCTAACTCATATTACTATCGTAACAAAGACAAGAGGATATGTCAACGACAGCATCTAAGCAACGATGTGAAAATATGAACACGAAGTTCAAATCTGTGAAAGCAGTTTCAAAAATCTATGTGAAAAAACCGAAAGGATGAAAGAAAGTCATTGCAAAATAGAAAAACATAAGGTATACTGAAAGTAACAGAGAATAGGAGGTTCCCTATGGCAGAATATACAAAGGCGTGGCTTTCGTATAAAATGAAAGCGCTTACAAATTACGTTTTGTGGAGCAGAGTTGCAGTAGTAACAGATGAAAAAATGAATCCGGTGCCGCAGACCGTGGAAACGGCGGTGAAGGAAATTGTCCGTGCGGGAAAAGAACTGTTCGGCAGAGATATGGAAATCGAGAGGAAGCATGCTTCCTTTTTCGGTGCGGAACCGTCTGCGGTAGAGTTGAAGAATCTGACCGGGTACGGATACGGTTTTGTGTTAATTGTATCGCCGAGTCTGGCGGCCGAGTATAAAGACGGTTACCGGCTGGTGGTTACCGATACGGCTGCTTATGTCATTGCGGGAACCGGCCGCGGTATATTGTACGGTGCCTTTGATTTGATTCGTACGGAACAGATAGAAGATACCCTGGAGGCTGGTGAGAAGAAGGTGATTCCGGACAATCCGCTCCGCATGATGAATCACTGGGACAATATGGATAACAGTATCGAGCGCGGATATTCCGGTGAGTCCTTTTTCTTTAAGGATAATACGGTGGTGGTTAACGACCGTACGAGAGAGTATGCGAGACTGTGTGCTTCTGTCGGTATTAATGCGTCCGTAATTAATAACGTAAACGTAAAAAATGCGGCAACCTATCTTATTACTCCACGGTATGAAAGCGAGTTAAGAGAGATGTCGGAGATTTTTGCGGAATACGGCATTGATTTATATTTGTCACTTAATTTTGCGGCACCGATGGAGATTTCGGGGTTGACGGTGTCGGACCCGTTAAACGAGGATGTCAGAGCGTGGTGGAAGAGAGTGATGGAGCGTGTGTTTACCTCCATTCCGAAGCTGGGAGGCTTTCTGGTAAAGGCGGATTCCGAGGGACGGCCGGGACCGCATACCTACGGCAGAACCCAGGCCGAGGGAGCCAATATGTTAGCCGAGTCAGTGGCACCGTACGGCGGAAAGATTATTTGGCGTTGTTTTGTATATAATTGTACCCAGGACTGGCGTGACCGTAAGACGGACCGTGCCCGTGCGGGATATGACCACTTTAAGCCGCTAGACGGACAGTTTGCGGACAATGTGGTGTTGCAGATTAAGAACGGTCCGATGGATTTCCAGATTCGTGAGCCGATTTCTCCGCTCCTTGGCGGTCTCGAGAAGACAAATCAGATTCTTGAGGTGCAGGCAGCACAGGAATATACCGGTCAGCAGAGACATTTCTGTTACCTGATTCCGATGTGGAAGGAAGTTCTGGACTTTAAGACTTATTGTGCATCGAAGAATGATACGGTTGCAGACATTGTGGCGGGACGGACCTATCATCAGACCGCATGCGGTATGGCGGCGGTAACCAACACCGGTAACGATGAGAACTGGACCGGACACGATTTTGCGGCACTGAACTGGTACGGCTTCGGTCGACTGGCATTTACCACATCTCTTTCCGCAAAGGAAATCGCAGAGGAGTGGATTAAACTTACGATTACAAAGGATGAAAAGGCGGTAGAAGTCTTGACGGATATGGCTCTTTGTTCCAGAGAAGTATACGAAAAGTACACCTCTCCGTTAGGTATCGGTTGGATGGTCAATCCGAACCATCACTACGGTCCGAATGTGGACGGTTATGAGTACGACCGTTGGGGTACTTACCATCGTGCGGATTTGCACGGAATCGGTGTGGACCGTACGACGAAGGGCACCGGGTATACCACCCAGTATCGTGAGAAAAACTTTAAGATGTATGAGGACCCGGCCACCTGTCCGGAGGAGCTGCTGTTGTTCTTCCATTACATCCGTTATGACTATGTGTTAAAGAGCGGAAAGACGCTGATTCAGCATATTTACGATACTCATTTTGAGGGCGCGGAGCAGGCAGAGGGCTTCCTTGAGACGATAAAGAGTTTGAAGGATGTGATTCCGGAGGATATTTACAACCGTATCCTGCCGCGGTTTGAACATCAGGCGGCCCATGCAAAGGATTGGAGAGATATTGTGAATTCGTACTTTTACCGGAAGTCCGGTATCGAGGATGAAAAGGGACGCGAATTTTTCTAAAAGGAGGAAAAGACTATGGAAATGACCTTACGTTGGTACGGCAGTAAAAATGACAGTGTAACCCTGCAGCAGATTCGCCAGATTCCGGGTGTGACAGGTGTGATTTCGGCGCTTCATGATATTCCGGCAGGCGAGCCTTGGCCGTATGAGGAAGTTATGAAGTTAAAAAACGAGGTAGAGGCAGCGGGCCTGACTCTTGCAGGCGTGGAGAGTATCAACATTCACGAGGACATCAAGCTTGGTGCACCGACCAGAGACAAGTTAATCGAGAATTATATTACTTCTCTGGAAAGTGTCGGTAAGGCGGGTGTGAAGCTGGTATGTTATAACTTCATGCCGGTATTCGACTGGACCAGAACGGATCTTGCGATGCCGCTGGCGGATGGCTCTACCGTGCTCGCTTACGACGGCAAGATGATTGAAGGCATGGACCCGGATGCCATGTTTGAAAAGATTGAGAAGGAAAGCGGTGGCTTTGTAATGCCGGGCTGGGAGCCGAACCGCAAGGATGAGATTAAGGCGTTATTCGAGAAGTATAAGGGCATGACTCATGAGCAACTTCTTGCAAATTACGGTTACTTTATCGAGAAGATTATGCCGACCTGTGAAAAGTACGGCATCAAGATGGCGGTACACCCGGATGATCCGGCATGGGATATTTTCGGACTGCCGCGTATTGTAACCAGTGAGGAGTCCCTCTTAAAGGTTGCGGCACTTCATCCGAGCAAGCTTCACGGCTTTACATTTTGTACCGGTTCTCTCGGTAGCAGCCGTAAGAACGACCTGCCGAAGATTATTCGTAACCCGAAGATCGCGGAGCGTATTCATTTTGCCCATGTGCGTAATGTAAAATTTGAGACCGATGAGGAATTCCATGAAAGTGCACATCTGTCCTCCGAGGGAAGCTTTGATATGTACGAAATCGTAAAGGCTCTGCAGGAGATGGGCTTTGACGGTGTTATCCGTCCGGACCACGGAAGAATGATTTGGGGCGAGCAGGCAAGACCGGGCTACGGCTTGTACGACAGAGCACTCGGTGCTGTGTATATCGAAGGCCTTTGGGAGGCTGTGAAAAAATCAACGGAAAAGTAAATGAAAATAAAGCGATGCAAGCACCGGTTGTGGGGAAACTCTGATCGGTGCTTGTGACATAAGGAGGAGAAGGAACATGAAAAGGAAAGAGGAGAAGTTTGTAAATCAGTATGGGTTCCCGGCACCGGCAGAATTTACGGAGCGGATAGAACTGCCGGACCCGTATACCTTTTTGGACAGAAGAAAGGTGGCGAGTCCGGAAGAGTTTGATGCGCGTCTGGAAGAACTTAGGCATATGTATGAGTATTACATGTACGGTCCGCTGCCGGATGCGGCAAAGGAGACGGTGACCTATGCGGTACAGGACAACGAGATGAAGGTGACGGTAAACAATGGAGTAAAGTCGGCTTCTTTTCCGGTAAAATTGGCGTTACCCACCAACCGGGTATACGAAAAGGCACCGGTGCTGTTTTCTATTTTTGGTTTGATGAAGCCGGAGTATGCCAATGAACGTGGGTATGCGGTGCTATTCATCAATCCCATTGAGATCGCGGCAGACAATGCCTCCCGGACCGGTGTGTTTTATGACTTGTATCCTTACAGGGAGAGCTGGGAGGAACAGACCGGGGCTCTGGCGGCCTGGGGCTGGGCGGTATCCAAAGTCATCGACGCGTTGGAGAACGGTGCCGCAGAGGAGCTTGGTTTGACTACCACGGACTTTTTGCTGACAGGTGTGTCCCGGTTCGGTAAGGCTACGGCAGTGGCGGGAGCCTTTGAACCGCGGATTAAGATTACGGCTCCGGCCTGCTCGGGAGCGGGCGGTATGGCGTTGTACCGGTATGTGTCCGAGGGCAGGGTGTTTGACTATACGGACATCGGCCGGGGAAGTGACTATACCTGCGGAAAGAACGAGCCGTTGTCCTGCTTGCGCAGTGATGCGGAGGGGCACTGGTTTAACGATAATTTCCAAGGCTTTCGGGACGAATGGGTGATGCCGCTTGAACAGTATCTGTTGTCCGCTCTTTGCGGAAGAGGCGGACGTTACCTGTTTATTTCCGGTTCCTACTGCGATGAGGACTGGGTGAATGCGCCGGCTATGTGGATGAATTATCTGGCTTCCAAGGATTTGTTTGATTACATGGGAATCGGAGACCATCTGGCGGTATGCTTACATCCGTCCGGACATATGGTGACGGATTCGGATTTGGTGTATCTGCTGGATTTTGCGGATTATCATTTGTATGGTAAGACACCTGCGTCGGATCTTTTTGATTTGACCACCAGCTTGTATGCACTTCCGCAGAATGCGGATCCGGAGTTTGAAGAAAAGTTAAAGTTCAGATAAGAAGAACGAAAGAAGAAAATAAAAAAGTCAAGGTTACAACGTGCGGTAGCCTTGACTTTTTTCGTCATTATGGTACACTGGAATCTGTTGGGAAATGTGAAACATAAGGTTAAAAATAATATAAGGAGAAGAATATTATGGAAATTAAGAATCCGATTTTACCGGGCTTTTATCCGGACCCGTCCGCCTGTGCGGTGAACGGGAAGTTTTATCTTGTAAATTCCAGCTTCTGTTATTTTCCGGGTGTTCCGATTTTTGAGAGCACGGATTTGAAGCATTGGCATCAGATCGGTAACGTACTGGACAGAGCATCCCAGTTGCCGCTTGGACATGACGGGATGTCCCGTGGTATTTTTGCACCGACTATCCGTTATCATGAGGGTATCTTTTACATGATTACGACGAATGTAAGCTACGGCGGAAACTTTGTGGTAACCGCTACCGATCCGGCAGGTCCGTGGTCCGAGCCGCATTATCTTGCGGGAGCGGACGGTATCGACCCGAGCTTATTCTTTGATGATGACGGAAAGTGCTATTACATCGGTACCAGACCGAACCCGGAGGGCGTAGGCCATAACGGTGACTGGTACATCTACATACAGGAGCTTGATCTTGAAAATTGGTGTCTGGTAGGCGATTATAAGATGGTTTGGAACGGCGCTATGCGTAAGGCGGAGTGGCCGGAGGGACCGCACCTTTACAAGAAGGACGGCTATTACTACATTATGCACGCAGAGGGAGGTACCGGTCCGGCCCATGCGGTTTGCGTAGCCAGAAGTAAGGAGCTTTGGGGACCGTACGAAAATAACCTGATGAATCCGGTATTTACCCATCGCCATCTCGGAAAGGATTATCCGATTCGTTACGTGGGCCATGCGGATCTGATTGAGGACACCGAAGGCAACTGGTATGCGGTAATGCTTGCTTCCAGACCGTGTGAATGGCACACCAATATGGGACGTGAGACCTTCCTTGCAAAGGTAACCTGGGAAGACGGTTGGCCGGTATTTAATGCGGGCATCGGTATTTTAGAGGATACGGTAACCGTTCCGCTCAAGGAAACCGAGGGTGAGTTGATTACCAGCGGTAAGGATGCAGACGGTATTCCGTTTACTATGGTAAAGCTTCGTAATCCGGTGGAAGGCATGGCAAAGGGCGAGGGCAACGGCTATCGCTTAAAGCTGTTACCGTATACGTTAGCGGAAAAGGAACCGGCGGCTTTCTTGGGACTTCGTCAGACCTCCTATTACTTTACCGCAAAGACCACGGTGGACTTTACTCCGGAAGCGGACGGCGAGGCGGCAGGCCTTGCACTGTTCCAGAGTGAGCAGGCATTCTTAGCGGTGGTTTACGGTAAGTTTGACGGAAAGAATCAGGTGCGCGTGGCAAAGAACAGCGTAAAGGGCGGCATTGAACTTGTTGCGGCAGAGGAGCTGACGGCAGATAAGGTGAGCTTTACCATTTCCCAAAAGGGACAGACAGCAATCCTTTCTTATAATGCGGGAGAGGGAGAAAAGGTATTGGCTGAGGGGCTTTCTACGAAGTTTTTAAGTACCGAGTCCGCAGGCGGTTTCGTAGGATGTACCATTGGTATGTTTGCGACGGCAAATGGGAAGGAAAGCAGTAACACGGCGTTCTTTAGCGGCATAGACTATACGGCGGAATAAAAAGAGATAGGTATACAGTGCGGCGGATACGAACGGAAGAGTTGTGTCCGCCGTAAGTTTATACAAGGGAAGAGAAACAGAGGGGTGTGGGATTGTGAAATATAGAGAAAAACAAAATTTGGGAAAAAAGTAGAAGTAAAGTATTGACATTCGAAGAAAAGTGTGTTAAATTTTTAACAGATAGAGGCGAATAAAGTAATATAAATGAGTAAAATATGATGCTTCTGTAAAAAAAGAGGTGTGCCGAATAGGAGGTCGTGTATGAAAACGAAAAACTATGAAGTAGTAGACAGTGTAGAGGCTTTGGAGGCAGCCATTGCCCGAGTAAAAGCCGCACAGAAGAAGTTTGCGGAGTATACCCAGGAGCAGGTGGATAAGATTTTCCTGGCTGCCGCAACCGCAGCGGATAAAGCAAGAATTACCCTTGCGAAGATGGCGGTGGAAGAGACCGGCATGGGCGTGGTGGAAGATAAGGTGATTAAGAACCACTATGCGGCAGAGTACATTTATAACGCATACAGAGACACCAAGACCTGCGGTGTCATTGAAGAAGACAAGGCTTTCGGCATTAAGAAGGTGGCAGAGTCCATCGGTGTGGTAGCAGCGGTTATCCCGACCACGAACCCGACCTCCACTGCGATTTTTAAGACATTAATCAGCTTAAAGACCAGAAACGGTATTATTATCAGCCCGCATCCGCGTGCAAAGAATTCTACCATTACGGCTTCTAAGATTGTGCTTGAAGCAGCGGTGGCAGCCGGCGCTCCGGAGGATATTATCGCATGGATTGATGTGCCGTCTCTCGAGATGACCAATACGGTAATGAAGGAAGCAGATATTATTCTTGCAACCGGCGGTCCGGGTATGGTAAAGGCTGCATATTCCAGCGGTAAGCCGGCCCTGGGTGTAGGCGCGGGTAACACACCGGCCATTATTGACGATACGGCGGATGTGCTTTTGGCGGTAAACTCCATCATTCATTCCAAGACCTTCGATAACGGTATGATTTGTGCATCCGAGCAGTCCGTGATTGTTCTGGATAAAGTATATAAGGCTGTTAAGGAAGAGTTCGCAAAGCGCGGCTGCTATTTCTTAAAGGATGACGAGATTGAGAAGGTTCGTAAGACCATCATCATCAACGGTGCGTTAAACGCAAAGATTGTAGGACAGAAGGCTACCACCATCGCAGAGCTTGCGGGTGTAAAGGTGCCGGAGGGTACGAAGATTTTAATCGGTGAGGTAGAAAGTGTAGAGCTTTCCGAAGAGTTTGCTCACGAGAAGCTTTCTCCGGTACTTGCCATGTACAAGGCAAAGAATATTCAGGATGCGTTCGAGAAGGCAGAGCACTTAATCGCAGACGGCGGTTACGGTCATACCTCCTCCATTTACCTGAATGCACAGACGGAGACCGACAAGCTTCACGAGTTTGCGGAGCGTATGAAGACCTGTCGTATCTTAGTGAATACCCCGTCCTCCCAGGGTGGTATCGGTGATTTGTACAACTTTAAGCTGGCTCCGTCCTTAACCCTCGGCTGTGGTTCTTGGGGCGGCAATTCCGTATCCGATAACGTAGGCGTAAAGCACTTACTTAATATCAAAACCGTTGCAGAAAGAAGGGAAAATATGCTTTGGTTCCGCGCACCTGAAAAGATTTACATGAAGAAGGGCTGTCTTCCGGTGGCTCTTGACGAGCTTGGTACCGTAATGGGCAAGAAGAAGGCATTTGTGGTAACCGATAGCTTCCTTTATGAGAACGGTTATACGAAGGCAATTACCGATAAGCTTGACGAGATGGGCATCTCTCATGCGGAATTTTGGCAAGTAGAGCCGGACCCGACGTTAGCTTGTGCAAAGGCGGGTGCTGCACAGATGGCAGCATTTAAACCGGATGTAATTATTGCTCTGGGTGGCGGTTCCGCAATGGATGCTGCAAAGATTATGTGGGTTCTTTACGAGCATCCGGAAGCAGATTTCATGGATATGGCAATGCGTTTTATCGATATCAGAAAGAGAATTTACACCTTCCCGAAGATGGGTGAGAAGGCATACTTTGTAGCAATCCCGACTTCCGCAGGTACCGGTTCCGAGGTAACCCCGTTTGCGGTGATTACCGATGAGCAGACCGGCGTGAAGTATCCGTTGGCTGACTATGAGCTTCTTCCGAATATGGCGATTATCGACACCGATTTTCATATGAGTGCACCGAAGGGCTTAACCGCAGCTTCCGGTATTGATGCCGTGACCCATGCACTGGAGGCCTATGCATCCATGCTGGCTACGGATTACACCGACGGTCTGGCATTAAAGGCGTTGAAGATTATTTTCGAATACCTTCCGAAGGCATACGAGAACGGGAATGATGTAGAGGCAAGAGAGAAGATGGCAAATGCGGCGACCATCGCAGGTATGGCATTTGCAAACGCATTCCTCGGTGTGTGCCACTCCATGGCGCACAAGCTGGGTGCATTCCATCATCTGGCACACGGTGTTGCAAATGCGCTTATGATTAATGAGGTGCTGTTGTTCAATGCCAGCGAGACTCCGGTGAAGATGGGTACGTTCTCTCAGTATGACCATCCGCACACCCTGGCTCGTTATGCGGAGGTGGCTGATTATCTCGGTATCAAGGGCAAGAATGACAGTGAGAAGTTAAAGAATTTAATAAAGGCAATTGATGACTTAAAGGAGAAGGTAGGCATCAAGAAGACCATTCGGGAATATGTTCCGGATGAGAAGGATTTCCTGGCGAGACTGGATGAGATGACGGAGCAGGCATTTGACGATCAGTGTACCGGAGCAAACCCGAGATATCCGCTCATGAGTGAGATGAAGCAGATGTATCTCAATGCATACTATGGCAAGCACGAGACTGTGTAAAGGAGGGCAAAGACTATGAAGCTTGATAAGACCATTGCAGTAAGAGAGAAAAAGACGGTATATTTGGACGGAAACCGCGTTATTAAGGTGTTTAACGAGGATTATTCCAAGGCAGATGTATTAAACGAGGCGTTAAACCACGCACGTGTGGAAGAAACCGGACTTTCTATTCCGCAGCTTTATGAAGTGACCAAGATTGACGGAAAGTGGGCCATTGTATCCGAGTATATCAAGGGTAAGACGTTAGCGCAGATGATGCAGGAAAATCCGGAGAAAAAGGATGAATACTTGAAGATGTTGGTGGAGCTTCAGATGGAAGTGCACGAGAAGCGTGCACCGGGCTTAAATAAGCTGAAGGATAAGATGAATCGTAAGATTTCCGAGGCGGAGCTGGACGCAACTACCCGTTATGAGCTTCACACCCGTTTGGAGGGTATGAAAAAGCATACGAAGGTATGTCACGGCGACTTCAATCCGTCCAATATCATTATTTCCGATGAGGACGGCAAGGCGTATATCATCGACTGGGCACATGCAACCCAGGGAAATGCTTCCGCAGACGTGGCAAGAACCTACTTGTTGTTCTGGTTGGCGGGAGATACCGATGGCGCAAAGAAGTACATGGAGCTGTTCTGCAAGATGAGCGATACCGCAAGACAGTACATCGAGCGCTGGCTTCCGATTGTAGCGGCTTCCCAGTCCGTAAAGGGAAAGCCGGAAGAGAGACAGTTGTTGCTGTCCTGGGCAAATGTAGTGGATTACGAATAAGAGTTTCGGACCGCCGCACGTTGTGCGGCGGTTTTCTTATGCGCGGCTTCCCTGTTCTTCTGCTTTTATTGCGCGTGGAGTCAAAACTGCGACAAGCCTCGTTCCGAATACCTCTTTTCTCGTACTCCGGATAGAGTCTTTCTAATTACTTCGCCGAGTAGACAGATAAGTGACGCAACCGCCCTGATGCGGCATCCATGCCTTATGGCGGGCTCGCCCGGACCTCCTGTCCGGGCGTTGCTGACAGATGAACGAAGTAATAAGAAAGTCTACTATCCTGCGTAAAGTTCAAAGAGGTATTCGGAACGAGGATTGTCGCAATTTTTTGAGTATGACGAGTAAAAGAAAGCAGAAGAACTACGCCACGCCCGAGCCGCCGCGCAGACGGCAGGGGAAGGGCGCGGTGGAAGAAGGGATAAAAGAAAAGACGATTCTCCGATACGTGTAGAGAATCGTCTTTTGGGTTTCTTGTTTTTGTGTGAGCTTAAGTTACTTCACAAAGGTCATGTTGTTCAGCGTGAATTCGCAATCGTTTGCCATTGCCATGAAGTTGATCTGGGAAAGATCGTAATCGGCAAATTCGGCAAGGTCGATGTAAACCGGCTCGGTGATTGCTGCGCCTTCTGCTGTGTAGTTGTCCTTAAACGGAGTAGCTTGATTGTACTCGTTTAATGTTGCTTCCGGATTTACCAGCTTAATATCTAACTGGCTGTTGGAGACAACGTCAACAATCAAGGTCTTGTACTGCGCCAAATCGATTGCTTCCGGAAGGACATACTGGAGCTCCTGATACTGAGCAGAGATGGTTACCTTTACAACACCGTCTGTTGCGGTTGCTTCGTAGCCGTAACCGCCTGCGGTAAGGTCAGCAAAGGTGATGACACTGTTGTCGCTCACCGGAGCCTCGGTCGGGTCCGGGGTCTCAGTAGGTTCTGCCGGAGCTTCGGTCGGTTCCGGAGCTTCGGTCGGTTCCGGAGCCTCGGTCGAATCAGGAGTCTCTACCGGCTCTGTCGGTACGGAATCATCAGCCTTTACGAAGGTCATGCTGTTTAAGCGGAATGCGGTATCGTTTACCATTGCCATAAAGTTAATCTGGGAAAGATCGTAAGCGGCAAACTCAGCCAGGTCGATGTAAATCGGGGACTCGATAGCGCCTTCAGCGGTGTAGTTGTCCTTGAACGGAGTCAGCTGACTGTACTCGTTTAATTCCGCATCCGGATTTACCAGCTTGATATCCAACTGGTTGTTGGAGGTTACGTCAACAATAAGCTGGCTGTACTGTGCTAAATCAACAGCTTCCGGAAGAACATACTGGATTTCCTGATACTGTCCTGCAATAGTTACGTTCACGCCGCCATCCTCAATGGTAGCTTCGTAGCCGTATCCGCCTGCGGTAAGATCCGCAAAGTTGATAACGGTACCGTTGGCAGTCGGTGCCTCGGTCGGTTCTGCCGGAGCCTCGGTCGGTTCAGCGGTCGGCTCAGTCGGTTCAGCCGGTGCCTCGGTCGGCTCAGCGGTCGGTTCGGTCGGAACGTCAGTCGGTTCAGCCGGAGTCTCAGTCGGTTCAGCCGGAGCCTCAGTCGGATCAACGGTCGCCTTAGTCGGCTCGGCCGGTGCCTCGGTCGGTTCTACCGGAGCTTCCGTCGGTTCAGCCGGTGCCTCGGTCGGGTTCGGGGATTCGGTCGGATCTGCAGAGGTGTCCTTGCTGTTGCAAGCTGCCATGGCAAATACCAGAGCAGTGACAGCGGTAACCGCAAATAACTTTTTCCACTTTTTCATTTTAAATATCCTCCTTTGTTATGTAACAACGGGCATGCAGAGTCTGCATGCCCGCGTGAATATCATTATATCATCTGAACGGTAAAAGTCAATCTTTATTTTGGATTTGGCGCGGTTTTGCGTTAACACGGCCGTTTTCTTTGTTGAAATCCTTAAATTCCGTCGGAGTACATTCCTTAAATTTTTTAAATACCCGGTTGAAGGTGGAGATACTGGCAAAGCCGGATTGCAACGCGACTTCGGTAATCGGAAGGTTCGGGTCCAGTAAAAGTGTTTCGGCTGCCTTGATTCTTCTTGCGCAAAGGTAATCGTAGAAGGAGGTGTCGGTGAACTGCCGGAACAGTCGGGAAAAGTGGAATTTTGAAAATCCGATTTGTGCCGCAACTTCGTCTAAAGTAATGTCTTCCGTATAGTGATGTTCAATGTAATCGAAGACGATGTTGAACTTTTCGATGTATTCACGTTGTTTGTTGGGTTGCATTGCCGGAAGAGAGGCAGGTACGACGTCCTCCGTATTACGGGCCAGGAGTACAAAAAACTGAATCAGCAGGGCGAGGATGGACGGCTCCGCCAAATCTCCGCCGTAGGCATATTCTTCCGCAACCTGTAATAAAAGGTCCCGTTCCTTCTCGTAAATCTCCGGCATTGTTTCCGGAGAGATGTGACTGGAGAGAGAAAACAGGGAAAACAGTCGGGTAAATCCTTTGAATTTATTCAGTGCATTCAGGTCAAATAATAAAACTAACCGGAATCCGGATGCGGGCGGTGTCAGCTCATGCAATTCTCCCGGCGGGATGATGAAAATTTCCTGCTCCTGCAGTTCGTAGGTGCTTTTGTTCATTGTGACGGTATAGGTGCTTTGGAGAGGCATGACAATTTCTAAGGTAGAATGCCAGTGGAGGGGGAAACGCCCAGGCTCCGTATTAATCCAAAGAAATACGGAGGAGTTATCCTCGGAATAGTGGGTTTGCTCGTGAGTTCCGGTAATGACTCTTTTCCGGAAGGTGGCGTTTCGCTCCAGGGTTCTTTTGCGCAACTCCAACCAGTAGGCGGTGTCATAGGTGGATTTGTTATTATTCTGCATAAATGTGATACCTCCGTACAATTGTTGGCAAATTTGACGAAAACCGCACGCAGATACAACAATAAAAAGTAAATACATCCATTTAATCAAAAATTGCTATTGCTGCGGTTGAAAAACCAGGGGGTAAAATGCATAAAAAAACTTCTCGAAACACGCATTTTATACTTGAAATTATACAAATATCATAATATAATTGTAGTAGGTTGTAAAGAGGCCATTAAAAAATAGCCCGATTCCTACAGAATGCGACAAAACGGAGCAATAGATGAAGGTCTCGAAAGCAATATTTGATAAGCGCTTTTGGGAAAAAGGGACTATAATGGTACTATACGCTACAAAAATTGCTTTTTTGGAACGTACAGTTTTTGGTAATAATGTACAAAATCCGAGAAAGTGTCCTTTTGGTAAATTTTCCAAAGGGAAGGAAGCCGACCCACATTTTGCTAGAAAGGCTGTGAAAACGGCCTGATTGCGGTGTGCATCGGCTTTGGTTTGTCGTAAAGACAAATCGTTGTGCAAAGGGAATATGCACAAAGAAAGGAGAAAACTATGTCAAAAGGAAAGAGAATATTCCTTACTGTGGTTGGAATCGCGGCAGTAGTTGCTGTAATCGTATTGTGCAGCAAGCTGTTTGGCGGCGATAAAAACTTCAGTGAAAAGTACGCGGGAGTGAATCTCGAGAGTGACGGTGAATTCGAACGTACCGATACATATGCCGCATATCTGAAGACTCACGAGAAGGCTTCCAGACCGCAGGGTGATGAGATTGTGGTAGATTTGGCGAAGTATGTTGCTTCCACCGCCGAGAATACCGAGATTCTCACTGACTATCAGGGTGAAGACACCGTTCTTTACCAGGGAGACGGCGGATATACCGAATGGCAGGTAACAGTTCCGGAGGCGGGATTGTATCGTGCATATATTGAGTATTATCCGGTGGAGTCCCGCGGAGTAAGTATGGAGCGTAGCTTCTTAATTAATGGGGAGTTACCGTTTACCGGATCCGATGCGATTACGTTTACGAGACGTTGGGCAGATGCGACCGCAGTTGTTACCGATAACCAGGGTAATGATCGTCGCCCGACCCAGGTTGAGAAGCCGGATTGGTGTTCCGCTTACTTTACGGATTACATGGGATACTACACAGACCCATATGAGTTTTATTTTGAAGCAGGTGTAAACACCATCGCACTTGACTGCGTAAATGAGCCGATGGCAATCCGTAAGATTTCCATCCGCCCGGTAGAAGAGGCACTGACCTACGAGCAGTATCTTGCAGCATGTCCGCAGGCATCCGGCGGAGCAGATCACTTTGATGAAGTTCAGGGCGAGGCTTCCACGGTACGTTCCGCACAGTCTCTGTACGCACGTTCCGACCATGCTTCCGCAAATACCGTACCGTACAGTGTTACCGAGAGTAAGTTAAACTACGGCGGCGGCGAGCAGTGGAGAGTTGCGGGCCAGTGGATCGAATGGGATTTCACGGTTCCGGCAGACGGCTTCTATAATATTACGGTTAAGGCGCGTCAGTCCTATAACCGTGGCCGTGTATCCAACCGTGCGGTTTACATCGACGGAGAGATTCCGTTCGCTGAGCTTTCCGCAGTGGCATTCCCGTATTCTACGGACTGGACGAATGTGACTCTTGGTGATGTCGAGGGCAATCCGTATCAGATTTACCTGACCGCAGGTACCCACACCATCCGCATGGAGGTTACCATGGGTGATATGGGTAATATACTGAATGATTTGCAGGATTCCGTTATCCGTATGAACGACATGTACCGTACCATTCTTGTCTTAACCGGTGCAACTCCGGATAAGAACCGTGACTACGATCTGGATAAGGTATTCCCGGAAGTTATGGAGGCAATGGAGTTAGAGTACAAGCGTTTATATAAGACGGTTGATGATTATGTAGCATATACCGGTGAGCTTTCCGGTGATATCGCAAATGTCCAGAAGCTTGCAAAGCAGATGGAGACCTTTATTAAGAAGCCGGAGAAGATTTCCAAGCAGTTTGCTACCTTTAAGAGCAATGTCAGCTCCGTAGGTACTTCCATTATGACTTTGGGTGAGGCTCCGCTTGATGTGGATTTGATTACCGTTACCGGTGCAAACAAGCAGCCGGAGGAAATCAAGACCAGTATCTTTAAGAGCATCGGTCATACCGTTCGTTCCTTTATCGCTTCCTTTACCGTAGATTACGATGCCCTCGGTAACGTATACGAAGGTGAAGAGGCAGTTACGGTTTGGATTGTCAGCGGTCGTGACCAGAGTAATGTATTAAAGACTCTTGTGGATGATGTATTTACTCCGGAGACCGGTATTCCGGTAAATGTAAAAGTAATTCAGATGTCCAGCATGGTATTGAATGCCACCCTGGCAGGTACCGGTCCGGATGTTGCGATTATGATGGCACAGGGTGACCCGGTTAACTACGCACTTCGTGATGCGGCTGAACCGCTGAACCGGTTCGAAGGCTGGGAAGAGGTAGTAGCTCAGTATCCGGCCAGTGCAATGGCTCCGTACTATTTCGAAGGCGATTTGTACGGTATTCCGTTGACCCACGTTTATAACGTAATGTTCTATCGTAACGACATTATGGAGGAGCTGGGTGTAGAGGCCCCGGATACCTGGAATGACCTTATCGATATGTTACCGACCTTACAGCAGAACAACCTTGAGGTTGCGATTCCGTCTACCGAGCGTTTGATTTCCGGTACGGCGAATCCGGACCTTTCCACTTATATCGCACTGGTATATCAGAACGGCGGTACCATGTATAACGACAAGCTGACCAAGAGTACTCTTGCCAGCGAGGCAGGTATCGCAGCATTTGAGATGTACACCAGATTCTACAGCCATTACGGACTTCCGATGGCATACGACTTTGCAAACCGTTTCCGTTCCGGTGAGATGCCGATCGGTATGCAGGACTACGATACCTACAATACCCTGGTAGTATCCGCACCGGAAATCAGAGGTCTCTGGGAGTTCTCCCTGATCCCTGGTACGGAGCTGGAGGACGGTACCATTGACCGTTCCGCATCCTCCTGGGGTACGGCGAACATGATTCTGAAGGATGATGAGCGTTCCGAGGAAATGACCCAGAAGTGTTGGGAATTCATGAAGTGGTGGACCGATTCCGAGACACAGACCAGATACGGTCGTGAGCTTGAGGCAGTAATGGGCTCTGCTGCAAGATTCCAGACCGCAAATAAGATTTCCTTCGAAGAACTTCCGTGGAGTGCGGATGAAATGGCAGTCTTAAAGGAGCAGTGGTCCTGGACCGAGCAGGTTCCGGAAATTCCGGGTGGATACTTTGTAACCCGTCACATTACTAATGCAGCTCGTAAGGTTTACAACGAGAAGCAGGACCCGCGTGAGACCTTACTTGACTATGTAGATACTATTAACGACGAAATCACGAAGAAACGTGAAGAGTTCGGTTTAGAGATTGAAATCGAGTAGAAAGGAGGATGACATGAGTAATAAAAATAGTACACTCGCACTTTATATGCGTAAGAAGAAGATGGAACGTCAGATTATGTGGAAAAAGGCAAAGGCGAATAAGACCTGTTACCTGTTCATTCTGCCTTACCTGTTACTGTTCACATTGTGTTACATCGTTCCGATTGCAATGTCCCTGTTCTTGAGCTTCACTTACTTTAACGTATTGGAGCCGCCGCAGTTCCGTGGCTTGCAGAACTATATCAACTTAGTCCTTGCCGATGATGTATTCCTGACATCCGTTAAGAATACTTTCGTATTGGCAGGTATCATCGGACCGGTAGGTTATCTTGCATCCTTCCTGTTCGCATGGATGATTAATGAATTGCCGCGTTACTTAAGAGCGGTTGCGGTCGTTGTATTCTACGCACCGTCCCTTGCGGTAGCCTCCACCATGGCAATTTGGAAGATTATCTTCAACAACGATCCGTACGGTTGGATTAACTCCCTGTTGCAGGTATTCGGTGTGGAGCCGATTCTTTGGTTATCCAATCCGCAGTACATGTTAATCGTTGTAATTGTTGTATCCGTATGGTCCAGTTTGGGTGCCGGTTTCCTTGGTTTCGTAGCAGGTTTCCAGGGCCTTGACCGTTCTCAGTATGAGGCGGCTTATGTAGACGGTTTAAAGAATCGTATGCAGGAGCTGTGGTACATCACCCTTCCGAGCATGAAGCCGATGCTTATGTTCGGTGCTATCAACTCTATTACCTCTGCATTCAACGTATCCGATATTCCGGAGCAGTTGTGTGGTAATCCGAGTACGGACTACGCGGTACATACCGTTGTTACCCACTTAAAGGACTACGGTAGTGTCCGTTTCGAGATGGGTTATGCGTCTGCAATCGCAACGGTTCTCTTCCTTGCAATGCTTCTTTGCAACAAGGCAATACAGAAGTTGTTAATGAGAGTCGGAAACTAATCCCGGCTTACTGATAAGAATGAAGCATACAGTGTTTTGAAAACAGAAAAGGAGAGAAGCGATGAAAAAGATTAGATTAAAGCGCAGACAGCCGGGACGTTCCCGTGGCGGCGACCTCGGCGTATATATCATTTTAATACTGTTCGGCGTAATGTTTGCTATTCCGCTTGTCATGCAGATATGTCAGGCATTTAAGCCGTTAGATGAACTTTATAAGTTCCCACAGACTATTTTGGTTCGTAACCCTACGACCGGTAACTTTAAAGACCTGTTCGTAATTATGGGCCAGTCCTGGGTGCCGTTTTCCAGATACATATTCAACACCGTATTTATTACGGCAATTGGTACCGCAGGTCGTCTCTTGATTGCTTCCATGGGTGCTTATGTACTTGCAAAGTACGACTTCCCGGGTGGAAGAAAGCTGTTCGCCATGATTACTACGGCAATTATGTTTAACGGTTACGTTACTCAGATTCCGTTGTACCTCGTATTTGCGAAGCTTGGTTGGATCGATACCTATATGGCTCCGATTATTCCGGCACTTGCCGCTCCGATGGGTCTCTTCCTTATGAAGCAGTTTATGGACGGTCTTCCGGATTCCCTGCTTGAGGCAGCAAGAATCGATGGCGCGAAGGAGTGGGGTATCTTCACAAAGATCGTAATGCCGAACGTTAAGCCGGCATGGTTGACCTTGATTATCTTCGCAGTACAGGAGCTGTGGAACAATGCACAGTCCACCTATATTTATTCCGAGGAATTAAAGACTCTTCCGTATGCACTTTCCCAGGTTACCGCCGGCGGTGTTGCACGTGCGGGTGCCGGTGCAGCGGTTGGTCTGTTCATGATGATTGTACCGATCGGTATCTTCATCTTCTCCGAGAGTAACATCTTAGAGACGATGGCAAGTTCCGGTATTAAGGAATAGGAGGAGAGAATTATGAAGCTTAAAAGAAAAATCGCAGCAGCTCTCCTTGTGGTAATGGCAGTAATTACTGCCTGTCCGACCGGAGTTGCAAGCGCAACCGAAGTAAATACCTATACGTATAACTATGACTACTGGGGACTGGAGTATGAGTCTCCGGATGCTTACCAGCCGATGTCTTACACCGACGGTAAAATGCTTGGAATTACCCCGTTTAAGCAGGCACAGAGTATGTACATCCGCAACAACAGCATTTATGTGGTAGATACCGGAAACAGCCGTATCGTTGAGATTTTGGTGGAAGGTGATACCATGACGGTTGTCAGAGAGATTACCGAATTTACCGGTGACTCCGAGGTGCTGACTCTTGCATCTCCGCAGGATGTATATGTGGACACCAACGGCGATTTGTACATTACCGACCAGGGCAACTACAGAATCCTTCATTTAACCAAGGATTTGCAGCTGGTGAAGGAAATGGGTAAGCCGGACAGCACTCTTCTTGATGCGGAAAATCCGTTTGAGCCGAAGAAGATTGTAGTCGACCGTGCAGGCCGTATGTTTGTTCTTGCAAAGAACGAGAACCAGGGTGTCATGCAGTTTGAGCCGGATGGTGAGTTTGTAGGATTTATCGGCGCAAGTGAGGTTACGGTCAGCTTAGTCGATATTATTAAGAAGAAGTTTTCCACCAAGGCACAGAGAGATCAGATGGTCGACTTTGTACCGACGGAGTATAACAACCTTTACATTGACCAGAAGTCCTTTATCTACTGTACTACCGATGTGTTTGCAGAGGCAGACCTGGATGCAGGTAGCGCAAAGCCGATTCGTAAGTTAAACTCCCTCGGAGGAGATATTCTTATCCGTAACGGCGGATGGGTTCCGTGCGGTGACTGGCAGTGGGATGATGCGGCAGGTATGAACGGCCCGTCCCGTATTGTAGATATTACCGCAATGGAGGATGAGACCTATTATGTGGCAGATCGTATCCGTGGACGTATTTTTGCATATGATGAGCAGGGTCACCTGCTGTATGCGTTCGGTGGTCCGGGTAATAAGTTAGGTTACTTCATGTATCCGATTGCCATCGAACATATGGGAACCGACTTGTACATTCTGGATACCACCACCGGTGCGATTACCAGATTCGCAAGAACCGAGTTCGGTAACCTGATTCACAGTGCACTGGATGAGTATTCTGTAGGTAACTATGACGCATCTGCAGCGCATTGGGAAAAGGTACTTGCCATGAACGGTAACTACGAGCTGGCATATATCGGTATCGGCCGTGCGCTTCTCCGTCAGCAGAATTACGAGGAGGCAATGGAATATTTTAAGGTAATGCGTGATGACGAGAACTATTCCCGTGCATGGAAGTATTACCGTAAGGACTGGATTGAGAACAATCTCGGTTATGTAATTGTAGTATTGGTAGTATTGGGACTTATCCCGGCTATCATAAAGAAAGTGAAAAAAATCAGATGGGAGGCGAGAATGCAGTATGAGTTTGAATCTGAAAACAAAAATAAATAAGCAGGCTTGGAACAGATACTGGGATTCCTTAAAGTATTCACTGTATGTATTAACGCATCCGTTTGATGGCTTTTGGGATTTAACCCATGAAAAGAGAGGCTCCATTGCAGCGGCAAATACACTGTTGATTCTCACTTTCATGACGAATCTTTGGAATTTGCGTTTTGAGAGCTTCCTGTTTAACGATACTCGTTGGGAGCGTATTAATATTTGGTCCCAGATTGCAGGTATCCTGGCACCGCTTCTGCTTTACGTAGTAGCAAACTGGTGTCTGACCACGTTGTTTGACGGTAAGGGACGTATGACGGATGTTTACATGGGAATGTGTTACTCCCTGACCCCGTACATCCTCATCATGAACCCGGTGACCATTCTCAGTAACGTACTAACCAAGGAAGAGGGTGCGTTCCTCGCATATTTTGAGATTATCGCACTTGTATGGGCATTTGTATGGATTTTGATTTCCGTAATGCAGATTCATGACTACTCCCTGTTGAAGGCAATTATGGCGATTGCGTTCTCCGTTGTGGGTATGATGATTATCGTATTCTTAATCATGTTGTTCTTCAGCTTAGTAAGTGATGCGATTGCGTTCTTCGTATCCGTGGGCAAGGAACTCATATTCCGCTTCAACTAAACGAAAGGAGGAAAATTAGGTGAAAAAGTTTGTTAAATTACTGGGATTCCTTCTTTTGGCGGGTGCTCTTGCCGGTTGTACCGAGGAAACGGTAGAAAAGGAAATAGAGCTTCGTGAGTATAAAGAAGCGGATTACGCAGGAATGGATTTTAAGTTAGAAAGTGAGGACCTTATCTTTGAATTGGATAAGGCTACCACACAGTTTACCGTAACCCAGAAGTCTACCGGTAAGGTTTGGTATTCCAATCCGGTGGATGCCGCAAATGATCCGATTGCCGATGCTGCAAGTAAGCGTCAGTTGCAGTCCACCATCATTATGGAGTATTCTA
Source organism: Lachnospiraceae bacterium (assembly GCA_017556805.1). Lineage (GTDB taxonomy): Bacteria > Bacillota > Clostridia > Lachnospirales > Lachnospiraceae > SIG307. Next base: position 41,977 of record JAFYMC010000016.1, on the reverse strand, counting down.
CGGCAAACGATTTGTCCACAATTTTTAATACCTTTGAGCATAGTATCACAAACGGTCTCTATACCTTAGAGATGCCGGATGCGAATACCGTTAAGGTAAACTATTCCATCGGTAAGGTTTCCAAGAAGTTTATCATTCCGCCGTCCGTGCCGGAAGCACGTATGCTGGAGTGGTATGACCAGCTTGACAGAAGTCTTCAGAGAACCATCGAAAATGCATATCGTAAAATCGATATTAACGATTTACTTCCGACCGATGATAAGGCAGAGCTTCTTGCGAAGTATCCGGATTTGGAGACGACTTGTGTATACGAGATCCGTTCGGCAACGAAGGATCATGTAAAGCAGAAGCTGGAGGATGCATTCGCAGCAATCGGTTATACCGAGGAAGAGTATGAGAAGGATCTTGCGATTTATGCGGCTGCAAACGAGGATGCCAGCAAGGTATATAACCTTTCTATTCAGTATAGCTTAGACGGAGACGAACTCATTGTTGAGGTTCCGTTTGCAGATATGGATTTCGATATGGAGCGTCCGCTTACGGAGCTTACGGTTCTCCCGTACTTCGGTGCCGCATTTACGGATCAGACCGGTTTTATGTTTGTTCCGGAGGGCTCCGGTGCCATTATTAATTTTAACAACGGAAAGACCAATGTGACCAACTATTATGCACAGCTCTACGGATGGGACTACGGCTCAAAGCGTGACGTAGTCGTAGACGAGACGAGAGCAGCATTCCCGGTATTCGGTATTTCCCATGCCGACGGTTCCATGATCAGTATCATTGATGATTACAGTACCATCGCAACCATTCAGGCAGATGTTGCAAATAAGAAGCACAGTTACAATTACGCATATGCAAGCTACGAAATCGTACACGGAAGTAAGATGGATATTTCCGCAAAGAACGATACCACGCTTATTGCTTACGAGAAGGAATTGCCGGAAGGAAGTATTAAGCAGACCTATCGTTTCCTTGAGGGAACTACCTACTCCGATATGGCAAATGCTTACAGAGAGGATTTGCTTGAAAAGTACACCGGACTTGCAAAGAACGAAAATGCAAATCTTCCGGTTTCCGTAGAGTTAATCGGTGCGGTTGACAGAGTGAAGCAGGTTCTCGGTATGCCGGTAACCCTTCCGGAAGTATTAACCAGCTTTGACGATGCCCAGACGATTATGTCTGATTTTGCAGATGACGGATATTCCAATCTTTCCCTTCGTTATGTCGGATGGATGAACGGCGGTATCGACCATTCTCTTCCGAAGGATATTGATTTGACGAACGGAATGGGCGGAAAGAAGGCATTAAGTGCTTTGGTATCCAAGGCAGACAGCCTCGGTGTAGAGCTTTACCTGACCGGTCGCGTACAGAATGCGTACGATAGCGGTTTGACGGACGGGTTCTTTAAGTCCCGTGACGTAGCAAAGTATCTCAGCCGTGAAGTGGTAGAGATTCCGGAATTCTCCAAGATTTGGTTTGCGGATTTGAACGAGTCCAGAATGGAGTCTCATTTCCTGCTCAGACCGACGGTTTGTGTAACCTTGATGCAGAGCCTTGGGGATTACGCAGCAGAGAATGGTACCGGTGTAGGTTTTGAGGATGTAGGTTACCTGTTAAGCGGCGACTACAATCAGAAGAGACTGACCACCAGAGAAGCTGTTATGGATATGCAGACCGCAAAGCTTGCCGAGATTAAGGCAGCAGGGACCCCGATTATGCTGTCTGCGGGCAATGAATATGCACTTCCGTATGCAGATTTGATTACCAATATGAACCTTAGCGGTAAGGAGTATGTTCTTTTCGATGCACAGGTTCCGTTCTATGAGATTGCAATCCACGGTTTGGTAGATTACACCGGAAATGCGGTGAACTTAAGCGGCGATGCACGGGATACCGTATTAAAGTGTGCAGAGACCGGTGCAGGCCTTAGCTTTACCTTCTATGCAGAAGAAGCCAGCCTGTTACAGGGTACGGAGTACATGGATTTCTTCGGTGCAAACTACGACGGTTGGAAAGACATGGCAACAGAACTTGCACAGCGCTACGAAAAGGAAATGGCAGGTCTTAACAATAAGTATATTACCGAACATCGTATTCTTGCTAACGGCGTTACCGCTACCGTATACGAAGATAATACCGTTGTATATGTAAATACAACAACGTCCGAGTATAAGGATGAGGCAGTTACGATTCCGGCAAGAGACTATAAGGTAGAAAGGAGTGAGAAGTAAGTGGCTAAGAAAAGAAAACCAAGAAATTTACGCAGACGTAATGCGATTACGGGCTATTTGTTTATTTCTCCGTTTATCATCGGATTCCTGGTATTCCTTGTAAAGCCGATGATTGAGTCCTTCCGAATGAGTCTCAGTAAGGTTATTATCGCTGCTTCCCAGAAGGAAGGCGGTAACGGTTTCATTATGGAGCGTATTACCACTTGGAAAGAATCCAACTACTACAGAGCATTTTTCTACGATCCGGACTATAAAAACCGTTTGGTAGATTCCCTTAAGAGTATGGCAATTCAGGTGCCGGCGATTATCGTATTCAGTTTCTTTATCGCGTTGCTTCTGAATCAGGAGTTTAAGGGCAGAGGCTTTGTAAGAGCAATCTTCTTCCTGCCGGTAATTCTCTCCTCCGGTGTTATTGTTGGTCTTGAGTACAACAACACCTTAATGTCCGGTATGAAGGATATCATCGCTGAGTCCGGTGAGGGCTTCAGTATTACCGCTTCCCTGGAGACGATTTTACGTACTACAGGTATCGGTGGTAAGATTCTCGACCCGGTATTTAAAATAATCGAGGGAGTATATGATGTAGCAATTGCTTCCGGTATACAGATTATTATCTTTATTTCCGGTTTACAGACCGTATCTACCAGCATGTACGAGGCTGCAAAGATTGAGGGCTGCACCGCATGGGAGAGTTTCTGGAAGATTACTTTCCCACTTGTTAGTTCCATGATACTCGTAAACTTAGTTTACACTACGGTTGACTTCCTTATGAGAACAGATAATCAAGTCATGGACCTGATCACCTTGAAGGTAAATCCGCAAATGGAATACGGCTTAAGTGCTGCAATGGCATGGAGCTATTTCGCAATCGTTGCGGCAGTTCTTGGTATCTTGTCCGCCATCATTTCAAAGAAGGTGTACTATTATGAGTAAAAAGGATAAAATTCAGAAGAGAACGGATTTCTGGGAGAGAAACCGTAAAACCAACGGTTATCTTCTTAAGAAAAAAATCGGAGAAGTCGGATATCGCGTTATTCGCGCAGTGCTACTGTTCGGCCTGTGTTTCCTGATTCTCCAGCCGTTAATTAACAAGCTTTCCGTCAGTCTTATGAGAGAGGCTGACCTGTACGATGCAACGGTTATTAATGTACCGCGTAACTGGACCTTAACGAACTTCAAGATGGTAGACGAGTTAATTGACTACTGGAAGTGTTTGTTTAACTCCGCATGGGTATCTCTGCTTTGTGCGGTGCTCCAGGTAATTGCGGCTACGCTCGTAGGTTACGGTTTTGCAAGATTTAAGTTCCCGCTCAAGAATTTCTGGTTCGGTTGTGTACTGTTGTTAATCATTGTACCGCCGCAGACCATCATGAGCCCGTTGTACTTAAACTTCCGTTACTTTGATATTTTCGGTATTCTTCAGGCACTGGGCAAAGAGCCGTTGAACTTACAGAAGTCCATGGCTCCGTACCTGATGATGTGTGCGACCTGTATGGGTCTTAAGTGTGGTTTGTACATCTTTATGCTTCGTCAGTACTTCCGTGGTGTTCCGAAGGAACTGGAAGAGGCAGCATACGTAGACGGTTGCGGCAATCTTCAGACCTTTATCCGGATTATGCTTCCGGATGCGAAGTCCATGATTGTTTCCTGTTTCCTGTTTGCATACGTATGGCAGTGGACGGACTCCTTCTACTCTAAGATGTTCCTTGGTAAGATTGAGTTGTTGCCGAAGGGCTTGAACTCCATTGCAGGACGTATCGATGCTTACGTAAAGTCCTCGGGTCTCGGTACCCAGGCAAGTACCGGTTTATTAAACCAGATGATTTCTACCGGTACTTTGATGGCAATTATCCCTCTTTTAATCCTTTATCTGTTCGCTCAGAAGGGATTTGTGGAGAGTTTGAGCCAGACAGGTATTAAAATGTAACAAAAAATCCAAATTATTTTTAAAAAAAGCTAGCATTTTGTAACAAAGTGCGGTATAATAGCTTTGGAAGTATTTTGATAGTGACGCAGAAGCGTTAGCTATACAAAGAGGAGTTGACGATTAATCGTCGAAAATGGGACGCCAAACCCAAAAAATAAAAGGAGGAATTTTGGTATGAGAATTAAGAAGTATGCTGCAGCTTTCCTTGCTGCAACGACCGTTCTTGGTAGCCTTGCTGCATGTGGTGACAGTCAGACTGGTGCAGATCCGACTCAGGCACCGGCAACCGAGGCTCCGAAGCCGACCGAAGAGGCGAAGCCGACTGAGGGCCCGAAGGCAACCCCGATCCCGGATAGAGATCTCGGTGGTATGGAAATCATCATCGGTGACCACTGGTCTCCGGAAACCCCGGCAGAGCCGACCAACGCTCAGGAAGAAGCTACTGCAAAGTATCGTGAGGAGATTTTTGCAAAGTACAACTTCAGAATGCAGTCCAAGACTGTTGCTGGTTGGGGCGAAATGACCGATACCTGTGTAAACTCCATTACTGCTGGTGAGCCGGCAGCTCAGTTATTCGAGCTTGACTACAGATTCGTAGCAAAGCCGATGGCTAACGGTCTTTTCTATGACTTAGCTACTCTTGATGAGCTTGACTTCTCCGAGGATAAGTGGAGCGTAGCAGTTAAGAACCTTATGACCAAGGGTAACAGCATCTACGGTATGAGAGCACAGAAGGCTGAGCCGAGAGGTGGTGTGGTTTGGAATAAGAGACTCTTCGAAGAAGCAGGTCTTGATCCGGATCTTCCGTACGACTTACAGGCAAGCGGCGAGTGGACTTGGTCCAAGTTCGAAGAGCTTTGTGCTAAGTTAACCCGTGATACCAACGCTGACGGTGTAACCGATATTTACGCTACCGTTTCTCAGGGTGCAGCTACCATGACCATCTTGGTTGCTTCCTCCGGTGCAGACTACTTTGCAAAGGATGCAAACGGCAACCTTGTTAACAACATGGGTTCCAAGGAAGTTCTTGATGCTATCAACTTCGCTGTAGATCTTTACAACAAGGGCTACGAGATGCCGCAGCCGGCTGATTCCCAGTGGGATTACTTCATTCCGGCATTCCAGGAAGGTAAGGCAGCTATGCAGTTCAACGAAGAGTATGTTCTTCAGCCGACCAACATCTACGGTGACGATATGGAAGACGTTTGCGGATTCGTAATGCCGCCGAAGCCGGACGGAGCAGCTTCTTACCACAGCTATGTATGTGATAACATCACCATCATCCCGTCCTGCTACGATGCAGAGACTGCTGGTAACATTGCATTCGCATACAATGTATACACCATGGCTACCCCGGGTTATGATGATCCGGATGCTTGGAAGGAAATGTACTACAACCACTTCGAGGAGGAGAGAGGCGTTGACGAGACCATCGTTATGTTCAACGACGGCGTAAGCACTCACTTCCTTGCACAGACCCTCGTTCCGCAGGATTTGGGTCCGGACCTCTTATGGCAGTATCCGTTTGCTAACGTAACTCCGGCAGACCAGGTTGCAGCTATTAAGGATTCTTGGGATGCTATCCTTGCTGAGGTTAACCAGTAATCCAATAACATAGGAATATTTACATACATAAGGGGTAGCTTGACTGCCCCTTATGTGTTACCTAAGAACAGGTGGGAGCGTGATTGGAAAGGAGTGTTTTGTATGAGAAAAGGGAATTTAACAAGTACAATAGCAATTGCTATGGTGCTTTTTTTGACCGGATGTTCCGGTTCTGTTGAAATCGGACCGGTTCCTACTATTACACCTCGACCTACAGTTACGCAGGCTCCGACACCGACTCCGGCAATTGCGGATAATCAGTCGGGAGAGGGAGACGCAACAGCTAAGACAAGCGTTTATGAGACAAAGAAGTTTAAAGAATATTATGAAACAGAAAATAAGTTACCGGAACTGGATGAGGCATATAAGGACCTTTTCCTGGTCGGTATTGATGCGTTAGTAATAGATGTAACGGATGAGGAGAGAAAGGCTGTCATCAAGGAACAGTTCAATTCTATCAGTGTAAAGGGAGATTTATCTCCGAAGAATATTATGGATTATGAGACTTCAAAGGTAGCAACGGATAAAACACATATTGCGCTGAATTTTTCCGGTGCGGATGTGATTTTAAAGTTTGCGCAGGAGAATAACATTCCGGTACGTGGACCGAAGTTGATTACCAATGAGGTGCCGGAGTGGGCATTTACGAAGGATTTGGACCGCAGTCAGGTTACGGAAACAAAAAATGAAGACGGTACTACAACAAAGACCATCGAATACGCTTCAGCTGATATTATTGCAGCTCGTATGGAGAATTACATAAAAGATGTGATTACATATTGTAATACCAATTATCCGGGTGTGATTATTTCCTGGGATGTGTTGGATGATGTCATCAGTCCGGGAGAGGGACATGAATTGAAATATCGCGAAACCTCTTATTGGCATCAGGGAATCGGTGAGAATTATATCGTGGATGCATGCCGCATAGCAAGAAAGTATGCAGAGCCTGACCAGAAGCTCTTCTTCAGTCAGGACAATTTGGATGAAGCAGCAACCCTGACGCCTTCGCTGACCTTGATTGATACGTTAAAGGCAGAGGAACTAATCGATGGTATTGCGATTCAGGCGCATTATAATCCGAATTCTCCGAATGTGTTTAATATGGAGGACATGTTTAAGAAGTTATCTGCAACCGGCCTTGAACTGCATATCACGGAGTTTTATGTTGATACCAATACGGGAGATATGGGAGATCGAGATTTGACTCCGGAGGAATTGATAGCCAGAGGTGTAAAACGTTATAAGGCTCTGATGACGAATTTTGTGAATTACGAGCAGAAAAAGGGTTACGATATTGTTAGTATCACATTTGAGGGTCTGACAGATGATACCAGTTCACTGAATGAACCGAAGGAGTATTTTGATGAGGTTGCAGGTGAGGTAATGTTTGGTGTGAAATTGGAAAGCTACCCATATTTATTCGACAAGGAGTTTAATGTTAAGGAAGCGTTTTTTGCGGCACTTGGCGATGTGAGTATTAAGGGGTACTAGAGTATCAGAATTGAAACGAGGTAAGGCTGAATTCTGAGAGCTGTTTTCAGGATTCAGCCTTTGCTATATCGTCCGGAAGATGTATAACCGGACAAAAGACAATAGTTTATAACGAAAGGAGTATTGTATGAAGAAGTATCAGGATGAGAGCCTTTCCTTTAAGGAGAGAGCAAAGGCATTGGTGGCAGAGATGACTCTGGAGGAGAAGGTGTTCCAGACCTTGCATTGGTCTGCGGCCATTGAGAGACTGGATATTAAGGCTTATAACTGGTGGAATGAGGCATTGCACGGTGTGGCAAGAGCCGGTGTGGCTACGGTGTTTCCGCAGGCCATCGGTTTAGCGGCAGCGTTTGATGAAGATATGATGGAGGAAGTGGGTGACCATGTATCTACCGAAGGTCGTGCGAAGTTTAATATGCAGCAGAAGTACGGAGATACGGATATTTATAAGGGACTGACCTTCTGGGCACCGAATGTGAATATTTTCCGTGATCCGCGTTGGGGACGTGGTCATGAGACCTATGGTGAGGACCCGTATCTTACTTCCCGTCTCGGTGTACGTTTTATCGAAGGTATGCAGGGAAAGGATGAAAAGTATCTGAAGGTTGCGGCTTGTGCAAAGCATTTTGCGGTGCATTCCGGACCGGAGGATGTACGTCACAGCTTTAATGCCGAAGTATCTAAGCAGGACTTATATGAGACCTATTTGCCGGCCTTTAAGGCTTGTGTGACGGAGGCAAAGGTAGAGACCGTCATGGGTGCATACAACCGTACCAACGGTGAGGCATGCTGTGGCAGTAAGACATTGTTACAGGACATTTTGCGTGAGGAATGGGGCTTTGACGGTCATGTTACCAGTGACTGTTGGGCAATTAAGGATTTTCACGAGGGACACGGTCTGACCTCTTCTCCGGTAGAGTCCGTAGCGCTTGCCATGAACAATGGGTGCGATTTGAATTGCGGACATATTTATGTAAATCTGTTAGAAGCAGTGAAGCAGGGGCTGGTAAGCGAAGAAACCCTGACCCGTGCGGTAGAGCGTCTGTATGTGTCGAAGATGCGTCTCGGTATTTTTGACGCACCGGAGCATGTGCCGTACAATACCATTGATTATTCCGTGGTAGACAGTAAGGAGCAGAAGGCCTTCAACCTTGAGGTGGCAAAGAAGACCCTTTGTCTGTTAAAGAATGAGGGTGCAGTGCTTCCGTTAGATAAGTCGAAGTTAAAGACGGTAGGTGTCATCGGACCGAATGCCAATAACCGTAAGGCATTAATCGGTAACTATGAAGGCACGGCATCCGAGTATATTACCGTATTAGAGGGTATTCAGGAATATCTTGGGGATGACGTAAGAGTACGTTATTCCGAAGGATGCCATTTGTTTAAGGATAAAGTGTCCGGTCTCGGCCGGGAAAACGATCGTATTGCTGAGGTGCGTGCGGTTTGTGATGAGTCCGATGTGGTAATTGCGGTAATGGGTCTGGATTCCGGTCTGGAAGGAGAAGAGGGAGATCAGGGTAACGAATTTGCCAGTGGTGACAAGCCGAATTTGGAGCTTCCGGGTCTTCAGAATACAGTGCTTCAGACCATTTACGACAGCGGTAAGCCGGTAGTATTGGTGTTATTATCCGGTAGTGCATTGGCATTCCCGTGGGCAGAGGAACACATTCCGGCCATTGTACAGGCATGGTATCCGGGTGCCCAGGGCGGTCGTGCGGTAGCACAGCTGTTGTTTGGTGCGTATGCTCCGGAAGGTAAGCTTCCTGTGACCTTCTACCGTACGACGGAGGAGCTTCCGGCATTTACGGATTATGCCATGAAGGGAAGAACCTATCGTTATATGGAGAAAGAGGCGTTGTATCCGTTCGGATACGGCCTCAGCTATACCGATTTTGCATTAAAGAATGTGTCTGTATCCGGCGACGAAATCGCAAAGGGGGAAAGCCTTACCGTTACGGCGACTGTAGCGAACGAAGGTGCCTATGACGGAGCGGAGACGGTGCAGGTGTATGTAAAGGCAAAGGATGTGTCAGGGGCACCATGGTTTCAGTTAAAGGGCTTAAAGAAGGTGCGCGTGGCAAAGGGAGCGGAAACGACGGTGACACTTACCTTAAAGGATGAGGCCTTTGCGTTGTATGATGAAGAAGCACGTTTGGTATTGAATGAGGGCGCTTACGAGGTGTTCGTGGGAGTGTCCCAGCCGGATAGCAGAAGTATTGCACTGACCGGAAAGAAGCCGGAGTGCTTTGGTGTGACCTGTAAGAAGACAGAGGTTCTGTAAGAATTGTCTGAACGCTCGGAAGCGTCGATAAGTCAGGAGAAAGAACTGTAATAAAAGAAAAAGTAAGGGGTCTGCGAAAGATGCAGACCCCTTAAATTTACGAAAACAAAGTTAAATCTTAATTTAATTTTGCAAGTGTATCCAGAATATCTCCGTCTCCTACCGGAGTGAAGTGTTCTTTGTAGTAGAGCAGTGAGGCAATGCCTGCCGCTACGGAACGGCCGTATTCGGACGCGATATTACAGAGCTTGTTGAAGTCCTCTGCGGTGTGACCGGCTATGTTAAGAAGCAGATAGTAGGCTTCGTCGGACGGATTACGGAACAACTCCGCTGCACCGTGATAACGGGAAGCTACGACTGCCGCAAACCGGCTGACAGCCTGGAGGGAATCAAATACATATACTTTTGTAAGAGATTCCGAAGCTTTTTCGGCAGGGGATTCGGAAGCCTTGGAAAGCTCCTCGGCCTTTTGGTTCAGCATATCCTTAAACTGGGAGAAATAATTCAAAATCTCGTCCGCAAGTGCAGGAATCGGCATCTTTTCCGGCTGGCGTTCTTTCTCCTCAAACGGAGTAAAGTTAGAGAAGCGGGAGTCTAACTCCTCGGAATCCTCCATCTTGGTAACGACCAGAACGAGGCAATCCGCATCCACCGGAATGGCCTCAATCATAAGAGGCATATCTTCGGTTTCGAAACCGCACTCGTAAGATGCCATTTGTACCAAATCACGGAATAGGGCCTTTGCTTTTTCACTGCCATAGAACAATTCACTTAACTGCAACTGACGTTCCTGTAAATCTTGCTTGTTTAACGTACAACGAATCTGTGTATCGCTTAATCGCTCGATTGTCATGAGTATGCACCCCCTTCTTCGTGTTATACAAAGTATATAGTAAAATTGCATGAAAGTCAATAACATTAATTGTGAAGTTTGTATAAAGAAGGTAAGGAAAAATCAGGTGTTTTGGCTTGTGAATAGTATACAAAAATACGTAAAAAGTTTGTGAAAAATGCGGGGCAAAAAAAGCTTGCATCCAAAAGACGGAGGGGACTATAATAAAGTCAGGTGAGAAATCACCGGCAATCCGACAGGAAAAAGGACAAATACGTCCGTGCATCGCGGGCAGAAAGGAGAAGATGGAAGAGGAGTTATTATTCGGGAAATACCGGGTGTTAAAGCTGCTTGCAAACGGTAGCGGTGGCGAGGTATTTCTGGCAGAGCATAAGATACTTGGGGAGCAGCGTATTGTGAAGCGCTTGTTGAAAAACAGGCCCTTTTACGAGGAGCGTAGGAAAGAGGCACACACGTTACAATTGCTGCATCATGCGGCGATTCCTCGCATTTATGATATCGAGGAAGATGAGACTGCATGTTATATCATTGAAGAAGATATGGGCGGGGAAACCTTATATGATTTTCTTTTCAGGCAGAAGTGCCTTCCGACATCTTTTATATCGCATTATTCCATTCAACTATGTGAAATTATTGAATATCTGCACCAAAACGGAATTCTGTATCTGGACGTAAAACCGGAAAACATTATCATTCGTGACGACATGCTGGCACTTGTTGATTTTGGCGGAGCTATACGGAAAACGGAGTATCCGGAGGTGGTGTTCGGTACACAGGGGTATGCAGCACCCGAACAGTATAACGGGAAAGCGGAGGAACGCTCCGATATTTACGGCATCGGCTGTGTTATCGGGGTTATGCTGGGAGCGGGTGGTAAAGGGAGAAAAGAGTTACAAAGAATTTATGAGAAGTGTGTGCGGGAGAATCCGGTCAAACGGTACCCCAGTGTATCAGTGTTAAAGGAGGATCTGCAAAGGACGGTACAAACTGTACCGGAGAGGAGACACCAAAGCGGGGCGAAGGTTCCGGGATACATCGGTGTCATCGGTGTGCACGAAGGCGCGGAAAGCGGTGCTTTATGTACATTGCTGGCGGCATATTGGAAGGACAGGGAAAAAGGACGGATTGCATGTATCGATATGTCGGGCCGGCATATATTCGAGCGGCTTTATGAGAGTCTGTTCGGAACAAATAAAACGGTACCGGAGAGTTTTTTTCTTCAAAAGATTTGTTATGTTACGGAAGGGAGCTCCGCTGTAATCAGCACCTATGCGGCAATGGGCTATACCACAATCATTCTGCATTTCGGGGTGCTTGCGGAGGTACATATCAGCGAGTTTCTGCGGTGTGACAGCCGGTTTGTCCTCGGGGCGGTGTACCCGTGGCGGTTGCAGGATTGGAGGGAATTTTCCCTACAGATAAGCGACAGGCGGATACAACATGAAATCACGGCGGTGTTGACCGGCGGAGAAAAAGAAATGTTGCCGCTACGGTTCGGAAAGGTCATCGAGCTACCGTTTATCGAGGATGTGTTACTTCCCGGCAAGGGAACGGAAAAGCTGTTCCGTACCATCTTTTGAGTGTTTTTTGCCCGGTAGTGCAACCGGCCGGAGGTTGTTTTGCATATCACACAGGTTCTACCTCCGACGGGAAACTCCGTTTGTCGTCGTACCGACACGGATGAGGATGGGCGTTCTCTCAAAAACGACTGTTGAAAGTGCGGTATGACGGCAAAATGGGGTTGATTATTTTTTATAACTTGTATATACTAAAATACAGCAAGATATACAGAAAAGAGGAAATGTCAGTGAAGAAAAAAACCGGAGTTACGATAATCGGAGTATTTATAACGTTGCTTTTGATTGCAGCGGTTCTTTGTGTTGCCTTGGTTCGGAAGTATACTCCGAGTGAGGAGCGCGTATCGCCGGCAGAGGTGATGTCTGTTCCGGAGGGAGAGGCACATGTTATGTTCTGGCAGGAGAAGTACGAGAAAAATGCACTGTTACTGAATGGCGGAATTTATTTGGATTTAGAAACGGTGCTTGCGTATATTAACGAAGATTTTTATTATGATGAGACGGAGTTGGTGTTATCCTATACAACACCGACGGAGATTATCCGTGCCTACCCGATGGAGGCGGTATATTACAGTAACAAGACAAAGCAGGAGCTTTCCTGCGCGCCGATTTTAACAAAGGCAGGAGTTCCGTATGTGTCTCTGGAGTTCGCGGCGCTGTTTTCCGATATGACCTATACCGTTTACGAGAATCCGTCCAGGGTGCTTTTGCGCACCGGTGCAAAGGACATGTTGTCCCTTAAGGCTGAGAAGGATACGGCGGTAAGAGAGAGCGCGGATATTAAGAGTCGTATTATATGTGATTTAAAGAAGGATTGTGTGGTATGGTATGTGGATGCCGGTACGGAGACCGATACGAAGTTTGTAAAGGTTATGACGGAGGACGGTATTTACGGCTTCGTCAGAAAGAAGGATTTGACGGAGACTTATATGGAGTCTTATACCTCCGATTACAGTCCGGCGGTGTACTCCCACATTTTGTCCGAGGAGGATGTGATACTGGGCTGGCATCAGGTGACGAATAAAAGTGCCAATGCAGGGCTGGAGAATCTGATAAAAAATAAGGAGCAGTTGACGGTAGTTTCACCGACCTGGTTCCGGGTCAATACACCGGAGGCGGAAGAACCGTTGATTTCCCTGGCGGATGCGGCCTATGTGGAAACGGCAAAGGCGCACGGATTGGAAGTCTGGGGCTTGGTGGATAATTTTACCATTGCAGGAATCGAAGGGTTTGATGCGACGGCCAATTCTTTTGCGGTCCTTTCCTCTACCAAGGAGCGGGAGGAGCTTGTGAATGCGTTGGTAGCGGAAGCTATCCGTTTTGATTTGGATGGATTAAATATTGATTTTGAGATGCTTTCTTTGCAGACCGGTCCGCATTTTATCCATTTCCTGAGAGAACTGTCGGTGAAGTGCCGGGCAAACGGACTGGTGCTTTCCGTAGATAACTATGTACCGTCTGCCCATGCGGCATACTATGACTGGGAGGCTCAGGGCGAGGTGGTAGACTACGTGGTGATTATGGCGTACGACGAACATTATGCAGGTTCCGAAACCGCCGGCTCCGTGGCTTCTTACAGTTACGTGACTACTGCGGTGGACAATATACTTACCATGGTTCCGAAGGAGCAGGTGATTATAGCGGTGCCGTTTTATACGAGACTTTGGACCGAGACCGAGGAGAACGGCGCAACGAAGCTGACCTCCGAGGCATTGGCGATGGTAACGGCGGCGTCGGAGCTTTCCAGAAACAAGGTGACTCCGGTATGGGATGAGGTGACCAGACAGTACTATGCGGAGTATACAAAGGGTGGAGCTACCTGTAAGATGTGGTTGGAGGATGTGCAGTCCTTACAGGAAAAGATTGCTTATATCAGAAAGAATGATTTGGCCGGTGTGGCTGCATGGCGTCTGGGTTTTGAACCGGACGAGGTATGGCCGTTATTCGAACAGGGAGTTCTTGGGGAATAAGGTTTCGCATATACTTGTGTAAAAACAGGTTGGTGCGGTATGAAAGAAGCAGGGAAAGGTCTGTTTGACGGACTGAAAACCTATAGACACATCTGGTTGTTGGTGGTGATGTGCGCAGCGGTGTTATTTGCGAAAAGTAAGGCGGGAGAACGGTTGGCATCGGTATTTTCCGAACGGACGGGCAACGGAGTCCCTGTGATTGTAATCGATGCGGGACACGGGGGAGTGGACCCCGGAAAGGTAGGGCTATCCGGTGTTTTGGAAAAAGACGTAAATCTTGCGGTAGCACAGAAACTGCAGGCGCGTCTTACGGCGGATGGTTTTACTGTTGTTATGACAAGAACAGAAGATGAAGGTTTGTACAGTGAGGGTGCAACCAACAAAAAGAGAGAGGATATGGCGGCCCGGGTCCGTTTGATTTCGGAGGCAAAGCCGGAGCTTGCAATAAGTATACATCAGAACAGTTTTCCGGATGCTTCCTGCAAAGGTGCACAGGTGTTTTATTATAAGGATTCGGAGGAAAGTAAGAAGCTTGCGGAGCTTTTGCAGAAAAAGTTTCCGGAGGTACTCGGGGACGGAAATACCCGTCAGGCAAAGGCAAACAGTGAGTATTATCTGTTAAAGAAGACTGCTTGTCCGATTGTGATTGCGGAGTGCGGATTCTTATCCAGTCCGGAGGAGGAACGGTTGCTTTCCGCACCGGAGTATCAGGACAAAGTGGCGGATGTTTTGTATCAAGGCATCAAACAATATCTATCCGAGCAGGAGAATCGTTAGCAGTTCCGGAAAAGGATAAGGCTCGGAACGGAAGGAAGGTTTAAAAACCGGATGAAGACAGAAATTGTTAAAATAAACAGAGCACAGTTTGAGGATTTTGAGTTGTTTTCTGCTGCGGAGCGTTTGCGCGTGGGAGGCTTGGTTGCGTTTCCGACGGAGACGGTGTACGGCCTCGGCGGCAATGCGTTTGATGAGACTGCTGCGGCGCGGATTTATGCGGCAAAAGGACGTCCGTCCGACAACCCTTTGATTGTGCACATTGCGGATACGGAAGCGCTTACGGAGCTGGCGGCGGAGGTGCCGGAGGCGGCGTACCGTCTGGCAGAGGCGTTCTGGCCGGGGCCTCTTACCATGATTTTAAAAAAGAGTGATAAGGTGCCGAAGGCAACCACCGGCGGACTGAATACGGTGGCCATCCGTATGCCGGCGGATGAAATCGCAAGTGCGCTGATTCGTTTATCCGGTGTGTATGTGGCCGCACCCAGTGCCAATGCGTCGGGACGGCCGAGTACCACAAAGGCAGAGCATGTCATTGAGGATTTGGACGGAAAAATCGATATGATTATTGACGGGGGTGCTTCGGAAATCGGCCTGGAGTCTACAATAGTGGATTTGACGGGAGAGGTACCGCTGATTCTTCGCCCGGGGTATATCAATGCGGAGCAGTTGGCCGAGGTGTTAGGAGAAGTTCGGTTCGATGAGGCAGTATTAAAAAGAAGTGCGTCGGAAAATATAGTAGCTAAGGCGCCGGGTATGAAGTATCGTCACTATGCGCCGAAGGCACCGCTTTATATCGTAGAAGGAAAGAGTGACGAAGTGATACGGTATATCAACGCCGAAGCGGTGAAAAATGCCGCAGAAGGGCGGATTACGGGTATTCTGGCTACGGAAGAAACAAAGAAGAATTACACCGGAGGTATGGTATTCTGTGTGGGAGAACGTGCCAATGCCGCCTCCATTGCGGCAGGGCTGTTTGATACCTTGCGTAGCTTTGATGAGACCGGTGTCAGTGTGATTTATTCGGAAAGTTTTGCGGATAACCCGTTGGGGACGGCGATTATGAATCGTCTCTTAAAAGCAGCGGGATACCATATCATCCAGCTTAAGCAGGATGAGGATATTTAAAATTTTTGAATTCCAAGGAGGAAACAAACATGATAGCGTTAGGTTGCGACCAGGGCGGTTATGAATTAATGCAGGAGGTAAAGAAGCACTTAGAGGCAAGAGGGCTGGAATACAAGGATTTCGGTACGTACTCCTCTGCATCCGTAGATTATCCGATTTACGGTAAGCTTGTGGCTCACGCGGTTGCGAACGGTGAGTGCGAAAAGGGTATATTGATTTGCGGAACCGGTATCGGTATTTCCATTACTGCCAATAAAATTAAGGGCATCCGCGCGGCACTTTGCCATGATGTATTCAGTGCGGAAGCGACCAGACTTCATAACGATGCAAACATCCTTGCCATGGGCGGCAGAATCGTAGGCCCGGGACTGGCACTGATGATTGTAGATAAGTTTTTGGACACCCCGTTCTCTAATGAAGAGCGTCACGCAAGACGTATCGGCATGATGGAGGAGTAATCTCTTGGTGCGGCCCTTGACTTTTGTTTTTTTGTAATATCCGCGAAGTTTGGCCGGAGACAAAGGTGACAAAGGCGAGGTGCCGCTTTTTTGTAAACGCACTGACACATATTATTGTATTTGTTATAATGGGTATAGATAGAGGTGCGAATGAAGAGTTACTCGTCGAGAGAAGTAATTAAGATGCAGAAAGAGGACGGTTGGTATGAGGTAAATGTGGAGGGAAGCCATCATCAGTTCAAACATCCGATAAAGAAGGGGCGTAAAACATAAAACATCCGGATAAGGATATTCCGCGCAAAACGCTTGATAGTATAGAGCGACAATCCGGACTTGCATTTAGATAGTCGGTGATGAAGGAGGATTACTATGAAAAAGACAGAGCGTTATTGTTTCCCGGCAGTATTTTCTTATGAAGAGGGACAGGAGATTTCTGTGTTTTTTCCTGATTTGGATGTGGCGACCAGCGGTGTGAATGATGATGATGCCTTGCTGTCGGCCAGAGAATTATTGGGATGTGTGCTGTTTGGTTTGGAGGAGGATGAAGAGGAGATTCCGATGCCGACGCCATTGGCTGATGTACAGGTGGAAGATAAGGAACGTTCGGTGTTGATTGATGTTTACATGCCATCTATCCGACTGGCACATGTGAATCGTTCGGTAAATCGTACTGTTACATTGCCGGCATGGTTGAATGCAGCTGCGTTAGAACGTAATGTTAATTTTTCACAGGTATTGCAGGATGCGTTGAAAGAGTTGCTGGGACTTGAGATGATGCATAAAGGTATTTCATAATCTACATGAATTGTTAGTGATTTTTTTAGAAAACTGTGATATAATGTTCACATAGGCAAGGGTTTGCCAAATTAAAAGCTAACGAACATTTTAAATTACTAAAAAGGAGATTGTGACTATGGGAAACAACAAGTATGCAGGAACGAAGACAGAGAAGAACCTTTGGGAGGCATTTGCCGGGGAGTCCCAGGCAAGAAATAAGTATACCTATTTTGCTTCCGTAGCAAAGAAGGCAGGCTATGAGCAGATTGCGGCGCTGTTTTTACAGACGGCGGAGAACGAGAAGGAGCACGCAAAACTTTGGTTTAAGGCATTGGGCGAGCTTGGCGATACCGCAGAGAATCTGTTACATGCGGCAGAAGGTGAGAATGCCGAGTGGACCGATATGTACGAGCGCATGGCAAAGGATGCGGAAGAGGAAGGTTTTACGGATCTTGCGGCACAGTTTAGAGGCGTGGCTGCCATCGAGAAGATGCACGAGGAAAGATATCGTGCGTTGTTACATAACGTAGAGGCAATGGAAGTATTTAAAAAGAGCGGTGTGACTATGTGGGAGTGCCGTAACTGCGGTCATGTGGTAGTGGGCCTTGAGGCTCCGGCGGTTTGCCCGGTATGTAAGCATCCGCAGGCGTACTTCGAGGTTAGAAAAGAGAATTACTAAGCTTGTTACGCAGAAATCGAAAGAAAGCAAAAGGCTTAAAGCGAGGGTGTTCGCTTTAAGCCTTATTATATTGTTCGATGCGGTTTTGATATTCCGCAAATTCCCCGTTCCGGATAATTCGCAAAAGTGCATCTGCGGCGTTCAGGGCTAAAGTTAAATCCGCTCCGGTAATGAGACCTTTTTCAAAGGCTTCCGCAGCTTCGTCCAAGTCAAGAACATGGACCGAACCGTCCGGCTCCACAACAATGTCAATCAGCAAATCCTCCATCAGATAGGCGGAGGTGCTAGTTGCTTTGTCCTCCGAGATGTGCATGTTCATAATATCGCAGTACCAATGGTAGAGACTGCCGTCGGATTTGGCTACCCGGGTGATTTTCCAGTGCTTTTCAAAATCGAAGAAGGAGATGCCGGAGGCAAAGTCCGACCGTGGTTTCAGTACATTCCAGGAAGTGACCAGACTTGTTTCGTCCAAATAGAGAATCGTATCGTTTTTTAACAGGACACATTCTTCCGGAATATGGCGTTTTCGAAATAGTTGAATGTTTGTATTCATAAAAAGCCCTCCTTTGTAAGAAAACAAGGCGTTTTAAGCAGATCATCCGGTGCTGTTTTAAAAACGGATTTTGTTACTGACAGTATACCATATTTTGTGTAAAAAAGGAAGAGAAATTCCGAGGTTTAAGTGTGAAAAAATTATCAATAAAACCTAAGAAAAATAAGTAAAAATCGTGACAAAAAGTAAAGAAAAAGCTATACATAATTTGAATTTTGTGGTAAACTATATGTGGTGTTTTTTGACTTGTTTTGTTCGTACACCGGACAAGGAGTGGAAGATGAAAAATAGCAAGGTCATCAAAGCACTGATGCTGGTGACGCAGCTCGGCATCAGTATGATGGTTCCCATATTTTTGTGTGTGCTTGCGGGAGGATTTATCGATAAAAAAGCCGGAACAGGGTTTTGGTTACCGATTTTTTTGTTCCTCGGTATAGCGGCGGCCTTTCGTAACGTATACTACTTGCTGAAGCCTTTTTATGCAAAGGACAAGGCCAGAGAGGATGCGGAGCTTGCTTATATCGAGCGTTTGAAAGCCGAGGGAGCGGCCCGGCGGAACGGTTCCGCAGAGCATGAGAAGTAATACGGGGCGGAGGAAAACGAAACAGAGAGGTGTTTCTTTTTGATGGAGGAAGAAAAGAAAGAACATATCACAGGGTGGCAATACGATTTCGACGAGGAATACGGTGAAAACAACGAGTTTGTGGAAGAGGCGCCGGTTCTGACGAGAGCGGAGCAAGAGGCACAGGTTAAGCAGACGCTGCTTGATTTGTATATGGGGATTGCTTTGGGTACGGTGTTGCTGCTTGTTATCGGAAATTTGATTTTAAGAGGAAGTTTGTTTTTTACACTGGGAACTTTGGCCGGTGCGGTAACGGCGGTTTGTCTGGCTGCTTATATGTATCACTCGGTGCTGGTTGCCACGGAGTATCCGGAGAAGCAGGCGTCGGGCTATATGAAACGCTCGTCCCTGATACGTATGGTAATTATGATAGCGGTCATCGGAGCTGCGATGTTCCTTCTGGGAATACACGGCTTGTTCGGAACGGTTTTGGGGACACTTACCCTTAAGCTTTCCGCGCTGTTTTGGCCCGTCATTCATAAATACAACCCTTTTACAAGGGCGAAATAAATCGCGCTGAACAAGCGTAGAATTAAGGAAAGGAGTGTGATAACGTGGGAACTGGAATGCTATCCCAACGTGTATTTCTTGCCCAGGAAGTAGATATCGGTATTACCGGTTATTTTCATTTCGAAGTGGGCGGACAAACACTATGGATAACGACGACTCATGTCAGTCTGTTACTTGTCATGATAGCTCTTACGGTATTTGCGTTGTTTGCAAACCGTGCCATTAAAAAGGCCAATCCCGAGGATGTACCCGGTCCGTTCTTAAATGTAATCGAATTGCTGGTAGAACTGATTGACGGCTTAACAAAATCCAACATGGGAAAACGTGGAGCCAGGTTTTCGAACTATATCGGTACGTTGTTTGCGGTGATACTTGTGTGCAACATCAGCGGATTGTTCGGATTGAGACCGCCGACGGCGGATTACGGCGTGACATTGCCGTTGGCTTTGATTACCTTTGTACTCATTCATTACAACGGTTTCAAATACGAGAAGGCGGGACATGTTACCAAACTGTTCCAACCGGTACTGCTTACCCCGATTAATATTATCGGTGAAGTGGCGACACCACTGTCAATGTCCCTTCGTCTGTTCGGTAATATTTTATCCGGTACGGTTATGATGGGCTTGTTATACGGTTTGATACCGAAGCTGATTCAGGCGTTCTTGTGGCCGGTGTTCGGTGTACTGCATGTGTACTTCGACGTATTTTCCGGTGCGATACAGGCGTACGTATTCTGTATGTTAACCATGGTATTTATTGCACAGAATTTCCCTGAGGACGAAGCACAGGGATAAGTAACATCACAGTGTAAATTTTTTGATTGGAGGATTTTTTTATGATGAATGGAATTTCAAGTGAAGCATTTGTATTAGGTTGTTCCGCAATCGGTGCGGGCATCGCAATGATCGCCGGTGTAGGACCTGGTATCGGTCAGGGTATCGCGGCAGGCCACGGCGCAGCAGCTGTTGGTAGAAACCCGGGTGCAAAGGGTAACATCATGTCCACCATGCTTCTCGGTCAGGCAGTAGCAGAGACCACCGGTCTTTATGGTTTTGCGGTAGCAATCATTCTTCTGTTCGCTAACCCGTTACTCGGTAAGTTATAAGAAGCTAACGAATAAATCATAAAGGAGGCCGGAACGTGAACGGACTTTTAACCATATGTTCCAACCTTGTTTTTCTGGAAGCAGAGGCGGAACCTAAGATGGAAGGTTACATTTTCGGACTCAGCCCGCAACTTTTATTAGATTCTTTGATTTTACTTCTGGCAGTCGGCTTTATGTTTTTCCTGCTGTCCTATCTTTTGTTCAATCCGGCACGTGAGCTTTTAAATAAGCGCCGTGAAAAGATTGCAAACGAGATGGCGGATGCGGCAAAGGAAAAGGCGGACGCGGAAGGCTTTAAGGCAGAGTATGATGCCAAGTTAAAGGCAGCGGATAAGGAAGTTGAGGCAATCTTAAGCGATGGCCGTAAGAAGGCATTAAAGCGTGAGGACGAAATCATAAACGAAGCAAAGGCGGAGGCATCCCGTATTATGGAGCGTGCCAGCCGTGAGATTGAGTTAGAAAAGAGCAAGATGAAGGATGAGGTAAAGCAGGAAATGGTGGCGGTGGCTACCGTGATGGCAGGCAAGTTTGTAGCATCCTCTCTTGACAGTGAAAAGCAGGCGCAGTTAATTGACGAAGCATTGAATGAAATGGGTGATGATACATGGCAAAATTAGCGGCTGAGGTATACGGAGAAGCGTTGTTTGACCTGGCTGTTGAGAGCGGCAGTATCGATGCCCTGGCAGATCAGATTAAGACAGCAGAGCTTGCATTTGCGGAAAATCCGGAGTTTTTAGAGCTTCTGACCCACCCGAAGATTACCAAAGAAGAGAAGCTTTCCGTAGTGGAAGCGGTCTTCAAGGGTCGTGTGGACGATGCGGTGACGGGGCTTCTTACCGTCATTGTGGATAAAGGCAGATGCGGGGAGATTCCGGCGGTGTTTGCACTCTTTTTGGATAAAGTAAGAGAGTACCGTAAAATCGGTGTAGCCAGTGTGGTTTCTGCAACAGAGCTTACCGCAGAGCAGAAGAAGCGTATTGAGGACAAGCTGTTGTCCCAGACCAGGTACGAGAGCTTTGAGATGCAGTATTCCACGGATGCTTCCTTAATCGGCGGCATGGTCATCCGAATCGGTGACAGAGTCGTTGATGCCAGCATTAAGTCAAAGATTGAGCGTATGGCAGCCAGCCTGTCAAAGCTGCAGCTTTCCGTATAGTATACGAAAATAAAGATTTTGTAGAAAGAAGGTGCTTTTACCTTGAATTTAAGACCGGAGGAAATCAGTTCCGTCATCAAAGAACAAATCAAGAATTACAGTACAAAGCTTGAAGTGTCCGATGTCGGTACGGTAATTCAGGTCGCTGACGGTATCGCGCGTATCCATGGGTTAC
The DNA here is from genome assembly GCA_017556805.1 of Lachnospiraceae bacterium. Lineage (GTDB taxonomy): Bacteria > Bacillota > Clostridia > Lachnospirales > Lachnospiraceae > SIG307. Next base: position 20,096 of record JAFYMC010000016.1, on the reverse strand, counting down.
AGAAAGCGATGCAGGGCGAACTTTTAGAGTTTCCGGGAGAGGTTTACGGCATGGTGCTAAACCTCGAGGAAGATAATGTAGGTGCGGTACTTCTCGGTGATATGGGCAATATCAGTGAGGGTGATACCGTAAAGACGACGGGCCGCGTTGTAGAGGTGCCGGTAGGCGATGCAATGGCAGGTCGTGTCGTAAACGCACTGGGTCAGCCGATTGACGGCAAGGGCCCGATTGAAACCACCAAATACCGCCAGATTGAGCGTGTGGCATCCGGCGTTATTTCCAGAAAATCGGTAGATACTCCGCTTCAGACCGGTATTAAGGCAATTGACTCCATGGTACCGATTGGAAGAGGTCAGCGAGAGCTGGTTATCGGCGACAGACAGACCGGTAAGACGGCAATCGCCATCGATACCATTATTAACCAGAAGGGCCAAGGCGTTAAGTGTATTTACGTTGCCATCGGTCAGAAGGCGTCTACGGTTGCTTCCATCGTTTCTACCTTGGAAGAGTACGGCGCTATGGACTACACCACCATCGTTGCGGCAACCGCAAGTGAGCTGGCACCGTTACAGTACATTGCTCCGTATTCGGGCTGTGCCATCGGTGAAGAGTGGATGGAAAACGGTGAGGACGTACTTATCGTTTACGACGATTTAAGTAAGCATGCAACCGCATACCGTACCTTGTCCTTGCTCCTTAAGCGTCCGCCGGGACGTGAGGCATATCCGGGTGATGTATTCTACTTACATTCCCGACTCTTAGAGCGTGCGGCACGACTTTCCGATAAGCTTGGCGGCGGTTCCTTAACGGCACTCCCGATTATCGAGACCCAGGCAGGTGACGTTTCCGCATACATTCCGACCAACGTAATTTCCATTACGGACGGTCAGATTTACTTGGAGACCGAGATGTTTAACTCCGGTTTCCGTCCGGCGGTTAACCCGGGACTTTCCGTATCCCGTGTAGGCGGTTCCGCACAGATTAAGGCTATGAAGAAGATTGCGGGTCCGATTCGTATCGACCTTGCACAGTATCGTGAGCTTGCTTCCTTTGCACAGTTCGGTTCCGATTTGGATGCCGACACCAAGGAAAAGCTTGCCCAGGGTGAGCGTATCCGTGAGATTTTAAAGCAGCCGCAGTACAAGCCGATGCCGGTTGAGTATCAGGTTATCATTATCTACGCAGCAACCAAGAAGTACTTACTGGATGTTGCGGTAGACGATATTATGAGATTTGAAAAGGAACTCTTTGAGTTTATCGATACCAAGTATCCGGAGCTTCCGGAAGGTATCCGTACCGAAAAGCAGCTGACCGAGGACATCGAGAAGCTTATGGTAAAGGTAATCGAAGAGTTTAAGAAGGAATTTAAATAATTCGCACAGCGCAAAGAAAGTGTAGGTGATACGTTATGGCATCCATGCGTGACATTAAAAGACGCAAGGAAAGTATTCAAAGCACAGGGCAGATTACGAAGGCAATGAAGCTTGTTGCTACCGTAAAGCTGCAAAAAGCAAAAGCGCGTGCGGAAGAGTCGCAGCCGTACTTCAATGCGATGTACGCTACCGTAAAATCTATGTTGAAAAAGTCCGGTAACATTGACCATCCGTATTTAAACGGCGTAGGCGAGGGCAAGAAGGGTATCATCGTGATTACCTCCAACCGTGGCCTTGCCGGCGGATACAATTCCAATGTTATGAAGCTTGTAACGGAGAGCGGTATGAGTAAGGATGACGTGGTGATTTATGCCGTAGGACGTAAGGGACGTGACGGACTGGCGAGACGAGGCTATAGCATCGCGAAGGATTATTCCGAAGCAATGAACGAGCCGCTGTTCTCCGATGCTTCCGAAATCGGCAAGCAGGTGCTGTCCGATTTCGCAGAAGGGAAAATCAGTGAGATTTATCTTGCCTATACCGTGTTTAAGAATACGGTAAGTCACATTCCGACCTTTATCCGCCTGCTTCCGGTGGCCTTTGAGGAGACCGGTGCGGAAGAGGAGAAGGCAGAGGATGCTCTTACACTGATGAATTATGAGCCGGAGGCGGAAGAGGCCTTGGAGCTCATTATTCCGAAGTACATCAACAGTTTGATTTACGGCGGTCTGGTGCAGGCACTTGCCAGTGAGAACGGTGCAAGAATGCAGGCAATGGATTCGGCGACCGGCAATGCGGAGGAGATGATTGCTGATTTGGGTCTGAAGTACAACAGAGCCCGTCAGAGCTCCATTACGCAGGAATTAACAGAAATTATCGCAGGCGCGAATGCAATAGGTTAGAAAGGAGTGAAAGAAAAGTTGGCAGAAAATAAACTTGGAAAAATCACTCAGATTATCGGTGCAGTTTTGGATATTAAGTTTACGGAGGGCAATCTTCCGGAAATATACGAGGCAATTAAGGTAACCAAGCAGGACGGTGATGTTCTTGTGGTGGAGGTTGCACAGCATCTCGGTGACGATACGGTTCGTTGTATCGCCATGGGACCGACGGACGGTTTGGTGCGCGGTATGGACGCACTGGCAACCGGTGCTCCGATTTCGGTTCCGGTAGGAGAAAAGACCCTCGGAAGAATGTTCAACGTACTCGGTAATCCGATTGATGAAAAGGATGCTCCGGAAGGAGTGGAATATTATCCGATTCACAGACCTGCTCCGAAGTTTGAGGAGCAGTCCACGCAGACCGAAATGTTAGAGACCGGTATTAAGGTCGTTGACCTTCTCTGTCCGTATCAGAAGGGTGGTAAGATCGGTTTGTTCGGCGGTGCAGGAGTAGGTAAGACGGTTCTTATCCAGGAGCTGATTACCAACATTGCAACGGAGCACGGCGGCTATTCCGTATTTACCGGTGTAGGCGAGCGTACCCGTGAAGGAAATGACCTTTATTACGAAATGATTGAGTCCGGCGTTATCGAGAAGACCACCATGGTATTCGGACAGATGAACGAGCCGCCGGGAGCAAGAATGAGAGTAGGTCTGACCGGCCTTACCATGGCGGAGTACTTCCGTGATAAGTCCGGAAAGGACGTCTTACTCTTTATCGATAACATCTTCCGTTTTACCCAGGCAGGTTCCGAGGTATCCGCATTGCTTGGACGTATGCCGTCCGCAGTAGGTTACCAGCCGACCTTACAGACGGAGATGGGTGCTCTGCAGGAGCGTATTACATCCACGAAGAACGGTTCCATTACTTCCGTACAGGCAGTTTACGTGCCGGCGGATGACCTTACGGACCCGGCTCCGGCAACCACCTTCGCACACCTTGATGCAACCACGGTATTGTCCCGTTCCATCGTAGAGCTTGGTATTTATCCGGCAGTAGACCCGCTTGAGTCTACCTCCCGTATCCTTGACCCGCGTATCGTAGGTGAGGAGCACTATCAGGTAGCCCGCGGCGTACAGGAAATTCTTCAGAAGTACAAGGAATTGCAGGATATTATTGCAATTCTCGGTATGGACGAGCTTTCCGAGGACGACAAGCTTTTGGTAGCAAGAGCAAGAAAGGTACAGCGTTTCCTGTCCCAGCCGTTCCACGTTGCGGAGCAATTTACCGGTCTTCCGGGACGTTACGTACCGATTTCCGAGACCATCCAGGGCTTCAAGGAAATCCTCGAAGGAAAGCACGACGATATTCCGGAAGGTTTCTTCCTCAATGCAGGTAACATCGACGACGTGCTTGCAAGAGTAAACAATAAATAAGCGACTTTGCAGGGAAAGGAGAAACTATGGCAGATACAGGCAGACTGTTTCGATTAAAAATAATTTCTCCGGACAGAATCTTCTACGATGCTGATGTGGAAATGGTAGAGCTTCGGACCACGGAAGGCGAGATGGGTGTCCTTAAGGACCATATCCCGCTCACCGCTATCTTAGTCCCTGGCGTATTAAACATCAAAGGAGGCCCGGAAGGCGACCGTCAGGCAGCCATGCACTCCGGTTTTGTAGAAATTATGCAGGACCATGTCACCATTCTCGCAGAGTCGTGCGAGTGGCCGGAAGAGATTGATTTAAACCGCGCAAAGGAAGCGCAAATCCGCGCAGAGCGTCGCTTAAAGAGCGGCGATTCGGACGTAAATATGACGAGAGCAGAGCTGGCTCTGCGCCGTTCATTGGTTCGAATCGGACTGGCGGAGAAGAGATTGTAAGAGGTACCCCACGCAGCAGTATGCGGCGTGGGGTTTTCTTATGCTTTGCGTGTGGGGATAAAAGGGCAGAGACTTCCGTTGTGGCATAGTCTCTTGTCTCGTACTCCGGATGAAGTCTTTTCTAATTGTTCCGTCAAGGATTTTGAAAAAGGTACGCAACCGGTCTGACACAACCTCCTTGTTGCGTGGCGACCTCGCTCAGACATCCTTGTCTGAGCGTTGTTGTGGAAAGAACGGAACAATAAGAACGACTAACATCCTGCGTAAAGTTCCAAGATACTATGCCACAGCGGAAGTCTCTTGGTCTTTGGAAACGGCGCACGCAAAGCAGGGAAGAATGGGGAGCCGCATACATGCTGCGGGGGAAGGGAGATATAGGTGGAATGTTCAAAGTCAGTGTGATATAATAGGGAGAGGAAAACTTTGATGTTTACGCTTGATAAAAAGGTTTATACGAGGTATAATAGAATTATAAAGATAAAATTATGATAAAGTTCTGATAAGGAGGCATATTATGATACAGATAAGACCGGTTTCTGATTTGAGAAATAAGTTTCCAGATATTGAAAAGGCAGTTGGTGGCGGAGAACCAGTATATTTAACTAAGAATGGGTATGGTGCGATGGTGGTTCTGAGTTTGGAAGCATATTCCAGACTTACAGATGGTCTTGAGGCTGCACTTGATGAGGCAGACAGATATGCTTCAGAGAATGAGGAAAGATATACGCATGAGGAAGTCTTTGGAAAGCTCCGGAGGAGGGTGAATGGCTGATATACAATATGTGCTAAGGTATTTATCGCTTTTCTATGAAGATTTGGAGCAAAAGGTAGTGTATATTGCAGAAACGTTACATAATGAAAAGGCTGCGAATGATTTGTTGGATGCTGTTGAGCAAGCAATATTGGAGCGGTTGCCTGTTGCGGAGTCGTTTGAACCTTATCATTCCGCGAAGGAAAGACGATATAAGTACTACCGAATTTATGTAAAAAATTTTGTTGTTTATTATGTTGTGATTGACGACGAAGGCTCCAACAAGATTATGGAGGTACGTCGTTTTTTATATAATAAGCGGGATCGAGAAACACTTGTATAGGATGTTTTTTGACGATGGAGTAGAGAATGGAATTTGAAGTTTCTTAAGAAAAGAGAAGGAATAAACATGGGGATATACAAGTCAGAAAAGGGGAAAGAGGCAATTTTAGCCCTTTATGAAAATCAATTAAAAAGATTAAATGTGAAATATGAAGATATATATATTGATACTTCTTTTGGAAAAACGCATCTGATTGAAACTGGTAATTTATCCGGTAGTCCTTTGCTTGTGTTTCATGGTGGGAATGCCACTACGGCATACAATTTATTGGCATGTGATTTTCTTATGAAGGATTTTCATATTTATGCGGTTGATACTATTGGGCATCCGGGAAAAAGTGCAGAAGTTAGTTTATCTCACCAAAATAATGATTATGGGAAATGGGCAACTGAAGTGATAGAAAAACTTGGTTATGAGAGTATCTCTTGCTTTGGAGGTTCTTTTGGTGCTGGAATAATCGCAAAAACAATGTGTGTTGCTCCTCAGAAGATGGAAAAAGTGGTATTGTATGTTCCTTCAGGAATAAGTAATGCTCCTGCGATTAAAAGTATGAATATGATGCTTCCGATGATTATGTATTGGATTACACATAAAGATAAATGGTTAAGAAAATGCATGTTGCCTATGGCGATTGTTGAGGAAAATATTACTGATGATATTTTTGAAACCGCAAAATTGAGTATTGTTTTTTCAAGAGTTAAGACCGGAATGCCAAGTAATGTGAAAGCCGAAGATATGGAAAAATGCAAGGCGCCAACATTGGTTATGGCGGCAGAAAAGGATTGTCTGTTTCCAGCGAAACACGTAATACCTAGAGCAAAGAAGATAATAGATAATTGTACTACATATCTATTAGTATCAAGAGGACATATGCATTTTTTGACAGAGAATGAAAAAAAGATGATAGTAGATTTTTTGTATAAAGAAGAGAGACAAAATGAAGTTTAGACATGTTTTGCTAATGATTAACTTAGGGGGTGCAGTATGACAAAAGAGGAATTCCGAAAGCATGCATTAGCATTATATGAATTTTGTGAGTATCCTGCTGTAAGATACAATATTTTGTTTTCTTTGTTAGATACCCCTTATGATGATAAAACATTGACGGAACTACGCAAGGAATTTCTGAAAAGTGATATTGTGGAAGAAATGTATCAGCTGCAGGATGAATATGGCGGTTGGGGACCGTTACGGTCCAAAGATTATTCCGTGAAAGCGAAAATACCAACATCTGCTACGGGTATTGAAAGATGCCGGTATATCGGTCTGACAGAAGAAGATCGGGACATTCTATTTATGGCAAAGGAATATTTGCTTTCCTTTTTGGATGGAACCACAAGGGAAAAGGTGTTTGAAAAGAACGAGCGTGCATTTCCTTGGCAACAGGCAATCGTATGTAATCTGCTGGAAGGTATTTCCCCGTACACAGCGGAATGTGACGATACCTATAAGCAGTGGCATTATATCGCAAATAGAGCATATGGCAGCGGGGAGTATTGTTATGAGGAGGATAAGGCTGCACAGCATGAAGTGTTTCTTACAAGAGAGGCCAGATTGGTGCCTATGCAGAGCGAACTGATATTGAAACGTCGTGAACAGGTGTCGCCTGAGATAGAAGATGCAATGCTTCGCCATTTGGGCGGACATGCAAGTGTTCATGGCTATTTCTGGGATAAAACACCTTACGATTTGCCACAAGAGTTTCGGAATAATAAGATGCGACGTTGGTTTCACACATTCAACTATATCAACCAATTTAAAGGGTCTAAGATTTATTTGGAAGGTTCGGTGGATTGGCTGCTGGAGCAAGCAGGAGAGAGTGGTTTGTGGGACTGGGGCCCACAGGTGAAGGATCCATGGGGATATTTTGGATACTTTTCCTGTAATCGCAGTTATGCACACAACCGGGTGGTAGATTGTAGTATGGAAATATTGAAGTTTTTGAAAACATATTTAGACAATAATGCGTAAAGCAGAATTGAATTTGGTGGAGGGAAAAATGAAGATAAAATTGGTTATTATTTTAGTATGTGTACTTTGCATAATGCTTTGTTCGTGTGAATACGATAGAACGAAATATTATGAGGGAAGAATATCCTCATATGAGGCAATTGCTGAATATGCATTACAAAATTATGTTGCTTCAGATGGAAGTAGAGTATCCGTTGAATTGAGTGATATTACAGAGAAGAGTTTGAGCAAAGACATTTTAGTTGCAGAAGAGAGATTTACATATATTTGGATAGAAAATAGTAGTGTAATATTCTGGAATGATGAGATGAAAACATTAGGTCTTGTGTATTCGGACAATGCAAAAAGTGCTATAAAAGATATTGAAAAATGGTATTCTGATTTAGAAAAGGAAAAAGTAAACAACAACTGCTATTTGATAGGGCAGTTGAATGCTATTTGATAATAAAACTTAGTTGTTAAAAGCACGCCAAAATTCTAGTTTTCTGGAGCAAAAAAGAAGTAAGTTGATGAATTCTGCGTGGAGTAAAATCTTTATTTAAAGGACAAAACAACAATGAGAAAACAGATGATATTGCTGAATGGTTCTTCCAGTAGTGGAAAATCTACGTTAGCAAAAGCATTACAAGCGTTGATAGAAGAAAAAGCAAGTGAAACGTATGAAATTGTTTCCATTGATGATTTTCTAAGGATGACATCGGAAGAGGTAATATACGAAGACGATGTATTTGAGATTTCCGGTTCTCTTTGTAAAAAAGTCATGCAAATGTTTCAGGAAAACGAAGGTGTGATTATAGACCATGTGATTACCAGTGAGCGGATTTTCAATCAATTAAAGGAGACGGTGAGCCCCAATCGTTTATGGTTGGTAGATGTGACATGTCCGTTAGAGATAATTCGAAAAAGGGAGCAAGAGCGAGGTGACAGATGCCCGGGTTCTGCTGAAGCATCGTATACCTATTTGTTTCCGAAAGAGGGATATGACTTGACGGTGGATACCCATTTTATGACGCTATCGGAATGCGCAAATAAGATTTTTGAAATGATATTTTAGGTAAGAGGATAACAATATGTCTAAATCATTAAGAGATACAGCCAATGAAATCATTGCCTTTTTAAATGAAATCCCTGTGGTGAGGAAATGTAGTATTTACGGGAGCTTGGCCACAGATACCTATGATGAGTTGTCGGATATTGATATTGAAATCGATGTTTCCGGATATGATAACGGCCAGTTTATGTTAGAACTTGTAGAATTATTAAAAGGGAAACTCACAATTTATTACAGTGATTATGCCCCGAGTCTTATCCCGGAACGATATATTGTATCGATAGCAATCGATGAGAAGAATCCGTTTTTGATGGCTGATTTGTGTTGTTGTGCTATGCCGCATTGTACTACGGTTACGAAGCAACAGGCATCCGAAAAGAACAACAAGTATATGCATATTCTTAAGCTATGGACTGCCAATCTGAAGCATTATGTAAGAGGGAAGGAATGTTATGGTGATATTGTTCGGATGGGGAAAAAATTACCAATAGAAGATATCGAGATCAAGGCTGAGGTTGAGATTTTAGAGAGAACACTGCGCTGGCTTGAGGAAAATGTAGAACATGGATTATATGAGTTTATTGAATCTTGCAGAAGGAGATTTGATGAGTTGGTGAACTGAGTATAACGACTGATTTAGAGGTAATGATATGGAATACATAATAAAAGAAGAACGCTTGACCGCAACGGAGTATATTGAGTTTTTGAAGCATACGGATTTAGGTTCCCAATATCCGAAAGAAAGGTTTGAAGAACGAATCGAGACATTAGTGAAGAAAGCTTCGATTAGTCTTGTTGCAAGAAATGAATGTAATGATATTATAGGGGTATGTTTTGGAATAACGGATTTTGCATACTGGCTTTTTATCACCGATTTGGGAGTGGTTCGGGAATATATGGGAAAAGGGATTGGAAAAGCACTGGTTCGCAAGTTGCATGAGCTGGCAGGTGGAGAAGACAATATCATCATGTATACTTGTGTGAATGAAAATGCAATTCCTTTTTATGAAAAAATTGGAATGAGTAAGCCCAATGATGTTATGGTATATAATCGTGTGGAATGGACGGATTTTGTGGTGGAGTAAGACAAGTTTGAACTGTGTAATTTTGAAGTTGATGGGCGAAACAGATTTTGGAGGGAAGATTTATGAATGCAAAATTATTGGGATTTTTTAGCGGATTTCCGACACGTCATTTTACGGATGAAATAGCAGAGGTTCTTAAGAAAAAATTGGAAGTTCGGGAGAGTCTTGTGTTTGTTAGTTGTCAACCGGATAACTATTCACAAAATGATGATGATTCGCATGGAATGCATAGGATGTTTGAAGAGAAAAATATGCCGTTTGCAATGCATTACGTGATTGACAACCGAACGGAATCAGAGGATGCAGTAAGGTTAATCCGCGAAGCATCCTGTATTTTCCTTATGGGCGGGAATGCAACATTACAATTTAAGTTGATGTGTGATAAGGGGATACTGAATGAGATACGCCAAAGCAGTGCGGTGATATTGGGGGTAAGTGCCGGTGCTATGAATATGGGAGGACCTACGGTTGATATATATGAATCCTCTGTGCCTTACGAAGGATTGGGATTTGCGAATATTACGGTTAAGGCACATTATCCTTTTGAGGGCAAATTATTAGAGGATTTGAAGCAGGTTTCCATGGAACTTCCGGTGTGCCTTATGACGGATGAAAGCGCAATTTTTGTAACGAAAGAAGTGATTACACAGATAGGGCAGATTTATTGGATGGAAAAAGAAGAGATTTGTCCTCTTACGCAGGAAAAGTTGGAGAAGATACGGAAATAAGGGGGTATATAGATATAACATATTTTACGGAGAGGTTGAATTGTATGAGTTGGACATTTCGAAAAGCAGAAAAGAAAGACAGTGATAGAATTAACGAGTTGTTTATTGAAATGCTGCAGACCATTTATAATACAGACCGGGTGAATGGATATTCCGAGGGAGACTTAGATAGGTTCTTTGATGGTCGTGATGAATGGGTATGTATTGCAGTTGATGGGGAGAAGATTATTGCTTTCTTATCCATTGAGGTACATCACGAGGATGAGGAGTACATCTATTTGGATGATTTGTCGGTGACAAAGCAATATAGAAATAGCGGGATAGGAACGGAATTAATTCGGAAGGCGGAAGGCTACGCAAAGGAGATACATATTTCTGCGATTTGTCTCCATGTAGAAAAGTCAAATACGGCAGCCTTTCGATTATATGAGCGACTTGGATACGGAATATATGAAGACCAGGGAAGCAGGTATTTAATGATAAAAAATATTTAGGCAACTTTCAATTCGTAGGGGATGGGAAAGCTGAATTTGTTGAAGCGATAGAAAGGAAGAAGTATACAAATGAAAAAACTTAACTCAAAGCAGCTAAAAACCATTCGAATTTTGACAGTAGTTATTGGAATGCTTATCAGTTTTTGTATTTGGTTATTTTGGTCAGATGTAATAAATAACAATGCTCTTTATCATGTGGGGAATGGAAAATATGGTTCAAAGATAGGAGCATTATTAATAGTATTGATACCATTGTTTGGATTTATTCCCTGCCGTACGGATGAAGAAATCCATTCTGAAGACCCAATGGAACGGGCTGAATTGCAGGAAAAGATTGACAAGAGGGCAGAAGAAAGTCAGCTTTATGTTGCATTATTTTGTAGTATGGTGGCATGTCTTGTTATGCTTGGCGGACTTTTTCTTTGCTAGCTGAATCCTATAGACAAGAAGATTGTGTAGATTTTCAAGTAGACGAATTTAGATTTGAGGTGATGAAATGATTTACAGACTTCCGGAATTAATCGATAAAAATATCTTGCAGGAATACATGCAGGAGCACTACGACAACAACGAAACAGGCATCAGTGCAAGTCATGGATTACCGGCTTCCGAATATATCGATTGGGTAGAAAAGATACAAAGAAGCGCTTCCGTTGGGGAGGAAGGATGGGGCAAATACTTATTGTATCTTTGCTTTGAGAATGACAAACTTGTGGGCTTATTGAGCGTCCGTTACGAATTGCCGGAAAGCCTTACGCAAGAAATCGGTGACATCGGGTATGGCGTAAGACCGTCCGAACGAAATAAGGGCTATGCCACCACCATGCTTCGTTATGCCCTTTCTGTCTGCAAAGAAAAGGGAAAGGCCAAGGTGTTGCTGGGATGCTATAAGGACAACCTGCCGTCCGTAGCTGTCATTAAAAAGTGTGGCGGAGTGTTGGTGGCTGAAAACGATAATTATAACGAAGGCAGAATCAGCCAATACTATGAGATAAAGCTGTAAATTACCGATTCTTGTTTAAAGGAAGGGCGTTTATGAAAAAGAAAATCATTCATGAAATAAAAAGTTTACTCTTAATCACGGTAGCAACCTTAATCTACGCCGTAGGAATCAGTTTGTTTTTGGACCCGAATCAGCTGGCTCCGGGCGGGGTTACCGGTATTGCGGTGATTTTAAATCGTCTGGTAAATATTGAGACCGGTACTTTATATTTTTTGCTGAATCTGCCCCTTGTTTTACTTGGAATCTGGAAGTTTGGAATTCGGTTTATTGCAAAAACCGCATATGCCGTTTTGTTGGTATCTGTGTTTACAAACCTGTTAAGTCCCATTGGGGCGTTGACGGATGATTTACTGATTGCGGGTGTTATCGGGGGAGTTTTCATTGCCATCGGTGTGGGCTTGATTTTCAGAGCCGGAGCCACAACCGGCGGCACTGACATTATTGTGAAAATTCTGCGCCGGAAATATCGTCATTTGAAGACAGGGTTTCTGTTTTTGTGCACGGATATTTTGATTGTCAGTCTTTCCGCGCTGGTGTTCAAAAATATTGAGGTGGCATTCTATGCGTTGCTGACGGTCGTAGTCTGCGGTAAGGCACTGGATTATGTGCTTTACGGCGGAGATGTGGCGAAAATGCTGTTTATTATTACGGAAAAACCGGAGCAAATCGCAGCCCGTTTGATGGCGGAATTGGATGTGGGCGTGACCTATTTGCAGGGACAGGGTGGTTTCACCGGAAAGGAAAAGCGTGTGGTATTTACGGCAGTTCCGAACCGTTTGGGCGCAGAAGTCCGGGATATTGTAAAAAGCGAAGACCCGATAGCGTTTATGGTTGTGACAAATGCCAATGAGATTTTTGGGGAAGGCTATAAAGATATTTTTAAGGAAGAGATTTAGAGGGATTGTTGTGACAAGATATTATTGCGATGAACTTTGTGGAGGTAAATAATGCGAATAGAGCATATTGCAATGTACGTGAATGATTTAGAAGCAACGAAGGAATTTTTTATCAAATATTTTAATGCGACATCCAATGAGGGATATCATAATAAAGTAACGGATTTTCGTTCCTACTTCCTAAGTTTTGAAGATGGCGCCAGATTGGAAATTATGAACCGACCACAGATGAAGGATGATGAAAAGGCATTGAATCAAACGGGATATATTCATATTGCGTTTCGTCTCGGAAGTAAAGCAGCGGTGGATGCGCTGACAGAAGAATTGAAAAATGACGGATATGCTGTTATCAGCGGACCAAGGACAACGGGCGATGGTTATTATGAAAGTTGTATTGTTGGGATTGAAGGAAATCAGATCGAAATAACGGTGTGATAAAATTGATGTACATTGGGCGGGACGCAAGGAAGTTCAAAAGATGATTGACGAAAAGAGGTTTTCGGAAATCGATTTGCCGGCGGTGTTGATGTTTTACGGGATGAAAATTAAAGGAGATAAGGTGATGGGACAAATGGCAAATCAAGTGAAGAAAGCGATTTTCTGGGACTGCGACGGTACTTTGGTGCATGATAACGAGTCTTTTAAGTGTTCCTTGTTGAGGGCGCTTCAGGAATTCGGCTACCCTGTTTCGGAGGATGCGGTAAAGAGCTTTTTAAAGGGGGCTTGCTCCTGGAATAAGCCGGAAGAGGACCACGGCGATGCAAACGGAGAAGAGTGGTGGGAACGGTTGCTTGGTGGAATGCGTGTGTTTTGTGAAGAACAGGGCGTGAGTCCAACCGATGAGGAATCTGTGTGTAACGCGTTCCGAAAGAATGTGATAAGTTATGAGTATGAAGCTTATCCCGAGGCAAAGAAGGTGTTACGGCAGTTCAGCGAAAAGGGCTACAAGCATTATATTATTTCCAATAATTTTCCGGAGCTTCGGGAGGTATTTCTACGCCTCGGACTGGATGAAGAGATCGCTGGCTATTTTATTTCCGCAAGTGTGGGATACGATAAGCCGCGGAAAGAGATGTTTGAATATGCAATGACACAAGCGGGAAGGCCGGAAGTGTGCTATATGATCGGGGATAATCAGGTGGCGGATTATGAAGGAGGCTTAAATGCCGGGATGAAGCCGGTACTTGTACATAAGAGGGTAGAAGGCAAGGTGTGTTGTGAAGAACTTTCGGAGTTATTTGATGTTATTACAGAGTGATAGGTATGGCATATTTGTTTTGGGAACATTTTGAGATAAAAAACGTATCAAAAGTTCCCTAAATTTTTATAATAGCCCTTGACTCTCACGTTACGTCATAGCGTATACTTTGTTTTATGAGGTGATAACAATGAAACTGCAGATTAAAGAATTTGCCGATTTTACGGGGGTGAGTGTGCGCACTCTCCATTATTACGATGAAATAGGATTGCTTTCGCCTGCCTATGTTGACGAGCAGACAGGCTATCGTTTTTATGACGAAAACTCCCTTCTTCGTATGCAGGAGATTCTCTTTTACCGTGAATTGGACTTTCCTTTAAAGAGCATTGGCGAGATTTTGTCATCTCCGGGCTACGATACAAGTAAGGCATTGAAAGAGCAAAAGAAACTGCTCATACTAAAAAAAGAGCGATTGGAGCGGCTGATTTCTGCCGTTGACGATGCCATGAAAGGAGAAAACGTGATGGGTGCATTTGATAACAGCGAATTTGAACAATACAAGGATGAAGCTAAGGCAAAATGGAGCAAAACCGACGCCTACAAGGAGCACGCAGAGAAAACAAAGGGGTATTCAAAAGAGAAGTGGAATAACCTTATAGAGGAAATGAATGATATCTTTGCAGAGTTTGCGGCATGCAGGAAAAACGGGGAAGGGCCTGATTCTGCCGAAGTACAGAACCTTGTGAAAAAATTGCAGAACCATATTACCGAAAATTATTACCATTGTACCAACGAGATTTTGGCAGGGCTCGGGCAGATGTATGTCCTGGATGAACGCTTTAAGAAAAATATTGATAAGAACGGGGACGATACGGCGGAGTTTGTGAGTGAAGCCATCAAAGTTTATTGCGGGAAATAGCAATGTTCCTCCTGATAAAAGGAACTACACTGTTTAGGGAACGTTTCTGCACATAAATGTGTTGAAAAGTTCCCTAAATTTTTCTTGCTAATTAGGGGACTTTTGCGTATAATATAATGTATAAAAGTTCCCTAAATGAAAAGAGGTGTCGCAAAATGAGTGCAAATTATACGGAGATTCAGGAGTTGTTACAGCAGAGAGCAGATATACAAGCCCGGCTTAATTTAATGCCTTATGACGGGAATCCGGAGATTAAGGAAGTAGGTGGGGCGAAGTATTTATATGTCCGTAAAAGAGTAGCAGGCAAATTGACATCTATTTATGTAGATGTATATTCGGACGAGCTGTACCAGTTGCTGTTGCGTAATGCCAGGGAACAAAAAGAATTGAATAAAGCTGTCCGTAAAATCAACAAAGAATTAGTGAACCGTGGGTATGAAGACAGAGAGCTTTCAGTCAGAGTGTTACAGAATTTGGATTTTGCCAGAGCAAATATGAAAGCAAACATCTATGATCAGGCAGTATTGGAAGGTGTAGCAACATCATTTCCACAGACAGAGGATATCATTGAGAACGGAAAGGTAAACGGTGTATCCGCAACTGATGTTCAGAAGATTCTTAACTTAAAGCATGCATGGGAATTTATTTTGGATAGAGATGTCATTCAAAGTGAAAGTAACTATCACATGCTTTGTCATATTGCAAAGCTGGTAAACGAAGGATTCTTTTATGATGGCGGCCGTATCAGGGGAATTCCGGTACAAATCGGCGGAACAAGCTATGTGCCGCCGATTCCGATTGAGTCAGTGGTAATGGAACGAATCAATGAAATCAAGGAGCAGGCGAAAGAACCGATTGATGTCGCAATTGAGTTGTGCATGTATTGTATGAAAACACAAGTATTTAAGGACGGGAATAAGAGGGCGTCTGTTATCTTTGCGAATCACTATTTGATAGCACATGGAAGCGGATTTTTAGTAATCCCGGAAAAGGAAGTACCGGAATTTAAAAAACTGTTAGTAGAGTATTACGAGGGTGCTCCTTTGGAGATTATCGGTGCATTTCTACGTGAGAAATGCTGGAAGAATTTTTAAAAGGACAATTCCCTAATGCAACATCCCATTGCTTGGTTTCGGGACAGTAAACGTGTATATTTGTATGTAAGAGGTCATTTCAACCGATGGTTGGGTGAAAAAACAACCAATAGGGGAGAAAAAAGGCCGATTTTCAACCTTTGTTCCATTTTTTTTAAGAGTATTGCATGGTAAGATGTGGACAAGAGCAGAGGGAACAGATTGTAAAAGCTCTTGTGGCCACGTAACTAAAAATAGGAATTTTGTTAAAGGAGGACTTAATTTATGGAAATGACAATCGGAAAAAGAATTGCAACTCTTAGAAAAGAGAAGGGAATGACACAGGAAGAATTATCTCAAAAGATGGAGGTAAGTGCACAGGCAGTAAGTAAATGGGAAAACGACCAGACCTGCCCGGATATTACATCGCTTCCGAAGCTGGCAAAGATTTTGGGTGTAACGGTAGATGAGCTGTTATCCGGGAAAGAAGAAACAGCACCTGTTGCAAGAGTCCTTGCTCCGGAAGAGCGCAAGGATATTAAGGAGATGATGATTCGCTTTGTTGTAGACAGTTGTAACGGTGACCATGTCAGGATGAATATTCCGATGGCGTTGGTGCTGGTTGCAGTGGAAATGGGCATGGATCTTCCGCAGGTTTCCGGAAACAGTGCATTAAAGAACATTGATTTGGAGCAGATTGTGAATTTGGTACATCATGGCGTTATGGGAAATCTCATGGAAGTGGAATCCGGTGAAGGCGATACCGTACGCATCTTTGTGGAGTAGCTTATGAGAATATACATAAAAGAAGAGTCGGGGAAGAAATGGAAGTTCAGGATTCCTCTCGGATTGGTTTTCAATAGGATGACGGCAGGTTTTATAGCAAGAAGAGCTCAAAAGGAAGGAACGAATATTTCCAAAAAGCAATTGCGGGCACTAATAAAAGAAGTAAAAGCTTACAAAAGGAACCACAAGAGCTGGAAGCTTGTAGAGGTTGACAGTGCAGACGGGGCGCATGTGGAGATTGTTTTATAATGCTTATAGTGACAAGAAGAAACGTGTGATTCCCTCTTGCATTTTCGCAACGTCGGGTGTATAATAACAACGAAATAAAAACAGGGGAGCTTGTGATGGCAGGCTGAGAGGAAGTAATCAAACTTCGACCCTATACCTGATACGGATAATGCCGTCGTAGGAAGTCATACACAAGGATTTTTTACAGGAGGCATCCCTAATAGGTTGTCTCCTGTCTTTTATTTTACAACTAAAATCGCAGGGGAGCTTGTATTGACAGGCTGAGAGGAAGGTGTAACCTTCGACCCATGAACCTGATTTGGATAATGCCAACGTAGGGAAAATTCTGTAAGGCTTACGGGAAACTACCAAATCGGAGTTTCCCGTTTTTTGCGTGCAGGCAAAGTGAGCATAGAGTCATCGGTGCAAGCTTGCTTGAAGACCGGTGACGAGATGCGAGCGCGCCCACGACCGAGCGACAATGTCGCGAGGTGTGGGAGTGCAAAGCACAGCCTGCACGCAAGAAATCAGGCAAAGTGAGCATAGAGTCATCGGTGCAAGCTTGCTTGAAGGGAGGTGAAATTGTGGTAAAGGTAAACGGTACGGAGTTGGATATTGCGGGAAAGACAGTGACGGAGTATCTGGCGACAACGAATTACGATCCCAAGCGGATTGCCGTAGAAAGGAACGGCGACATTGTGTTTAAATCACAGTATGATGTCACTGTTCTTCGCGATGGCGATTGTTTGGAAATTGTCAGTTTTGTAGGAGGTGGTTGATTGATACCTAAAAAGAAGGAATGGATGGATGCGCTGGCAGAACGGCACGGAGCGGAGCTACAGAGACGGTTTTCCGAAGCTACGGTGGCGGTGTGCGGTTTGGGCGGCCTGGGGTCCAATATTGCCATTGCGTTAGCAAGAGCAGGCGTAGGCAAACTCATTTTGATTGATTATGACAAGGTGGATATTACGAATCTGCACCGTCAGCAATACAAGGCGAATCAAATCGGGCTTTATAAGACAGATGCCCTGGCGGATAATCTTGCTGAGATTGCACCCTATACGGAAATCACAACAATTACAGTGAAGCTCTCGGAGGATAACCTCACAACGTACCTTAAAGATGCGGATATTGTCTGCGAAGCCTTGGACAATGCAGAAGCCAAGGCGATGCTGGTAAACGGTGTACTGGAGCAACTGCCGGGCTATTTTCTGGTTGCGGCGTCCGGCATGGCTGGGATGGATACGCCCAATACCATTAAGACACGAAAGATAGGAAAACGGTTTTATCTTTGCGGCGATGAAGTCAGTGATGTGGCGGATACCATCGGTCTTGTTGCACCGCGGGTGATGCTTTGCGCCGCACATCAGGCACAAACGGTCCTGCGGATTCTGGCAGGCGAATACGAAGTATAAGAAAATAAGAAGGATAAGAAAGAAGGACACAGTATGAGAAACGAAGACAAATTAATCATCGGCGGACACGAATTTCGTTCCCGTTTTATTTTAGGCTCCGGCAAGTATTCTATGAAGCTTATTGAAGCTGCCGTAAAGGATGCCGGTGCGGAGATTATCACACTTGCGGTAAGACGAGCTAACACAAAGGAACAGGAAAATATTTTAGACTACATTCCGGAAGGGGTTACGCTGCTGCCGAACACCTCCGGTGCGCGAACTGCAGAGGAAGCGGTTCGTATTGCACGCCTTGCCAGAGAATTGGGCTGCGGCAATTTTGTGAAAGTAGAAATCATGCGAGATACCAAGTACTTGCTTCCGGACAATCAGGAGACCATCAAAGCAACCGAAATCCTTGCAAAGGAGGGTTTTGTGGTTATGCCGTACATGTATCCGGATTTAAATGCTGCCCGTGATATGGTAAATGCCGGTGCTGCTACCATTATGCCTTTGGCTTCTCCAATCGGTTCCAACAAGGGCCTTGCAACCAAGGAGTTTATTCAGATTCTCATTGATGAGATTGACTTACCGATTATCGTAGACGCGGGTATCGGCAGACCTTCCCAGGCTTGCGAAGCCATGGAAATGGGCGCTGCAGCGATTATGGCAAACACGGCTCTCGCAACAGCCGGTGATTTGCCTATGATGGCATCTGCATTCCGTCAGGCCATTGAAGCCGGAAGAAAAGCATATTTGTCCGGCCTGGGCCGGGTGTTGACACGTGGTGCTTCGGCTTCCGATCCTCTGACCGGTTTCTTGCGGGATTAAGGAGTGAGGCGTATGGAAAATCAATTTTTTGTAGACTCCGAGCATCTGTCACCGGCAGCGCTTGAGAAAAAACACCGACTGGAAACAGATCCGTCCAGCCGTAAAAATCATATGGAATATTTGCCGGGGATGGAAATTATTGAATCTGATGTCTGCCGGCAGGTTATGGAGCAGAGGAACTCTTTTGACTATTCGGTCTACACTGCCCGTGATGTCCGGGCGGCCCTTGACCATGAAACCTGTTCCGTGGAGGATTTTAAGGCACTTCTTTCTCCTGCGGCAGAGCCTTTTTTGGAAGAAATGGCACAGAGGGCACGCTTGGAGACAAGTAAGCATTTCGGGAATACGGTATATCTTTTTACCCCTCTGTACATCGCCAATTACTGCGAAAACTACTGCGTGTACTGCGGATTTAATTGCTACAACCACATCAACCGCATGAAACTGAATCCGGAGCAGATTGAGCATGAAATGAAGGTAATTGCCGATTCCGGCATGGAAGAGATTCTGATTCTTACCGGCGAGAGTCGTGGGCAGAGTGATGTGGAATATATCGGTGAGGCTTGTAAGCTGGCACGGAAATATTTCCGTATGGTGGGATTGGAAATCTATCCGGTCAATACCGACGAGTATCGCTACCTTCATGAGTGTGGCGCGGATTATGTAACCGTATTTCAGGAAACCTACGATGCGGACAAATATGAGACCCTTCACCTGCTGGGTCATAAGCGGGTCTGGCCGTATCGCTTTGATGCACAGGAACGTGCTTTGCGGGGCGGTATGCGCGGTGTTGCATTTTCTGCACTGTTGGGCTTGTCCGATTTTAGAAAGGATGCTCTGGCAAGTGCGCTTCATGTGTATTACCTGCAACGGAAATATCCTCATGCGGAAATGTCCCTGTCTTGTCCGAGACTTCGTCCCATTGTCAATAACGATAAGATAAGTCCTTTGGATGTGGGAGAGGTGCAGCTCTGCCAGATTCTTTGTGCTTACCGTATTTTCCTGCCTTTTGTGGGGATTACCGTATCCTCCCGGGAGAGTGCGGGGTTCCGGAACGGTATCGTAAAAATCGCAGCCACCAAGGTTTCCGCAGGGGTATCCACCGGTATCGGTGACCACGAAAGCAAATACAGCGGGAAGGAAGATGACAGTGTCAAAGGCGATGAGCAGTTTGAAATCGACGACAATCGCAGCTTTGATGCGATGTACCG
>JAFYMC010000015.1 GCA_017556805.1 Lachnospiraceae bacterium | reverse complement strand
CGACGGCAACCCCGAGTCCGGCTCCGACGGCAACGCCGGTACCATCTCCGAAGGCAACCCCAAGTCCGGCTCCGACGGCAACGCCGGTACCAACCTCGACGGCAACCCCGAGTCCGGCTCCGACGGCAACGCCGGTACCAACCTCGACGGCAACCCCGAGTCCGGCTTCGACAGCAACGCCGGTACCAACCCTGACGGCGACACCGATACCGAAACCTGAGATAACAGAAACGCCGAGTCCGGAACCTGAAATAACGAAAACGCCGACCCCGGAGCCTGAGATAACGGAAACGCCGACCCCGGAGCCTGAAATAACGGAAACGCCGACCCCGGAGCCTGAAATAACAGAAACGCCGAGTCCGGAACCTGAAATAACGAAAACGCCGACACCGGTACCTGAGATAACGGCGACACCGACCCCGACCCCGTCGGGAGGAGAAGCAGTAATACGTTATTACATTCCGAATCCGCCGAAGAATCTGTTACCGGAGGGAAATACCTATTCGATTTCTTATGTGAATAATACACTTGTGCTTGATGACGGAACAAATACAGAGAGTTACTCTTCGGTGGCAGAACCGTATGCAACGCATGCCTGCACACTAGAGGAAAACGTTGCTCCGTTCATTATGGAGGCCACGGAGACTTATTTGCCGGAAGCACTTGGTGAGCGTCTAAAAGTATACCATCCGGATGCTGTTGTAAGGAAATGTTCCTTCTGGAGTGATGCGGAAAAGGGACAGTGGTTCGATTGGGAAAAGAAATTAAGTAGTGCTACGCTGACAGACGGAGGCTTGAACCTGCATCCGCTATACGTGATTTATGTTCCGGAGCAGGATGGCGTTCGGGAATGGTATGAGATTTCCTGTGTTCCTGTGTTAGTTACTGTGAAAGAAACGGGAGAACTGTTTTATCTGAGTTTACCGGCAGGCGCGACGTTGAAGTGCCAGTCTGCGGATGGATACACCATTCAGTGGATTGTAAACGGAGAAACGTCAGATACTGCGGCTGCAGGACACGGTATTTTGACTGATTTGACCTTGTCGGTGACTGAGTAGCGCGAGTGCGGAAAGGAATACATCCTTGAAAAAGAAAAAGTGGATTACGGGAATACTTGCTATTCTTACGGTGGTTATGGTATTGAATATTTCCGGTGACAGAGATTTGCGGACTTTGGAATGTGCCGTAACGGATAGATTGTATTCCAAAACTTATAAGGTAAATAATTCGATTAAAATCATTTCAATCGAGCAACAGTCTGAAGCGGAGTATGGGTATTTTGCCGACTGGACCCGGGCACGGGCGGCAGAATTGGTGGATGTATTGACGCAACCTGAGGGAAAACCCGCGGTCATTGGCTTCGATATTAACTTTATTGCGGACCGGGACCCGGAGGGAGATGCGGCATTTGCGAAAGCTGCCGCTGACCATGGCAATGTGGTGACGGCTTCCCATGCAGTGTTTTCTACGACTCAGGAAGCGCAGGAAGAGACTTATGAAACGGACCGGTTGCATCTGAAATTTATGGAATATCCGTATGATGCATTACGCCGTGTGTCGTCCCATGGCTATACCAATGCAATGTTAGATAAGGACAATTATGTACGCCGCAGCTTATTGAAGGTAGAGACCGGAGACGAACCGGAGTATCATTTTGCCTATGAAGTGTACAAAAATTATATGGAACAGATGGGGAGGGAACCGGAAGAACCGGAGACGGATGAAAACGGTATGTTCGGTATCCGTTATATTGCTCCGCCGGAAAGCTACGAGGAATATCCGTGGAAAGAGGTGGTGGACGGGAAGTATGACCCACGGGTATTTCAAGATTCCATTGTGTTGGTGGGAGCATATATGCCGGGACTTCAGGACAGCTTTTACGTGCCGATTGCCCGAGGATCCCAGATGTACGGAGTGGAAGCTCATGCCAATATTGTAGACTCGTTATTACGCGGCTATTCTTATAAGATGGCTCCTCAGAATATTGTGACCGCTGTCAATCTGCTTCTTTGTATGACCTTCTTTTTACTGTTACGGAAAATCAGTCCGGTGGTAGGCATTGTTATGGGTGCATTGCTTGCGATAGGATATTTGGCAGTAGCTACATGGCTGTATTCCGAGGGCTGGTATATTTATCCGGTAGCGTTTGTACTGTTCCTGGTGTGTATGGCAGTTGTGAATTTGGTCGGACGGTATTTGCTGGAATGGTTCAGCAAGCGGAAACTGCTTCACGAGTTTAAAAAATATGTGGCACCTCAGGTGTTGGCGGAAATGACACGTTCCGGTGAGATTTCTATTAAGCTTGGCGGAGAAAGCAGAGAAATTGCGGTACTGTTTGTGGATATCCGAGGGTTTACCAAGCTTTCCGAGGAACTTGCACCGGAGCAGGTGGTAGAGATGTTAAATGAGTATTTGTCTCTGACCACGGAGGCGATTTTCTCCAACGGCGGAACCTTAGATAAGTTTATCGGAGATGCTACCATGGCGGTGTTTAATGCACCGGTGGATTTGCCGGACTACAAGGCACGGGCGGTACAGGCTGCCCTTGATATTGTACACGGTGCCGAGAAGATAAATGAGCGTATTAAGAAGAAAATCGGCCGGGAGGTGTCTTTCGGTGTCGGCGTACATTGCGGTACGGCGGTTGTCGGGAACATCGGTTGTGAAACCCGGATGGACTATACAGCCATCGGTGATACGGTAAATACGGCATCCAGACTTGAGGGTAAAGCACTGGGAGGCCAGGTGGTAATCAGTGAGGCGATGTATCGTAGTTTGGGAGACCGGCTGATAACAGAGCCGTTAGGGGAAGTAGAATTAAAGGGTAAAGCGGAACCTTTGCAGATATATTCTGCGCTCGGATTCGAGAAGGTAACAGTGGGGGATGCGGAGTAATACAAGCTACAGGAGGTAGGTACGTTGTTAGATGTAGGTAAAATATTAGAGATGAGCCTTGCGCTGACTTCGGAACAGGACTATGATGAGATACTGAAAAAAATCATTTCTTGTGCCATGGAGTTGACCAATTGCGAAGGCGGAACGCTGTATTTGTACAAAAACGACAGCCTGGAATTTATGGTAATGCGGAACGTGGACCCGGAAGTGGAACGAAGAGGCGGGACGGTACCACCGTTAGCAATGGATGAAAGCAAGGCTTGCGCCTATAGTGCAATTCACCGGACACTGGTAAATATACCGGATGTTTATGCGGAGAATGATACATTTGATTTTTCGGGACCGAAGATTTATGATAAGAAATTCGGGTGTCATACCACATCTATGTTGGTTTTTCCGTTGGTGAATCATGAAGAGAAGTTGGTGGGCGTAGTGCAGTTGTTAAATGCCCGGAATAAAAAGAATGAACCGAGTGTGTTTACGGAAGAGCATGAAATGCTGATTCAGGCATTGGCCTCCATGGCAGCGGTATCTCTTTCCAATATGCAGTACATTAAGCAGATTAAGGGACTGCTCCATGCGGTAGTGAATGTGTTTACAAATGCAATCGATACAAGAACGCCTTACAATTATTATCATTCCAAGCAGGTACATGATTATGTTGTCCTGTATATGTCCTACTGCAATGCGTTATGGGAGAAAGGGTATGAAGGGGAGTATTTCGATGCTGCCAGAAAAGAGCAGTTACAGCTGGCTGCCCTGATGCATGATATCGGAAAACTTGTGACGCCGATAGAGGTGATGAACAAGGAAACCCGGTTGGCGGGGCAACTGGAACAGATACTGTGCCGTTTCCGGTATGTCGGATTATTGAAAAAGATTGCATATCTTGAAGGAAGTTGCACAACAGAATTATATGAAAAGGAACTCCGGTATTTGGAGCATGCAAAAGAGCTGGTATGTAAAATAAACAGCGGAGAATTTCTGGAAAAAGCGGATGCGGATCAGGTGACGGAACTGGCAAAACGTACATATATCGATTCGGACGGTGAGGTGCATCCGTACATTACGCCGGAGGAGCAGGAATGCCTTCTGATTCCGAAGGGAACATTGACGGATTCGGAACGGAATACCATGAATCGTCATGTGGAATTTACGGACCGCTTCCTTGCGGCAATGAATTTTGATGAACACTATAAAGATGTCCGCTCGTGGGCAAGTAAGCATCATGAGTATCTGAACGGTACGGGATATCCAAACGGTCTTTCCGAAGATGAGATTCCGCATGAGGCGCGCTTGCTGACAATTGCGGATATTTACGACGCTTTAGTGAGTGTGGATCGCCCGTATAAAAAAGCACATACAAAGGAGTCTGCGTTCAAAATTCTATTCTGCATGGCGGAGGAAGGGAAATTGGATGTAGAGATATTAAAATGTTTTCAAAAGGCGCTGGCTTGGAAAGAACGTGATTTTAACTTGACAGAGGAAGGAGATTTGGTATGAGCAGATTGTATATGATACCGGACTATTTCAATTTACAGGCTTCGGTGGAACTGGCGAAGGAGCATGGGCTTTGCTTCGAATATAATGATTTCTTTTTTCCGGGCGTGTTGGATAATCCGGATGCGGTGCAGGAACGGATTGATGCCTATATGGCCTTGGGAAGGGATTGCTCCGAGGACACAATGCATGGTGCATTTTTTGATGTGACAGTGTTCAGTTGTGATCCGAAAATACGGGAAGTTTCCCGCCTGCGAATGAGACAATCTATGGAGATTGCAAAGAAAATGGGGCTTCGCGCAGTGATTTTTCACGGGAATTACTTGCCGTTTTTACGTGGAAAAGGCTATGATGATTTGTGGGTTTCTTATACGGAGGATATCGTCAGAAAGTTGGCAGAAGAATATCCGGGAATCGGAATTTATATGGAAAATATGTTTGATGATACTCCGGATATGCTGGTGAAACTGGCGGAAAATTTAAGCGCAGTACCGGAATTCGGGTTGTGTCTGGATTATGCTCATGCATTACTTAACTCGGAAAAAGCAGAACTTTGGGTACAGCGTATGGCACCGTATTTGCGTCATATGCATGTGAACGACCATCGTTTTGAGAGTGATGTTCATCTCGTACCGGGGGACGGATTAACCGACTGGGACGAGTTTGCAAGATTAAAGGAGAACTACGTACCGGAGGCATCTGTGCTTTGCGAAGTGAAAGGATTGGATGATGTGCGGCGCTCCTTGAAATTCTTAGAGAATGTTTTAGAAAAATAGGATAGTAAATTAAAATAAAATGGACTTTTTTATCAATAAGTGGTAAACTAAGTATGTAGCAAAAAAACTGTTTCTTAAAGAGGAGGTTTTGAAAAAAATGGAGAAGTTTTTCAAACTCAAGGAGAACAATACCACGGTACGTACCGAATTTATGGCAGGTTTGACCACATTCTTTGCTATGGCGTACATCGTATTTGTTAACCCGAATCAGGTGGCAGCGGAAGGTGCCGGCGGATGGCTTGCTGCGCTTGGTGCAGACGGCTCTAAGCTTGGTCAGATTTGGAATGCGGTTTATATTGCATCCATTCTCGGTGCGATTGTTGGTACATTGATGATGGCGTTTTATGCGAAACTGCCGTATGCGTTGGCGTGCGGTATGGGTCTGAATGCGTTTTTCTGTACCTGTTTCGTGTCCGGTGCGTTTTTCGCGGGAGAAGATGTACTGACGGGATATCATTCCGGTATTGTTATCATCTTCCTGTCCGGTATTGTTTTCCTTATCTTAAGTATTACGGGGTTGAGAGAGTATATTGCAAAGGCGATGCCGGATTGCTTAAAGAAAGCAATTCCTGCGGGTATCGGTTTGTTTATTGCATTCCTCGGTATGCAGAATGCGGGCCTTATTCAGGCAAATCAGTATACCTTGGTGCAGTTTGTTAACATCAAAGACGGTGATTGGGCAACCCAGGTTGCACCGGCGCTTGTGGCATTTATCGGTTTCATTATCATTGCCATCCTGAACAAGTTAAAGGTGAAGGGTAATATTATTATCGGTATTGTTGCATCCACTGTTCTTTACTACGTATTTACCCTTCAGACACCGAGTTTTGATATTTCCGGTGTGGGACAGGCCTTCAAGGACTTCGGTGCGGTAGGTATTACCGGTCTTTTTGACGGAGAAGCATGGTCAAAGGCATTTACCGGTGCACATGTGGGCAGCCTGTTCAATGCAATTATGTTAATCATTACCTTCTGTCTTGTAGATATGTTTGATACGGTAGGTACTTTGTACGGTGCCAGTGCACAGGCGGGTATGCTGGATGAGAACGGTGACCCGATTCGTGTAGATAAGGCAATGACTGCTGACTCTGTCGGTACCGTGGCAGGTTCTATCTTCGGTACCAGTACGGTTACTACCTTTGTTGAGTCTGCTTCCGGTGTTGCAGAAGGCGGTAGAACCGGTCTGACCGGCGTTGTCGTATCTGCATGCTTTGCGGTTTGTTTATTCCTTAGCCCGGTGGCTAGTATTGTTCCGGGATGTGCAACCGCTCCGGCATTGATTTTTGTAGGTGTTCTTATGCTTAAGAACTTCGCAAAGGTTGATATGGAGGATATGCTTTCTGCGGTTCCGGCGTTCCTTACTTTGGTTATGATGCCGCTGACCTACTCTATTTCCAACGGTATCGGTATCGGTGCAATCTCTTATGTTCTCATTGCTCTTTGCACCGGTAAGTATAAGAAGAAGGATATTGTAGTTACAATCATTGCAATCCTGTTTGTTCTGAAGTTTGCATTGGTTTATATGTAATGTGATGAACTGACTTGACAGTTAAGGGCCTCGCCGTTATCGGCGGGGCCCTTTTTCGGATACTTCTTCTGTACTTTTTCGGGGGAAAGTGGTATACTGTATTTATAGGTGCATAGTGCTTTCCGGGAGGCTGGATTTCTTAGAAAGTAACCTGTTGTTGCGGAGCAAAGGAGGACTGCTTATGTTAGGAAAAGGAAAAGATAAGAAAATAATTGATGCGATTACGTATTTGAGAGAGGCGGAGAATACGGGAGGAAATCCGGAGTTAGTAAATATACATACCCGTTTGATGAAGGGACGAGCTTCTTTTGAAGGGATTTTAACCAATACTATGACCTCTGCCATGAATATCAGTAATCTGGATTTACAGGTCAGTGACCGCGTGGAGGAGTTAAACGAGCTCAGTGATAATTTGTTATCTTCCGCATCGGATTTGAATCATATTTCCACTGAGGCGGCGATGGTAACGAAGCAGGTGGCGGCTGCTCATGATATGCTGGCACAGTCCATCACCGAGATTTCCGGAAATACAATGGAGTGTTTACAGGCCATTGAGCGCAGCGAGGAGAATGTGCTCAGTATCGAAAAGCTGTCAATGGAGGCGGAAACGGATTCTAAGCAGATGCAGAATGATATGTCTGCTTTGCTTAAGGTGATTGCGCAGATGCAGGAGGTAATCGGTTCTATTAATGCGATTTCCGGTCAGACCAATCTTCTTGCGTTAAATGCGTCGATTGAGGCGGCCAGAGCGGGAGAAGCGGGAAAGGGATTTGCGGTAGTTGCGGACGAGATTCGTCAGTTGGCGGATGAGACCAGAGCGCTGACCAGTAACATGTCCGAGTTTGTTACCAATATCCGGAACGCGTCCCAGCAGAGTGCAGAGAGTGTAGAAACGACAGTAACGGCATTGCATCAGATTAATGAGAATCTTACGGTAATCGTAGACGGAAACATAGAGAACAGAAAGCGTTTGCAGGAGATTAACGAGAGCCTTACCAATATTGCGGCTACCAGTGAAGAAATCAGCAGTTCCATGAACGAGGTGGAAAATCAGGCGGCGCAGCTGGACGAGAAGGTGACCGAGGTAACAAGGGATGTAGAGACTTTAAAGGGTGTCAGTGCAAGTGTGGGCGAAGTGGTAAAACCGATGATTACCATTGAGGAATGCTTAAAAGACACCAACCGTGAGCTCGGTAAAATGGCATTGGATGCATTCTATATGCCGAGTAACAGGGTGTTTATCGAGAGTGTCGGTGGTGCAATCGATGCACACAAGAGCTGGCTTCTTAAGCTGGAGCGTATGATTGAGAACGGGAAACCGGAACCGTTACAGACCAATGACCACCGTTGCGCGTTCGGACACTTTTATTATGCGGTACAGCCGAAGAATCCAGAGATTTTGACGGTGTGGAGAGGAATCAGAGATCAGCATAAGGAGTTCCACACAAACGGTGATAAGGCAATTGCAGCCTTGAAGGCCGGAAATACGAGCGTGGCAAGAGATTTTTTGAAACGTTCCGAAGAGATTTCCGGGAAATTATTGGGGGATTTCGAGAAGCTGGTTCGTATTGCGGAACGGTTGGATAAGGAAAAGGTTCGCATTTTCGAATAAACGGTAATATGCATAGGAGGAGATAAATTGAAAGAACAGAAGAAAGGGAAAATTGGCGTTTGCCTGTGGTTGCTTCCGATATTGGTATTGCTGGTGGCAAGCTGCATGCTGGCGGGATGTAAAAAGAAAGATGTTTACCGTAACATCCGTATTACGGAGATTACCGGTAAGGCTGTGGTCAACCGGGACGGCAAAGAAGGATTAGAGGCCTACGTTAATATGAATTTGCAATCCGAGGATGAGTTGATTACGGAAAAGGGCGCTAAGGTTACACTTCGCCTGGATGATGATAAATATGTTGTTGTAGATGAAGATTCCAAGCTGGTGTTGATAGCCGAGGGTACGGAAGAAGACAGTATGACGAGAATTGAACTGGAATACGGTGCCGTATTTTCGGATATCAAGGAGAAGCTTTCCGACAAAAGCGGATACGAGGTGGTTACTCCGGGTTCTGTCATGTCGGTGCGCGGTACCCAGTTTGAGGTAGTATATCGAGAGATAAAGGACGAGGCGGGCAAGCTCATCAACAAGGTGATGAAGGTGCTTACTTTTGCCGGTGAAGTATATGTAAAGCCGGAAGGTACCAACGATAAGAGAATAGCGAAGGCAGGTACCATGGAAGTCCTGGTGGAGACGGCAGACGGAAAGTATGAGTTTGACGGCGAAAGCAAGGAAATTGAGACAGAGGATTTAAGTGAACTTTCCGCATCCTATTTGCAGAAGGATTTATCCGAGAATGGGGATGATTTTTCCGAAGAGGAAAAGGCGTGGAAGGAAGAATTGATAGAAAAGGTAAAGGAGTTCCTTAAGGGGGATTTTGCCGGGAAGGATGATAATCAGGGTGCTTCTGACAAAGTAACATATAACTGGGAAGGCCATACCTATCGGTTTGTTCCTGTGGACGGAAGAAGCTGGGAGCAAATAAATGCATATTGTACGGAGAATGGCGGACATCTTGCAACGATTATGAGTCCGGAAGAAAATGATTATCTGTACG
This sequence comes from Lachnospiraceae bacterium, assembly GCA_017556805.1. GTDB lineage: Bacteria > Bacillota > Clostridia > Lachnospirales > Lachnospiraceae > SIG307. The sequence goes on along the minus strand of JAFYMC010000015.1, from coordinate 37,835 downwards.
ACCAAATGATACAAGCCGGCTTTACATGTGCATATTTCGGCTATACGGACGAAGAGACCGAGGGTGAATGGAAGTGGGTAACCAATGAAGCGGTGAGCTATGAGAATTGGTATGAGGCAGACTTAGACAATTACAATGAAGAAGAGTATGCTATGATTTGGACGAGCCGTCCGTATTGTTGGAATGACGGTGGTTTTAGAGAGCCTTCGGCTGCATTTATTTGTGAATGGGATCCGGAAGGATATGTTATAATACCGACACAGGGACCGACACCGACGCCGGAACCGACCGCTACTCCGCATCCGATGGAGACGCCGACACCGATACCGGGTCAGGAAACGGAAAACAAGGAGCTGACACTGCAGGCATATTTACCGAAAGTAATTAAGCCGTTGGAGACCTACGAGGTTTCCGGAATGGCGGGCTTGTATGAGGCATTAGAGCCGAATACCAGATCTCTCGTGTCACCGGATTTTCGGGAAAAGATTACGCTTGGGGATGAAATGGGTCTTTGGTTAAAGCGCATTGCCGATACTTATATACTGGGAGAAGGTGCGATTAAAGAAGCGGCAGAAGCGGTATACGGCAAGGAAGTTGTCATTACTTGTGAAGGCTTTTACAGTGAAAGCGATGCTGACTTACTTTTCCCTCTGAATGACCATCGTTCTTTTGGAGAGTTTGGTGTAGATGATCCTTATCTTACCTTATATCCTGTGTATACGGTTTATATTCCGGAGGATGACGTAAGTTATCGGTATATTCCGGTTCGTTTGATGATTGAAGAAGAAGAGGATTTCAAATTTTACACGTTTATGGTACAGTCCGGTACGAGTTTGGGATTGCCGAAGGTAGAAGGATATGATATGTACTGGCTGACCGGCAGTGATAAAACAGGAGAACCGAGACAGTCTATTTGGGAGAATCAGTTGAATTGGCCGATTCTGCAAGGAGAAAAAGCGGAATAGAGAGACTGTAGATAAAACCGAGATGGATGAGACCGTGTAGGAAAAGAGAAAGAGATATAACAGGAAGAGGTCTGTTGCGATGGCAGCAGACCTCTTTTGTAGTAGGAATGGTATTATGTTTGAATTTATTTTCCGGCTCTGGATTCTATATAACGGTCGATTTCTGCGTTGTCCGACAGCATGCGGCATCCCACGATGTACAAGCCGTTGTTGTCGGTTACGCGAATGGCGGTACCGCTTAACTCTTTGCCGTCTAATAATGGGAAGTCGTCGATTTCCAGCTCGATCAGTTTGCCCTTCGCATCCTTTAATTCCTCTGCGTCGGAGAAGAAGGAGTAGCCGCCGGCACTGATATTTACCATGGTACCGATATAAGGCATAGCCGAACCGTCGATAGTAAAGTGACATTGGTTGAATAACGGACCGCGACGGTATTTCCTACGGTTAAATACTTGCGGGTTACCGGTTACGGTAAGGAATAGCATAGCATCTTTTATCTCGACACGAATGGATTCCCAGCGGTAAATCCGGTTATCTACAATAACGGAAAGGTTGTATACTGCTGAAGAGGAAACAACGCGGAAGTCTGTAGGCAATTTTGAAAGGATGGTAGATCCTCTGACATTGGTTACCTGTTGCTTGTATTCCTTTGTGGTATCCAGTACTTCTTCTAGGGTGAAATACATGCCGGAATGGATATCTTCTGTTGTCATAAATCCGCCGGCACCCAATTCACCCATAAGTTGTCCTACGATGTTGCCGATGGAAATAACGTTAGCGGAAGTTTCTGCGTATTTACTGCGCATGGTGCGGGTGCTGTCATCCGCTTCCGAAATGCTTGCGGTCATAGCGCCCATGACGGCGGTTACCTGATTCATGTTGTCTACCATGTTACGGTTGGAGGCACCCACTTCCTGCATTGCGGTATCAATGACCTGAACGTTGTCGCCTAGGCGTGCTGCATCGGTAGCAATGCGGGCAACGCTGGAATCTACTAAGGTAATCTTATCTAAAGTAGCGTTGATAAGCTGTAATGTCTTTGTGATAGAGTCGGTCATACGCTCTGCGGTGGACTCCAGATTAGCTAAAGCATTCATAATACTGGTGGAGGAAGTCTTTGTTCCGGTACTCAGGTCACGGATCTCATCCGCAACAACCGCAAAGCCTTTACCTGCTTCTCCGGCTCTTGCTGCCTCGATGGAAGCGTTTAATGCAAGAAGGTTGGTTTGACCGGAAATCTTTTCAATGGTGCCGGTCTCGGCTTTTACCATATCGAACTCGTTCTGAAACTCTTGTAAAATCTGTTCAACCTCGGTGGAAAGTAACGCCATTTCCTTGGTGGAGCTTACGACATCAGCCAACTGTTCGGAACTGGTCTGGGAATGGGAAACGGACTCTTCCACGAGGGCAACCATTTCCTGTACCATAGCAGCGACATTTTCTACCTGGTTGCTGATTTGCTTGGTCATATCCAGAGAGGAAAGGGTTTTTTCCTGTAGGATGTGATTATCTTCGGAAAGCTGTTCCATACTGTTTACAACCAAATCCGCACTGTCTTTGTTTTCGTCGGAAAGCTCGCTGACTACGGTAACTCCGTCCACAATAGAGTGACTGGCATTTTTTACTTGTTGAATGGTGCGTACCACCCGGGCAAGGTCAGCCTTTACGGAACCAAGCATGGCTTCTTCTGTTCTTGTCATGTGACGAATCGCAATATCATAAGCAACATAGCATAATACGGTTACACCAATCTGGATTTCCGCATCGGTAATGTCATGAAAATTGTTTTTGATAAGGTATGCCAGAAGAATCAAGATATTTAATATGCCCCAGCGAATCAGCAGCTTCCTCTTCTTATATAGAACCAAAAGGCTGGCTACCGGGAATATGTAACCGTAGGTAACGTTGGTCTTTGTGGTCATCAGCACGAAAAAGTACAGGATTCCGTAGCCTGCGGATACAATTTCGCAGTAAAGCGGAGTATCAAATCCTTTGAATTTCAAAACCAAAAGGCCTATAAGATAAGGAATCCAGCAAAGGGACAGGAATACCGCAAGATACTGCGGAGTACGACCGCCCTTTATCATTTCCAGAATGTACAGAACGGTGAAAATAACATTCAGGGTGGTCCACATTAAGAACGTGTTTTTATTCGCTTGTTTTTTAAAATATGACTCTTCGTATTCCATAAATAACCTCCATACAAAATATAGTTTACCCCAATTGATATTCTATCACAGTTTGATAAAAAATTCTACAAAAATATGAAAATAATGAAAATAAGCTGGGTTTTTCAGAATTAATAAAAGGAATGTAAGAGTTGATAAGATAGTATAGGGAAAATAGAGAATTAAAAAGAAGTAACAGAATGAAAAAGGGATGCCGCTTTCGATAAGTACGAAAGCGGCATCCCCGGAAGGAGAAGGTATTTACATCCGAATATCTCGGAGAAATTATTAGCCCTGTAAGAGGGAAAGTACACCCTGTGTAGACTGGTTTGCCTGTGCCAGCATAGACTGGGAAGCCTGAGAGAGGATGTTGTACTTGCTGTATTCCACCATCTCTGCAGCCATGTCCACATCGCGGATACGGGATTCTGCCTGCTGTAAGTTCTCTGCGGAAGTATCCAGATTTGCGATGGTATGCTCTAAACGGTTCTGTACAGCACCTAAGGTAGAACGCTGCTTGGAAACTTTTTCGATTGCCTTGTCAATGGTGGTGATAGCGGAGGATGCACGATCCTGGGTATCTACGCGTACATTGTTGCCGCTGACACCGAGAGCTGCTGCACTCATATCGCCGATGTTAAACTGCATGGTCTGACCTTCGTTAGCGCCTACCTGTAAAATCATTCCGCCGGAGGATGCTACGCTGTCGTAGTTGTTCTGAGTCAGGAATGCATCATCGTCACCGAGGCCCGCACCGCCATCTAACTCAATTTCTACTTCCTTGGAGGAATCGGTAACAAAGAGTGTGTTCGGTTCATCCGGGTGACCGTCAACACCACTTAACTCTACGCTTACGCTTAAGCCTACGGTAGCTAAGAGATCTTCAATGTTCTGTGCGGTATATTCCTTACCGGACTGTAAATGAACCTCGTATGCGGCATTGGTTTTTACTGCGTTTTCGATATCTTCCGCAGTCATATCGTATTCCGCTGCAGTGGCAATCGCCACCTCTTCCTTGCCTGCGTCCGCATCAAATTTGAAAGTGATATCAATGTTATAATCCCAACCGTATTTGTTGGAAGTGATTTCGATGGTGTCCGCACCAACAAAGGAATCTGCAATAGGGGCAGCGTTTTTACCGGTTGCTTTAACTCCGGCTTCGGTTCCTGTGGTAGTTGTGGAATTGTTAGCGGTAGCGGTATAAACACCGGTTGCAAGCTGAACGGAGACATTTGCCGGGGTATTCTTCGCAATGGAATCCTCCTGCTTTGCGGTCTTAATTAAATTATCAATATCTGCCTGAGTATATGTTCTGTTATCGGCAAGACTGATGGTTAACTTTTTGCCCCCTTCATCCCAGATAGCAGATTCACCGCCTACGGTTGCGGAGGTGGTGGTTGTAATCTGAACACCTACGATGTCGGAGGTAATGAAAGCTCCGAGCTTACCGTCGTACATACCATACTTCGGACCTGCAGTGGTGGTAGAAGTATTTGTGCCGTCGAAGGTACCGTCCAAAAGCTTCATGGTATTGAACTCGGTGGTTTCTGCGATACGATCCAGCTCATCCTGTAACTGCTCGATCTCGTCCTGAATATTGTCACGATCATTGTCTGTCTCGGTGCCGTTGGCCGCCTGTACAGCCAACTGACGCATTCTCTGTAAAATGCTGTGGGATTCGTTAAGCGCACCTTCAGCGGTCTGAATCATGGAAATACCGTCTTCTGCATTGGTGGAAGCCTGGGTGAGACCGCGAATCTGGGAACGCATCTTTTCGGAAATCGCTAAGCCTGCTGCATCGTCAGCGGCGCGATTGATGCGGTAGCCCGAAGAAAGTTTCTCTGTAGATTTTGCCTGATTATTGGAAACAATACCAAGCATACGATTGGCATTCATAGCCGTAAGATTGTGTTGAACGATCATTGCCATAGTCGTTACCTCCCGATAGTTGAAATTAGCTCTTCTGTATGAGCTTGTTTTTGTTTGCGATAGGTTGTATTTTCAAGATGAATACATGCCCCTCGAATCCGTTCGGGTGATAACTGAGTCCTTTCAGTATGGCTGTGTTTCATTCACTTGTAAGCTATATCGACCGGATAAAAGGAATACTTTATAGAAAAATGAAAAAAATTACAAAATGTGGTGATTTTATAGGAGTTTTATACGGAAAACAGCAAAATATAGGTTGAAAATGAGAGGTCATTCGCAATCCGCTCCGCTCCTTGCTCATGAAAATAGATACGACTTCGTCGTATACATCTGCTCGTGAACTCGCAGATGACAAAAGCGTCTGCTTTACGCAGACGCTTTTGCCTATTTTCAACCTATCGGGACACAGTTAATCCTTTCGGATATCAACATGGGGAACGATACGGTGAAGTTAACTTATTTTATTAATTAGCCCTGTAACAAGGAGAGTACACCCTGGGTAGCCTGGTTTGCCTGAGCCAACATAGACTGGGATGCCTGGGAAAGAATGTTGTTCTTACTGTACTCTACCATCTCTGCAGCCATATCTACATCACGGATACGGGACTCTGCGGTCTGCAGGTTCTCAGCGGAGGTGTCAAGGTTTGCAATGGTGTGCTCCAAACGGTTCTGTACGGCACCAAGTTCGGCACGCTGCTTGGAAACGATTTCGATTGCCTTATCGATGGTGGTGATAGCCTGGGACGCTCTGTCCTGCTCATCCACACGAACACTCTGACCGCTGACACCTAATGCAGCTGCACTCATGTCGCCGATGTTAAAGTTCATGGTCTGACCTTCGTTAGCACCAATCTGGAGTCTCATGCCGCCGGTGGAGTTTACGCTGTCGTACCAGTTCTGGGTGAGGAATGCATCCTCGTCACCGAGACCGGCACCGCCGTCCAATTTAAATATTTTGGTTACAGAAGAATCGGTAATGAATAAGGTATTTGGTGCATCGGTACCGGAGGTGCCTGCGGTGGTAACGCCGCTTAACTCAACAGATACGTTTAAACCTGCCTCGGCAAGTAAGTCTTCGATGTCCTCTGCGGAATATTCCTTACCGGACATTAATGTAATCTGATAACCGGCTCTGTCAGTATCTGCCGCCACAACACCGTCTAAATCATCAGCATCCATGGTATAGGTCGGAGCAGTGTTTAACTTTGCCTCCTCCTTTCCTTCGTTTGCAGTGAAAAGGAATTCGATGTCGATGTCATAATCCTTACCGTACTTGTTGGAAGTGATTTTTATAATGTTTGCGCCGACAAAGTTTCCTTCATCATCAGCAACCAAATTATCTTCAATGGTTGCTTTTGCGCCTGCTACGGTCGGCGTTGTCTTCTCGGAAGTGTCTGCACTTGCAGTAAATACACCTGTAGCAAACTTCATGGTAACCTCTGCCGGAGTATTCTTTGCGATGGAGTCTTCCTGCTTTGCATTCTTAATTAAGTTGTCAATATCTGCCTGAGTGTAGGTCTTGTTGTTTGCCAGGTTAATGGTTAAAGAGGTACCTGCAGCATCCCAGATTGCGGACTCACCGCCTACGGTAGCGGAAGTGTTCGTAGCGATTTCTACGCCTACAATATTGGATGTAATAAATGCACCGTGGATACCGCTGTACTGTCCGTACTTCGGACCTGCGGTGGTGTTGGTGGAAGCGATGCCATCGAAAGAACCGTCGAGGAGCTTCATGGTATTGAACTCGGTGGTTTCTGCGATACGGTCAAGTTCGTCCTGCAACTGTTCGATTTCGTCCTGGATGTTTCCTCGGTCGTCATCGGTTTCGGTACCGTTGGCTGCCTGTACGGCAAGCTGACGCATTCTCTGCAAAATGCTGTGGGATTCGTTAAGAGCACCTTCTGCGGTCTGGATTAAGGAAATACCGTCCTCTGCGTTGGTGGATGCCTGAGTAAGACCACGAATCTGGCTTCTCATTTTCTCGGAAATTGCAAGACCGGCTGCATCGTCTGCTGCACGGTTGATGCGGTAACCGGAAGAAAGCTTCTCCGTAGACTTTGCAAGATTAGTAGATACAATGCCTAACATACGGTTGGCATTCATGGATTGCATGTTGTGTTGAACAATCATTGCCATAATTAGTCCCTCCTCGAATTTGGATTAAAATTTGATAGGTTGTATTTTTTACATGAAATACAGTCTTCGAATCCGTTCGAGTAGTTACTGAGTCCTTTCAGCACAACTGTCATTCATTGATTTGCTTATGTTATCGGCATGTTTCCTTCGGGACTTTAGAGCGGAACTTAAAAAATACAAAAAATAGTATAGGGAAAAGGTCCCGATACCAAGATGTGGGTGATGCTATATATTAATATGTAGAGAAATCCTCCCTTGCGTTGACACACTTCCCAATCTTTGCTATAATCTCTTTGGTTATCGAAAGGAGATTTTTATGCTTCGTTTGGCGAGATATTTAAAGAATTATAAGAAGGAAAGTATTATCGGACCGCTGTTTAAGATGCTGGAGGCTTTTTTTGAGCTTTTAGTGCCGCTTGTGGTAGCGGATATGATTGACAACGGTATCGCGAAGGGGGATAAGACGTACATTTACCGGGCTGCGTTTATTATGGTTCTGCTTGGTGTGGTGGGGCTTGTCTGCTCTTTGATTGCCCAGTTTTTTGCGGCAAAGGCATCCGTGGGCTTCGGTACGGAGCTTCGGGATGACTTGTTTGCTCATATGAACCGGTTGTCTTATGCGGAACTGGATAAGGCCGGAACTTCTACTCTGGTTACGAGAATTACCAGTGACATGAACCAGGTACAGTCCGGCGTCAATATGATTTTGCGTCTGTTTCTGCGTTCGCCGTTTATTGTCATCGGTGCCCTGGTAGCAGCCTTTTTGGTAAATGCCAAGGTGGCGGTGATTTTTGTGATTGCGGCGCCGGTTCTGGCCCTTATTATTTACGGAATCATGGTATTGACCATTCCGATGTATTCCAAGGCCCAGAAGGCATTGGATACCATTTCGCTTGCAACGCGAGAAGGACTAAACGGTGCCAGAGTCATTCGTGCCTTCGGGCGACGGGAGGATGAGACAGAGGAATTTACCGAGGATTGCAACCGCTTGTTAAAGCTGCAGAAACGTGTGGGTAAAGTATCCGTGGCTATGAATCCGCTGACCTACGTGGTAGTAAACCTTGCCATCGCGGCTATTATTATGCAGGGCGGTAAGCAGGTAGATGCGGGCGTGATTACCCAGGGTGAGGTGATCGCTCTTGTAAATTATATGACTCAGATTTTAAATGCCTTAGTGGCATTGCAGGTGTTGATTGTTTCCTTTACAAAGGCAATGGCTTCCGCAAAGCGTGTCAACGAAGTGTTGGATTTGCAACCGACGGTGTTGGATCAGGAAAGCTTCCGCTTGAAAAATGTGAGCGGCGAGGATGTGCCGGCAGTGGTATTTGACCAAGTGTCATTTACTTATCCGGGAGCAAAGGAAGAAGCTCTTTCGAATCTTTCTTTTACCGTAAAGAAGGGACAGACCGTAGGGATCATCGGCGGAACCGGTTCCGGTAAGTCCTCATTGGTAAACCTGTTGCCCCGTTTTTACGATGTAACAAAAGGTACGGTACGGATTAACGGTGTGGATGTAAAGGACTATCCGCAACGGGAGCTTCGCGGTAGAATCGGTATGGTTCCACAGAAGGCGGTACTGTTTTCCGGCTCCATCCGGGATAATATGAAGTGGGGTAAGGACGATGCCACGGATGAAGAAATCAATGAAGCGCTGGAGATTGCTCAGGCAAAGGAATTTGTAGATGCCAAGGAAGGGCGTCTTGACTATAAATTAAATCAGGGCGGAAAGAATCTGTCCGGCGGACAGAGACAGCGTCTTACCATTGCAAGAGCCTTGGTAAGAAAGCCGGAGATTTTGATTCTGGATGACAGTGCATCGGCGCTTGACTTTGCAACGGATGCGGCACTGCGTCGTGCGCTTGCGGAGAAGACCGAGGGAATGACGGTGTTTATGGTATCCCAACGTACTACGACGATTCAGAACGCAGATATGATTATTGTATTGGAAGACGGTGAAGTGGCAGGCATCGGTACTCATAAGGAGTTACAGGAAACCTGCGAGGTATATAAAGAAATCTGTCAGTCCCAGGTTTCTGCAGAGGAGGTGGGCGCATGAAAAAGAAAACCGAAAACTCTGCAACCTTAGTTCGTGTGATTGCATTAATCAAGCCTTATTTGTGGCTGTTGTGCCTTTCCCTGCTGTTTGCGGTTATTACGGTAGTGACGACGCTGTATGCGCCGGTGCTGACGGGACAGGCCATTGACCATGTGGTAGCTGCCGGGAAGGTAGATTTTAAGGCCATTGTGCCGATCTTGATTAAGTTTTTGATTGTTGTCGGAATTATGGCAGCGTCAAACTGGATTATGAATTTATGTAATAACCGGATTGCCTTCCATGTGGTAAGGGATTTGCGGACGAAGGTGTATGCGCATGTGCAGAACCTTCCGTTAAGTTACCTGGATTCTCATCCCAACGGAGATACTTTAAGCCGGATTGTGACGGATATCGATCAGCTGTCCGATGGGCTTTTGATGGGATTTTCCCAGCTGTTTACCGGAGTGGTAACCATTGCGGCAACCTTAGGCTTCATGCTTTCCATTCATGTGGGAATCGCATTGCTTGTTGTTGTATTGACGCCGGTGTCGTTGTTTGTGGCGGCGTTTATCGCAAAGCGGACCTATTCTTTGTTCCAGGCTCAGTCTAAGGTGCGGGCGGAGATGACCTCACTGGTGGAGGAGCTTGTGGGAAATCAAAAGGTGGTTACCGCTTTTAACTATGAAGAAAAAGCAGAAGAACGCTTTTATGATGTAAATCACCGCTTACAGAAGGTGGGCATCAAGGCAATTTTCTTCTCCTCTTTGACAAATCCGTGTACCCGTTTCGTAAACGGTCTGGTGTATACCGGCGTTGGTATTTTCGGTGGCTTTGTGGCTCTGACGGCCGGACCGGCGGTACTGACCATCGGTCAGTTGTCCTGTTTCTTATCCTATGCGAATCAGTATACGAAGCCGTTTAACGAAATCTCTTCTGTAATTACGGAGCTTCAGAATGCACTGGCGTCCGCAAAGCGTGTGTTTGATTTGCTGGATGAGCCGGAGCAGCTGCCGGACAAGGAAAATGCGGTGGTGCTTAAGGAAGCGGAAGGTACGGTGGGACTTTCCCATGTAGCCTTTTCCTATGTGCCGGAGGTGCCTCTTTTAAAGGATGTGAATCTTTCCGTAAAGCCGGGACAGCGGGTAGCAATCGTAGGTCCTACCGGCTGCGGTAAAACGACGCTGATTAATCTGTTGATGCGGTTCTACGATGTAAAGAAGGGTGCCATTACGGTGGATGGTACCGATATCCGGGATATGACAAGAGAGTCCCTGCGTGAAAACTACGGTATGGTATTGCAGGAGACCTGGTTAAAGTCCGGCACGATTGCGGAGAATATTGCATACGGCCGGCCGGATGCTACCATGGAGGAAATCGAGGAAGCGGCAAAGGCTTCCTATGCGCATAACTTCATTCGCCGTTTGAAGGACGGATATCAAACGGTGATTGCAGAGGACGGAGGCAATTTGTCCCAGGGACAAAAGCAGCTTCTTTGTATCGCAAGAGTCATGCTTTGTCTGCCGCCGATGTTAATTCTGGATGAGGCAACCTCGTCCATCGATACCCGTATGGAGGTGCGTATCCAGCGTGCATTCCATAAGATGATGAAGGGACGAACCAGCTTTATTGTAGCCCATCGTTTGTCTACCATTCGGGAGGCGGATGTAATACTGGTAATGAAGGACGGCGATATTATCGAGCAGGGTACCCATGAGGAGCTTCTCGGTAAGGGAGGTTTCTACCGTAATTTATATTACAGCGGAGCGCCGGAAGAGCAAGCTGCAGAATAAAAAAATTATTTTAAAAAAGTTTCGTTTTTTTGGGAACCGGAATGCGACAAGCTTCGTCAATGTATCAGTGGGACGAAGAAAGACCACATAAACCGGACCGAACCGTGAAGGGAGACGGGGGTGTCCAAGGAACCTAAAAACGTAAATAAAAAGAAAGAGAGAGATAAGAGTATGAGAATGAAGAAGATTTTAGCAGTAGCACTTTCCGTAGCAATGGTATTCAGCATTGCGGCATGCGGCAAGAAGGATGAGGGAAAGAGTCCGGCAGAGGGTGAAAACATCACCGCAACCGTAGCACCGACCGCACCGGCAGAGGATGAGTCCGGTGATAAGGCAGAGGCTGGCGTGATTACTCCGGACTTTGCGGCAGGCACCGCAGGAGAGAAGCTTTGGAATGCATTTCTTGATACCATGAAGGCAAATCCGGAAACCGCTCCGGTGGATGTGGCAAACACCCTTTCCACCAATCCGGTGATTCAGTTTATGGCAGGCGGTATGGAAGTAGAGCCGGGTTATCTTGCAGGCTTCTCCGAGGAGATCGGTGGCTTTGAGAGTGGCGCAATGTACGGACCGATGATGGGTTCCATCGCATTTGTAGGTTATATTTTTGAACTGGCTGACGGTGCGGATGTAAACGCATTCATCAATACCTTAAAGAGCAAGGCTGACCCGAGATGGAATATCTGCGTAGCTGCAGATTATACTCAGGTAGGTGCGTATGAGAATACCGTATACTTCCTGATGTATCCGGCTGAGATGGATAACGCAGCTCCGGAAGGCGGCGAAGGTGTAGGTGATGTAGTTGACGCAACCGTAATTTATCCGGATGTAGAGATGGGATCCTGGGGTGAGACCCTTTGGGAGTCCTTTGAGACGACTATGAACGATAATCCGTCCGCTACTGCAGTGGATGCGGCATTTATGCTTTCCATGCACGAGTCCATTCCGTTTATGGCAGGTTCCGCAGAGATTATGCCGGGCTACCTTGCAGGTTTCAATAATTACGAAGTGACCGGCTTTAAGAGCGGCGCAATGTTTGGTCCGATGATGGGTTCCATTGCATTTATCGGTTATACCTTTGAGTTAGAGGAAGGTGCGGATGTAGAAGGTTTCATGACCTCTCTTACCGACAATTGCGATCCGAGATGGAACATTTGCGTTGAGGCAGATCAGACGGTAGTGGGAGCTTACAACAACATGGTATTCTTCCTTATGTGTCCGAATTCCAATCAGGCTGAATAATTTAGGATAGAAAAGGGCACTTCTGATAAAGAGTGCCCTTGTTTTATGAAAGGAGGAATTTTTCTGTTATTTTCCACCATCAGTTTTATTTATTACTTTTTGGCAGCGGTATTGATTTTATACTTTATCGTACCGTTTAAACTGAAGAATCTGGTATTACTTGTAGCAAGCTTGTTCTTCTATTTTTACGGAGAACCGAGATATATTTGGCTTATGATTGCGACGATTTTGTCCAGTTACATCCATGGATTGTTGATAGATAAGTTCCGCGGTACGGTATGGTCCAAGGTGTTTCTTTGTACCAGTGTGATTACCAGTATCGGCGCACTTGGTTTCTTTAAGTACTCGGATTTCTTTATCGGTAATGTGAATTCTTTGCTTCACACGGAGATTCCGTTGTTAAAACTGGCCCTTCCGATCGGTATCAGCTTTTATACCTTCCAGACCTTGAGTTATACTATTGACGTATATCGCGGGGATGCAAAGGTACAGAAAAGTCCGATTCGTCTGGCAACCTATGTGGCATTGTTTCCGCAGCTCATTGCAGGTCCTATCGTGCGTTATACCACGGTGGAAGAGGAACTTTCTCACCGAACCCATTCCTTTGAAAATTTCGGAACCGGTGTGACTCGCTTTATCATCGGTTTATCCAAGAAGGTATTGATTGCGGATACCTTAGGCGGTCTTGCCAATACCATGCACGGTATGGAAGAAGCAACGGTGGTCGGCTACTGGATGTATGCGATTGCGATTTCCCTGCAGTTATACTTTGATTTCTCCGGTTATTCGGATATGGCCATCGGTCTTGGAAAGATTTTCGGATTCAATTTCCTGGAGAACTTCAACTATCCGTTTATTTCGAGGAGCATTGCGGAGTTCTGGAGACGCTGGCATATGTCCCTCGGTACCTGGTTCCGCGACTACGTGTACATTCCGATGGGCGGAAACCGCGTGGGAAAAGGCCGTTGGTTCCTTAATATCCTGACCGTATGGTTTTTGACCGGCTTCTGGCACGGTGCAGACTGGACCTTTATTATCTGGGGCTTGTATTTTGCGGCATTCCTGCTTTTGGAAAAGTTTGTGTTGAACAAGGTGTTTGAGAAGCTTCCGAAGTTTGTTTCCCACATTTACGTGGTAATTGCGATTTTAATCAGCTTTGTTATTTTCAGCGGCAACGGTTTGTCCGGTGCTATGGCAGATCTGGGAGCTATGTTTGGCGCAGGCGGTATTTCACTTTGGTCTGTTGAAACCGGTTACTATCTGGGAAGCTATGGAGTTGTGCTTCTGGCGGCTATCCTCGGTTCTACACCGCTTGTAAAGACTGCGGTATTGAAGATTAAGGAGAAGAAGGCCGGTGCTTTGGTAATCGATATCCTTGAGCCGGTATTTGTACTTGTGATGCTTCTTGTGGTAACGGCATATTTTGTGGACGGTTCCTTCAGTCCGTTCTTATATTTCAGATTCTAAGGGAGGGTGATTGTTATGCAGAAAAAAGTGAAAAATATCGCAGTAACCTTTTCGTTTCTAATCGCCCTTGCATTTTTTGTGGGCATGTGCGTAAAGATGTATCTGCATCCGGTGGCCACCTCCGACAGTGAGCGTCGTCCGCTTGCACAGTTCCCGGAGGAGATTACCTGGGAGAGCATTGTAGACCGTACCTCCATCGAGAAGTTTGAGGATTATTCTGTTGACCAGTTCCCGTTCCGTGAGTTTTTCCGCTCCTTAAAGGCGAAGTTCCATCTGAACGTACTGGGCCTTGACGAGAACAACGGTCTGGCGGTAAAGGATGATTATATTGCAAAAATCGAGCCGGAGTTTACCGATGAGCTGGTAGACTACTCTCTGGGACGTTTGCAGTATGTGTATGAGAAGTATTTGAAAGACAACGGCGGCGACAAGTTTGTAGCCATTATACCGGATAAAAACTATTTCCTCGGGAAAGAGTACGGATATCCGTCCCCGGACTATGACAAGCTACTGGAGAAGGTGAATGAAAAGTTACCGGAAATGTATCATATTAATTTCTTTGATGTGCTGGAATTGGAGGACTACTACCGGACTGATACCCACTGGAGTCAGGACAAAATCGGCGCGGTGGCGGATACGCTCCTGGAGGCGCTGGGAGCTGCAGACCGTGTAACCGGTGACTATAAGGAAAATACCCTGTACCCGTTCTACGGTGTTTATTACGGACAGAGTGCCCTGCAGCCGGAGCCGGATACCATCACGTATCTTACCAGTGATATTCTGGATGCCTGTACCGTATATGATTATGAGACCGGAGAAACCTACGGGATTTATAACTTCGAAAAGTTTGAAGGCAAGGACGGATACGATTTCTTCCTATCCGGTACCAAGGCTCTTCTGCGTATCGACAATCCGAATGCCACCACCGACGAGGAATTGATTGTGTTCCGTGATTCCTTCGGTTCCAGTATCACACCGCTTCTTGCAGAGGGTTATAAGAGCATTTATGTGGTAGATATCCGTTATGTGATGCCGGATATGCTGGACCGCTTCATCGATTTCGAAGGAAAAGATGTGTTGTATCTTTACAGTGCGCTGATTTTAAACAGTAAGGCATTCAAGTAAGAGAATAACGAAAACGAAATAAAATCGGCTTTCCCGAGGAGAGGAAAGCCGATTTTGTATTTATAAAAGGAATTTTGGAACCAAATTAAATGTTAAAGTCAAAGCCTTTCAGCATTCTTGCACGGCTCGGATGACGAAGCTTACGAAGTGCCTTTGCTTCAATCTGACGGATACGTTCACGGGTAACGTTGAACTCTTTACCTACTTCTTCCAAGGTGCGACTTTTGCCGTCCTTTAAGCCGAAGCGGAGCATAAGCACGCGACGCTCCCGATCGGTTAAGGTATCTAATAAAGAGGAAATCTGGTCCTGCAGTACCGCATAGGAAGCAGCCTCCTCCGGACCGAGAATTCGTTCGTCTTTAATAAAGTCACCTAAGTGGCTGTCATCCTCTTCGCCGATCGGTGTATCAAGTGAAATCGGGTCTGCGGAAATCTTTAAAATCTCCCGGACCTTTTCAATCGGCATCTCCAGTGCAATCGAAAGCTCCTGCTCGGTAGGTTCACGGCCCAATTCCTGTAAAAGAGTACGGGACACGCGGTAGGTCTTATTAATTACCTCAGACATATGCACCGGAATACGAATGGTACGGGACTGGTCCGCGATGGAACGGGTAATGGCCTGACGAATCCACCAGGTAGCATAGGTAGAAAACTTATACCCCTTATTATAATCAAACTTGTCGACTGCTTTAATGAGACCTAAGTTACCCTCCTGAATTAAATCAAGGAAGGAAAGACCGCGGCCTACATAGCGCTTTGCGATACTGACAACGAGACGGAGGTTGGACTCGGCAAGAATTTTCTTTGCGTGTTCGTCGCCGTTTTCGATTTTTTTAGCCAGTTCGATTTCCTCGGTAATGGAAAGGAGCGGGTAGTTACCGATTTCCTTTAAATACTGCTTTACCGGGTCGTCGGACATGACATTCGCCAGAGCGTTTAAGTCCTCCAGCTCCGCAAGTGCATCTTCTGCGTCATCAATTTCCAAAAGCTCCTCATCGTCCGGTAAATCCTCACCGTTCATAGGAGACATGACCAAGATGCCGTGAGCATCCAGGTACTCATATATCTTATCAATCTGACTGACCTCAAGGTTCATCTCCTTGAAGAAATCATTGATTTTATCAACTTCCAGCACATCCTTATTGCTACGGGCCATTGCCACCAACTGCTTCAGGCGCTGTTCAAAATTCTGCATTTCATTGTTCTGTTCCATATTGAAATACTCCTTTAGTTTGTGAACCGCATGCGACGCAGAAACGCAATCTTTGTCGAATGAGGGCGCAAACAGTATTATAGCACAAGTATGGACAAAAAATAAAGTACAATTTTCTGAAAGTTGCAAAATTGTTGAAAACTACACAAAACTTATACATCTCCGTAGGGAAAATGGTGAAAAGGCCTAAAACAAGCGCTTTTCCGTGGTAGTTGCATAAAGTGGCAGAAGGAGAAGATTGCATTTTACAAGGAAAAGAACTATAATAGGGTAAAGAGTAAAGCATAAAACAGGGGGAGTGGGATGATGGAAAAGATGAGAAAGAAAAGCTTCCGGTTATGGTGCGGAGCGTTGGTCCTGTTGCTGTTTGGGATAGGGGGATGTACAATACAGAAACAACCGTCCACAGAATCCGGAATAACTGCGGGACAGACCGGTACGCCCACAAAGTTTGTGGTGACGGAACAACCGAAAGCGACCACTATGCCGGATGAGACCGGTGAGCCGGTGGC
Source organism: Lachnospiraceae bacterium (assembly GCA_017556805.1). Classification (GTDB taxonomy): domain Bacteria; phylum Bacillota; class Clostridia; order Lachnospirales; family Lachnospiraceae; genus SIG307. Next base: position 21,253 of record JAFYMC010000015.1, on the reverse strand, counting down.
AACAGTAACGCCGGAGTTGCCGGAGATGGATGAAGCAGAGAAGGAACTGTTACAACTGTTGGAAGGAATGACCTTAGAGGAGAAGGTGGGCCAGATGTTTCTGGTACGCTGTCCGGAGGATGCATCGACAGCGGTTTCCGGGTATAAGGTTGGCGGTTTTGTGCTGTTTGCAAGGGAGTTCGAAGGGGCGACAAAGGAAACGGTACGGGATAAGATTGCTTCTTATCAGACGGAATCGAAAGTGCCGATGCTTATTTCTGTGGATGAAGAGGGCGGTTCGGTAGTGCGTGTCAGTAAGTACCGGGAATTCCGGGAAAGTGCTTTTTTATCACCGAGAGAGTTGTATGCGACCGGAGGTATGGAACGGGTTGTGGCTGATACAAAGGAGAAAGCAGAGCTTTTGTTATCGTTGGGAATTAATGTGAATCTGGCACCGGTGTGTGATATTTCCCGGAGCAGGGATGCATTTATGTATGACCGCAGTTTCGGCGGGACGGCAGAGGAGACGGCGAAATATGTGAAAACTGTTGTGGAAACGGCGAAGGAAGCGGGCCTTGGAAGTGTATTAAAACATTTTCCGGGATACGGAGACAATGCCGATACCCACGAAGGAATCGTGCATGACACGCGTTCTTATGAGCTTTATAAGGAGAGCGATTTTACGCCGTTTTTGGCCGGGAAAGAAGCCGGGGCGGTAATGGTATCCCACAATATTGTGCAATGTATGGATGCCGATTTGCCGGCATCGTTGTCTCCGGAGGTCCATCGGATTTTGCGGGAAGAGCTTTCTTTTGACGGCGTGATTTTGACCGATGATTTGTATATGGATGCCATACAGGACTTTATCGGTAAAGAGGCGGCAGCGGTGGCGGCGGTGCTTGCCGGAAATGATATGCTTTGCTGTACCGACTTTGAGGTACAGATACCGGCGGTCATTGCTGCGGTAAAGGATGGCCGGATTCCCGTAGAGCGGATCGATGCTTCGGTGTTGCGGATTCTAAAGTGGAAGGCGGAGCTGGGATTGTTGGAGTAAGAGTCTTTTGAACCAGAGACGGAATTAATGAAAATGAAAAGCGACCGAACAGGAGAACCTGGATACGGTCGCTTTATTTTTGAAGAATATGCAATTAAATTTCAATATTGCTGGCATCGGACAGATGTAGCTTGGTATAAATAAATACCCGGTCACCGGCTTCCAACTTCATATTGCCGTTGGGAATCAGGGATTTGTTTCTGCGCTTGACCAAAACAATAACAGACTGGCGGGAAATATCCAAATCCCGGATACGGAGACCGGTCCACGGATTATGAGTTTTTAATACGACTTCCTTCAGATTGATGTGTTCGTCGTCTTCGTAAGGTTCTGCACCCAGAACAAGAAGATCGGCCTCTTCCAATACCAAATCACCTCGAGGAATGAGGATATCATTCTCTCGTTTAATAATTGCGACTATCATACCGGACGGAAGTTTTAAATCGGCGATTCGTTGCCCGAGCCATTTGTCGTTAGGTCCGATTTCGATTTTGATAAAATGCATATCTGCTTCATAGCCGTACTCGTTCCTTCTCTTTATGCGGGAGTACTGATCCACAAAACCTGCGGAAATAATACCGGTAGGGATGGCGACCATGCCTACGCCCAGGAAGGAAATGAATATACCGAATACTTTGCCTAGCGTGGTAACGGGGTAAATATCACCGTAACCTACCGTCAGTAGGGTAGAAGCGGCCCACCAGATGCCGGAAAAAGCATTTTGAAATACTTCCGGTTGAGCGGTATGCTCCAGACTGTACATACAGAGACTGGAGCCGGTCATCAGAATCAGAATAATGACAACCGAAGAAATCAGTTGGGAGCGTCTTCTGTAAATGACTTCCCCAATGACGTGAAGGGAATCATAGTAAGCATTGACCCGGAACAAGCGGAAAATACGCACGATACGAATCATTCGGAACGCCACGGTTCCGGACGGGAAGAAGATCGGTAAATAATACGGCAGGAAGGAAAGCAAATCTATAATTCCCATAAAGGAAAAAATATACTTCCACAAGGCTCGTCCTTCAGTCATATTCTTTTCGTTTTCGTATAAAATCCGGGCGGTTAACAAACGCAAGATATAATCCAAGGCAAAAAACGCTACGGTAATCCGTTCAATCCACAAAAGAACCGAACCGTATTGTGTCTGCAGTGTATCAAAAGTATACATTATACTGGCAGACAGATTCAGGACAATGGCAAGTACATTGATAAAATCGTAGAACCGGCTTGTAAAATCCAAATCATAACCGACCTTTATTATTTCAAGGAGCCGCTTGCGGCGGCGATACCATTTTTTCTTCATGATGTGCCTCCTTAAGAAAGGTAATACATTCAGTGTACCACAAAAAGGAAAGGAAATCAATTTACGAAAGGAATAGGTCTTTTGTACTATGGAAATTTTCGCAAAAACTATGATAAAATTATACATGTTGTGGAAAAAGGGGAATACATTATGCGAGTAGAAACGGCTGTATATGGGAAAATGGCCGTAAAAAAGAAGGAAGAAGGGGAAAGAAATGAAAGTAAAAGGCGGTACTTATTTTTGGCTGTTTACTGCTGTGGTATTTATTTTGGTGAGTATATGGAAATGCTACTCCGTTATGGGGAATCCGCAAGCAGCAGAAAATGTCGGTGGAGACAAAGTCGGTGGTTGGCTCACATTACTTGTAATTGCAATCGGATTTTTTATCTGGCGCTGTTACCGTTTTGTTGAGGAAAAAAGAACCATTGAGTTCCTCGCAAAGGAAAGAAAGAGAACGGAAGAAATCGAGAGAAGAATTAAGATGGCAAATGCCGAACAGGACAGAAAGTGGTTCGAAGAGCAGAGAACACAAAAAGCATAAGCGAAAAAAGAAGCAACCGGGTATGGAAAATCGTACCCGGTTGTTTTTTTGTGTAGCATCTTTTAGTGAACTAACTGCTATACAAGAGATTTGTATCACTAAAGTGATAGTTGGTCAATGGGGAACTTTGAAAAGTATCACTCTGGTGATAGCGAAGAGAAACGGCAGGACATCTTGCGTATGATAAGAGAGTATGCTAAAATAAAACTATCAAACGACAGAAAGGATGATTTCATATGGGAAAGACAGTAGATAGCAGAACAACAAACAGGAGGGCGACTATAATCTAACCCTCCTACATAAAACGGAGGATTTTATAGTGTTAAAAGAAGAAACTATAATTGCAGACTGGTCTGCGGATATGTATGAGCTTGACGAAACCGAAACTTATGATGTGGAGTTTATGTTATCCTGCCTCGGCACGACACCGAAACGCATTTTGGAAATAGCTTGCGGCAGCGGACGCATTTTGGTACCGCTGGCAAATGCGGGACATACGGTAGCGGGACTGGATATGGATGAGGCGATGCTTCGGAAAATCCCTGCAAAAGCAGAGGGATTAGACAACATCACTTGGCGAATTGCAGACGTTATTGTGGATGACTGGGGAACCGGTTACGATGTGGTGGTAATTGCAGGAAACTTTCTCATGAACATTGTATCCAAAGAAGGACCGGAACGCGCCCAGAAGGTATTGCTTGAGAAAGCAAAGCCGGCGTTAAAACCGGGTGGTATGTTGTACATCGATTACAATTATACCTTCTATCCGGAACAATGGTATGTACATCCGGGAGAGCGCGTTATCTGGGAAGGAACCGATAGTCACGGAACAAGTGGTAGAATGTTGCTGTGTGACAGTACTTACGACGGGGCGACCGGACTTATTCGTTCCACGCGGCGTTACGAACTTAAAACCGCAACTGGTGAGAAAATCCGAAAAGAGATGCCGTCCGTAAAGCATTTTGTGAAACTGGAGCAGATACATACCTGGTTAGCAGAAGAGGGATTCCGCATCAAAAACGAATACGGCGACTATGCCGGAAATCCGATTAGTGAAGCAACGGGACGTGCAATTATTTGTGCGGTATTAACGGAAGCCTAAAAGAAAATATAGGAGTATAAATAATTTCTAAGACAAGAGAGAGGAAGATATGGCCGTGTTTTGTGTCAAATCGTCCTCTCTTTCTGTATATTATGCCATATTAATTTCCGCTCGGCAAAGCCTTGAGAAACTTCGTTTCTCGAGGCTCGCGTGCGCGTTCGCATGTTAAGGAATTCGCTCACCAATGCCTTGCATTGGTCGCTTTTTCCTTAACATTCTCACTTTGCCTTCGCGTATATTATACCACATTTTGCCCGAAAGAACAAGACTGGTACTTTAGGCGGGCCTTTGCTATAGTAGACTCACCAAAGAAAACGGAGGGCTGTGCTATGGTAAATAACGAATGGGACGATATTTTGTATTGGGAGAATTATAAGCCGTGCTACGAAATGCTACAGGAGCTGGAGCGGAAGTATGGTGATGATCCTGCGAACTGGGAGAGTTGGCATAGGGAACATTATGACTTTTATAAGCAGACAATCCCAAACAAAGAAGAATTCATTCGGCGTTTTCAGTATTACGAGCTTCACGGAAAGCCACACTGGATTGAGGGGCATCATCGAACAATGAATGAATTGACAAAGGAGGAGTTGATGGATTCATTCCGCCATGTTACCAAGGAAAACGGCACACGTCATGTGGAAGTGTCGGAGAAAGCACGACAGGGCTGGGCGGCACAGCATCTGGCCCTTTATGCCGAAAAGGTATGTTCGGCAACGGATAAAGAGCATAAAATCATGGAAATGACGGTAGGAGCAGGTGTGGGAACCAATGCCATTGTACGTTCCATGACCGAGGATATGTTTTATATGGGGGTGGATATTGATTTTGTGTGTGCCAAAAACGCAGACGCAATCGGAAGATATTACGGTAAAAACGCCATCGGAATATGTTCCAGTTTATGGAACCTGCCTTTTTCGGATAACCTGTTTGATGTGGTGTGTTCCCATTTCGGGTTTGATGAATGCCGGGAGATTCCGACGATTTTAAAGGAAGCGGTTCGGGTACTAAAACCGGGAGGCAGGTTCGTTTCTGTTTCCAGGCATAATATATGGTTACGACGCCATGAAATATTCGAAAACTACGATATCGGCGAAAAAGAAGCCATGGAGTTAATGCGAAAGGCTCGTTTATATACGGACTTTGAACAGTTGGATGCACTGGCCATGGAAATGGGCTTAGTGAAAACCGATTATATACCGTTTGAAAACTGGTATTTGGTGGAATATAGAAAAGAAAAATAGATTTTGCGAGCACTCTGTATAGTACAGAGTGCTCTTTTTTGTTGCACGTATGTAAAAAAAGAAGAGGGAATATTCTATCAGCACGAGTCCTTTTGTGTCGCAACCGGTAAAAAAGCAAATGCCCTGCCCCTTATTACTAGTGATTTTTGCATTCCCGAAGGGTCGCGTCTTTAGCGCAGTCGATATCACCTCTTAGAAAAGACTGGGCGCGAGGTCGCTCCCGAGCGTCCTAGTCGTTCTTAGAGGAAGATTGACGGAGCGTTGCGATACGCATAAAATCGATAGTAATAAGGGGCTGGGCATGGGTTGTTACAAACAATGCGACACGAAAGACTTGTGCGTCCCTTTTACAATGCCGCCTTCTGGGCCTTTGCGGCTCTGCCGCGCATGCGGACTCTTCTGGTGGAAAGTTCTTTTCCGTTAAAGGTGAAGGTCTCCACTCTTGCATGGAACGCACCGGCAAATGCCAGAGCGTTGTCATTTTTGTCAAAGGTGATGGCTTTTACGCCGCGGCTGGCTTTCTTCAGTTCCGGAACCTCTTCCACCGGGAAGGCTAAGGATGCCATGCCTTCGGTGAGAAGAATGACTTTCATGTTGCCGGAAAGGACATCTGTTGCGGACATCATGGAAATACCGATAACGGTATCATTATCGTCAAGCTTTGTTGCGGCAATCATGGAACGTCCGGTTTCGAATTCGATGCCGGATACCCGCTTGATAAAGCCGTTCTTTGTGGTAAACAGTAGCTGTGACTCAAACAAATCCTCAAAGGCGGTATACAGTACCGCGTCTTCTTTGCCGATTTTGCAAAGGGTGTGGATGAGAACGCCCTTGTCCTTCATCTTACACTTCGGAATGGCGGAAGCTTTCACCTGGAACATATTGCCCTGGGCGGTGAAGAGACAAAGTTTGTCGTTGTTCTTCATCTTCACGATGTGGGCGTATTCTTTTTTGCTTTCCTCGGCGGTTCTGCCAAAGGCTGCCGCGTCAATGGACTTGGTATAGCCGAACTTATCCACAAGCACATAGATATCTTCGATCTTTTCTTCCACAACGTAGTCGGCCTGTTCCACATTGGCAAGCTCCGTTTTACGCGGAACGGCAAACTTCTTGCGGAACTCCTTTAACTGGGTCTTGATGACACTGTGGAGCTCGTTTTGGTCGGAAAGAATGGTCTTGTAGGTGGCGATATTGGCATGGAGCGTATCGCTTTCTTCGTGGAGCTTCAAAATCTCCAAACCAATCAAACGGCCTAACGGCATAGCTAAGATAGCATCTGCCTGACGCTCGGTAAAATCAAGCTTCGCGGCCTGCTTTTTGGAGGCTTCGGACTTAAACTTAATGTCCGTGGTATCACCGGCGGTAAGACAAGCCTTTGCCTGCTTGACGCTGGTACTGCCTCGTAAAATCTCGATAATCAAATCAATGACATCTGTGGCGCGGATTAAGCCGCCTACGATTTCAAGGCGCTCCTCTGCTTTCTTTAACAGATGCTTATATTCCTTGGTATATAATTCTTCCTGGAACAGTACGAACTCCTCCAGAAGGGTCTTCAAATTGAAAATGTACGGCTGCTGTTCCTTTACGGCCAGCATGTTGACACCGTAGGTGTCTTCCAGGCCCGTTTTCTTAAAGAGACCGTTTAACAGGTTGTCGATGTCACGGTCCTTCTTTACCTCCACCACAATGCGGACGTCCTTGGTGGACTCGTCTCTTACATCGTACATTTCCTCGAATACCTTGTCCTTCATGAGCTGGGCAAGATTTTCCACCAAACGGGTTTTACTGCCGGCAGCGGTGTACGGAATCTCCGTGAAAACGATATTCTTTCTGCCGCCCTCGCTGTTTTCGATTTCGTGTTTTGCGCGGACTTTAATCTTTCCTTCGCCGGTGGCGTAAATCTCCGGAAGCACATCTGCGTTGGTAATAATACCGCCGGTCGGGAAATCCGGTCCTTGCACATAGCGCATGAGACACTCTAAGGTGATGTTCGGCTTGTCCAAAATGGCAATGGCCGCATCAATGACCTCGCCCGGATTGTGAGGCGGCATATTGGTGGTCATACCTACCGCAATACCGGTGGTGCCGTTAATTAATAGGTTCGGGAGCATGGCCGGCAGGACCTTCGGTTCCTTTTCACTGTTATCGAAGTTCGGCATAAAGTCCACGAGACCCTGCTCCAAATGGGAGAGGAGCGTCATGGCACCTTCGGAAAGCCGGGCCTCGGTGTATCGCATGGCTGCGGCACCGTCACCGTCGATGGAACCGAAATTACCGTGGCCGTCGATTAACGGAATGGCAAGGGAGTAATCCTCGGACATGTGTACCAGTGCCTCGTAAATGGAGGAATCACCGTGCGGGTGATATTTACCCATGGTATCACCGACAATACGGGCGCTCTTACGGTGAGGCTTCTTCGGGTCTAAGCCAAGCTCCATCATGGAGTATAAGATACGTCTCTGAACCGGTTTTAAGCCGTCCCGGACATCCGGAATGGCACGGTCGATAATGGTGTTCACCGCATAGTCACGGAAGGAGGTCTTCATTTCCTCGGAATAATCCAACTGAATGATATTGTTGTTTTCAAAATTCTCAGACATGGGACACCTCCTTATACATCAAGCTTTGCGTAGCGTGCTTCTTCCATAATGAAGGCACGGCGCGGCGGAACGTTATTACTCATAAGCAATGTGGTGACCTCGTCGGCCTCCACGGTATCGGTAATGGATACCTGGGCAAGGATTCGGGTCTCCGGATTTAAGGTGGTTTCCCAAAGCTGGTCCGCATCCATCTCACCGAGGCCCTTGTAACGCTGCAGGTCAAGAATCTTCTTACCTTCCTTGCGGAACTGCTCTAATTCAAAGTCATTGAACAAGTACTTTTCGTTCTTGGACTTCTTACCTTTGCCCTTTGCTTTGGACTTCTTGGCACCTTTGGCGGACTTGCCGGCATCCGCGTCGGAGGTAGATGCACTGTCGGCATCTTCTTCACTTGCGCCTTCCGTATCCTCGTAGGTTACCTTATAAAGCGGCGGAAGACCGCGGTAAATCTTGCCCTCTAAAATCAGCTCCGGCATAAACCGGTAGAAGAAGGTTAAAAGCAGGGTGCTGATGTGGGCGCCGTCCACGTCGGCATCGGTTAAAATAATAATCTTATCAAAACGCAACTTTGTAATATCAAATTCGTCGCTGATACCGCAGCCGAAGGCCGCAATCATGGACTTGATTTCGTTGTTGACCAAAATCTTATCTAAGGTCGCTTTTTCTACGTTCAGAATCTTACCGCGAAGCGGAAGCACCGCCTGGGTCTTACGATTTCTCGCGGTCTTTACGGTACCGCCCGCGGAATCACCCTCGACGATGTAGAGCTCGCATTCCTCCGGCTTACGGGAGGAGCAGGCAGCAAGCTTACTCTTAAAATCCACGTCCTGCAGCTGCTTTAATACCGCGTTACGGGCTTTGTCCCCGGCCTTACGGGCATTGTAGGACTTCATGGAATTCTCTAAAACAGCCTTTAACTCTTCTACGTTTTTATCGAAATAGCGGGTGACTTCGCCGGTGAAAACATCCTCCACCGCTACCTTTGCGTCGGTGTTGCCCAGCTTAGTTTTCGTCTGGCCTTCGAACTGCGGGTCCGGATGCTTAATGGAAATAATGGCAAAGAGACCGTTACGGATATCCTTACCGTCGAAGTTTTCGTCCTTTTCTTTTAGGATGCCCAGCTCTCTTGCATACTGGTTCATGACACGGGTAAGAGCGGTTTTAAAACCGGTCACTAAGGTACCGCCGTCCACCACGTTAATGCGGTTACAGTAGGAGTTAATCTGTTCCTGGTAGCTGTCGGTGTACTGGAATGCGATTTCCACCTCGATATCGCCGCTTTTGCCTTCCACATAAATCGGCTCCGGGTGGAGTTTGTTGGTTTCGCGGGTCAGGTAAGTAACGAAGCTCTTAATACCGAATTCTTCGTAGTAGGTCAGTTCCTCCCCGGCGATTTTATCCTTAAATACAATGGTCAGTCCCTTGTTCAAATAAGCGACTTCCTTTAATTTCTTGCGAATGATATCCGTCTTAAACTCTACGGTCTCGAAAATGGTCGGGTCCGGATAGAAGAGCACCTTGGTACCGGTGTCGGACTTACGACAGCTGCCCACCACCGGAAGGAGACCACCCTCAAGCGGCGTCACAATATGGCCGCCGTCCCGGTATTCGTCCCGGTATACCTTGCCGTCCTTCTTAATCTCTACCACCATCTTGGAGGATAAGGCATTTACAACGGACGCACCGACACCATGGAGACCGCCGGATACCTTGTAGGCTCCGCCTCCGAACTTACCGCCGGCATGAAGTATCGTATAAACGACACGAGCCGTCGGGATGTGCTTCGTCGGGTGGATGTCCACCGGCACACCTCGGCCGTTATCCGTAATGGAAATACCGCCGTCCTTTTGTAATTCAATCTCTATGCGGTCACAGTATCCACCCAAATGCTCGTCGATACCGTTATCTAAAATCTCCCAAATGAGGTGATGAAGGCCGCGGCTTCCGGTGCTTCCGATGTACATACCCGGACGCTTTCTTACCGCTTCCAGACCTTCCAATACAACTATCTGACTGCCGTTATATTGTTCCATAGCCTGACTCCTTTTCTATATATAGTGGTTTTAGTTTAAGTATAGCAATTATCGGGAAAAATTGCAAATAAATTCTTCCGGGGTTACAGCCCCTTTTCTTTTAACTCTTTTACGAGAGTTATATACCATTCCCGTACATCAAAGCCCCGGATGTTTTCCCGGTTCAAATCAATGACATCTCCATGGGAGATACCGCGTTTACCGGGGGTGGTAAGGAAGGTGTAGTGTTCGCCGAAACGGAAGGAATCTTCCCCCACCAGGCCGTCGTTGGCACCGTCAAAGTGTTTGACCAAAGGATAAGAAAAATTAAGCGGGAACTTGCCGCCGGTGGCGCGATTCAGCTTGGAGCCTACACTTTGGCAGTAGATGCCTTCCGGTACAGGGAGCGTATCGGTTAACGCGCGTACCCGGTCGGAGGTTAAATCTCCCACGGCAGCCAGAAAATCGGGATTGGGATCGCCGATTTTGCGAAGCACCTTATTGTAGGTACGGGCAACCTTTTCCTTGACGGAGGAAGAAACCTTTTCTAACAGATAATCCGCGAACTGACAGCCCCGGTGGGGCGTATTGACGGTGGTCAAAGATGCAACATAGTTCGCAATACCGCAATGCTTAATGGCATAGCGGCAGTCTAAGCCGCCCTTTGAGTGGGCAATAATATTGACTTTTTCACAGCCTGTTTCGGCAACAATCTGTCTGATACGCTCTGCAAGCTCCGCCGCACTGTCGGCAATGGAGGCGGCGGATTGGTGATTTCCGTAAAATACTGTGGCACCGTTTGTCAGCAGCTCCTTCGGGATGCGGCCCCAGTAGTTGAAACGGACGGAATCCCGGAAGAACACGCCGTGTACCAAAAGAATCGGATATTTTGTGTGACAGACCTGCTGGTCTTTGCGGGCAAGGTTGCGCTCGTAAAGGGCGGTTTCGCAGGTAATCTCGGCGGAAACCGTATAGATGATTTTACCGAGAAAATATAAATTGATGGGAGGAATCATACCAAAGACCGCACCCAATACGCGGAGCTTGATTCCGAGCTGCACGGAGGTAAGGTATACGCAAAGAATACCGTTCCAAAAAATAAGCGCTTCCACTACAATGCAAAGCAGGATGCCGAGCAGGGCTTTCATCCAATTTAAGTAGAGAGAAAAAAACAGGGCATACAGCTGAAACGCCACAGTACCGACGGTGGAAAGCAAAAAGATTTTTAAACAAGCTACGCCGTGATTGCAGATGCGAAGCCGGAAGTTCGGATAGCGGCGAAAGGAAACCAGAGGCAGTGCATTGGCCGTAAGGAAAAAAAGCACCGCAAGAGGCTTCGGAAACGTGCAGTATGCGGTGAGCAGGTACACATTCGCCGCAACAAATATCAGGACGGCGCATAGCAGATGAAGCAGCAGATCAGAAAGTTTTCGTATCATTGGTATCTCCTATATATCTTCTACAGTTCTATTTTCCGGATATTATTGTATCATGTTTTTGCGGACGGAACAATAGCGGGAAATGATGTGCGGAGTCGGAAGCGGGAGCGAAGTGGGGAATAGGACTATTTACTTATGAATTTTTATTAAGGACTTATGGAGAAACGTTCGATATATAGATGTGAAGAGGAGGGCAAATTTATGCGTATAGAACAGGAAACGAGAAATTTTTATGTGGGAAATCTGCGACAGACGGAACAGAAAACTCCGGAAGAGGTTGCGGAGAATTTAAAGAACGGAAGAGTATTTTCCGGAAAGGTGCAGTTTCCGCAGGATAAGATTGCGGAGCGTCGGAAAGCAGCCCAGGAAAAGGCCATGAGTATTGTGAAGGCTGCCTTTGCCGGGGAGCAGATTATTGACGCAAGCGTGGAAGAAATGGAGTCCAGTCTGGAAAAGGGCAAGGATGAAATGGTGGCCGCAAAGGCGGAAATGAACCGGATTGCGGAAGAAAAGGAAAAGTTAAAGGGAAATAATTTTCTGACCTCCGAAGAATATGAGAAGGAGCTGGCGGAATTAAATAAGGCAGAGGAACATTTCGGGGGTATCATCGAGAACAGTAAGAAATACGAAGATCGTACCTTGCAGGCGTTGTCAGATATCAAGATTGAACGTGCCAAGTCCAATCCGATGGTAACTGCGGGTAAGGAAGCAGAGGCAGCTCTGGAAGCCGGCGCCAAGGAAGTCATTGGTATGCTGTTTGAGGAAGCGAAGGAGCATATGGAGACGGAGCTGGAAGAGAAGCTTGCCAAGGCAGAGGAGAAGGAAGCCGAGGAAAAGGAACTGGAAGAGCGGATCGAAGAAATGAGAGCCGAGAAGAAGGAAGAAAACGAGACCGAAACTCCGGCGGCAGAGCAACTTGAAAAGTCCACCAGACGTATGGTAAAAATCGCGGAAACCGGAGAATCTATTCAGAAGGAATTAAAAAATGTGGTAGACCGCATGAAGCTGGACCTGGAGGATTTAAAGGGCGCAGCGGTAGATCAGGAGATTTAGCGGAATCATCGGAAGGAGAACGCCAATGAAAAAGTTCTTTATCGGCCTGTTAAAGGGCATAGGCTATTTCGGTATCTATTTCGGAATGCAGCTTTTGGTGACACTGGTATACTCGATTGTGGGTATAATACCGATTGCCATGAAGTATACCACGCGCTACCGGAATGTGTTTGAGCCGGATATCTTTGAGCAATACATGGAAGAGGTTATACAGGTGGTGGCGGAATCGGCTATGCCGGCTGTCATTATCTCGGGTATTCTGACTATCGGTTTGTTATGGCTCATTTTTGTATGCAGAAAGAAGAAGTTTACGCAAGAAATCTGTTTGCGGAAGCTGCAACCGGTGAGAATTGCGCCGATTGTGCTGATGGGTCTCAGCTTAAATGTAGTGACCGGTCTGGTGCTTTCTTTCATTCCGGAGGAGTGGATGAGTGCCTACGAAGAGTCATCGTCTCTGGTGATGAGCGGAAATGCGGTATTGATGGTGATCGGTACGACGATTATGGCACCGATTATCGAGGAGATTATTTTCCGTGGACTTGCCTATACCCGTATGAAAAAGGGAATGCCGACGGCGGTGGCGGTGTTGTTATCTTCTGCACTGTTTGGTGTGGCCCACGGTCAGTGGGTGTGGATGCTGTATGCCTTTGTCTTCGGTCTGGTGTTGGTTTGGGTATTCGAGCGGAGCAAATCCCTGCTTGGTAATATATTACTGCATCTGAGCTATAACGGTTGTGCCATGCTGCAGATGTTGATTCCGGAGGATACATCGGAGACGGTATGGATCGTAACGAATATTGTATCCGTGGTGGTGGCGGCTATCAGTATTTTCTGGTTTGCAAAGCTGCCGAAAGCGGAAGGCCCGGCTGTGGAGACAGGTACCGCGACAAACGCAAAGATGTCGGAAAGCGTAGCTGACGTGGCGGAAGTTGTTGTCGAGAATACGGATGAAATGTAATAAATAAAGCGGAATGAATCAAAGGTACGTATAGGAAGGAGAACAAATGAAAAAGTTTTTTATGGCGTTATTGAAGGGACTGGGTTACTTAGGAATTTATCTTGCCGTGATGTTTGTGGTTCAGATGATTTGGGGTACGGTAGAAAGCGTTAGGATTACAGCGGAGTATGCGGAGAAAGGAATGAGTCTCTCGGATCCGGCGGTGATGAAGCAGTATATGGAAGACTATATGGAGGCTGTCATGGAGTTTTCGGTGCCGTCCACAATTATTGTGAATGTAGTGACGGTTGCTGTGACTTGTCTGATTTTTGTGTGCAGAAAGAAAAAGATAACCGGAGAATTGTCTTTGAGAAAGTTTCATCCGGGTGCGATTGTGCCGCTTATTCTGCTGGGGCTCGGAATGAATGTATTGACGAACTTTGTTATGGGATTTCTTCCGGAAGAGCTGTTAAATTCCTATCAGGAGTCTGCGTCCGTTTATGATGAGGTGGGACTTGTGGTGCTTCTGCATACGTTGATTTCGGCTCCGATTGTAGAGGAATGGGTATTACGAGGACTGGTATTTTCCAGAATGAAAAAAGGAATGCCGGTTATCGCGGCAATGCTGATTTCCTCCGTATTGTTCGGTTTGCTTCACGGAAATCTGGTATGGGCAGCATACGCAACAGTGCTGGGTATGGTATTGGCCTGGGTATTCTATCGGACGAAGTCTTTATACGCCTCTATTTTACTGCATTTCAGTTATAATTTGTGCGGAATATTACTGGGGTTGTTTATGGAATCGGCACCGGACTGGCTCGGCGTGGTATTGATTGCGGTAGCGGTGGTGTTTACCTTAGTGGGCATCTTCTGGTTTATCAGAATACCGAAAGCAGAGGAAGCGGTTGCGGAGACTGTTGAGGCTGTAACGGAAGTATCCGAAACCGTATAAAATAAAGTTTAACATATTTTTCACAGGAAAAGGGCGGTGTGATTGGTTGACACCGCCCTTAAAAGTATTTATAATAGAATCGGTTAAGTCTGTGTAAAGGAGATTGGTTGTTATGGCCGAGTACAAATACGAAACACATTTGCATACATGCCAGGGAAGTGCCTGCGGGCATCTGACCGGGGCGGAACAGGCGGATTTATATAAAGGGTTCGGGTATACCGGAATTGTGGTAACCGACCATTTCTTTAACGGCAACTGTGCGATTTCACGGGATTTGCCGTGGAAGGAGCGGGTAGAGGCCTTTTGTGAAGGCTATCGCAGTGCAAAAAAGCGGGGCGATGAAATCGGTCTGCAGGTGTTTTTCGGTCTGGAGACCAATTTTCACGGTCAGGAGTTTTTGCTTTACGGCTTATCCGAGGAGTGGCTTGCGGAGCAGGAGGATATGCTGTCCTGGAGCCCGAAGGAGCAGTTTGAAAAGGTGACTGCGGCGGGAGGCTTTGTGGTGCAGGCGCACCCGTACCGTGAGGCACCGTACATCCCGGAGGTAAAGCTTTATCCGGATTGCTGCGAGGCCTTTGAAATCAGCAATGCGTTAAATTCCGCCAGGGGCGAGGGATTTAACGAAAAGGCGGCAGCTTATGCCGCAGAGCACGGGATTCACGGGACCGGCGGCTCGGATGCCCACGGCAGGGTACAGCTGCGGGGCGGTATGATTTTTGAAAAGAAGTGGGAGAGTATTGCGGATTACATCGGGGCGGTACGAAAGGGCACCGGTTACCGCGTTATTACAGATTTTGTAGAAATGTAAGAGAGTGTTTTAGGAGGCTGTTATGAGCTTTTTAAGTATTTTAAAAAAGAAAAAGTCGGCACTGAGGCGTGCGCGTATCAAGCGAAATAAAGTGTGGGGAAGATATTACCGGTTCTGGGACCGGGTAAGAGGTCTGTCCATTTTTAAGAGAAAGTGTCTGGCTTGCCCGATAGATCCGAATTTAGTGGTGTTTGAGGCCTTTAAAGGAAAACAGTATACCTGCAGCCCGAAGGCGTTGTTTGAAGAGATGGTGCAGAATCCGGCCTATGCAGGGTATCGCCTTGTGTGGTCCTTTGCCGGCGCCGTTATAAAGAACTACGAGTTTTTGAAGCAGTACCGTAATGTGACGTTGGTGAAAAAGGGATCGGAGAAGTACTATGAGGTCATGGCCACCGCAAAGTACCGTGTGACCAATTCCACCAACCCGAAGACCATTCCGGTGCGTAAGGGGCAGATTTATATTCAGACCTGGCACGGCACGCCGCTTAAGCGTCTGGGCTGTGATATCGTACTGGAGGGCAACGGCTCTCAGAGCGTAAAGGAGATTCATAAGATGTATCGTGAGGAAGCGGATCAGTTTACCTATCTGCTGTCTCCGTCTGCCTATACCTCCGAAAAGCTGGCATCCGCCTATGCGCTGACGGAGGAGGAAAAGAAGAATAAGCTCATCGAGCTGGGCTATCCGCGGAATGTATTCCTTTTTAAGTATACCGAGGAGGATGTGGAGCGGATTAAAGAGTCTCTTCTGCTTCCGAAGGATAAGAAAATTATTTTATATGCCCCGACCTTCCGGGATAAGGCCTATGAGTACGGCAAGGGCTTTGAGTATCAGGTGGCACTGGATATGGAGCGTCTGCAGAAGCGCTTCGGCGATACGGCAGTGGTGTTACTGCGTGCCCACTATTTTGCCAATATGGAGTTTGATGCGGAAAAGTACAGAGGCTTTTTGTTTGATGTGTCCGATTACGGCGACATCAACCATCTGTATGTCATCAGTGACTTGCTCATGACGGACTACTCCAGTGTTATGTTTGACTATTCCATTTTGCGCCGTCCGATGATTTTCTTCATGTATGACATCGAGGAATACCGCGGACAGCTGCGTGATTTTTATATTGAGCCGGATATTTTGCCGGGCCCGATCGTAACCACCCAGGATGCGGTAGAGGAGGAGCTGGAGAAGGCACTGGCGAAGCCGTTTGTATGCGACGAGCGTTACGAGGCGTTCTGTAAGAAGTTTACTTATCTGGATGATGCGGATGCGGCAAAGCGTGTATTGGCGGCTGTGATTGCGCCTCAGGAAAGAGCGGCGGAGACTCCGGCCGGTGTGAAGCGTTACAGAAAGTGGCGTCGTGTGGTGAATAAGATAAAGAGCTGGAAAAACAAACTGAAGGGCGGCGTGCTGCGCCGGATGCGTTACCCGAAGTATCTTGACCGTCCGATTAAGGAAAAGGCGGTTCTGTTGGAAAACCAGCAGGGAAAGGCCATGGATGGCAACATTTATGCCCTCCTTTGCGAGCTGGCAAAGGGGGAGGAGTACCGCGACTATACGCTGTACCTGACCTGCTTAAAGGAAAACAAGAAGGCGTTTAAGAAGAAGCTTGCGGCCCTTGGTATGGGAAAAGTAAAGCTTGTGGTGCGGAATTCCACTCCGTACAACAAGATTCTGGCAACGGCCAAGTATTTGATCAACGATACCTCCTTTGTGTTCCATTTCATTAAGCGGGAGGAGCAGGTGTATTTGAACACCTGGCACGGAACACCGTTAAAGACCTTAGGTAAGAGTGTAAAGGAAGAGGCTCATACCATCGGAAACGTACAGAAGAATTTGCTGGCGGCGGATTACGTGATTTTCCCGAACGAGTTCACCATGAACCGGATGGTAGAGGACTTTATGTTAGACAATCTGGGTACCGGCAAAATCTGGCTCACCGGTTATCCGAGAAACCAAGTATTCTGCGGTGAGCGTATGAAGACGCGCTACGGACTGGAAGGAAAGAAGGTCTATGCCTTTTTACCGACCTGGCGCGGTGTGGTAGGCGGTGTAGTAAAGAAGGCACAGGTCAATGAGCTGACGACTTACCTTACGGAACTGGATGCGGGCCTTCCGGAGGACTATGTGGTATACGTAAAGCTCCATGCCTTTAACGGCGCGGAAATGGACTTCGGTCAGTTTTCCCATATCCGTCCGTTCCCGGAGGATTGCGAGACCTACGAGTTTCTGGCGGCGACCGACGGCCTGATTACCGATTACTCCAGCGTATTCTTTGATTATGCGCTGACCCGGAAGAAGATACTTTTGTTTACCTATGACGAAGAGGAATACGAGGCATCCCGAGGCTTCTATCTGCCGTTGTCGAGTCTGCCGTTCCCGCAGGCAAAGAAGGTAGACGAACTGCTTTCCTTTATGGTAGAGGAAAAGAACTACGACGAGACGGCGTTCTTAAAGGAGTATTGTGCCTACGACCGCCCGGATGCGGCAAAGGCGATTTGCCGGAAGTTCTTGTTCGGTGAGGATACGGGAATCAAGACCCTTGATATTCCGGATAACGGCAAGCGGAACGTAGTGATTTTCGGCGGTGCGTTGTATAATAACGGTATTACCACCTCCCTGTTTAACCTTTTGTCTCAAGTAGATAAGAAGCAGACGAACTACACCCTGTTGTTTAAGACCGAGGATGTGAAAAAGCATCCGGAGGTGCTGGAGAATCTGCCGGAGGGCGTGCACTATCTGGGCTTTTCCAACGGACTCAGTCTCAGCTTTTGGGATTTTGTGCTGTATAAAATCTGGACGAAAAAGGGGCTGGTGCCGTACGGTATTATCGAGAAGATTTCGGATAAGATTGCAAAGCGGGATTCCCGCCGGTTGTTTACGGGCTGCCGGATGGATAAGCTGATTCACTTCAGCGGCTATTCCAACGATATGACCTCCACCTTCCGTGGGGCGTCCTGTAACAGAACCATCTATGTCCACAACGACATGGAAAAGGAAATCAGAGAGCGCCGTCTGGTGCGTACCGAGGTGATGGCGAGAGCCTACCAGGAATACGACAGCGTGGCGGTGGTCACGGAGGATATCAAGTTCTGTGCGGAGCGTATCGCAAAGAAGCTGCCGGCCCGGGTGGAGAAGACTGCGGAGCTTTCCGTGGCGAAAAATATCATCAACTATCAGCGTGTGCTGGATCTGGCGGAGCAGGAGATTACCCTCGATATCCGTACCAAGATGAATGTATCCGAAGAACGTTTACAGGAGATTCTTGCAAGCGACAGCGTGAAGTTTATCAACATCGGCCGGTTCTCTCCGGAAAAGGGCCACGACAGACTGCTTTCCGCCTTTGATCAGATTCACAAGGAGAATCCGGATACGTATCTGATTATTGTGGGCGGCAGAGGTGCTCTGTATGAGGAGACCCTGGCAAAGGCCCAGGCACTTGACAGCTACGACCATATTGTGATTATATTATATTTACCGAACCCGTTTGCGTTGCTGAAACGGTGCGACTACTTTATCTTCTCCTCCCGCTACGAGGGCTTCGGTCTGGTGCTGGCGGAGGCGGATATTTTAGGCGTGCGTTGTGTGTCCACGGACATTCCGGGACCGCGTAGCTTTATGAAAAAGTACGGCGGTACCTTGGTAGAAGACAGCGAACAGGGCGTATACGACGGTATGAAGCTGTGCCTTGAGGGAAAGGTAACACAGACCCTTTCCGTCAACTATGAGGAGTACAACAAAGAAGCGGTGGCGGAGTTTGAACGGATTGCCGCAATGAAATAGGAGGATGTCAGAATGAAAAAGGTCATTACCTACGGAACCTATGATTTGTTACATGTAGGTCATATTAATTTATTGCGTCGCGCAAAGGAGCTGGGAGACTATCTGATTGTGGTGCTGTCCAGCGACGAGTTCAATGCCATCAAGCACAAGACAGCGTATCATCCTTACGAGGCCAGAAAGACCATCCTGGAGGCCATCCGCTACGTGGATGAGGTCATCCCGGAATATACCTGGGAGCAGAAGATACAGGATGTGGTCGATAACCAGGTCGACGTGTTCGTCATGGGAGACGACTGGAAGGGCCAGTTCGATTTCTTAAAGGATTACTGCGAAGTGGTTTATCTTCCGCGGACGGAGGGAATCTCCACCACGAAGATAAAGAGCGATTTGAACGCGAAGAAGTAAAAATTGAAGTAAGAAAGAAGTACAGGCGGGGTGCACACGGTGAGTGTGTACCCTGTTTTCTTTATGTGGATAAGTGATTGCGAGATTTATAATTATGTTGAAAATGTAGCAATTATGAAAGAAAGGTTGACAAACGCTAAATATTCCTGTAAAATATTGATTTATTGCGGTGGCAAGGTAAAGTGACCGCGTGAGAAAGAAAAGAGAGATATTTCATAAATCAATCAGAAGGATAGGAATAGGATGAACACAGGAAAAACAAAAAACAGGAAACACAAGAAAAAATGGGGAAAGAGGCTGGCAATTGCACTGATTGTATCCATTGTGCTGCAGAACTTCTCTCCGGTCACATCGAATACGTATGTTGCCTATGCCGCAGACAATTCATGGGGCGGTGGATGGTTAAGCAAATTAAAAGAAAAGGCAGAAGAAGTAACAGAGCGGGTGGAAGAGTCAATCAATACGATTGATCCTGACACGAAAGAAAAAATAGATGAAGTGTTGGAAAGAGTGGAGAAACAGGCGAAGGTTTTTTTTGATGCAATAATTTCGCCGACTCCGGTACCGACGGCAACGCCAGCGCCAACAAGTACACCGGTACCGACAGCGACGCCGAGTCCGATGCCGACGGTGACACCGAGCCCAAGCCCGGCACCGACGGCAACGCCAATACCGACGAGTACACCGGTGCCGACGGCAACGTCAGCACCAACAAGTACACCGGTACCGACGGCAACGCCAACACCGACAAGTACACTGGTGCCGACAGCGACACCGAGTCCGAGCCCAAGCCCGGCACCGACGGCAACGCCAATACCGACAAGTACACCGGTGCCGACGGCAACACCGAGCCCGAGTCCGATGCCGACAGCGACACCGACGCCGACAAGCACGCCGACACCGACGGCAACACCGAGCCCAAGACCGGCCCCGACGGCAACGCCAATACCGACAAGTACACCGGTGCCGACGGCAACACCGACGCCGAGTCCGATGCCGACGGTGACACCGAGCCCAAGCCCGGCTCCGACGGCAACGCCAATACCGACGAGTACACCGGTGCCGACGGCAACACCAATACCGACAAGTACACCGGTGCCGACAGCAACACCGACGCCGAGTCCAAGTCCGGCCCCGACGGCAACGCCAGCACCAACAAGTACACCGGTACCGACAGTGACGCCGAGTCTGAGCCCAACAGCGACGCCGAGTCCAAGTCCGGCCCCGACGGTGACGCCAATGCCAACAGCAACACCGGAACCGATAGAGAAAGAGATTAAACTGTATGTGATTTCGCAGGATGTCAATACGGTTTCTTTGTCATGGAATTCTATCGATAGTGATATGACCACAGAATGCGTTACGGGGAGTGCGGTACGTTATATTCAACCGGAGGAGTATCGGGTGAAGGTAAACGGCGAAGAAGTGGCCTGTGTTTCCGGAAGCGCACTTAAATACACCTATTCGGTACCGGATTGTTACGGAACCTATGAGTATCAGGTCAGTAGCGTCGGGGAAACGGAAGAAGATATAGTTCATAGTAATGTGGTTTCTTTTACAAACGTGAAAAAGGTGAGTGGAACAATATCGCAAGATACTGTATGGGGAGAAGGTGTAGGCTCTTATGAGGTGACGGGAAGTTTAACTGTTGCAAAAAATGCAACCTTGTATATTAAACCGGGGACAATACTGCGGTGTGCATTAGATGTTAGTTTTTGTGTGCATGGTAATTTGTATGCAGATGGAGATGAGGGAGATGAAGTGGTTTTCACATCTATGAGTGATGTGGAATATGGAGGCTCGGAAAGCGGAAGTGGATATATGGGAGGAGTGTATGTAGTTGAAGGGGGACTGCTTACAGCTGAATATACGAAGTTCAGGGACATGCACGGAATCTATAAGAGAAACAGGGATTATTACAGTAAGGAGTACAGCGGGTTTTATATCGGCGGAGCGGTAGACCTGGATAATTGTGAGATATACGCGACGAATTATATTTACACGAATTATAATTATCACTACACGAACGCAATCGAAGTAGTG
>JAFYMC010000014.1 GCA_017556805.1 Lachnospiraceae bacterium | reverse complement strand
CTCGTAGTCGCGTTTTCTATGGCATACACGGATAGCACCTACCGGGAGCCCGTCTGCTTTGATGATGTAGTATTCGGAGGCTTTCCGTTCCAGTATGGCAATAACCTTTTCAAGAGGTTCCTTTACCGGACTGGTTTCATCGTCCCGGTAAATTTCGTAAAGAGGAAGAAAAGCCTCGTATTTCATCAGGTGAATAAGTTCTGCATCTTGTTCGGTTGCTAAAGTCAGTGTTACATTCGGGTTCATAGGGTCCTCCTTTTCACGAGTACAAGGAATCAGGGTACGACATTTGATGAGTTCCGCTTGCGGAACTCGCGCGTTGGGCGTGGTCGCTTGCGTAAATAAAAAACCGCACAGGACAGGTCTTTCTGTCCGATGCGGTAAACTCTTTGTATGGTAAATCAAAGCGTACAGTTTCGCACAGACATAAGACCTATCGGCTTATAGCTGCGCGAGTGCGGGGCTACAAGCAAATACGTCTGTAATAAATAATATATGCATAAGTCTGTCTGCTCTGATTCATATGTGTGCTCCTTAAATTTTTTATTAGGATAGCATAAGAGGGGGAGGGGTGTCAAGGTTTTTTCAAATTTTCTCAAAGAGGATATTTACAAGAGTAAAACATATGATATTCTGGAAACAGAATTATCGAAGTAGAGATTGTGCTACTACGCACCCTCCGGGTCAAAAGAAATGTGGGAAGGGGCACACCCACCGATGATTCTTTGGTATTGCAAATAAAAATTGACATCGGTCGTTTCGATTGGTGTTTTTTCTCCGAATTATATCTGATAAAGGAAAAGAATAACACTTACCGCAACAATAATAATTAACAAATAAAAGATACAGGAACAATTCTTTTATTGTTAATCGAAGAACACTTTTCGAGGATTGTCGATATAATACATCCGGAGTTCCTCTTTCGGATATTTCGG
Organism: Lachnospiraceae bacterium; assembly: GCA_017556805.1. Lineage (GTDB taxonomy): Bacteria > Bacillota > Clostridia > Lachnospirales > Lachnospiraceae > SIG307. Next base: position 125,290 of record JAFYMC010000014.1, on the reverse strand, counting down.
CCCCAAGTATCTATACTCATATGCTTTGCCATTAACCACATATCTGTAAGTAGCGTGGTATCGTGAAGAGGTCGATGGTTCTCCCGGTGTTGCATCATCCCAAAACTTTATTCTTTCTGCCGTTACCACATGTCCCAACGCTATAGCCGTTTCCATTTTCTTTTTTTTATTTCTTGATTCTATTTCATTTATCCGGCGCAGCAGAATAACCAATAGAGCAAAACCCAAAATAATACCTATAATACCTATAAACACATTGAAATCAGACACAGTTGTCCAAAATTCCTTAAGCATGTAGAAAAACTCTTTGTCTTTATCAGCTAATTCGCTCATATTTCCTCCAACATTTAAAATGTAATTTACCCCCGAATATCTGACTTCCGGTCATGCAACCGGAAACTGTAACAGATACATACACAAAGCGCTAATACCCACGGAATCTCAATGATCAAAAGACACGATATAAATGAGAATGAAAATAACAAATACCGTAGCCCATTTTATCCTCGTTCTTTTCACATTATATCATAATATGACTGTTTATACCAAATGTTTTTCTTCATTGCTCAAAAATCACTTCCATGGTGAAAAAAACTCTCTCCGCGTGATATTGTATCTAACCTATATTTCCTGTAAAATACAATCAGAAAGAGCGCTGCTTTCCATAACAAGAAAGTGAGGACAAAAGAATGAAATTAAAAGTTGGAGAAACCATAAAGAAATTGAGGAAAGAACGAGAAATTACCCAGGAGGAATTTGCTGAGGTGCTGGGAGTATCCTGCCAGTCTGTGTCCCGTTGGGAGAACGGTACCTGCTACCCGGACATGGAGCTGATTCCGACCATTGCCGGCTTTTTTGCGGTGTCGGTAGATAAGCTGCTGGGTGTAGATGAGGAGATGGAAAAGAAGGCAGTGGATGCGTATATGAAGCGAATTAAAGAGGCGCTGAACCGTGCAGCTTTAGAAGAAAGCATTCAGATTGCCAGAGAGGGTGTAGCCGAGTTCCCGAACAATTATACATTGTTAAACGAATTGATGTATACGATGTTTTTAATAACAAGTAGTGATGCGGATATTCCGAACTGGAAGGAGAATCAGGAGAAGTACGACGGGGAAATTGTTGCCCTTGGTGAGCGTATCATGAAATATTGCCCGGATGTGGAACTTCGCACCGAAGCGACGGCGCGTTTGGCTTTTCAACACTGTGAAATGGGGAGAAAAGCAATCGGTCGTTCCATTTATGAGACAATTCCGACGATGGTATGGTGCAGGGAACGTTCAATCTGGTGGGCATTGGAGGAAAAAGAGAAAGTGCCGTATACCAGAAAATACATGCAACATGCCTATGAACATATGATGGATGCCTGTGACCGATTAGTGCATATACTTCCGGCAGAAGATGCTCTGGCGGTTTTGGATAAGTATGAAGCGTTAGAATGTCTTGTGGAAGATAATCACCAGCTGTTCGGGACATGGGCAAATGCGGATAATCATTCTCTGCGGGCAAAATTTTTATTAGAGTTGGGACGAGTGGATGAGGCTTTGGAGCAGTTACGAACGGCGGCAGAGGCAGCGGTTGCATCCGATAATTCCCCGGAAGAGGTGAAGTTGAATAGTGTACTGTTGGGAGAGAGAACATTTCGTAGGTGTGAGGAAGAAGCAGTGGATTCCAGGACAGACCGCCAGTATTTCAGAGACCGCTGGCTCACGGAAGATGCCTACGCCCCGGCGCGGAAACGAGAGGAATTCAAAGAAATATTGGAACTTTTAAAGTAAAAATCCATATTAGAAAATATCCCCGAACTATCTGTATGATAGAGTCGGGGATTGTTTTTACGAAGACTGTAGCATTGCCTCGGTCTTTTTTATTTGCTTTAACAAGAACTGATAACGTTCCTGTACGGCGTTGATGCGGTAGATGCTGCTGGACACCAGATCCGGGTCTACGGCATTTTCAAATACGGAGTAGGCGGTTTCCAGCTCCAGACGGGTAGCATGTAACTCCTTTAAGAGGGGATTTTCGGTTTTTCTTTTTTTACGAAATGGTGAAGACATAGTAAAACATCCTTCTTTCTGTATTTTATTGTAAGTATAGACGTCGGATAACGGGATTATACCGAAAAGATACGATTTGTAATCTTTTGGGAGAAAAAAGTGCATCAAATGCGCAGAAACAGCGGATTTATTATGGAAACTGACACGGGAAAATTTCGTCGATTTTCACAAAAATACGGAGAAAGTTTGGTAAAAAAGGCGAAAAAAATTAAATTGCCCAAAAGCGGTTGACTTTGGGGCCAAAAGGGTCTATGATGATGGTATCGAAGCTCGATTCGAGCATACGACTTTCGAACGAAGGTCAATTTTCCCACACAAATTTAATAACAAATGACGAAAGAGGGGTGTCGTTGGAAAAGCTGGTTGTAATTATCGATGACATGCCGGAGTACGGAAGACGGTTGGCGTTGTATTTAAATGCCTGTCGTACGTTTCCCTATCGTGCGGTTTTATTTGCGACGACAGAGGAGGCAAGAGGTTATATCAAAACCGACGGAGTGTATGCCGTAGTGGCATCGGAGGGCTTGGAAAAGGAAATATTAGAGGCGACACTGGGGACGAAGGTGAAGCTGTTCCGGTTGAGCGACAGTAGGGACAGAGGAGACAGTTCGGTGTTATATCGTTACGGTTCCGTGAAGGAAATCGAGCGACGTTTGAGTGAGCGGAAGGAGGTTGAAAAACGAATTCCGATACTGGGATTTTTCTCGCCGGCGGGCGGCTGTGAAGCAGAGCTTCTTTCCTGTGAAATTGCGAAACGATTGAGCAGAAAAGGAAAAGTATTGTATCTTTCGCTGTTTCCTTTCGGGAGCTGCGGAAGGAGCTATACGGACGGATTGTCGGAGGCTCTGTATTTTGTCCGGCAGGAGAAGGAGGGCGAGCGGATTTCGTTACAACATCTGCTGCAGTGCGAGGAACATATGGATAGTATCGGTCCGGTGCGGTGGTATACGGACCTGGACAGTGTGACCAAGGAGGATATAAAAGCATTATTACAAAATGACAGATGGGATACGAAATATGAGGCTTTTTTTGTAGCTGTGGGAGCCTTTGACAGGACGGGAAGAAACGTACTGAGTTGTTGTGATTTTATGCTTGTTCCGGTGTGGGAAACGGAACAAGGAAGAAACATTCAGGAGGAGTTCCGACGTCAGTTAAAGGAGAGCGGTGAAACGAAATTGTATTCCGGAATGCTGGAGTTTTCGGTGAAGGAGACCTTTGGACAGATGTCGGAGGAAACCTTTGAGGAAGCGGTAAAAAAGGGAGGGGAGGCAATTGCGGGAAGTTGCGGAGGAAATACGAAAGCAGACGCTGGAACGGCTGGATTTGTCGGATGAATTGACGGATGAACAGGTACTTGCGGCAATCGAGCAGACCGTTTTAGCCTACGGACGGGAGCATTATTTGCCTCTTTCGGAAAAACTTCGATTAAAGGAAGAGATTTTTCACGGAATCCGGGGGTTGGATATTTTAGAGGAATTGTTGGCGGATGACTCGGTGACAGAAATTATGATAAACGGCCATGAACACATTTTTTATGAAAAACGGGGACAGCTGTATTTGTGGGAAAAGCAGTTTTCCTCCGAGGAGAGACTTCGAGATGTAATTCAAAAAATGGCTGCGGAAGCGAACCGGGTGGTCAATGAGGCCAGTCCCATTGCGGATACGAGACTATCGGACGGTTCCCGTGTGAATATCGTACTTCCTCCTGCTTCTTTAGACGGTCCTGCGGTGACCATTCGTAAATTTTCGAAGGTGCCCTATACTATGGACCGGTTGGTGGAACTTAGGGCGGTAACCGAGGATGCGAGAGAGTATTTGGAGCATGCGGTAAAGCAAAAAAAGAACATTTTTATCAGTGGCGGCACCGGCTCCGGTAAAACTACGTTTTTAAATGCCTTATCAGCGTATATTCCGGAGTCGGAGCGGGTCATAACCATTGAGGATGCGGCGGAGCTTCAGATTCGCACGATTCCGAACCTTGTAAGGCTGGAGGTGCGGAAGGCAAATACCGAGGGCTGTAGTGCCGTCAGTGTCAGGGATTTGATTAAGACTGCGTTGCGGATGCGTCCCTCCCGCATTATTGTGGGAGAGGTACGGGGAGCGGAGGCGTTAGATATGTTGCAGGCCATGAATACGGGGCATGAAGGTTCTTTGTCTACCGGACATGCCAATTCTGCGGAAGATATGCTGTCCCGGCTGGAGACCATGGTCTTACAGGGAAGCGATATTCCGCTCTATGCCATCCGAAAGCAGATTGCATCCGCAATAGATGTGTTTATCCAGCTATACAGACGGGGAGACGGGAGTCGCGGTGTATTGCAGATTTGCGAAAACGACGGTCTGCGTGATGGTGAGATTGTGCTTCGGCCTGTGTTTGAAGAAGCAAAGGAAGGAGGCGCCGGAGGGGCGTTGCGGTACCTGGGCGGATCAAGATTTCGGAAAGAGGGACAGGATGGGAAAGAAACCGAAAAGAATTAGGAAAACGCTTGATTGGAGAGTAATTGCAATAGGGAAAGGAGCCGGATTGGGAACCTTGATTGCCTGGCTGTTTTTTCAAAGTGTGTGGGGATTGCTTTGCATGCCGGTTTGTGTGGGACTGTTATGGAAGCAGACGAAAAAACAGGAAAAACAGCGCAGGCAGGAAAAAGAACAGGAGTATTTTGCAGAGTATCTGGGCTTTTTAAAGGAAGCGCTCTTGGTGGGATATTCTCTGGAACAGGCGGTGGGAGAAGGGAAAAAAGGAATGTTGACTACTCTGAAAGAGGACGAGCCGTTTTTACAAGCGGTTACACGACTGGAGCGGAAAATGCAGCTGGGAACATCAGTGGAGGCGGTGTTTTCCCAGTGGGCCGAGGAAGCTCTTTGCGAGGATGTCGGGGACTTTGCGGAGGTGTTGTTTATCGCAAAGCGCACCGGAGGAGCGGTACAGCAGGTAATCGAGAATACGGAACAGGTAATCCGGGACAAGCAGGAGACGCTTCGCTATATCCGTTCGGTTATGCATAGCCGGGAGTATGAGGCAAAGGTGATGAAATGTATGCCTTTTGCGATGCTCATCTATTTGCGGTTGTTTATGTCGGATTTTCTGTCACCGTTATATCATAATGCGGTGGGCGTCTGTGTGATGGCGGTGGTGTTAGTGGTTTATTTTTCTCTTTGTCTGGTGGTGGATAAGGTGACAGCGGTGTCGTTGTAAAGGAGGACTATGAGTAAAAAGGAAAAGATACAATGGGCACTGATCGGAGTCATTATTCTTGTGACGGCGGTATTTCTGCTGGTCCGGAACCGGGATACAAAAGAGGATACACGGGTGTGGATTACACGGCCGGAAAGCGGAACAAAGAAGGAGGCGGTAGCGTTCCGCTTGGAAGAAACTTCGGAGGAATGGACTCTGGAGGTGGCATCCAGAGAACGGACAGAGGAGGAAATGAATGAGGCATTTTCGGAAACGGTTCGCATTCTGAATAAATTCTTTGGAATAGAGAAGGAAGAAAGTGCAATGTTATCGGACTCTGTGGAATTGCCGCAATCCGTTCCCGAGACCGGTGTGGATATTCGATGGAGCAGTTCGGACGATACGGTGATAACAAAGGACGGAACGTTACATCGGGAGCAGCTTAAGGAGGCGCGTGAGGTTTATCTTCAAGCCCGGATGAGTTATGGGTCGGAAGAACGGGAGCATTGGTTTGCGGTGAAGGTGTTGCCCTATGAGGAAGGAAGTAAAGAGGCACTGTTATACGGCGCCCGGGAAGAGCTGCGTGTATTGGAGCAAAAGACGGTCGGTGAGGCTGGGTTTTATCTTCCGGAGACCATCGGTCCGGTGGCGGTGGGACGGCCGGAGGAGCCGGGGGTTCCCTGGGGAATATTGGGCGTTGGAATTTTGTTTGTTCCCTTTGTAGTGATGTTTTCTAAGCGTCAGGAAAAGGAGAAGGAGCGAAAACGACGAGAAGAGGAGCTTTTGACGGAGTATCCCCGGTTGATTACTAAGCTTACGTTGTATACCGGAGCGGGGATGAGCCTGCGGGGAAGTTTCGAACGATTGGGGGCGGAGTATCGTGCAAAGGCGGAAAAAGCAGGGAAAAGAAACGCCATAGCAGAAGAAGTTCTGGTACTTGTAGGAGAATTGAAAAATGGGACATCGGAGTCACGGGCCTATGAGGCATTCGGCAGAAGGATTGGGTTAAAGCCCTATTTACGGTGTGCATCTTTATTGGTCAGCCAACTGCAAAAGGGTAGCGGCGGCTTGCGAAAAAACCTGGAAAACGAAGTACGCCTGGCCTGGGAAATGCATCGGGAGCGAGCGGCCAAAAAGGGAGAAGAGGGGCAGACAAAGCTTTTATTTCCGATGATGGGAATGTTGTTTTTGGTAATGGCGGTGGTCATAATACCTGCGTTTTTTTCCATGTAAACACAGGATGGCAGAACAGGAGGAGTTTTGGATGAAAAATATTTTGCGAAATAACAAAGGTGTGGGTGTGGTGGAAGTGATTTTGATTTTGGTGGTGTTGATTGCTTTGGTCCTGATTTTCAAAGAACAGTTAGGAAGTATGGTTACAAAGGCAATGGAGGCACTGGAAAAGAGTATGAATGAGGTATTGTCGTGAGGCAGAAGGGATCGGTTACCGTAGTGTTCTCTTTGGTTTTTATGGTAATGTTTTGCTTTATCATTTCTTTTTTTGAAATGGCAGCGTATACCGCACGAGCTTCTTATCATGCGTCTGCATCACGTTTGGCGGTAGAGAATTTCTTTGCGGCATATCTGACTCCGCTGTATGAGGAGTATCACATTTTCGGAAGGGAAGTGCCGTCATGGGGAGAAGAGTCGGAGTTTGTAGAGCAAAGTATTGCGGAAGACATCGCATACATGACGGAAAAGAGAGACGGTGAGAGATCTCTGCTGATTCGTTCGGGTGCGGAGTTTGATGTAACAAATGTCCTGATGTTAACGGATAATAAACTGGAGGGATTTCATCGTCAGGCGGTTACCGCCATGAAGTATCGTGCTGCTCCGGAGGTGATATCCGCGTTGGCAGAGTTTGCGGGGATGACAGAACAGGCCAACGCTCATCTGGAGGTTGCGGCAGCAAAGGCGGCTACCGACAGTGCGTATGCAAAAGTGGATGAAAAGATATTACGTTTGATGGAACTGGTGGACGGGGTAGAGATTAAGAAGTTCGAAAAATTTATGGGTGGTAAAAATGTGGTCTTTCAAAAGGATGCGTATGTAAAATACTTTTGTATCGACCCGGCAGGGGCGGCAAAATATTTTGATAGGACGCAGGTGTATCAGGCATTTCTTCGTAATCATGAGAATCCCTACGATACCTTGGTATCTCTTGCTGCACGGGCAGAGTCGCTTGCGGGGGAGATGGAGGTACGGGAGTATGAGGAAATGATTTGTCGAAGTGAGTTGGCGAGAATCAGAGGGCAGTTGGGTGTAGTGACTCCTAAAATCGAGAGCCTCAAGAAGAGCATCAAAGAGACATCCCTTCAGTATATCTCCGATGTGGCAAAGTTAGGGAAAATGATTCTGGCAAAGGGAGACGAGGAGGAAATTGCTGCGCTGACGGTTCGTGTTAATACGCTGGAAAAAGAAAAAGAGCGTATGGAGGATGAGAAGAAGCAGCTGGAAGAAGATGAAAAAGAGTTGAAAAAAGAGGAAGATTCACTGGAAAAGGAACAGAGGGCGCTGGAAAAGACGGCAAAAAGTCAGGAAAAAGTAGCAGAGAAACTTGTGGATGAAGAGGGGAAGTTTGTAAAGCAATGCGAAAAAGTCCGGGAGATTTGCGAGGAAACATATGAGTATGCGGAAGAGGTTCGAAAGGAATTGGCTCAGGCAAAGAAGGTAAAAGAAACCTGTGAGACGGTATTGGATTCGTTGCAACTTGTGATTGGTGAGGAGGCGGTTGCGGAGTACCGGGCGGAACTGGATACCTACCTTTTTTATGAGGACTTGGATGGGTTTGATTTTGATACAATGAAGCAGACTTTATTGGGGAATATGTCAAGCTTGTGGAATGTATCGGCCCGGATCAAAGGGACGTATTCTTCTGCGCTTTACACGGCAGTTACCGGGTTAAAAGAAGAGGCGGCATCGGTACGAGGGTATTCCTTTTACGGATTGAAGCTGAATTACGGTGAGATGTCCTTGGCAGAGAATCTGTATGACGGAGTGGAATCTATGATATCCGGAGAAGTGGCGGCCGGTTTTCTGGGTTTTTTAACGGACAGGGAATTATCGGAGAAGGAGTTGGATGTTTCTTATTTGCCGTCGGGCTTCCGGTATGAAGACGAAGGCTTTGATATTTTTTCTTTGTTGGGAACGGACATGAGTGCTGTTTTTGATGAACTGAAAACGCTTCTTCCGGAGGATATTTCTGCCGGCGAGGTGTTAAGTGAGGCGTCGGATGCGATTCTGTTTCATTCTTATCTGGTTACTCATTTCGGTGATTTTTTAGAGGAAAACGGAGCCGGAGCGCTTTCCTATGAGAAGGAGTATCTCATTGCCGGAAAAGCCACGGATCAGGAGAATCTTTCTTCGGTTGCTATGCGAATTTGTGCGGTTCGAACCATCCTGCATTTTGTCTCGTTGTATACGGACAGTACCCGGAAGGCGCCCGTGGAGCAGGCAGCGTTGGCTGCGTGCGGTATCATCGGGTTGCCGGCACTGAAAAGCATTGTGGTTTTTCTTCTGCTGTTTGTGTGGGCACTAGAGGAGGCCATGATAGATACGGCGGCCTTTTTGCAAGGAAAGCGTTTGTTGCTGTATCCGGGGAAAAACGGAGGAAGTCTGTCCTTTCAGGAGATTTTGAAGTTTTCTAAATCCTTTGTGCTGGAAAAAGCAAAGCAGAAAAAAGATGACAAAGGTCTTGCCTTCGGTTACAACGAATTTCTGCATCTCTTCTTGTTTTTGACACCGAAGGAGGATAAAAAGTACCGGGCGGCAGATTTGATACAGGAAAATATGCGGAATACCTATCAAAAGGAGTTTCGGTTAAATCGTTGCGCGTGGAAGGTGTTATATCGTGTGGATGAGGTGCCGTATGTATACGAGTATGAATAATACGAAAGGAGGTGCATTTTGATATCTGTTCTTATGCCATTTCGAAGCCGGGAAAAAATTCCTGCAAAATCGACACTACTCTTTTCCTCCCCTACTCTTATTGTTGGTTTTGTTTATCCCAGATATTTTTTTCGACGACTCACAAAAAAAGCTTGCGAAAAGATTCATAAAAATAAACCGGGTCGAAATTGTAAGAGCAGATATCAAAATGCATCCGTAACAGTGGAAGCATCCGTGGCGTTCCCTGTGTTCTTCTTTGCGGTAATGTATTTGATACAAATGTTTTATGTGTTACGGGCGGAAATTGTAATAGCCGAGGCAGGGATTACGGCTGCCAGGGAAGCGGCGGCTTATTCTTATGTGGCGGAGCGTCTGGCGGACGGGGAAAATGCGGTAGCAGAGACGTTATTGGATATTTTTGATGAGAAGATTGTGCAGGATGTGGCGATGACCGCAATGTTTCATGCCAGATGCGATAAGGATATTTTGAAACAGGCGGGAGTGGCGCAGGGTTACAGCGGAATCTGGGTGAATACAGAGGCTTCCGGAGCGAAAACTCATGCGGAGATTTACTATTGGGTAAAGCCTCCCGATGTATTTACAAAAAGTAGTCGCGGATTTTACGTGATGCGGCTGGTATACCGGGATTGGACCGGAGAGGGGAAGACATCGGGAACACAGGGAGACGAAGGAGAAAAGGGAAATGTTGTTTATATGACAGAACACGGAAGCGTGTATCATAGAAGCAGAACCTGTACATACATAAAGATTGATACGACACCGGTATTGTCGGAGCATGTGGGAAGTAAAAGAAACGCATCGGGAGCAAAGTATTATGCGTGTGAATTTTGTGACCCTGTGTTGTGCAGCGGAATGCAGGTGTATGTTACGGAGTATGGCACCAGATATCATGCGGTATCCACCTGCTCCGCAATTAAGAGAACGGTGAAGGAGTGTGACTTGGCAGAGGTGGAGCAAACCTATCGGGCATGCAGTAAATGCGGGAAAACGGAAGGAGGGGCATAATGGAATCCTTGGAAAATGTTGTTAGAGAGCTTTGTGCTATCCCGGCGTTATTGTGGCTGGCCGTACAGGATAAAAGACATTTGGGAGTCACGCCCTGTGAGTTACTGGTGACATCGGTGATTTTGCTGGTAGCCGGACAATTCGGGGATGTGAGCCGGCAGTCCGCATTGGGCGGAGTAATGATAGGTGCGGTACTTATGATGTTTGCTTATTTTTCAAAGGAGGCCATCGGAATAGCGGATGCGGTAGTTGTTCTTGTGTGCGGTGTAGCCTTCGGACTGTTGGAAACCGTGGCATTTACCTTTCTTGCGACGTTGTATGCGGGGGTAAGTTCGGGGGTGCTTTTACTTGTGAAGAAGGTCGGGAAAAAGAGCCGGATTCCGTTTTTGCCGTTTTTGTTTCTCGGCTATATTACTATGCGGGTGATTGTTAGATGCGTTTAGAAGAAAGAGGTGTCCTATGAAGAAGAGAGCGGCGGCATCCATGACGGTAGAGGCGGCGTTGTTGTATCCGACAATGTTGCTGATTGTATTTTTACTTGTAAAATTGACCGTATATCAGTATGTGGTGGTACAGCAGCAGGCGGCGGAGTTGTATGATGAGGTGTTTCATGAGCGTAGTATAGAAACTTCTCAGATTTTAAGGATTGCGGATACGGCATTTGAGTTCTTTTCGAAGTAACGGATAAAGGAGGAAAAACGGTGATAAGTGGGGAAGAATACAGAAAGGAACCGGACGGAAAAACATATTTGTTATTGAAAAAAACGAAGGATACCTTTGAAGAACCGATGATACAAAGGGCAAAGCCTACCGGGGTGCTTCCTATGGCACGATCGGAGCGGACGGATGCGTACAAGTATGAGATTACCGGGAAAAAGAATCTGGCCATGACATTTGAGCGGGTTCCGATGAATGCGGAACAAATAGAAAAGGTAGTGGACGGTATTTTAGAGGTTCTGGGTAGAGGAAGGGAGTACTTGCTTTCGGAGGATAACTTTATCCTTGATCCGGAATATATATATCTTTGCATTCCGGAATACGAGGTAACACTTTGCTATTATCCGGAATATAACCATCCCTTTGCGGAGCAGTTAGGGAAATTATTCGAAGTTTTACTGAACCGGGTAGATTATAGGGAAGAACGGGCGATTGCTATGGTTTATGCTTTGTATATGCAACTGCAGGAGCCGGATATGACGTTGGAGCGTATCCGTGATAAGTTGAGAGAACAGGCGGAAAATCAGGATGCCGCCATAGGAAAACGATGGGAGTATGCAGAATCGGAGAAGCCGCGAGATGTGTATTCCAGAGATATATCCACAGAAGCAATCGCCGGTAAGGGAAGAAGCCGAAGCAGAAAGGAAGAAATCTCGGGAAGGGAAAAGAAAAGCCCTCGGAAAAACAGCTTTTGGGAGCGACTTAGAAAGGAAACGGAACGGATTCGTTTTACGAGAGGGGGAAAAGAGGACCGGGAGTATGCTTTGCCGGGAGTCCCTTGTGTCAGAGAGCCTGCGCCGGAGTGGGAACCGAAGTATACAAAGGTATTATCCGTAAAAAAGACGGAAACCGGACCGGCGTTGATTTCCCAGAGAAACGGGGAGACTGTTTTTTTGACGAAGTTCCCGTTTTATGTAGGGAGTCATGCGGGATACATGGATTATACGATTCCGCAGGATACGGTCAGTCGATTCCACGCGAAATTTATAAAGCAGGGGAAAACGGTACTTTTATCGGATTTAAACAGTACCAACGGAACTAAAGTAAACGGCCGGGAGCTGGCGGTACAGGAGCAGGTTCCGCTTGTGAACGGAGATCGAATTTGGTTTGCGGATGCGGAGTTTGTATATTTTGAAAAATAAGAGTAAGGAAGTCATCGGTTTGGGAAGAATTCGCTAAGATTACACTTGAAGGAATCGGGAAAAAAGGTTATACTTAGTATGTATACAGAGAAGAAGGGTGCAGAGCACGGATTCCGGAGGTGGCATATGAAGATAGCGGTTTATTACGGCGGACGGGGCGTTATTGAGGACCCTACGATTTATGTTGTAAATAAGCTGGTTGAAGTACTGAACGAATTGAATGTACAGGTACGCCGTTACAATTTATACGAGCAGAAGAACGAGATTGCGGCACTGTCCGGTACAATAAAGGAAGTGGATGGCGTGATTCTTGCCGTGCCGTTAGAATGGTACGGAATCGGTGGATATATGCAGCAGTTTTTGGATGCATGCTGGTTATATGCCGATAAGAAGAAATTGCAGAATATGTATATGATGCCGGTGGTGGTTGCCACGACCTGCGGAGAGCGTCGTTCCGAAAGTGTGCTTCGTAATTCCTGGGAGTTGCTGGGAGGAAAAGTGGCGGAAGGTGTATGTACCTTTGTAGACAATCAGGTGGAGTTTGAAACCAATACCGAATATGCAAAGCTTATCGAGAAAAAGGCAGAGCACTTTTATCGGGCAGTGTCTCGTAAGGAGTTACAGCTTCCGAGCAGTAATAATTTAATTACAAGGGATATGGCGGCATTGCCGATTCCGCTGACTCCGCAGGAGAGCGAGGAGCTGTCCAAGTATGTATCGGATGATAAATACGTGAAACGCCAGAAGGAAGATATAGAGGAGCTTTCCCAGATGTTTAAGGGAATGTTTGAAAAGAGCAGTGCCGGAATGGATCCGAAGATGGAGTTTATTGCAAATCTCAGGACGAATTTCCATGCCCCGGAGGATGCTGTTTCCGTAAAATATGCGTTGCAGTTTGCGGATAATGACCGAACGTTGTTTATTGAAATCAGAGACGGCCGGTTGTTCTGCAGTTATCCGGAGGAGGTGCCGGCAGCGGATGTCAATGCAAAGTTGACCCGTGCCGTGATGGAACGTATTGTGGACGGTAGAGTGACCTTTCAGGGGGCATTTATGTCCGGAGATATTACAGCAAAAGGCGATTTTAAATTGCTGAGACAGTTTGATATGATGTTCCGGTTCCAGACGCTGGTGTAGATTGTAGATGAAAAGGAGAGAACAAACAATGGACAACTGTATTTTTTGTAAGATTTTAAAGAATGAGATTCCGTCTTCCACGGTGTACGAGGATGACAAATTCCGTGCCATTATGGACATCGGTCCGGTGGCCAAGGGACATGTAATTTTACTTGCAAAGGAGCATGCCGCAAATCTTCTGGAGGCGGACGATGAATTACTTGCCGCAGCGCTTCCGGCGGTAAAGAAGGTGGCTAAGGCAGTAAAAAAGACCGTAGGCTGTGACGGTATCAATATTTTGCAGAATAACGGAGAAGAGGCAGGACAGACCGTATTCCATCTACACATTCACGTGATTCCGCGTAACAAAGCAGACGGTGTAAAGCTTCCGCCGCCGATGGTAAAGTACGTCGACGGAGAGGCTGCGGAGCTGGCGAAAAAGATTGCGGAGAACATATAATTTTATCCGATTTATAAATTTTGCTTGACGAAACGTAGGAAAGGGTGTATTCTGAGTGTGCTACAAACAATTTAATAAGTAAACTCTTATTAAGAGTGATGGAGAGTAAAGGCTCTGCGAAGTCACGGCAACCCCCGTACGGGAAGGTGCCAAGTTGAGCGGTACGTTGTACCGAACAATAAGGGATTTGGTTTTTTTATTGGTATCAAGTCCGTAGTCTGCAAGGCCTACGGACTTAATTTTATGCGTGCAGGCAAGTGGGCATTGAAGCAACATTGGGAGCCTGCATGGCACGAGTTCCCCAAACGAAAGGAGAAAAAGATGAGCGATAAGTTTTTATTTACGTCTGAATCGGTAACCGAGGGACATCCGGATAAAATCTGTGATCAGATTTCCGACGCGGTGTTGGATGCAATGATGGAGCAGGATCCGATGAGCCGTGTGGCATGTGAGACGGCATGTACCACCGGTCTTGTATTGGTGATGGGAGAGGTGACCACAAAGGCTACCGTGGATATTCAGAAGATTGTGCGTGATACGGTACGTGAAATCGGCTATGACAGAGCAAAGTACGGTTTTGATGCGGATACCTGTGCGGTACTTGTAACGCTGGATAAGCAGTCTGCGGATATTGCTATGGGTGTCGATAAGGCACTGGAAGCAAAGGAAAACAAGATGTCCGATGCAGATATCGAGGCAATCGGCGCAGGCGACCAGGGTATGATGTTCGGTTATGCATCCGATGAAACCGAGGAACTGATGCCGTACCCGATTTCCTTGGCACATAAATTGACCAAGAGACTTTCCGAAGTGCGTAAAAACGGAATGCTTCCGTATCTTCGTCCGGACGGAAAGTCCCAGGTAACGGTAGAGTATGATGAGGCGGGAGAACCGGTTCGATTGGAAGCGGTAGTATTATCGACCCAGCATGCACCGACCGTGACCCAGGAGCAGATTCATGAAGATATTAAAAAGTATGTATTTGATGTTGTGCTCCCGAAGAAATTGATTGACGAGAATACGAAGTTCTTTATTAATCCGACGGGACGTTTTGTTATCGGAGGACCGAACGGAGACAGCGGATTGACCGGTCGTAAGATTATTGTGGATACCTACGGCGGATATGCACGTCACGGCGGCGGAGCATTCTCCGGTAAGGACTGCACGAAGGTTGACCGTTCCGCTTGTTATGCGGCTCGTTATGTGGCAAAGAATATTGTAGCCGCAGGCCTTGCAAAGAAGTGTGAGATTCAGCTTTCCTATGCAATCGGTGTAGCACAGCCGACTTCTGTTATGGTGGATACCTTCGGTACAGGAAAGCTTTCCAATGAAGAACTGGTGGAAATTGTGCGTAAGCATTTTGACCTTCGTCCGGCGGGTATCATTAAGATGTTGGATCTTCGTCGTCCGATTTACAAGCAGACCGCAGCATACGGTCACTTCGGTCGTACGGACCTTGATCTTCCGTGGGAGAAGACCGATGTGGCTGAGCAGTTAAAGGTATATGCGAAGTAATCGGATTTCGAGACTGGCCGGGTGATGGGAAAAGATAATATATTTAAATAAAACAAAATATTTAAATAATGATACGGGATGTTATGAAGCGACATCCCGTATTTTGTTTAGAAAAGATGGGAATTTTAAGAGGTTATAAAGAATTCTCATTGAAAAGGTTGTGCGGTTATGATATACTTTACTATAACAATATTTTTATGTTTTCATTTCGAAAGAGGAAAGGGGATTTGTTATGCAGTATCGTAAATTTGGTAATACGGGAGTAGAGATTTCTACCCTTGGTTTTGGGTGCATGCGTCTTCCGGAGATTGATTTGGGAGACGGAAAGTTTGAGGTAGACCAGGAGAAGACGGATGCGATGCTTCGTCATGCTTATGAGTTAGGTGTAAATTATTTTGATACGGCATTTTATTATTGTCATGAGAACAGTGAAATCGCGGTGGGTAAGGCATTGAAGCCGATTCGTGATAAGGTGTATATTTCTACGAAGTGTCCGCTGGAACGAGTGAAGAAGCCGGAGGACTTCGAGGGAATGCTTGACAAGAGCCTTGCCAAGCTGGATACGGACTACGTAGACTTTTATCATTTCTGGGGGATTAACCGGAAGGTGTTTGACGAAGTGATTGTGCCGCTTGGATTATTAAACGAGGCAAAGAGATTAAAGGCGGAGGGTAAGATTCGTCACATTTCCTTCTCCTTCCACGATTCTCCGGATGCATTAAAGTATATTATCGACAATGCACCGGAAATGGAGACCGTTTTGTTACAGTATAATCTTTTGGACCGTGCTAACGAAGAGATGATCGGTTATGCCAAGGAAAAGGGCCTCGGCGTGGTTGTTATGGGACCGGTAGGAGGCGGACGTCTTGCGGCACCGACGGAATTGGCAAAGCGTCTCGGTAGCGGCAATCTGAACACCTATGAGCTGGCCTTCCGATTTGTTCTCGGTAACCCGGGCGTTTGTTGTGCGCTTTCCGGTATGCAGACCTATGAGATGGTAGACCAGAATGCGGCAGTTGCTTCCTTAGAGGAGCCGATGACCGAACAGATGTGGCGTGAGGTGGGCGATGCGCTTGAGAATCTGAAGAAGTTTTCCGAACTTTACTGTACCGGTTGCGGATATTGTCAGCCGTGTCCGAAGGGCATTCAGATTCCGCGTATTTTCCAGGCTTATACCTATCACAATGTATACGGCTTACATGAGCTTGCGAAAAAATCTTTTTTGGATTATGTAAATAACGAAAAGAACCCGGGTGCAACGATTAAGGATTGTGCGGATTGCGGATTCTGTGAACGGAAGTGTCCGCAGCACTTGAAGGTGCGTGAGCTTCTTAAGAAGGTAGAGGATACCTTAACCTCATTGTAGATGACGGAAAAGTTTAGGTGGTTATTGAAATGATTTTAAAGACAAAAACGAGAGAATAGCAGTAGCCGGGATGTTGCTTGCATTGGGGATTTTGCTCCCCTTTGCAACCTCTCACGGTTTTGGAATTCCGGGAACGGTGCTTTTTCCGATGCACATCCCGGTGCTTCTTTGCGGCATTTTATGCGGTCCGGTCTACGGAGGCTTATGTGGGCTGCTGTTGCCGGTGTTAAACAGCTTTTTGACCGGTCTTCCGGGGATTTTAATTCAACTTCTGTTAATTCCGCCGGTGATTTTTGCGTTGGGAAGCGGAAGAAAACGTGTAAAGGAAAGTGCGGTGCGTTCCGCAATCAATTTGATTAAGGAAGGAACCGCAAGCTGTGTGGTAATCAAAGAGAATACGATTATTAAAACCCAATGTGACAGGGGAATCGTGCCGGGGACGGTATCTGTCCGATGGAACAGACGGTAAAAGAACTGGAGGATGCAGAAGAGGCATTGGTTTCATTGAAGGAAAAAATAACAGAAGTGAGGGCGGCGGAAAGGAGATAGGAATCACCAAAATTTCATGGAATGAGACTAAAAAAGAGCTTTTGACAGAAAAGATATAAAAAATCTTATCTTTTTTTGACACCGGGAACAGAGTGTGTTATGATAAAAGAAAAGAACTTATGCATCCTGTGAAAGCATCGAGGGAGGTCTTATGAAAAAAGAATTGCAGAGAAAACTGAGTTTTGTATTGTTTGTCATGGCAGTGTTTTTTGCGGGCATGGCGTTGACGGTATTTAGTGATTATATCTGGATGGCCTGCATCGCGGGAGTACTACTGTTGGCGGCGTCTGTGTTTTTTGCATTTTCTCCGAAGGAGGAGGCTCCGTCCGCTACGGAAAAGACCACAGAGCTTTTGATGGCGGACCGCATGGCAGAACTGATGAGGGGAAACGAAAAAGCGGAAAAGGGCGTCTATATTGCGGTAAAGAAGCAGCATGAGGCCATGGAAAGCGGCATGGCGGCGTTGAAGGAACAGATTACAGAACTGGTGAAGGCGCAGGAAACGGCTGTAAAAACCCTGGTGATGTATAATAAAGAAAATGCAAAACAGATGGCTCTCAGCGAACGGGAAGAACTGGGGCGTTTGCGAGAGGAATTAAAGCGTATGCAGGCAGAGCCGGGAAACAGCGGTTCTATGGACAATGTGGTGGATGCCATAAGGGAGATGTCTCATCGCCTTTATGAAGAGATTCACGAAAACGGAGAGGCAGTGCTTTCCGAACTCGGAACTACGGTTGATGCTTTGGAAGAGATTAAAGAGGAAATAAAGGATTTGAATACCGGCGTACCGGTAGTGATTGACCGGAGTTCGGTGCCGAAGGAGGAGTCGATAGAGGAGCCGATGGAGAGTCTTGCATACTTTTCGGAGGAATCGGAAGAAGCGGAAGAGCCGGCGGATGAACTGTATTCGGATGAACCGGAAGAGAAGGAGTATGAAGAAAGGTCTCTTTCGGAGGAACCGGTGGTAGACGAACCTTCGATGGAAATGTTTGCGGAATCCGGTGTGGATTTGTCCGACCCGAATAAACCGCTGTCGGCAGATGATATCGCAGCACTGTTTGCGCAGGCAAATGCAGCAACGGAAGAGGAAGAGCCGGCAGAAGAAGAACCGGAAGATGCGTTGGCATCCTCCGGCGTGGATTTGTCCGATCCGAATAAGACCTTATCCGCAGACGATATTGCGGCGTTGTTTGCAGCTATGGGCAATTAACGGTGCCCGTTGCGACGCTTGGCGAGATAAGCCGCGCGCTTTTTGCGGTAAGGAAGTTCTACAAAAATAATATAAACACCGATTAAGAAACAGATACAACCGAGGATAATCCCAATAATCAGAGGCTTACGGCTTTTCTTGGGAGAGTCTTCGGTTTTGTTTTGCTCATCGCCGGTTGCCGGGGTGTCCTGTCCTTCTATAGGGTCGGATGATTCCGGGGCATCTGTCGGCAGTTGAAGCGAAAAGGCCGGTCCCTCGTTGTTGTAAATAATATTTGCGGAGCCGACGATTCGTGTGCCGTAGGTATAGGTGACCTTGCCGATAGTATTTTTCCCTTCCGCAAAGGAAGCAAGCTGAGTAAGAGAAACGCTCTTTTTTACATCCGAAAGAGCAGCGGAAAACGGTAAAACAACGGCGCCGGAATCGGTGGAGACGATATTGCTGTTCATAAGTTGTACCGTGTCCTCGCTGTTGAATAACGGAGGAACGTCGCTACTGAGGGTCAGCTGTTCGTCGGTTATATTGTAGGTGGTGAAGTTGTCAAAGCCGTAATTTAAAAGAGCTGCGGTTTCGTTATAAAGGGCGGTATCATCCGGAGCCTTCATAATAACGGCAATCAGTGTCATGGTGCCGCGTCTTGCACAAGTGACAAGGTTTGCGCCCGCAAGATCGGTATGTCCGGTTTTTCCCGCAATAACACCATCATAAGGCTGAGTACCGCGAATCATGAGATGCGTATTTAATACCCATCGGGATTCGTTGCAAAGATTGGTCGGCGGAATCTGATAATTCTTGGAACCGGAAATTTTTATAAAGGCAGAGTTCTTCAATAACGGCCGGGTAATTCGTGCTAAATCCGCAGGGCAGGTGTAATGTTCTTCTTCGTCCAGACCGTGAGGATTCATAAAGTGAGTGTTGACGCAGCCAAGCTCTTTCGCACGGGCATTCATCATTTCGGCAAAGCCTTCCTTGGTGCCGCCTACGTGCTCTGCAATGGCATAGGCCAAGTCGTTGGCGGAAGGAAGCATAAGGGCATACAGGGAATCCTCCATGGAGAGTTGTTCGCCTTCATCTACCCAGATACGGCTGGAATCCACATCGATATCGTAAACCGCGTTATGGGAAATGGTGACGGTTTCACCCAGAGCCGCATTTTCTAATGCAAGAAGTGCCGTCATCAGCTTTGTGGTGCTGGCCGGATACAGGCGCATTTCCGCATTCTTTTCGTACAAAACGGCACCGGTTTCGGCATCGATT
This sequence comes from Lachnospiraceae bacterium, assembly GCA_017556805.1. Classification (GTDB taxonomy): domain Bacteria; phylum Bacillota; class Clostridia; order Lachnospirales; family Lachnospiraceae; genus SIG307. The sequence goes on along the minus strand of JAFYMC010000014.1, from coordinate 105,815 downwards.
AATATAGCGCCTTCTGCGGACAACTGAGGACCTGTCGGCCATGAAAGGTCGTCCGCGGCAACAGGAGCTTCTTCGGAGGCATAGGAAAACGCCGGAGAGGAAAGCCCCGTAAGTACGGAAAGGCACAATATCGTTGCAAAGAACAGTTTGCGACGACATTGTTTATGGTTTGATTTATGAATAAATGACATATGATATCCTCCCAAAATAATTGAGCGCGGTATGTGAAAACAACATACCACGCTCTTATTATAGTGTAAAATCGGTCTCTTGTCGAGAGGGTAAAGAAAAGCTTAATAAGTTAGGATTTCATATCCGTCTTCGGTCACAAGTACGGTGATTTCCCACTGGGCAGAAAGAGAGCCGTCCTCCGTATAGACGGTCCAGTCATCCTCGTCGTCAATAAAGATATCATCTTTTCCCATATTTACCATCGGCTCAATGGTAAACACCATGCCGGGAACCAGAAGCATTTCCGTGCCTCGTTTGGAAATGTAGCTGACCCAAGGTTCTTCGTGGAATTCCAGTCCGATGCCGTGTCCGCCGATTTCTTTGACAACGGTGTAACCGTGTTTGCGGATGAAGTCATGAATGGCTGCCCCCATATCTCCCAGACGCTTCCATGGTTTGACCTCTTGCAGGCCTATCTGAAGACTGCGTTCCGTAACTTCTACCAGACGACGGGCTTCTTCGCTTACGTTACCGATCAGAAACATGCGGGACGAGTCGGAGAAGTATCCGTTATAAATGGTAGAAACATCTACGTTTACGATGTCACCGTCTTCTAAGAAGGTATCCTCATTCGGGATGCCGTGACAGACAACGGAGTTAATCGATATGCAACAGCTCTTCGGAAAACCTTCGTAGCCTAACGGTGCCGGGATACCACCCAATTCCGTGGTTTTTTGGTATACCAAATCATCAATTTCCGCGGTGGACATGCCCATGCGGATATGCTCTGCCACATAGTCTAATACCGCAATATTGATTTTGCTGCTTTTACGGATGCCTTCAATTTGTTCCTCGTTTTTTATCAGGTCTCTGGTAGGGAGCGGATAAGGCTCCTTTTCGAATTTTTTTAATTTATCATCAAAGGCAGCGTGACAAAGCTTGTACTTTTTGCCGCTGCCGCACCAACAAGGCGCGTTACGTTCCGGCTTTTCCATGAAAAGACTCCTTTTTTATTTTCCCTGGCCATAGTAAGCATTGGCTCCGTGCTTTCTTAAGTAGTGCTTATCCAAAAGCTCCTGCTGCATCTGCGGAAGAGTACCGTTCGACAAAGCAAGGTTGTGCCAAGCCATAAAGGAAATCTCCTCTAAAACAACTGCGTTATGAACCGCATTGTGCGGATCGGTTCCCCAGGTAAACGGACCGTGGCTGTAAACTACAACGCCCGGAACATCATCCGGGTTAACATTCAGTTCGTTGAAACGTTCGATAATAACGGTACCGGTTTCCTTTTCGTATGCACCCTTGATTTCCTCCGGGGTCATCTTGCGGGTACACGGAATTTCACCGTAGAAGTAGTCCGCATGGGTTGTGCCGAAGGCCGGAATGCCGCGGCCGGACTGTGCAAAAGTAGTTGCCCAACGAGAATGGGTGTGGACAACACCGCCGATATTCGGAAATGCCTTATAAAGCTCGATATGGGTCGGAGTATCGGAGGACGGATTTAACTTACCTTCCACGCGGTTACCTTCTAAGTCCACAACAACCATATCATCAGCGGTCATCTTGTCGTATTCCACGCCGGACGGCTTGATTACCACAAGGCCCTTTTCGCGGTCGATACCGGAAACATTACCCCAGGTAAAGGTAATCAGGCCGTACTTCGGAAGAAGCATATTTGCTTCGTAAACTTCTTTTTTTAATTGTTCTAACATAAGAATTCTCCTTTGCTGTTTCGTATGTATTATTTTGCCTCGTCCGCCAGATTACGGACGGAGGAACGATAACAAATATCGGGTGCAAGGCGTACATGCTCCCGCAATGTATTGTCTCTGATACAGCGAAGCAAAAGCTTGGCTGCAGCGTTACCGATTTCTGTGGAAGGGTAGATTGCAGAGGTAAAGCCGTAGGCCAGATCTGCCGCCAGTGGGGAATTATCGAAGCTTACCAGGGAAATGTCTTCCGGAACCGTTCGATTGTTTCGTTTTAGTAACTCGGTAATTGCGGCTGCAATCTGGTCGTTGTAGCATAACAGCGCTGTGGCATCGCCCAGACGTTTCAGGACGAAGGAGTCCATTTCACCGGAAAACAAATCCGGAATATCCTCCGTCGTAAACCAGAGAATCCGCTGATCATCAATCGGAATGCCGGATTCCGTAAGAGCCAGGGACATTCCTTCAAAGCGCTTCAGACCCTGTAGGTCGTCTGCTTTAAAGATGGCGGCAAACTTACGGTGGCCGTTGCTCAGTAAATGCTCCGTCAGTAATTTCCCGGCAGAAACATCATCCTGAAATACGCCGCACTGGGAGAACTCTCTGTAATAGCCGTTTAAAAACACCATCGGTACACCACGGGAACGAAGCTCCTCAAACAGCGGAAGATTCGGGCTCGGGAAGGACGATTTGGTGCCCTCTACGATGAGACCGCACACATTGTCCTCCAAAATACGGTTCAGACAAGCGGTTTCGTCCGTATGACGGTTGTGGGTAATGCCGAGGGAAATGGTATATCCCTGAGATGTTAAGACATCTTCGATACCCCGGATAATACCCGGGAAAATATAGTCATCCAGATAGGTAGTGATGACACCGATACGCTTTGGAGCGTACCCTTCCTGAAATGCGGTACCGCATACATAGGTGCCGCTTCCCCGTTGTCTGGCCAGTAAGCCCCGTTGTACCAGCTCTTCGGTAGCATGACGTACGGTCTGTCTGCTGGTGTCGAACTGCTCTGCCAGAGCGTGCTCGGAAGGAAGTTTGTCTCCCGGCTTAAAATGTCCGTTGTTAATGGAGTTTACAATCCATTGGGAAATACGCCGGTGTTTCAGTAAATTTTTAATCGGCAAAAGCTGTACACCTTCCTTTGTGATAATGTGAAAAAGTTGTCTGTTAGTTGTCTGAAAGTTGTATAGAAATTATAGCACGGAGGGGATAAAAAAGCAAGTTGTCATTTGGGGAAAACTATGATAAAATGAAGCAAAAAGGAGACAACATTCGGAGGGATTATGCGACTCAGAAATATAAAAGGTGCAAGAGAAGAAATTGCGGTCAGTGAATATGTAACCCAGGATCCGCAGGAGAAAAAAGGCCGGTGGAAGGCGTATTTCGGAAACGATGCGCCGCTTCATGTGGAAATCGGTATGGGAAAGGGAAAGTTTATTACTACGTTGGCGGAACAAAATCCGTATATAAATTATATCGGCGTGGAAAAATACGCAAGTGTATTGATACGTGCGGTGGAAAAGAAGAAGGAGAGAGAGGACTTATCGAATCTTACGTTTCTTTCCGTTGACGCGGCAATTTTACCGGAGGTGTTTGCGGAAGGAGAGGTAGACCGGATTTATTTGAACTTCTCCGATCCGTGGCCGAAGGACCGACACGCAAAGCGCAGACTTACCTCCCGGGAGTTTTTGGCCCGGTATGAGCAGTTTTTAAAGAAAGACGGAGAGATTTGTTTTAAGACGGATAACCGAGGATTATTTGATTTTTCCGTGGATGAGGCAAAGGAAGCCGGCTGGGAACTGACCGAGGTAACCTATGATTTGCATCATAGTCCGTACGCGGAAGGCAATGTGATGACCGAGTATGAAGAAAAGTTTTCCGCGCTTGGGAATCCGATTCACCGCATGGTGGCAAGAAAGCCGGTAAGAGATTAGAAGTTAGAGACCGGGAAACCGGTGAGTTTTTAGGCGAGTATGCCGAAGGCGGCATACGGAAAGGAGAGACATATGGCAGAGATTTTGACAACGGAGAATTTTAAAGAAAAGGTAACAGAGACAAAGGGGACTGTATTGGTGGATTTTTTTGCTACCTGGTGCGGCCCGTGCAAGATGATTGCGCCGGCGGTGGAGCAGTTGGCGGAGGAATATGCCGGAAAGGCCGGAGTGTACAAGCTGGACGTGGATGAGTCCCAGGAAATCGGCATGGAGTATAAGGTAATGTCTATTCCGACTTTGATTTTCTTTAAGGACGGAGTTGAGGTTGAGCGTATTCGCGGAGCCCTGTCCAAGGCAGAGCTTACGGAGGCCATGGAGCGTAATTTATAGAGGCTTTTGTAAGTTTTTGAGAAGAAAGAGGAACCGGAAAGCGGGTCCGGCATAGGATATAACAAAATGTATAACGCGTATGAAGCAATGAGGTGTATGCCTCGGCGGAGTATGCGGGAGAGAGGTTGTTATGTCTTACGGAAAGCAGGGAAACGGTTCCGGTCATACAGGAAATATAAAATGGCGCAGACAATGCCTTTGTCTGCGCCGTTCTTTTCGTGAAGTATGTCGTACAATTTGCCGCTTGAGTGATTGTATGGGCGGAAAAGGGCGGTTTTGAACCCGGTTTATAGGGGGCCGGTAACACCGGATTAAGAATGCCAGTATTCGTTCAAAAATTCCACACGGCTTTGTAACCATTCCAGAAGGAAATCGGTTGCCTCCGCCTGTGTATGGCAGGCTGCGGATTTCCAGGACAATTCCTTCTCAAAAGCGGAGCGGTTGTTGATGTTGTCCCACCTTTCATAATTTCGGTCAAAGGCCTCCGAATAAAGGCTTTGATCGGTTTCTATCATGGCATAAACCCGGTCGAATGCGCCGGAGTCGTAGGTTTTTGTCCAATTTTCGGTGATAATCTCCCGATACCAGTCCTCGTATGCCAATACCGCAAGCCAAGGATTAATGGAGTTATAATCGCCGCCGTTTCCCGGGCCACCGTTTACATCCGGTACAATATTGGCTGCGTAGAATCCGGTACCGTCCAAACAACGATCCTTGTTGCCTAGGGCGGAGTCGAAGTCCCAATGTGCTTCAAAGGTCAGTTTTTTATCACCTGACTGCCCAAAGTCTGCACTCATATAGAAACTGGTGAGGTAAACATCCGCATCACAAAGCAGTTCGTTTATCAGGTAAGCATCCGCCAGAGAGGAGACATTTACCACTCGTTCCACTGCCTCCTGCGGTGTGATTTCCGTGGTTTTACGGATTTCCGAATAGGTATCGTCAAAAACGTAAGCCTCGTCCTTATAAGCGGCGGCATACATAATGTTATAGACGTTATTTACGAAGGAGGAAATAAAATCCCGTTGTTCTTCGGAATAGATGTCACTTTTGATTGTCATTCCGATATCGCTTTTGTAACCGTATTCCGGGTCGCTTAAGCACTTCATGGTTTCGCCGTTTCCGTCTTCTCCGTCAAACGGAATCAATTCGGCATTATTGGCGTAATCCACACGGAACTGCTGCAATGGGTCTTCCGTCCAAAAATAACTGTCAAATTCCAGGAAATAACCGATGTCCGTGTCCGTATAGCCCTCCGGGACCTCTGTAATATCTACCCGGTCTTTGTTCACCTGTTGTTGTTCCGCCAACAGATATACGCCCCAATACTGCCCGTTAATCACCACCTCTACAAAAGCCGCATCCGAGGCGTAGAGTCCGTCCTCGGCCAACATCTCTCTCGCGATGGCAAGAGCGGTTTTGTTACGAAGCATGGAGGCATCTTTATATTCTGCCAGAAGTACCCAGTTTCTAAAGGTAGCTCCGTTGTTTAAACCCAGCATGGTTTGTGATTCTTCAAATTTAATCCGAAGGGGTTTTTTGTCGTAGGAGGTAGTCCAGTTGCCACGAACCTTTACATCGGCGTTAACTCTGTCTAGCAGGACGGTTTTATCGGCGTCTGTCAGTGTGACGGTACATGCCTCGTAATACGGTGCCGGCGGCATTTCATAGCCCGGGGTCCAAGAAGCGATGGCTTCCGATACATGGGAAGCAACCGGTTCGGTTACAAAATCCATAGCGGACTTGCCGGTGTTTTTTGTTTCGATAATAACGACCGGAAGGTCGTTCAGCTCATTCAGGTCAACCGTCGGTACAATTTCTTTCTTTGCGCAACCGGAAAAAAGAAACAATAAGACCGGTATAAAAAGATATGATAAGAGACGTTTCATGTTGGTATTCCTCCGTTTCCAAGACTCGCGTGCGTTTGTGTATATTGTATTTGCTTGGCAAAGTCTTGAAAACTTTGTTTTCAAGGCTCGCGTGCGCGCGTGTATTGTATTCGCTCGGCAAAGTCTTGAAAACTTTGTTTTCAAGACTCGCGTGCGCGCTCGTGTATCGTCTGTAGTGCTTGCGGATGTAAACGTCCGCTGCACTTCAGACGATACACTTACTTTGCCTTCGCGAATATTATACCATTGTTGAGGGGAAAAGAAAAGTACGGAGTCATTGCAATGCAATTGTTTGTGAAAGGAAAGAACCTCTGCCCTAAGACAGAGGTTCCCGGAAGATAAAAGATTCATTTATTCGTTTTTGAATCTCTTTTTTACATGGTTATATATGAAGTTGATGGCGAAACATAAAATACCGGCACCCAGGAAGCACAGAACGGTTTCCATGGAGTTATCGTGTTCCACGTCAATCATCAAAAGCTTTATCACCGCAAACATGGCAAGACATAAACCGTAGATTCGGAGAGGTGCCATGCGGAGCGGGAAGCCTGCCAGTACGAACAGGATAGCCAGAACCAGAAGCATACAACTGATTACATAGCCCTCAATACCATCGAAAGCAGCCAGAACTGCTATCGTGTACAGTGTGATACGCAGACCGAAATAAATGCCCAGACCGGTTTTGTCGCCGTATTGCTTGTATTGTTCGTACAAACCGCTGCCGCAAAGGTACAGGGTGAGAAGAATTAACCAGACACAAAGGAGCGGATAATCTTCCGTGGCGCCGCTGTGAAGCAGAGTGATTCCCCAAATCCAGAGGGTGGAATGGACAACACGTACAAAGCAGTTAAGAACCGGTTCAATAACGCCGCTGCCGTCAAGCTTTTTACGGAAGCCCGTATAATATACGGCACAGTTACATAGTACGAGGATGGTAAGAACCAGTACCATGTGAGGAAGCTCTTCCTCGATGACAGTACCGACAAGCCATGCGGAGGTCATAAATACATAGAACATTCCGAATGCGTATAAAACCGTTTTCCAAGCGTTTGAGAATCGGTGCTCCCATCCGTTCCGGAAGAGGAAAACAAAGCTTCCGGCAAAGTAAGCGATTCCGAATACCGCAATCAAAAACAGGATAAAGAAAGGGTCTTCGTATTCGTAGGAAAACAAAATCGGAAAGAGGTACGCAAAGGCTGTAAACTTGTCAAAGCATCGTCCCGTTTCCTGGGTACACAGATATTCCCAACGGTGAGTATCGGCGTTCAGTACCGAACGTAACGGACATTCATTGCCGAATATACCGAACAGGGTGGTAACCGTGCAAAACAGAATCGGAATCAGGAGTGCAAGCAGGAGCGGGATGTCGTACCATGCAATTATGAAACAAACCGCAGCTGCATTCACGATGGTGGAGCCTCTGGCTTCGGTACCCGTGGTTCCGAATACTTCTGTAATTAAATAAGCAACAAACAGACCGGAAAGCAGGAAAAGTGCCGTCGGAACCTCCGCTTCAAATAAGCATTCGGAAATCAGAGCAAATACAATCCATACGATAATCTGATACCCTGTAAAAAGGAGTATGGTGCCCGTTCCGGTTCTGTAGATAGGAAATGTAGTTTTGTTAATGGTACGTCGTTCATGAAACTGCGGCAGCAGGGAGAGGCCTGCGAGACTTCTCCGGCGCAGTAAAAAGAACAACGGCAATACAAGACAGTAAATACATAAAAGGGTAGCCGCGGTTGGATTGTTACCGCTGAATTCTCCGTAGTCGCCGAACAGAGAACCGTAATTTGCGGCAAGTACCCAAAGCTGAAGCAGATTCAGACCGAAGGCGGTCAGGTGAATCCAGGAATACGGTTTGTCCTCTGTATTCGGCAGGAAGCGCCACAATACAACCCATAAATAGAGAAGAGACAATACCGTAAAATAAATACAAAGGAAGGTAAACTGTGCGCCGGATTCGATGCCGAAGCATCCGAAAATTACCGAGAAAGCAATTCCGATCTGGCCCAAAAGCGCCACGGTAAAGGATTGACGCAGAAATACATACAGTCCGGTTCCCAGTAGCCAGAAGAAAAGTAATATGTATAAAACTTCTACTTCAAACATGCCGAAATACAACGCTGTGAGAAACAGTGAGATATAAATGGCACCGAAGCCGCAACCTACAAGGGATGTGGTAAACCAGCTCCTACGCTTACGCTCCAGGAACAGTCCGGTTCCCAAGATAAGAAAGCTCACTACAAAGAGAATCGCAACTCTGGCGGTGTCTCCCAGCCGCTCGTACAGCATACTTCCGAATAAAAACAGTCCTACGAAAACCAGAACGGCAGCCACAATACCCATGACTTTTCCGCCGAGATTTTCCTCAAACTTGGAAGCGGACTTTTCCTTTTGTTTTGTACTGCTCTGCGGTTGTGCCGGCTTTGGTACGGTAGTGGATACCGGTGCCGGAGACGTACAAGGCACGGCAGAATCGGCCGGAATACCGGAGGAAATACGTTCGGTAGTTGATTCCGCAGTGGTATGTCCGACGGTTTGCCGGCTGTTCCTTAAATCTTTTACTTCAAATTTTAAATCATACAGTTGTCGCTCCAAATCGGCAAGGGAATGCTCGATTTGGGAAATGCGTTCTTGTTCTGTCATAAATCCTCCTAGAGTAAATCTTTTGTTTGGAAGTATGTGTTTATCATAACATGAAATATATTAAGAAGTCTACGGGGTGGTTTTACGATTGTGTTACGGAAGTTTTAAAAGCTAAAAACGAAAAGCAACATTTAATCAAAAGAAACCCCGAGGAGCGCGCCCTCGGGGTTTTCGATTTGTGCCTAGATGACACGTGTATTCCTTTTGCCTATCTTCATTATATGCACGATTCCAATTTCTTGTTAAGTACTTTCTGCCATTCGGATAACTGTCACGATTATTTTCAAAATATAAAACAAAAAGCCCTAGAACCTGCTTAAGCAAATCCTAAGACCTTCTAGTGCGCGACCAGGGGCTCGAACCCTGGACACCCTGATTAAGAGTCAGGTGCTCTACCAACTGAGCTAGTCGCGCTTGTTTTTGTTTTTCGCTCATCCCTGAGCGCAAAAACGATTATATACCATTCTTTTGAAAAATGCAAGCACTTTTTTTAATTTTTTTTAAAATTTTTTTTGAAAAGTCCGCAAAGCCTTATTTTATGCGGGTTTTCGGGCAAAAATTTTTTGTAAAAGTATTGATTTTATGTTTGGAAGGGGAAAATCGGAGCTTTTTTATGTGTTGGAGAAAAAAAGAAAGTGTCGTGACAATGACGACACTTTCTTGCCTGACAGGAAGTTACCGCGGGCGGAACCTATCTTAGTCGTTATGCGTTTTTGTAAATCTGAATCAGTACACCGCTGTCATTCGGAATTACCTTAGCGGTCAGATCCGAAGTCTCCCAGTCGGCAAGTAACGGAGAGTTGGTATAAACGGTCGGCTTGCAGTTGTTGAAATCGCTGCCGTTGTTTTCGATGAACATACGACAGTCGTTACCGTCTGCGTCTTTACCGTCTAACATGTAACGAGCGGATAACACCATTTCCTTGGTCTTTTCAATCTTCTGGGTGTCCACACCGGTACCGATGACTTCACCGTTAAAGTAAGAACCTCTTGCGGTGCCGTCGAACTCTATCATACAGATATCTTTTGTGTGTCCCGCAACAAACTGTGAACCTTTGATGCGGATATCGATTTCCATTAATAATTCCATCGTGTGCTCCTCCTTGCTAAGTGATTGTACTTTTCTATATTATAGTCCTTTTTTTCAGATAATTCAAGGGTAAAAGTTAGTTGCAAAATTCCGCAAAATATGTAAAAATGGGAGTAGAGAAACTGTTGGAGGGTACCATGGGTAAAATTTTTGTACTGATGGGCAAAAGTGCCACCGGAAAAGATACGGTATTTAAGCGATTAATCGGACTAAAGGAGCTGTCGCTTTGTACGGTAGTGGGTTATACAACCCGGCCGATTCGCAGAGGCGAGGCTGACGGGAAAGAATACTTTTTTGTCAGTGTAGAGAAGTGGCAGGATTTAAAGAGGGAAGGAAAAGTAATTGAGTCCAGAACCTATCATACCGTGGTGGGGGATTGGCATTATTTTACGGTGGATGACGGACAGATAGATCTTGCGAACCAGGATTATTTGTTTATTTCTACGTTATCCGGATATGAGCAGCTAAAGAAGTTTTACGGTGCAGAGGTTGTATTGCCGCTTTATATCGAGGTGGAGGATGACCAGAGACTGTGGCGTTCCGTTTGCAGGGAACGTCGTCAGGCAAAGCCGAATTACGACGAAGTGTGCCGCCGTTTTCTGGCGGACCAGCAGGATTTTTCTGAAGAGGAATTAATGCGTGTGGGTATTACACAGAGATATAAGAATACGGATTTGGATGAGTGTGTGAAACATATCGCGGAGGATATGATACGCCTGAAAGGATAAGAAAGGAAGGGCAGAAGTGTCCGGCGACGGAACGGAAATAGTATTTGCGTGATACGAGAAATTATGGTATACTATTAGAATAGCTCGTCAAGGAAAACAGGCGGGGATGTGAGTTCGGGAGGTGAGCAAAATGGACCTGAAAGTGAATCAGATTTCACAGCCGGAGCCGGTGGAGTTGCCGAAGCAGGCACCGGAGGCCGACGGTACGTTTAAATTTATGCTCGCCGGTAAAATCGAGGAGGCAGCGCTGCAGGAGCGGTTGAATTCCCTGATGGATGATATTACGCTGCAGGGAAAGAAGATTGCCAAGCACATGGATGTGCGGGATATGAAAAAGTACCGTGAGCTCATTAAGGATTTCATGAACGAAATCGTGACCCGGTCCCATAAGTTTTCCCGTGAGAATTTCCTGGACCGCAGAGGGCGTCACCGTGTGTACGGTATGATTCGCCTGGTGGACGAGACATTGGACGAGCTGGCGGCGGAGCTTATTAAGGATGAGAAGGATCATTTGATGATTTTGAGCCGGATTGACGAAATCCGGGGCTTGCTTTTGGATATTTTTACGTGATATACGGGAGTAATGCGGTTGTTTGAAAGAGGTAGGACGTGTAACGGAAGGGAGGGGTTCCTGTGGCGGATTTTAAGGATATTATCGGACACGAGCAGGTGATTCATCATATGCAGAATGCCATTCGTCAGAAGAAGTTTTCCCATGCGTATTTGCTGTGCGGGGAGGCCGGAAGCGGAAAACGTCTTGCGGCGGAAGCCTTTGCCAAGACCGTTCTTTGCGAGGAAGGCGGAATCGAGGCCTGCGGCAAGTGTAAGTCCTGTAAGCAGATTGAGTCCGGCAATCACCCGGATTTCCGAACCGTGGTGCGGGAAAAGGCGACCCTGGGAGTCAAAGAAATCAGAGAGCAGGTCACTGCGGATGTGCAGATTAAGCCGTACAGCAGTGCGTATAAAATATATTTGATTGACGAAGCCGAGAAGATGACGGAGGAGGCACAAAATGCCCTCCTAAAGACCATCGAGGAGCCGCCGGAGTATGCGGTATTTTTATTGTCGGTTACAAGACAGGAGCTTTTGCTACAGACAGTGTTATCCCGCTGTGTGCTTTTAACCTTCCATCCGGTAGCAACGGAGAAGGTGAAGCTTTTTTTGATGGAGAAAAAGGGAGTTCCGGATTATCTGGCGGAGAGTGCGGCGGCGTTTTCCGGAGGAGTTCCGGGACGTGCTGTGAAGTTTGCGGAGTCCGAGGCTTTTACGGAGCAAAGAGATGAGGTCCTGCATCTGGTAAAGCGTGTGGATGAGATGACCATGGCGGAGATTATGGAGCAGGTAAAGCTCTTTGCCGCTAAAAAGGATACCGCGGACGAGTATTTGGAAATGATTCTGTTGTGGTACAGGGATGTGCTCTTATATAAGGCCACAAAGAATTTGAATATGCTTTTGTTTAGAGACCAGCCGGAGGCGATTGCGGCTCAGGCTGGGAAGCGCAGTTTTGAAAATCTGCAGGGTATTGTAGAAGCATTGGAACAGGTAAAACAGCGTATGAAGTCGAATGTGAACTTTGAAAATGCGTTGGAATTGCTGTTGTTATATATGAAGGAGGTTTAGGAAGAATGAAGGTTGTAGGTGTTAGATTCCGAAAGGCGGGAAAGGTATATTATTTCGATCCGCTGGAGTTTGATATAAAGCAGGGCTCAAATGTTATCGTAGAGACCGCCAGAGGCGTGGAATTCGGCTATGTGGTGATGGGCATAAGGGATTTGCCGGAGGAGAAGATTACCCAGCCGTTAAAGCCGGTGCTTCGTCCGGCCACGGAGGAGGATGTGAAGACCCAGGAGGCCAATGCGGCACGAGAAAAGGAAGCCTTTCAGGTCTGTCTGGAAAAGATCCGCAAGCACAATTTGGAGATGAAGTTAATCGATTCCGAGTATACCTTTGATAATAATAAGCTGCTCTTTTATTTTACGGCAGACGGCCGTGTAGACTTCCGCGAGCTGGTAAAGGATCTGGCTTCGGTGTTTAAGACCCGTATCGAGCTACGTCAGATCGGTGTCCGTGACGAGACGAAGATTTTAGGCGGTATCGGCGTATGCGGTCGTGCTCTTTGCTGTCATACCTACCTGTCCGAGTTCATTCCGGTGTCCATTAAGATGGCAAAGGAGCAGAATCTGTCCTTAAATCCGACGAAGATTTCCGGTGTGTGCGGCAGACTCATGTGTTGCTTAAAGAACGAGGAAGAAGCGTACGAGGAGCTGAACAGTCATCTTCCGAATGTGGGAGAATACGTGACCACTCCGGACGGTTTACGGGGTGAGGTACAGAGTACCAGTGTATTGAAGCAGCTGGTGAAAGTGGTGGTAACGTTAGATAACGATGAAAAGGAAATCCGAGAGTATAAAGCTACGGAGTTAAAGTTTAAACCGCGCAGAAGACAGGAGAAGGTGCAGATGGATGATGAACTCCATGCACTGGAGCAGTTGGAACGCAAGGAAGCAAAGAAATAAGGGGATTTTTATGACGCAGACAGGTGAGACCGGTCGCTCTCCGAAGCTTGCGGCCAGATATGAGCTGGCGGAGCAGTTAAAGAAAGACGGAGAGCGGATCGATGAACTGCAACGAAACGAATACTTGATTTTTCAGCATCCGGGACGATTTTGTTTTGGGATGGATGCGGTGCTGCTGTCGGCCTTTGTACGGGTAAAACCGGGGAGCAAAGTGCTTGATATGGGCACCGGCACCGGGATTTTGCCGCTTTTAACGGAGGCAAAGACGCCGGGAGAGCATTTTACCGGACTGGAAATTCAGGAGGAAAGCGCCGATATGGCGCGAAGAAGCGTTGCGGTGAACGGTCTTTCCGAAAAGATTGACATTTGCGTCGGAGATATTAAGGAAGCCGGCCGGATTTTCGGAGCGGCTTCTTTTGATGTGGTGACTACAAATCCGCCGTATATGACGGCAGAGCACGGACTGCGGAATCCGGATCTGCCGAAGGCCATTGCCAGACACGAGGTGCTTTGTACCTTGGAGGATGTGGTACGGGAGGCGGCCTATGTGTTAAAGCCGGGCGGTAACTTTTTTATGGTACACCGTCCGTTCCGATTGGCGGAGATTATACGGTGTTTGTCGGCCCACGGGCTGGAATTAAAACGGATGCAGTTGGTACACCCCTATGTGGATAAGGAGCCGAATATGGTGCTTTTGGAGGCCAGTAAGGGCGGACGTCCGCGGGTGACGGTGGAGCCGCCGATTATCGTGTTTAAAGAGCCGGGGGTGTATCATGAGGATATTACCGGGATTTACGGATACTAAGAAAGGAAAGAACCATGGCAGGAACCTTGTATTTGTGTGCGACCCCGATCGGGAACTTAGAGGATATTACCTTTCGTGTACTGGAAACATTGAAAAATGTGGATGTGATTGCGGCGGAGGATACCCGCAACAGCATTAAGCTGTTGAACCGGTTCGAGATTAAGACGCCCATGACCAGCTATCATGAGTTTAATAAATATGACAAGGGCAGACAGTTAATCGAGCAGCTGCTGGAAGGCAAAAACATTGCGGTCATTACCGATGCCGGAATGCCGGGGATTTCCGACCCGGGGGAGGAGTTGGTAAAGATGGCATATGAAGCAGGGGTACCGGTGACGGTATTGCCGGGGGCTTGTGCCTGTGTGACGGCCCTGACCTTATCCGGACTACCGACCAGACGGTTTTGCTTCGAGGCCTTTTTGCCGACAGACAAAAAGGAACGAAAGGACGTACTGGCGGAGCTTGTGGGCGAGACCCGTACCATTGTGTTGTACGAGGCGCCGCACCGGCTGGTAAAGACTCTTGCGGAGCTGATGGAAGCGCTGGGAGACCGGAGACTTACCATTTGCCGGGAGCTGACGAAAAAGCACGAGGAAGCCTTCCGGACGACATTTTCTGAGGCTCTGGCCTTTTATGAAGAAAACGAGCCGAAGGGCGAATGTGTCTTGGTCATCGAAGGTGCAGACCGGGAAGAACTGCGCCGTGCGGAGCAGGAATCCTTTGCAGAGCTGAGCCTTGAGGAACATATGGAACGCTATTTATCCCAGGGCATGAGTAAGAAGGACGCCATGAAAGCGGTGGCGGCGGATAGAGGCGTGTCCAAAAGAGAGATTTATGCCATGCTGTTGGAAGAATAAAACAGGGCCACCGCAACCGCGGTGGCCCTATGTAGTTTACTCTTCAAGCAATCCTGCCAGCTTTGCCAGCTTCTTGATATTTTTCTTGGAAACTTTCTTTCCGCAAAAATCGATTAAATCCTTGGTTTCGCCGTTGAATACGTCACACGGCTGATATTTGGTCAGGATAATGCGGTTGCCCTCCTGAATGATTTCTACCGGGTCATCTTCCTGTAAGTCCAGGTTTCTGCGTAATTCAATCGGAAGAGTAATTCTGCCGACTTCATCTAAGTTACGTACAATCCCTATGTTTTTCATGCGATACCTCCGAAGTAAAATAGATGTGATAGTATTGTTAATTATCTAACAAAATGTATTGTACATTATTTTCCTTTATTTGTCAATTTATTTTTCTACTGACAAATAAAGTACATTGTGCTAATATATATTTAGATTAGAAATATTACTGGGAAAGGCATGGTAAAAGAGATGAAGGTTGTGGTTTTGGCAGGCGGAACAAGTACGGAAAGAGACGTTTCGTTGATTTCCGGTAGCGGAATATATAAGGCACTGAAAAAGAACGGACATCAGGCAATTTTGTTGGATGTTTATTTGGGATACGAAGGAGATACGGAAGGGATTTTCGAGCGGGAGTACGACTGGACGGAGAATATCGGGGCAATTTCCGAAGAGAACCCGGACATCGAGCAAATCAAGGCGATGCGTCCGGACGGAGATAAGAATTTCTTCGGACCGAATGTGCTGGCTCTTTGCAGCGAGGCGGATGCGGTGTTTATGGCGCTTCACGGAGCTAACGGCGAGGACGGCAAGATTCAGGCCTGCTTTGAGCTCATGGGCATTCCGTATACCGGCACCGATTTTGTCAGTGCGGCCATGGCCATGGACAAGGCCATCACAAAGGATATTTTTAAGGCATACAACATTCCGACACCGGCAGGCATCCGCCTGAAAAAGGGAGAGAAGGAAAGTGAGAAGGTGCCGTTCCCGTGCATTGTAAAGGCATGCTGCGGCGGTTCCAGTGTGGGTGTCTGTCTGGCAAAGGATGAGAAGGAGTACGAGGCGGCAAAGGAAGAGGCATTCCGCTACGACAATGAGGTCGTAATTGAGCAGTTTATTACCGGTCGTGAGTTTTCTGTGGGTGTGATGGACGGCGAAGCACTTCCGGTCATTGAGATTGCACCGAAGCAGGGCTTTTACGATTACAAGAATAAATACCAGGCAGGAAGTGCGGTGGAGACATGTCCGGCAGAGATTTCTACAGAGCAGACGAAGCGGATGCAGTCCATTGCAGAGCAGGTATTTGCGGCATTGCGCCTGAAGAATTATGCCCGCATGGATTTTATGATGGACAAAGAGGGCAATATGTATTGCTTAGAGGCAAATACCCTTCCGGGTATGACGCCGACCTCTTTACTTCCGCAGGAGGCAGCTGCCATCGGCATCAGCTATGAACAGCTTTGTGAGAAGATTTTAATGAAAGCATTTGCAAGATAAGGAAAGGCAGACTATCGGAATGAATTTAACGATTGGGCAGATTGCGGAGGCTACGGGTGGCCGTTTGATCTATAACGGACCGGACAACGCAAAGGATACATTTTTAGGGACAAAGGTAGACAGTGTGGTACTGGATTCCAGACAGGTGACCGTGGGAGGCGTGTTTGTGGCCACCGTGGGAGAGCGTGTGGACGGACATTCTTTTGTGACAGCGGTGTTTGAAAAGGGTGCAGTACTGGCTGTGGTACAGCGCGAGCCGGAGGAGTCGGAGCACCGGGGCAGCTATCTTGTAGTAGAGGATACCCTTGTGGCGCTTAAAAAGATTGCGGAAGCGTACCGGAAGTCACTTACGATTCCGGTCATCGGCATTACGGGAAGCGTGGGAAAGACCAGCACTAAGGAATTTATTGCGGGCGTACTTTCCGAAAAGTATAACGTATTAAAGACCCAGGGAAATTATAACAACGAAATCGGCGTACCGCTCACCCTGCTTCGCATTCGGGAGGAACATGAAGCGGCGGTCATTGAGATGGGCATCAGTGATTTCGGAGAAATGCACCGGTTAAGTAAGATGGCACGACCGGATATTGCGGTCATTACCAACATCGGACAATGCCATTTGGAGAATTTAAAGGACAGAGACGGCGTATTAAAAGCGAAGACGGAGATTTTCGATTTTATGTCTCCGGACGGCAAGATTTGCTTAAATGGGGACGATGATAAGTTACGGACCGTAGCGGAAATCGAGGGCAGGGAGCTTCGATTCTTCGGCATCGGTGAGGAGGCCGGCAAGGCGGTGTATGCCACGGAGGTACAGAGCAAGGGGCTGTGGGGAAGTACGGCTGTGCTTCATTCTGCCAAGGGGGAAAGCGTTGCGGTAGAAGTACCGTTACCGGGCATCCACATGGTGTTAAATGCCACAGCGGCTGCTTGTGTGGCGGAATGGCTGGGCCTGACGGCGGAACAGATACAGGAAGGTGTGAAAAAGGTGGCGGCGGTAGGCGGCCGGAACAACCTGATTCGTACCGGAAAATATACATTGATTGATGACTGCTACAATGCAAATCCGGTGTCCATGAAGGCGGGAATCGATTTGCTTTGTATGGCGGATACCGCCACGGCGGCGATTTTGGGCGATATGTTCGAACTGGGAACGGATTCCGACAAGATGCATGCCGAAGTAGGTGCTTATGCGGCGGAAAAGGGCGTAGACCGTATCCTTTGTGTGGGGGAGAATTCCCGGCATATGTACGAGGCTGCAATGCAGGCAGCGGGACCGGACCGGGTGACTTATTTTGCCACAAGAGAAGAGCTGCTGTCGGTACTAACTACCGCACCGGAGACATTGCTTCCGGAGGGTAGTACTGTACTGATTAAGGCGTCCCACGGCATGAAGTTTTCGGAAGTTGTAGAGTGTTTAAGATAACGGATACAGTAAGAATAACAGACAAGAAAAGGTGGAAACCGATTGGGTTTGCACCTTTTTTGACATTGGAGGACAATCGATTGCATACATTGAGGTAAAGTTTATTTTCGGGGTGCCTATGTTAAATTTTTTATGGGGCGGCATGATTTTGATTGCGGTGGTGTACGGAACTCTGACCGGGCATGTGAAAGAGGTGGGAAATGCAGCAATCGATTCCTCCAAGGAGGCGGTGGAACTGTGTATTACCATGCTGGGGGTGATGGCGCTTTGGACCGGAATGATGAAGATTGCCGAGGCGGCGGGACTGACGGAAAAGTTTCGGAGGGCGGTACGGCCGGCACTTCGTTTTTTGTTTCCGGATGTGCCGGAGGATGCGAAGGCAAATGATTATATCGCCTCCAATTTGTTGGCTAATATTCTGGGACTGGGCTGGGCGGCGACACCCTTCGGGTTAAAGGCTATGGCGGAATTGCAGAAGCTGAACCTTGCCCGGGGCGGGAAAAAGGAAGTGGCCTCCCGCGCCATGTGTACATTTTTGATTATCAATATTTCTTCCCTGCAGCTGATACCGGTGAATATTATTGCCTACCGGAGTCAGTACGGGTCCGTAAACCCGGCGGAAATCGTGGGGCCTGCGATTGTAGCGACGGCGGTAAGTACGTTGGCGGCAGTGGTGTTTGTTAAGTTAACGGAGCGAAAGGAGAAGGCGTAATGGAGATGTTGATGTACCTTTCGGATTTTTGTATTCCGTTGCTGTTGTTTTATATGATAGGGTACGGACTGGTGACAAAAACCGATATTTACAAGGAATTTACGGAGGGGGCAAAGGACGGATTTCAGGTGACCATCGGGATTTTACCGACGCTAATCGGGCTCATGACCGGTGTGGGGATGTTGCGGGCCTCCGGTTTTTTGGAGGCGTTAGCCGGGTGGCTTTCTCCGGTGGCGGAGCTGTTCTCGTTTCCGGGGGAGCTGGTGCCCCTTGTGGTGGTAAAGATGTTTTCCTCCTCCGCGGCAACTGGACTTGTATTGGACATCTTTAAGGAGTACGGGCCGGATTCCTACCTGGGGCAGGTGACGTCCTTAATTTGCTCTTCCACGGAGACGGTGTTTTATACCATGTCGGTATATTTTATGGCTGCGGGGGTCAAAAAAACCCGCTACACACTGACCGGTGCCCTTGTGGCAACCGTAACAGGTGTAGCGGTGAGTACCATCCTCGGAGGGATGTTGTAAGTTCTATTACCATTTCCGTTTGAAGAAAACGTGTCCGTCAATCTGATGCCAGGAGGTAAACAGCGGCCATTCGTCATGGGCATCTACATAATAGTCTGCATGGAAGAATAAGTAATCTCCGATGTTGTTTTTGCCGGAAAGCGCTTCGTTGCAGGCTTTGTAGCAGTCTGTCAGATCCTTGCTGCGGAATTTGTCGATGTGCTTGTAGCCTTCGAACTGTCCCGGGGCGGTAACGACACCGTAAACGGTATTGCCGTATCGTCCGCCGAGAAGACGGTTGAGAATAACATTGGCTACCGCCAGCTTACCTTCGTAAGGCTCCCAGTAGGCCTCTGCCGCAACCACAAGGGCAAATACTTCCAAATCCTCTTCCGTAATCGTAACCGGGTCACGATACGTAACCGGGATACTCTTTACGTGAGCTTTTTCGATTTTGGCAGCCCGCTCCGCAGCGGCAATTTCCGCCAGGGTCATAGCCGGTTTTTGGTTGCAGACAAGAGAAACATATTCCGAGTACAGATACGCTACCGTGTCGGCATCGTGCTGTACCGCAATCCACTCTGCATTGGAGAGAGAGAGGATGGCCGGGAAGGTAGTTCCGTTGGTGACGGAGCCTAACTTGTCGTGCTCGGTACCCGGACCGGAGCGTACGTTCATGGAATTGGCCGTAACCTTTGCATTGTAAGCGGTAATTCTGTCGGCATATGTCAGCGCCTTTTCTCCGAGATATAAGTATTCGGAGAAGACGTATCCGGTGACGTTGCCGGAAGAAATCTGTGTCCATTCGCCGTCGGTACCAAGGACCTCTGCAATGCCGTTTTTGTAGAGCTTTCCGACGATTTTGGCATCGGTGGAAGCACCTTCACGGACGTTTACAAAGTCGGAAACGTTGGCGATTGCTTTCGTAAAGTTAAGGGGTTCCGGAGTCGGTGTGGCCGTCGGCGTCGGCGTAACGGTCGGCGTCGGGGTCAGAGTCGGTGTCGGCGTAGCGGCCGGAGTCGGACTCGGGGTCGGCTTCGGAGTCGGTGTGGCGGTGAGAAGAACGGCCGGTGTCGGAGTAAACTGCGGTGTGTCCTCCGGGGAGGTCGTTATATGATTCCTGGAAGGGGCCTGTTCCGGTGCACCGGTAACAAGATCACCCAAAGAAGCGGGAGTATCGTTCTGTGTATCCGCATTGACCGGAAAGTCGCCGGAAAGCGCTGCAACAAAAAAGCAGACACAAGCGCACAGGGCGGAGATGATGCGGTATTTCAGCTGTTTCATGAGAACCTCCTGTATGGCGTTACGATAAAGTACAAGCCACCGAAACTATACTATTAGAAGTATATCATAGAAAAATTGTCTTGAAAAGGATATTTTTTCCTCAAGGGCGTAAGAAGAAAAAGAATGAGTTAAGTTGTGAGTAAAATTTACACAATTTGGGTGGAATTTGGAGAAAATTAAGGGAAATCACTGGACTTTTTTGTTAAAATATGTTATACTGGAGCAAACCTTGCGATGGATATTTTATGGGGATAAATGTCCGGAAAGGAGAAGGACGATGCGTACAACGGATGAATTGTTTGAGACAGCGGAAGGACCGGCAGATGCAGCTGTGGCCCCGGAGACGGAGGAAATGGAGATTCCGGAGGATTTCTTTCAAGACATAAATGACGAAGACTTCATTACGGACGGTTCCGAGGATTCCGATATGGATACGGATATATTTGCGATGGACTTTGGTGATGTAGAAGAAGAGGAGGCCAAAGAGGCGGAGAGAGCCGCAAAGAGGGCTTTATTAAAGCAACAGCTGAAGGAGAGACATTGGTTTACCTTGATGGTGCGTATTATGGCGCTTGTGTTGGGGCCGATTCTTGTCATCAGCCTGTTTTACATCATCGATTCCAGATCCAGTGCAAAGAAGCTGACCCATCAGCTGGTGCAGAGTGAGATGGAGAGCCTTTCCGTATCCGCGGCGGAGGCGTTTACGTTACATACTTACGGAGATTATTCCTACACGGACGGTGTGTTTTATAAGGGAGCCGAAGATTTGGAGCCGATGTATGAGTATCTGGATGTAATGAGTGAAAAGGCCGGCGTAGACATTATGATATTTTTCGGTGACACCTGTGTGATGACTACGTTTACGGACGAGAACGGCAATCGTTATTCCGGTACGAAGGCAGATGCGGCCATCTATGAAAATATTTTAGTAAAACATGTGTATCAGGGGAATTATTATTATGATTCCGATACCGAATTCAATGGGGCACCGTATGCGACTTACTATTATCCGTTGATGCAGGAGAGCTCCGGCGAAATCGTCGGTGCAATATTCTGCGGAATCAACCGTACAGGTATGAATAAGGATATGAACGGTATTTTGGCGGCATTGTTTATTTTCGGCTTTATTTTCGCGGCAGTGTCAGCGGTATTGTGTTTCTTTGAAGTCCGGAAGATGGCAAAGGCCCTGGATAGCTCCGTAGACGGTCTGACCCGCGTGGCAGAAGGCGATTTGACGGTTCATATCGAGGAGAAGGATACAAAGCGGAAGGATGAAATCGGTGATATTGCCCGGGGCGTAAAGAAGCTGGCCGAGGAGTTAAACGGAATTGTGGGAGGCATTCGTACCTCCGCAAAGGAAGTATCCGATTTTTCCGAGTTGATGAATGAGTCCATGAGCCGGATTTCCGAGACTGTGGCCAGTGTCAATCTTGCAGTGGAGGAGATTGCAAAGGGAGCTACCTCTCAGGCGACGGAGACCATGCAGGCCAATGCCCAGGTTGCTCAAATCGGCGAAGCCATCGAGGTGGCGGTGTCCGAGGTAGAGAACTTAAGTGTCAGTGCGAAGAAGATGGATGAGTACAGCATCGATGCGGACAAGACCTTACAGGAGCTTTTGATTATCAGCAAGGAAGCGGATGATGCGATTAACGAGATTAAGAAGCAGACCAATGAGACCAACGAATCCGCCCAGCAGATTCAAAAGGCTACCGATATGATTGCCGCCATTGCCAGTCAGACCAATCTCCTTTCCTTAAATGCTTCCATCGAAGCGGCGAGAGCGGGAGAGGCAGGCAGAGGCTTTGCGGTAGTTGCGGATGAAATCCGAGAGTTGGCGGAACAGTCCCGTACCTCTGCGGAAGAGATTCGGGAGGTAGTGGAGGTATTGATTCTGAATTCCAATACCAGTGTGAAGACCATGGATAATGTTTCGGAGAGCATCGTGACCCAGAACGATAAACTGGACGAAACCTTACGGGTATTTACTGCGCTGAGTGCAGAGGTTTCCGCTGTTATGAAGGCCATCAAAGAGATTAATGCCCAGACGAAGCAATTAGCAGACTTAAGAGAGGGTGTTGTCAATATTGTGGAAGGTTTGGCTGCCATTGCGGAAGAAAATGCCGCAGGTGCGGAGGAAACCTCCGCTTCCATGTACGAGGTAAGCACGATTCTGGAGGAATGTACCAGACAGACGGAAGAGTTGGTAGGACTCAAGGAAGAATTGGAGAAAGATATTGCAATGTTTCAGGTAGCAGGTAAGGCGACCAAGAAAGCGTAAGGATACAAAGAAGCATGAAAAGGATAGGGCTGTCACGCGGGAGTGTGACGCCCTGTTTCATTGTAAAGAAAAGGAGAATGACATGAAGTTATTGGAGTATTTGAACGGTGCGGTGACCCCGTATCATGCCGTGGAGGCGGGTGCGGCCCGGCTGACGGCGGCAGGCTTTACGGAACAGAAGCTGGAGGAGCCTTTTGTCACAGAGCGGGGCAAGGGATATTTTATCCGGGTGTACGGAACCGGTTTGGTAGCTTATACCGTGGGAGAGGAGTTTTCCGGAGAGGATGCGTTACATCTGGCAGTGGCTCATACGGATGCGCCGTGCTTACGGGTAAAGCCGATGGCGGAGCTGATTGCGGGCGAGTATAAGCGTCTGGATATCGAAGTGTACGGCGGAGCGATTTTGAATACCTGGTTCGACCGGCCTCTTTCTCTGGCAGGGCGTGTGGTATTACGGGGAGAGGATGCCTATACACCGCGTCTGAAAACGGTGGATTTTAAACGGCCGTTGCTTACGGTGCCGAATTTGGCCATTCATATGAACCGGGAGGTCAATAAGGGTGTGGAATATAAGCCTCAAAGAGACCTGCTGCCGCTTTTGGGAATGTTAAAAGACGGTGAAGCGAAAGAAAGCTATGTACGGACGTTGCTGGCGAAGGAATTGCAGGTAGAGGAAGGGGAAATTCTGGATTACGATTTAACGGTATATTGTGCGGAGCAGGCGTGTTATCTCGGGGAGGAAGAGGAGTTTATTTCCGCACCGCGCCTGGATAATCAGCTGTCCTGTTATGCATTGCTGGAGGCAATTTGTGAAGGGAAGCATACCTCCGGAATTCATATGGCGGTATTGTATGACCATGAGGAAATCGGAAGTCGCTCCAAGCAGGGAGCGGACAGTGCCCTGACCGGAGCGATTATTGAGCGCATTTATGCGGGACTCGGAATAGAACGGGAACAGATGCAGGCGGCGCTTGCGAAAAGTATTATGCTCTCGGTGGACGGTGCCCATGCTCTGCATCCGAACCGTCAGGATATGTATGATCCGGTGAACCGGGCTACGATGAACAAGGGAATTGCATTAAAGATAAACAGCAGTCAGCGCTATGCCTTTGATACGGAGACGGTGGCCATTGCGCAGGTGCTTTGTGAGGAAGCCGGTGTGGCATATCAGAAAGTGGCAAATCACGCGGATTTGGCAGGCGGAAGTACGTTGGGGCCGATATTGTCCTCCTGGATTCCGATGCGGGCCATTGATCTCGGAGTACCGCTTCTTGCCATGCATTCCGCAAGAGAATTGGCCGGAAGAAAGGATGTAGACGGTTTACTTCGCTTTTTGACCAAATTTTATGCCTAGTTTTTGTGCAACTGTCACAAAATCAATCGGTGAAACTATAGTCCTATTGACAATTTTTCTCAGTGCATGTTATAGTAGGAAAGTAATCAATATTGGAGAAGGTATTGATTAGAGGACGAAAACGTTGGGGAACGTGCAAGGGCAAAAGGAAAGACCGGCTTGAAAGTGCGGTACGTAAGTGACCGGACTGATAGCCGGTCTTTCTCCTTTTATAAAAGGAAAAAGACCTGTAGGATGCGCACTTGCGTGATAGGAAGGTATACAAATCATAAAAGTTATGTTACACTATGGGGTAGAAAAGACAAGTCGGAGGCAGTATGAACCTGATTACCATAGAACATGTATCAAAAAGCTATACGGAGCGGATGTTGTTTGACGATGTGTCTCTCGGCATTAATGAGGGCGACCGCATCGGAATCATCGGTATCAACGGTACCGGAAAGTCTACCTTTTTAAAGATTCTGGCAGGGCTTGAGGAGCCGGATGCCGGAACGATGATTAAAGGAAAAGAGGTGCGGATTGCGTATTTGCCGCAGAATCCGGTATTTTCGGATGAAATGACACTTTTGCAGAATATTACGGAGGGACTGGTGCATCCGGAAGAGTACCGGGATATTCCGGGAGAGGCAGCGGCCATGCTTCGAAAGCTTGGCATTCCGGAGACGGACGCGGTACCGTCCACTCTTTCCGGAGGACAGAGAAAGCGGGCGGCGCTGGTGCGGACATTACTTATGCCGGCGGATGTGCTGATTTTGGACGAGCCGACCAACCATCTGGATTCCGCTATGACGGAGTGGCTGGAGGAGTACCTAAAGAAAAACGGCAAGGCGCTTGTGATGATTACTCATGACCGTTATTTTCTGGACGCGGTCACCAACCGGATTGTGGAGCTGGATAAAGGAAAGCTTTACGCCTATAAAGAAAATTATACCGGCTTTTTGCTTCTTAAGGCGGAACGTGAGGCTATGCAGCTAGCCACGGAGAGGAAAAACCAGAGCCTGTACCGTCAGGATTTGGCCTGGATGATGCGTGGTGCCAGAGCCCGTTCCACGAAGCAGAAGGCCCATATTGAGCGGTTTGAGGCCTTAAAGAACCGAGAAAAGATTGTGGTAGACGGAGAAGTGGAGATTAATGCTTTGTCCTCCCGTTTGGGAAAGAAGACCATCGAGGTAGAGCATATTTCCAAGTCCTTTGGAGAAAAGACACTGATTCGGGACTTCAGCTATATTTTCCTTTCCACGGACCGTATCGGTATTATCGGACCCAACGGTTGCGGAAAGAGTACTTTGTTAAAAATGATTACGGGGAATCTGGCGCCGGACACGGGGACGGTGGAGTTTGGCACCACCATTAAGGTGGGTTATTTTATGCAGGAAAACGAGGCGTTAAATCCGAACATCCGGGTCATTGATTCCGTTCGTGAGGTGGCGGAGTATATCGAGACCTCGGAAGGGAAAATCAGTGCCTCCCAGATGTGTGAAAAGTTCCTGTTTACGGATGCTATGCAATATACGGTCATCGGCAAGCTCTCCGGTGGTGAAAAGCGTCGTCTGGCACTGCTTCATGTACTGATGGAGGCGCCGAATGTGCTGATTTTGGATGAGCCGACCAACGATTTGGACATTCGTACGCTGTCCATTTTAGAGGATTATCTGACCCGTTATAACGGTATTGTCATTGCGGTGTCCCATGACCGTTATTTCCTGGATAAGGTGGCGAACCGCATCTTCTCCTTTGAGGGGGACGGCGTGATTCGCAGATACGAGGGAAACTATTCGGACTATCGCGCTGTGTGTGAACGGGAAGGTCGTCCGGTGAGTAAGGGGATTTCCGAGGGAAATGCCCGAGGAGCGGGAGCCGCTAGCGGAGCAGGAAAGGCAGGTACATCGGCAGGTTCCGCAACCCCGGGAGGAGCCGGTTCGGAGGGTGACGTTGGTGAAAAATCCGACAGCCGTGCCACCTGGAAAAATCGTGAGCAGAAGGTGAAATTCTCTTACAAGGAGCAAAAGGAGTACGAGACCATTGACGCAGATATTGCGGCGTTAGAGGATAAGATTGCGACCCTGGAGGAGGAAATTGCGGCCTCTGCCACCAACTACGGGAAGCTTCAGGAGCTGTCTGCGGCAAAGGAAGCGGCAGAAGCGCAGCTGGAAGAAAAGATGGACCGTTGGGTGTACTTAAACGAGCTGGCGGAGCAGATAGAAAGTCAGAAGTAACGTGGAATATACTGTAAACGGATGTCGGAATAGAGAGTAGAAAAAGAAAAAAACGGTACGATGCGGTTCTGGATTTTGAAAAAGTTCCATACAATACCAGTAAAAGTGAGTGTGGGACAAGGAAACGACGGCGCGTAAGAACTGCCAAACTGCAATTGTCCCGGAAGGGGCGCAGCATGCAGAGAAAAGTGGCATACGTGTTTTTGTACAAGAACGGAATCAGGGAACGCAGTGTAGGAATTGTAAGGCGCTACGGTACGGCAGAACAGCCGGAGGTAGCGCTTGAATTATTTGGGGAAGAGGAGCGGCGGAAACAGTGGCGTGTTTACTACTTTACCGAGGGAGAGGCTCTGTTGGAAGCAGCCTATCTTTGGGGAAGTACTACGGAACGGGGAAGGAGCGAGGCGCGGTTGTCTCAGTGCCGTCTGTGCGCGGAAGCGGGCATGGGAGTAGGTGTCGTGCTGTTACCGGAGCGTGCGGGTGATTTGAAACATAATGGCGGGAAGAACCGGGCGGAACAGAGCGGTGGCGGTTGCGGACGGCAGCTTTCGCATCCGGATTTGCGGGAATACCTCTGCGCCCGATATGACGGGAAGGAATTGACGGAGGCGGCACTTCGGGAGGCTTTTTTGCGGAAGCCGGAGTCTTCCTGTGACCCGCGCGTTGAATCCGCGAAGAAGCTGATGGAGGAGATTACCAAGGCAGCGGGAGGCGAGGCGACAAGCGAGACAGCTGCGTCGGTGCAACAGGATATGTGTGTGGAATCGAGAAAAGCCCGTCGTCAGATTGCCTATTTGGAAAAACTTCTTCTTTTGAATCCCCCTTACGGACCATGCCGCCGGTTTGATGTGGAATATTCCGTGCGGGTTACACCGGAGGAACTGGCCGGGTTTCCGAAGGAAGGGAAGCGGTTTGCGGAAAACAGCTTTGTGCTCCATGGGTATTATCGCTACCGCCATGTGCTTTTGGGAAGACGTAGGAAAAAGAATGCGGAAGATTATGTGTTGTTGGTGCCGGGAATCTACAATAAAAAAGAAGCCAAACTGGCAGAGCTGTTCGGCTTCCCGGAGTTTTTGCCGCTTGTGCAGACAAAACCGGAAGCAGACGGTGCCGCTTCCGGGAAAGAACTGTTTGGTTATTATTGCGGAAAAATATAAGAGTACCGCAGATGGTCCCGCCATATACCTTGAATCTCGTGAGAACTGCGGGCAACGCCCTCGTAGGTAAAGCCCAGTCGCTCAATGAGCCGTAGGGAAGGGGCGTTTTCCAGTAAAATGTCCGCTTCCACCCGGTGAATGTGCAGGTCCTTGTGAAGCTCCGGCAAAAGAAGCTGCAGTGCCTCGGTGGCATAGCCTTTGCCGGTGTGATGCTTGTCTAACTTATAGCCCACACGGCAGCTTTTGTCGTCGGTGCGGGAAATATTGGAAAAACTGACAGTGCCGATGATGCGGGCCGGGTCCTCCTTTAAGAACAGGTAGTAGCGGATGTAGGTATGGCGAAGCATGGCCTGAAACTCTGCCCGCAGTACCTGGGCCTGGAACTCCTCGGTATAAAAGGAGGCCTCGCGACGTGGCTCGAAAGGCGCGAAAAACTCCCGGTTTTCCGTCATAAAGGCAAGCAGCGCAGGCGCATATTCTTCGTTGCAAATCAGCAAATGTAAATGCTCGGTTTCGTAATGAAATTGCATGGTAAAACCCATCCTTCGGTTAGTTTCTGAAATTAGTCGATACCCCGGAGCAGTACCTCGTCAAAGTACGGCAAAAGAAGCTCACGGAAAGAGGTCAGCTCGTCTCTTGAGTAGCCGGACAGGCCCGGTTGTATGAGGTTGCCGGAGTCTTTAAAGGCTTGCAGGGCATAACATTTGGCGCCACGAAGCCATTCGCCGATGGCAAGGAAATCCTCCTTGGTGTGGAACTCCTTGACCACCGTGGTGCGGAATTCGTAAGGAAGTCCGCTGTTTTTGATAATATCCACGCTTTCCTCAAAGGCGGAAAAACGCACGGAGGAAAGTCCCACAGTCTCGGCGTATCGCGCCGGGCTGTTTTTTATATCCATGGCAATGTAGTCCAGAAGCTTTGCATCCAGCGCCGCCTGTATCACATCCGGGCGGGTGCCGTTGGTGTCAAGCTTCGTTAAATAACCCATTTCCTTGCATTGCTTTAAAAACGGCAATAAATCCTTTTGAAGCGTCGGTTCACCTCCGGTAATGCAAATCCCTTCCAGAGTGTCTTTGCGGCGCTCTAAGAAGGAAATAACGGCCTCCTGGGTGATGACAGGCTGGGACTCCGGCGCTAACACCAAATCCCCGTTATGGCAAAACGGACAGCGCAGATTGCAGCGTCCGGTAAATACGGTACAAGCGATGTGCTTGGGAAAGTCTAATAAGGTGGTTTTGTTGATTCCGTGAAATTCCATGGGTGGTCTCCTTTCGGAAGTGTAACGATACAGCAGGGGGCAGTGTGGCCCATTGCTTTATCAATAAGATTAGTATAATACTAGTGAGGGGGGAGTGCAAGGGGAAGTTGATTCTAGAGAAGGAGTAAGAAGGGGGAGAATTGCATAGACACAAATAGGAAAGAGTGGAAAGTTTTTTTGTAACATTGAAAAAGAGAGGATTTATCTCCGGGAATATGTTACAATGGAAGAGGTAAAAGCAGATATGTTCCGTTACAGAGAACTGTTTTATAAACGTAGGCGCTTTTGAGGGCACTGATAGTTAAAGGAGGGGGACAATGAAAAAGAAACGCATCGGATGGATTGTAATAATAATCGTGCTGGTCATGGTTGCGATTGGTCTGGGGCTGTTTATAAAAAAGCATTTCGGACCGAAGCCGGAGGTAATAAATAGAATCGTATACGCAGAAACCGGAGAGACGATACCCATTGAGGAACTTGTAAACATGGATAAATGTAAAAGTGCTACAATATCGCCAAAGCTTATTTTAACAAGCTCATTTTCGGATGCAGAGGTAAGAAATGATGGGCAATCGGTGTATATGGGGTACACATTGAGTTCATTTGATGTTCTTGTGTATGTGACGGATGAAGAGGGAGAAGTTGTGGAAGAAAGAGTAACAATTGTTCCGGTAATTAGGGATTAGTGAGTGGCGAAGAACACTCAAAGAGTCAGAACCTCTAAAACTTTGATTCCCCTGTTTCCGTTGCGACCTTTTCCCTTTTGGTGTAAAATGGAGAAAAGGAGGACTGGACCAATGGCAGAACAATTTCTAACACTAATGGCAGACCTGGACGATGCTTCCCAAGAGCTTATGTCCGGATGGTATAATACTTTAAAAGAAGTGGGTTTTACCGGTACCCAGACGCCGGGACTTCCGTATCACATCAGTCTGGCGACATTTCCGCTTGAGAAGGAGCAGGAGGCAGTCACTTTGATGCAAAAGGTGGCAGCGGAGTTTGCACCGGTGTCGGTACATATCAGTCATATCGGGATGTTTGCCGGAGGAAAGGTTCTGTTCGGAGCACCGGATATGAGCCCGGAGCTGACTGCGTTACATGAAGCTTGTGCAAAGGAAACGGTGCAGCAGTATCCGTGGACACCTCACGCAACCATATTGATTGATGAGCCGGAGACGGTATGCGACGCTTTGCGTGTGTTGGTAAAGTCTTTTTATCCGTTTGTCGGAAAGATATCCCGTCTGCATTTGTGCGCGTTCTGGCCTAAGAGGGAAATTGCTTCCGTTGAACTGACCGGACAGAGATGAGAAAATTGATGAGGAACTTTTGGTATAAAAACGAAAGAAGGGAAAATATGAAAGAATATTTAAAAGTATACGGGGTGACAGTGTTGGTATCTGCTGTGATTGTCCTGGTGCCGTGGGTGCTTGACTGGTTGGGAATTGCTACGGGAATCGATGTGCTGGAATGGCAAGGAATTTTATTCGGCGTTTTTGCGTTGATTTTTTCGGTAATCTATGTACTTCGAAAAGTGAAGACATGGAAACCGAGAGTGCTACTGATTCTTCTGAATCCTGCGATATACTATATAATTGTACTGATGTATATCGGAATAACATTTACATATGGCCCGTGGACGCGCTTGAACTGATAATGTACCAAAACCGGCTGCCACATCACTGTAGCAGCCGGTTTTGTAAGAGTAAATATTATAAAAAAGGATTAGAAACTAGCAGTTTCATCAGAAACCGGACATCCATTAGGAAAACAATAGTTTCCTAGATGGAATATGCCACGGTTCCTCTGGTTTCTCCGTTTTCTTCGTAGATGCCGAACTTACGGAAGCGCATATAGCGGTCGGAAAGAAGGGCATCGGTCTTTTTCTTTAACAGTTCGGTTAAGTCTTCCTTTAATTGCTTTTTGATTACGGCGCAGGTGACGTCGAAATTATCAAAGTCTTCCGGAATGATGGTCTCGGCAACGCCGAAGCTCTTCATATCGTCTGCGGTAATGCGTAAGCACTGTGCCGCATCCTCGGCACGGGAAGCATCCTTCCAAAGGATACTTGCGCATCCTTCCGGAGAAATCACGGAATATACCGCATGCTCCATCATGTATACCCGGTCTGCGGAGCAAAGTGCCAGTGCACCGCCGCTACCGCCTTCGCCGATAACGATGGAAACGGTCGGGGTCTGAAGCCCCAGCATTTCCATAATGTTTTCCGCAATGGCTTCGCCCTGTCCCCGCTCTTCGCCGTCGGCACCGCAGAAGGCACCCTGGGTGTCTACAAAGCATACTACCGGGCGGCCGAATTTCTCTGCCTGCTTCATCAGACGCAGAGCCTTACGGTAGCCCTCCGGCTTCGGACAGCCGAAATTGGTTTTCATACGGGTGGCCAAATCCACACCCTTTTCAATGGCAATATAAGTTACCGGAATATCGTCGATACTTCCGATACCGGAAATGATAGCGGCATCCTCCGCAAAACGGCGGTCGCCGTGAAGCTCGATGCGGTCGTCAAAGATTCCGTTAATATAGGCAACTCCCGTCGGTCTGCCGTTCTGACGGGTCATTTTCAGCTTTTCATAAGGCGTCATCCCGCTACACGCTCCTTTCTGTGAAGCTTTAAGATGGTGGTCAGGGTGTCAATTAATTCCTCTCTCGGAACAATGGCATCCGCAAACCCATGCTCTAAAATAAACTCCGCGCTCTGGAAATTATCCGGAAGCTGGGATTTGGTGGTCTGTTCTACGACGCGACGGCCGGCGAAACCCACCAACGCATTCGGCTCAGCAAGGATAATGTCTCCCTGCATTGCGAAGGAGGCGGTTACACCGCCGGTGGTCGGGTCCGTCAGCACCGTAATATATAAATTCCCCTCGGTAGAATGCTTCTTTACCGCGGCACTACACTTTGCCATCTGCATTAGGGAAATGATTCCCTCCTGCATTCTTGCACCGCCGGAAGCGGTGAAGCCGATGACCGGAATATGATGCTCGGTAGCGTATTCAAAGGTACGGGTAATCTTTTCGCCTACCACGGAGCCCATACTTGCCATCATAAAACGAGCGTCCATAACGAAGATTGCGCACGGATGGCCGCCGATGGTTGCGTGACCGCAAATAACAGCGTCGTCTTCTCCGGTAGAGTCGATTGCTTTGGTGAGCTTATCGGCATAGCCCGGGAACTCCAGAAAATCTACACTGGAAAGGCCGGTAGCGAATTCTTCAAAACTCTTTTTGTCTACCACCTGATTAATACGTTCTCTGCCGCCGATACGCATGTACTTGCCGCATTCCGGGCAGATGTAAAGGGCCTTACGAAGCTCCTTTACGGAAAATTCTTTTTTGCAGGCACCACAGGTCAGTTTCTCGTGGGAAAATGCCGCAATCCACTTATCAAATATCATAGTTATGCCTCCTCTTTCGGCAGGATGGCAAAGGAGAACTCTGCGGAAACACACAGCTTTCCGTTTACCTTGCCTACACCCTTTGCCCAATAAAACGGGGCCTTGCTCTTAATGATGGAACACTCGGTTTCAAAGGTATCTCCCGGCTTTACCGGATTCTTAAAGCGCACCTTGTCAAGACCGGTGAACAGGGTGGTGATTTCCTTGCCCTGTGCCATATCCTGAAACAGAACACAGGTAGACTGGCCTAAAATCTCACACAAAATCACGCCCGGCACAATCGGGTTGCCCGGAAAATGTCCCTTTAAAAAGAACTCTTCACCGGTAATGGTTTTCTTTCCGTATGCCACACCGTCTCTTACCTCTGCCTCGTCAACAAGAAGCATATGGTCGCGGTGAGGAAGGATGTTCATCAATTGTTCTTTGTTCATAGTGTCACCTCAATTATTTTACACGGCGGAATGCGATACATGCGTTGTGACCGCCAAAGCCCAAGGATGTGGAAATTGCGGTATCCACCTGTACCTTCTGAGCTTTACACGGAACATAGTCTAAGTCAAGCGCCGGGTCCGGGCTGGTCAGGTTGATGGTCGGCGGTAAGATGCCGGTTTCCAGAGCCTTCACACAGGCAATGGCTTCCGCAGCGCCTGCCGCACCGAGCATATGACCGGTCATGGACTTGGTGGAGCTGATTTTTACGTTCTTTGCCCCTTCTTCGCCGAAAGCAAGCTTGAATGCCTTGGTCTCGGTGGCATCGTTTAATGCGGTACCGGTACCGTGTGCGTTGATGTATAAGGAATCGGTGGAATACTCCACACCTGCCAGTGCCTTTTCGATGGCCTTTGCGGTATAGGTAGCCTCCGGATCCGGAGCGGTTACGTGGTGTGCGTCACAGGTAGCACCGTAGCCGCAGATTTCTGCGTAAATCTTTGCACCGCGGGCAACGGCGTGCTCATACTCCTCTAAAATGAGAGTAGCGGCACCTTCGCCTAATACAAAGCCTGCACGGCGGGAATCGAACGGAAGAGAAGCCTCGTTCGGGTCCGTTGCCTGGGACAGCGCCATACAGTTAATGAAACCTGCTACGCAAAGCGGGTTTACGGAAGATTCGGAACCGCCACAGATTGCCGCGGTCAAATATCCGTCCTTGATGGCACGGTACGCTTCACCGATGGCGGTGGTACCGGTTGCACAAGCGGTAGACATACACATAGCGTTGCCGTGGGCGTTGAAGCGGATGGCAATCTGGCCTGCCGCAATGTTAATAATCATCTTCGGAACAAACTGCGGGGACACTTTCTTCGGACCGCCCGCAAGGATGCCTTCGTGGTTTTCTAAGGTGGTTTCGATACCGCCTACGCCGGAACCGAAGTATACGCCAAGCTCTTCCTCTGCGATGTTACCGGCAAGACCGGAATCCTGCATTGCTTCGTCGGCAGAAACAAGAGCGTACTGGGTGTAAAGGTCCGCCTTACGGATGGTACCCTTATCCAGTACCGCGGACGGATCAAAGTTCTTTACTTCCGCTGCCAGGGTGCTCTTAAAGTCTGTGGTGTCAAAGCGGGTAATCGGTGCGATACCGTTTACGCCGGAGACTAAACCGTTCCAATATTCGTTCATATTATTTCCGATCGGGGTCACTGCGCCGAGACCGGTGACTACAACTCTTCTCATACGTTTTTCCTCCTACATTGCCATGCCGCCGTCGATGCGGATGACCTCTCCGGTAATATAATTTGCCATGTCAGAAGACAGGAACAATATCAAATTTGCGATTTCCTCCGGCTCTGCGAAGCGCTTCATCGGGATTGCATTTACGAACTCGTCCTTATCTGCGAACGCAGTGGTCATCGGGGTTCTTACAAAGCCCGGAGCGATGGCGTTACAGCAAATACCGCGGCTACCCAGTTCCTTGGCGATGGACTTGGTAAAACCGATTAAGCCGGCCTTGGATGCGGCATAATTGGTCTGTCCCGGATTGCCCATAACGCCTGCTACGGAGCTGACGTTGATAATCTTTCCGGCACGCTTCTTTAACATGACCGGATATACCTGCTTTACGGTGTTATAAGCGCCTACCAGATTAATGTCGATAACGGAAGTGAATTCTTCCGGCTTCATGGAAAGAAGCAGCTTATCCCGGGTAATGCCTGCATTGTTTACTAAAATATCCACGGTGCCGAACTCGGCAAAGATTTCCTTGAATACTTCCGCGGTCTTATCAAAATCGGAAATATCGCACTGATAAGCCTTGACCTTGGTGCCGAAACCGGCAAGGTAAGCGGCGGTTTCTTCCGCAACCTCAGGGCTTCCTGCGTCTAAGAATGCTACATCGGCGCCGTTTTTGCAGAATGCTTCGCAAACCGCACGACCGATGCCGCGGGAGCCGCCGGTAACGACGGCAACTTTATTTTTTAATGATAAATTATTTTCCATGTTAGTTTCCTTTCCCTATTTACCCAGCTCGGCAAGAACGTTGTCTAACTGTTCTTTGGTTTCCACGGCATAAGCCTTGGCATCCGGAACAATCTTTTCCACAAGCTTCTGTAAGGTGTTGCCGACACCGGTTTCAATAAATGTGGTGACGCCCTGTTCTGCCATGGAAAGGATGATTTTTTCCCAGAGAACCGGGTGGTTGACCTGTGCACACATGGTCTCTCTTACGTTATCGCCGTAAGGAGCAGCGGTCAGGTTTGCGTAAATCGGAAGAGACGGGGTCTGAATATCAAAACCTGCCAAATCCTTTTCAAACTCTGTAACAGCCGGGGTCATAAACGGGGAATGGAATCCGCCGCCTACCTTAAGAGGCAGGGCACGACCGCCTGCGGCCTTTACTTCTTCATAAAACTGCGGAAGTTCCTCGGTACTTCCCGCACATACCAACTGTCCGGTGCAGTTGTAATTTACCGGATATACATGCTCGTAGTGGGAGGCAAGCTCCTCTACGGTTTCGTTCGGCAGCTTTACAACGGCTGCCATGCCTGCCGGCGACTCTGCTGCGGCTTTTGCCATATGACGACCTCTTGCGCAGGCAATTTCAAAGCCGGTTTCCGGAGCGTATGCTCCCGCAAAAGCTAAGGCCGGAATCTCTCCCAGAGAAAAGCCGGCTACCATGTCAGGCACAATGCCGGCACTCTTTACTGCCAATGCGGCAGCCAAATCCGCAAGGTAGAGACACGGCTGGGTGTTTGCGGTATCACGTAAGGTTGCTTCGTCTCCCTCAAACATCTGGGCAAGAGTGCCCGGGCGAAGATTCTCTGCTTTATCAAAGAGATTGGCTACTTCGCTAAAGTTTTCGTATAAATTTTTTCCCATACCAGGGTGCTGAGCACCCTGGCCGGAAAATAAAAATGCTATTTTACCCATGCGTTAACTCCTTTCAAAAGAGCTTCGCATTCGGTTACGAGCTCTGTTACGATTTCTGCGGCGGTCTGCTCCTTGTTTACCATACCGGAAATCTGACCGGCCAAGAAACAGCCTTCCTTGGTATCACCTTCCACGGCTGCCTTACGAAGTCCGCCTACACCTAACTCTGCTACCATCTCTGCGGTAGTCTCCGGAGCGTATTCGATTTTAGAAAAACCACGGCTGAACGGGTTTTTGATGCAACGGCAGGTGTTTCCGCCGAAGCGTCTGCCGGTGGTAATGGTGGAAGTATCATTTGCCTTTAATACCATGTCCTTGTAGTTCTGATGCACGGAGCATTCCTTTGCTACGAGGAAACGGGTACCAAGCTGTACACCGCACGCACCCAGACAGAAGGAAGCAGCCATACCGCGGCCGTCCGCAATACCGCCTGCAGCAAGAACCGGAATGGAAACTGCGCTGCAAACCTGCGGAACCAAAGCCATGGTCGTTAATTCGCCGATGTGTCCGCCGGATTCCTGACCTTCCGCAACAACTGCGGCTGCACCGCACTGCTCCATTTTCTTGGCCATGGCAACGGAAGCGATGACCGGGATTACTTTAATCCCTGCGGCATTCCAAGCGTCCATGTAAGCAGCCGGGCTGCCTGCACCGGTAGTAACCACCGGGACCTTTTCTTCTGCCACAAGCTGTGCCACTTCCGCAACGTGCGGACTCATTAACATGATATTTACACCAAACGGCTTGTCGGTTAATTCCCGGGCAATTTTAATTTGCTCCCGGAGATAATTTGCATCGGCATTCATTGCGGAAATAATACCCAGGCCGCCTGCGTTGGATACGGCAGCGGCCAATTTGCCGTCTGCAATCCACGCCATGCCACCCTGAAAAACCGGGTAGGTAATTCCTAATAAATCACAGAGTTTCGATTGAATCATACTATACCTCGTTCGTGTTATTCTTAGGCTCTAAGCTCCTCGATCTTTGCGATAAGGTCGCCTACGGTAGCGATGGACGGATCCGGCTCGATGGAAACGCCGAATTCTTCTTCTACATTCATCAGTAACTCAACGATATCGAGAGAGTCGATACCAAGGTCCTCGGAGAAGCTGCTTGCTTCGGTAATGGAATCTGCATCGATAGAGAGGCTGTTTGCTAAAAGTTCTTTGATCTGGTCTAACATAGTTTCGTTCTCCTTTTTTTAGAAAAAATTTTATGTACAAGCCGTCGGAACGAAGTGTTCGTAGGCATGTTACCGAGTTTCGTTGCACACCGGCTGCGGCATGCGGTGCCTGCGTTATTGCAAGCAGGGGCTTACCAGCGAATCAGGCAGGCTGCGTTTGCCAGTCCGCCGCCAAATGCGGTAAGAATAATGTAGTCGCCATGTTCCAGTTTGCCGGTACGATTCAGCTCGTCCAATGCAATCGGAATGCTTGCGCTGGAGGTGTTGCCGTAACGCTCGATGTTCATGTAGAACTTATCCTCCGCGGTCTTAAGACGCTTTGCGGCAAAATCAATGATACGTTTGTTGGCCTGATGCGGCACAATGTACTTGATATCATCTAAGGTCAGATTGTTCTGTGTAAGCAGGGTATTCACATCATTGCAAATGGAGCTTACGGCATACTTAAAGGTTTCCTGGCCCATCATGTGAATGTATGGGGTATCGTTCTCTTTGGTAAAGAACGGAGAGCAACCTACATTGGTCGGAATTGTAATGACTTCATCGTTGCCCTGTACGGTCACAACAGAATCCAGATAACCGTCCTCATCGTTGCTAAGTACAGCTGCTCCGGCACCGTCGCCGAAAATAATGCAGGTACCGCGGTCGTTCCAGTCCATGATGCCGCTTAAACGCTCCGCACCGATGACCAGAATCTTGTTTGCTTTCTTTCTGGCAAAAAGACCGGCAGCCGTTTCCAATAAGAAAAGGAATGCGGAGCAGGCTGCGTTGATTTCCAGTGCAGGGCATGTTGCGCCCAAAAGCTTCTGTACCATACATGCGGTAGACGGGGAAACATACTCGCCGCTTACGGTGGCGGTAATGATATAGTCTAAATCCTCCGGCTTACAGTTTGCGCTTTCAAGGGCCGCAAGGGCTGCTTTATACGCCATATCGGAGGTCCATTCCTCTGTGCTGACTCTGCGCTCGGCAATGCCGACACGCTGCTTAATCCATTCGTCGTTGGTGTCCACCATAGTGGATAACTCATCATTGGTAACTATGCGCTCCGGTACATACATACCGGTTCCGATTATATGAAACATAACATCCTCCAAAAAAGTTCATTTGGCAGGGAAAATGATATCCTTGCTACGGGCTTTTCAAAAGCCATTCGATAAGTTAGTGGTGAAAAGAGGAAAAAGGTTACAAGAAATTTTAAAAATTTTTCGGCTATGTTTTTTGAAACGCTGTAATAGGCTGAAAAAATAGCGGATTTCCCGCAGTAAATTTTTTGTGTTCAAATGGAAAAAAGTATGCTATACTGTTCGTAAAAGTTTTTTACTCTATCGAGCAAAAACGTTCCGCGCGGATTGCGGCGCATGATTTTGAGTCCTGAAGACAGGGGGGATTTTACGTTTTGGAAGATTTTGAAGAGATTTATGTGCGATACCAGCCGAAGATATACAGTTTTTTGTATCGACTCAGCGGGGATGTGCACTTATCGGAGGAACTGACCCAGGAGACCTTTTACCGGGCGTTCGTATCCTTCGGAAAATATAAAGGTAACAGTAGTATGTTTACCTGGTTGGCGGCCATTGCGAAATATACATATTTCGGTTATCTGAAGAAGGAGAAACAGTCCAGAGAGGCCATTCAGCTGGATGATGTAGTTGAC
Source organism: Lachnospiraceae bacterium (assembly GCA_017556805.1). Classification (GTDB taxonomy): domain Bacteria; phylum Bacillota; class Clostridia; order Lachnospirales; family Lachnospiraceae; genus SIG307. Next base: position 67,771 of record JAFYMC010000014.1, on the reverse strand, counting down.
TTCTTTATGGCACAGGAGGGACAGACTTCCGCAGAGAGTCAGATGCTTCGGAAAGAAGTCACAGAGAAGGTAAGAGAAGTGTTGTTGGAGCTGCCGCAAAAAAATCTGGAAGTGGTGGCGCTTCGGATTTATGCGGAGTTGTCATTTAAGCAGGTGGCAGATGCAATGGGGATTTCGGAAAGTTCGGCAAAGGTGCTGTATTTCCGTGCAAAAAATATGTTAAAGGAGAAATTGGAGCATGAGTATAAGCTGTAATGTAGTGCAGGATTTAATTGTATTGTTTCAGGAAAACACCGTCAGTGACGAGACGAGAAGTGAAATCAGAGAGCATTTAAAAGAGTGCAGGGCATGCCGTAAGGTTTACAGGGAATATGCTCATTTGAATCAGGAAGACTTGCATTTTGAGCCGGAGCTGCGACCGGAGTATGAGTCGGACTATGAAGCGTTGGCAGCCCGGATTCGGAAGAGAAAGTTCTGGAAGCACACGGTGGTGACCGGCGCGTTTGCGGTATGTATCGGTATTACCGTTCTGGTAACCCGTGCGATTTTACGGAATGAAGACAGGGTGAAGTGATTTGTGAATGTAAATAATAAGCAGCAATAGGAGGGCCGTCAATGGAAATCGAACGTAAATTTACCGTGTCCGCCATACCGGCGGATTTGGAGCAGTACGTCTGCAGGGAACTGGAACAGGGCTATCTTTGCACCCGCCCGGTGGTCCGGGTCCGCAAGTCCGTAAAAAACGGAGAGGCAAGCTATATTCTTTGCTATAAATCCAAGCTTGGGCTGGAGCAAAAGGAAGATGCTACGGCTCAGGTCTGCAGGGAAGAGGAAATGCCCCTTACAAAGGAGGCTTATGAGACACTGCTTTCCAAGGTGGAAGGCCGTGTGATTACAAAAAAGCGCTATCTTATTCCGTACGATGTATACACCATTGAACTGGACATGTTTGCCGGAGAGTTGGCCGGCCTTGTATTCGCGGAGGTAGAATTCCCGGATGAGAAGGCAGCGGCGGAGTTTGTGATGCCGGCGTGGTTTGAGAAGGACGTGACCTTTGATGACAGATTCAGAAACGGCTTCCTGGCACGGTGGGAAGAGGCGCCGGAGGAATTGAAGAGAGCGGGGATTATAAAATGAACTTAGACGAATTAAGAAACTGTATTTACTGGTGGTGATGTGGGTATTTCGTGCCGTTCCGGATAAAATGGTAATGGTCTATGCTATGGTATTCGGAGCACATTTGTTGCCGTTACACTTTTTGTGGCAGAATGTATCTTTGTTATGGTCTTATTTGCTGAACTACGTAGATTCGATAACAAATAAGATGAAGTGTTCAAAATGTTCAGTCGCGTGGAGGGATTGGAAAGGAACGGAAACATTTAGTTTGTGCGTACTTTGTTGATAAAGGTCTTGTCTTGGTGTCCCTGATCGGACATTATGACAAGATTTTTTTTGCTCATTTAAGGTTGGTATATTTTGGATTTTACCATGAGAAAAGTAGTTTTAAGAGTTTTCATGGTAAATTACGCAGACACCCTGGGCTCTGGTAGAAAGCCCCAAGGGCAACAAAAAAGGGGCAATCGCTTAATAGCGACGCCCCTTGGCCTTTTACAAACTATTAATCCTCGTACGGCTTCATGCACTGAATGGTGCCGTCTGCGTTGTACTTAAGCTCTCTGAACATAACACAACGCTGATGGTTTACACCGCCGGAAAGGGAAGAATCGTGGTAGAATAAGTACCACTTATCGTTCCACTCTACGATGGAGTGGTGGGTGGTCCAACCGATAACCGGCTCTAAGATACGGCCACGGTAAGTGAACGGACCCATCGGGTTCTCACTGGTAGCGTAGCAAAGGAAATGCGTGTCACCGGTGGAGTAGGACAGGTAGTAGAGGCCGTTGTACTTATGTACCCACGGAGCCTCGAAGAAACGTCTGTCGTGGTCGCCTGCCTTAATCGGCTCGCCGTTCTCGTCTAAAATCTTAAGCTCCTTAAGCGGTGCCTTGTAGGAAAGCATATCATCGCTCATCTCGGTAGCAAGCGGTCCCAAAGCCGGCTCGTCACCTTCCGGTGCGTGCGGATTCTCAACATACTCGCCGGTCTGCCACTTCTCAAGCTGACCGCCCCAAAGGCCGCCAACGTACATGTAAGCCTTGCCGTCATCGTCCACCAATACAGCCGGGTCGATACTGCGGCTGCCTTCGATGTAGTTCGGTTCCGGAGTGAACGGACCGGTCGGGCAATCGCTGGTAGCGATACCGATACGGAAGATACCGTCCTTATCCTTTGCCGGGAAAATCAAATAGTACTTGCCGTTCTTGTAAGCGGCATCCGGAGCCCACATCTGGTGGCTTACCCACGGAACGTCCTTCTCGTGAAGTGCTTCGCCGTTATCTACGCAAGGAGCATCCAAAGAATCCATGGAAAGGATGTGATAGTCCTCCATCTGATACTGATCGCCGTTATCGTCATCCGGGCAATCCAAAGCCACGTCGTGAGACGGGTAAATGTACAGCTTGCCGTTGAATACATGTGCAGACGGGTCAGCGGTATAGATATGTGTAACTAAAGGTTTTTTTTGTTCTGCCATAATCTCTCTCCTTCATAATAAAATCAATGTTACATCAGTACTATAAATGTACATTATTTTTCTAATTTTGTCAAGCAAAAAGGTGGTTAAAATAGAAACAAGTTAGTTTCTTTGCGTTTTGTCAATATTTTCTTGTTATTTTCAGATAAATATGATATAATAAGTGTAATGTTGAGAAGAAAGGGGCGTATTGAATGAGTATCTATGCACAATGTTGCGGATTTGTCTTGCTTCTCGTGCTGGGGTGGTTTTATGTAAATCAGAAAAGGTTGCATTTGAATACGGGAAAGGCATTCTTCCTGACACTTTTTGTATCACTCGGTTCTCTTATCCTGGATGCGATATCTGTTCTAATGATTCGAAATATGGATGCGTTACCGTATGCATGTGTTGTCTTTTCCTGTAAAATGTATTTGTCGTCTTTGTTGGCAATGCTACTTTGTACGGTATGCTATATTTGTACGGATATTTATTCGAAAAGAATCCTGTATTACAACGTGATTAACTACAATGTGGTGCTGTCCCTGATAGCGATTGTTCTGATTTTTGTATTGCCTATTTACGTCTATTCCGACCCGGAGAAGGGGGCGTTGTATACCTATGGTCCCAGTGTTATGGTAACCTACGTGGCGGCTGCGTTCTATCTGGTGACAAATCTGGTGCTGCTTGTCCGGAAAAAAGCGATAATCCGCTTGAGCAGGAGAAAGGCAATGCTTTTCTGGATGGTCATCTGGCTCGGCGCCGCTTTGATTCAGTTTTTCAATAAAGAGATTCTGATTGTGGGATTTGCTTCTTCCATCGGGATTATGGTGCTGTATATTAAGTTGGAAAACCCGGAGGTTTTATTGGACCGGCCTACCGGCTTGTTTAATCAGATGGCATTGACACGATATATGCGTCAGCTTTCGTATCGGAGCCGTCAATTTTCCTTGGTATTGATGGTACTGGAGCATTCGTTCTATAAGAATGTTTCCAAGGAGTCCAAAGAGTCTGAGACTGCGGCTGAGATGGAAATGATCGATTTTGTAGCAGCAATACCGGGAACGCGGGCGTTTAAGACTGCGGGTGATGAGATTATGCTGGTGTGCGATACAAAGGAGATCGCGGAGGAGAGCCTGGTGAAGCTGCGGGAGCGGTTTGAACGGGGCTGGGGAAAAGATGAGTCGGTATTCCTGCGTCCTTCCTGGGTGTACCTTCCGGATTCGACGTTGCTTCGGGAAGCAAAGGATATTTCGCATCTGATTAAACATATCCGACAGAACAGCAGGGAGTTGTTGGAGAACGGTTTTTTACAGATTGATGAAGCAATCGTTAAGGAAATGTACAGTACACGTCAGATGGAAAACGTTATTTTTAATGCCATTGAGCAGAATTGGATTACCGTGTATTTTCAGCCGATTTATTCCACAAAGGAGGAGCGGTTTGTTTCTGCGGAGGCTTTGGTGCGGATTACGGACGGAGACGGCCGGGTGGTTCCACCCTATGATTTTGTATGGGTTGCGGAGAAAAACGGCATGATGCTCCGCCTGGGGGAAATTATTTTTGAAAAAGTGTGTCAGTTTATCCGGGATTATAAGCCGGAGCAGTACGGTATAAAATACATCGAAGTAAATTTGTCGGCAATTCAGTGTGCCTATGAACGTTTCGCGGATAATTATATTGCAATTATGAAGCGGTACGGAGTACGACCGGAGTTTATTAATCTGGAAATTACCGAGACAGCGACTATGGGAGCAAAAAAGATTGCCATTGCCAATATGAACAAGCTAATTGAATACGGAGTCAGCTTTTCTTTGGATGATTTCGGTACCGGGCAATCAAACTTAAATTATATTGTGGATATGCCGGTGAATATAGTCAAGTTTGATCGCACTATGATTAACTCATACTTTGAAAACGGAAAGGCGAAGTATGTGATGGATGCCGCCATGCATATGATTCATGGGATGAAGCTGGAGATTGTGGCGGAAGGAATCGAGACAAAGGAGCAGTATGATACCATGCGGTCCCTTGGAATCAGTTATATTCAAGGATATTATTTCTCGAAGCCGATTCCGCAACCGGAATTTTTGGAGTTTATAAAGGCAAAAAAAGAAGGCCGACGGGGATGACCCCGAAAAAGAAAAGGGCTGCTACGGCAGCCCTTGTATTGTATAGAGGATGATTTAACGGAATAATTTCCGCTTTTGCAGTACATGTAACAGTATTCCGCCGAGAATTCCCGCACTGAGCAGTTCTCCGATGCCTACGGTAAGCATCAGATACCAGAATGCATCCGGGACGCCGTAAGCATATTGTAGGACGAGAGGAATGATAACGGCATTGGACAGAACGGTAGGCAGTGCAATCAGGTACTTGTGCTTGCGTAAAAAGTATCCGCCCCAGACGCCGAGAAAACTTGCCAACGTACCGAAGATAATATCCGGTAACGGAGCACCGGTCAAAAGGTTTGCCAGAAGACATCCCACGGTTACACCGGGAACGGCAGCGGGAGTAAAATAGGTTAAAACGGCAAGTGCTTCCGAAATACGAACCTGGATGACACCGGAGGCCAGGCCTAATGCGGCGGATAACCCGGTAAAAACGACATAAAGAGCGGCGATGATAGCCGCAGTGGTAAGATAGCGCACAGATACAGTGCCTTTTTTGTTTGTGTTTTTCATGATTTTGGCTCCTTAGTTTTGTTTATTGTCAGGAGGATTTCGAACTGACAATAGAGAGTATACAGGAAAATGTGATAAAAGGCAAGGGACAGGAGAAAATAAGTGACAGGAAAATGGAAGGATACCGGAGCGGGATGCTAAGGGAACGAGAGGGAAAAGCCGATATTAGTATAGAACGCTTCTGTATTCGATAGGAACAGATTGTAAGGAAAAGAGGGAGCGGTATGGGAGAAGAGCCTGTTTTAAAAGGGCGAAACAATAGAAAAGGAAGGAAAAAGCGGCGCGGACGTAAGGTAATCGGCGTCTTGTTTTTGTTGTTTCTTTTGGCGGCTCTGTCGGTGGGGCTTTGGTTTTACGCAAAATACGGTAGGACAATTTTGGCTTATTATCATAAAGCAAAAACTATTATGCGGGAAGCGTCCGATGAGGATTTCAAGCAGTCGCGTACCAGTATTATTTATGCAACCGACGGTACGGTGATAAAGACGCTGCAATCAGGGAAGGATGTGTATTATCTTCCTTACGGGGATATTCCGGAGCCTGTGGTGACGGCTATGATTGTCACCGAGGATAAGAAGTTTTTCTCTCATGAGGGCGTGGATTATATGGCGAATCTGCGTGCGGCCTACAGCCTGGTAAAGCATAAGGGTACCATTTATCAGGGAGGAAGTACCATTACCCAGCAGTTAGCCCGAAATATTTATCTGACCAACGAGCAGACCTACGAGCGAAAAATTACGGAGATATTTCTGGCGGCAGAGCTGGAAAAACGGTATAACAAGAAGGAAATTTTGGAGTTTTATTTAAACAATATTTATTTTGCCAATGGGTATTACGGGATTCAGGCGGCAGCTCACGGTTACTTTTCCAAGGGCGTGGCGGAGCTGTCTTTGTCGGAGCTGATGTTTTTGTGCGCCATTCCCAACAATCCGTCCCTGTATGACCCGTATCAGCATTTTGAGGATACGTTGGCAAGACGTGATTCCGTTATGGAGCAGATGGTTGCCGACGGAAAATTAAGTCGGACGGACTACGATGCGGCACGGCAGGAGAAGATTGTACTTTGTCCCCCGGAGGAATCTCATAATGATTACGTGGAGACCTTTGCGATTTTCTGCGCGGTACGGGCACTGATGGAGGAAAACGGTTTTCCGTTTTGTTATTCTTTTGCGGACGATGCGGCAAAGGATAGGTATTTGGAATATTACGAGGAGAGTTATGCTTACTGGCAGAAGCAGTTGTATGTGGGGGGATATCGCGTCTATACCTCCATTGATCTGGAGAAGCAGGCCCTTTTGTTAGAAACGGTGCAGAATCAATTGGCGGAGTTTGACGAAAAGACAGAGGCTGGGATTTATACGCTCCAGGGGGCGGCGACCTGTGTGGAAAACGAGACCGGACGGGTGGTGGCCATTGTAGGCGGCAGAGGTGAAAATGAATATGGGTATTCCTTAAACCGTGCGTACCAGAGCTTCCGGCAGCCGGGTAGCTCCATTAAGCCGTTGGTGGTATATACGCCTTGGCTGGAGAGAGGGTATTTCCCGGACACCATTGTGGTGGATGAAAAGTTTGCCGGAGGCCCGCGAAATGCAAACGGAGTATACTCCGGTAAGATTACCCTGCGCCGTGCAGTGGAGGTATCGAAGAACACTGTGGCATGGAAAATGTTTGAGGAGTTGACCCCGGAGGTGGGTTTGTCCTATGTGACCGACATGCAGTTCCGCAACATCGTACCGTCGGATTATGTGCCGGCGGCATCCTTGGGGGGCTTGACCTATGGTGTGTGTACCTTGGAGATGGCGGGGGCGTATTGTACCCTGGCCAATGACGGTCTGTACCGGAATCCGACCTGTATTGTAAAGATTACAACGACGGACGGGGATGTAATTGTGGGATCGGAGCGGGAGATGACCCGGATTTACGAGGAAAATGCGGTTCGCATGATGACGGACATCTTGCAGGGTGTGATGACCAACGGAACCGGTGTGAAATTGCAGTTAAAGAACTCGGTGTCCGCAGGAAAAACCGGCACGACAAACGATATTAAGGACGGTTGGTTTGTGGGTTATACGCCGTATTATACCACTGCAGTGTGGGTGGGCTATGATATGCCGAAAGCCTTAGATAACTTGGCAGGAAACACTTATCCGGGGTATATCTGGCAAAGTTTTATGGATAAACTTCACGAAGGACTTCCGGAGAGAGACTTTATCCTGTACGAGGATGATCGCCCGGTGGAAATTGTGGATGATGCGTTAAAAGAAAAAGAAGAGATGGATGTGTGGAATCCGGAGGGTGAGCCGATGCTCTCACCGACACCTACGCCAGTGGGTGAGGAAACGATTGCGCCGACACCGACAGGGGAACCGGAAGAAGATGATTCGGATGATGTCGGGCAGGGAGTCTCCGGGGAGATCGGTACCGAAGAGAATGAAACCGGAGGGGCCGGAGCACCTGACGCTCCGTCCGGAACACCAACCCCAATCCCGGAACCGACACCGCCGACCGGCTGGATTGAGTATGACGATGACTGGTGGGATGCCCAGATGGGAGAAAGTACCGGCGGGTATGATGATTTTTATGAGTAAGAGCGGGGCTGCGCATTTTATGCGACAGCCCCGTAAGTTTAGCGTTTTCCGTATTTGTGTAACAGCTTCTGGATACGGTTGTACGGATTTAAGTACTCGCTGATGGAACCGTCGTGGTTCAATGCATCGATTAACAGTGCGAGGTACTTGGACATATCCGCAGTCTCGTAGTACGGCTTGGAGAGAAGTTCTTCCGTCTGATAAATCAGGTTGGTGGTGATTACTTTGGTAATCCAACCCTTTTCATATGCCTCGTCAAACTTTGCCAGACCGTTGGTGAATAAGCCGAAGGTGGAACAGATGAAGACACGATTTGCTTTACGTTCCTTTAATTCCTTTGCGGTGTGAATCATACTGTCACCGGAGGAAATCATGTCATCAATGATGATAACGTCTTTGCCTTCGACATTGGCACCTAAGAACTCGTGGGCAACAATCGGATTACGGCCGTCCACGATGGTGGTATAGTCACGGCGCTTGTAGAACATGCCTACATCGACGCCTAAGGAGTTTGCAAGATAAACCGCACGTCCCATGGCACCTTCATCCGGGCTGATAACCATCAGGTGCGCCGGGTCCATAGAAATGTCCGGAGCCGAGCGGAGGAGTGCTTTAATGAACTGATAGGTCGGAGGTACGGACTCAAAGGTCTTTAACGGGATAGCGTTTTGTACGCTCGGGTTGTGGGCATCAAAGGTGATGATGCTCTCTACGCCCATGTTGCAGAGCTCCTGCAGGGCTACGGCACAGTCCAGAGATTCTCTGGAGCTACGCTTGTCCTGACGGCTCTCATATAAGAACGGCATAATAACGGTAATGCGGTGTGCCTTTCCGCCGGCAGCGGCAATGACACGCTTTAAATCCTGGAAATGGTCGTCCGGAGACATGTGACTGACATGGCCGCAAACGGAATAGGTCAGGCTGTAGTTGGTAACGTCCACTAAAATGTAAAGATCGTCACCGCGCACGGTCTGGCGGATGATGCCCTTTGCTTCGCCGGAACCGAAACGTGCACATTTGGTTTCTACAAGATAGGAGTCTCTGCGGTAACCGTCCAGTAAAACCGTAGGGGTGTGCACCTCATGAACTCTCTTATCTCTCCAATCAACAAGATACCGGTCAATTTTTTGTCCCATTTGCTTACAGCTTTCCAGTGCAATCACACCGAGTTTGCCTACCGGCAGCGCTGCGACATAATCTTCTTGAAGTGGCATAATCGTTTCCTCCGTTATTATGTAAAAATTAGTCTTAAAGCGTTTTATATCATACTATGACAAATGCACTTTGTCAAGGAATGGCAGAAAAATAATCGAAAAGTACAAGAAACTAAGAGAAAGAGCCTTCCATGCGCTTTAACACACGGATGTCCTTTCCGATGAGTTTCCAAAGGGTATAGTTTCCGGTGATGCGGGAAAAGATACGTTCGCTGTAACGGTCGCGAAGCTGCTCTAAGGAAAGATTGGTGGAAATCACTGTGGACTTTCCGTGAAGCTGCCGCTCGTTGATGCAGGTGTACAGCATGGAGTTGGTAAAGCTGTTGGACAGTTCGGTGCCCAGATCGTCGATGATGAGCAGGTCGCTGTGGAAAATGTAGTGATACAGGGAGCTTTGCTCCGGCTGTTCTCCGTGATCGAAGCGATGGGCTTCAAAGGCCTCAAACAATGCGTGGGAGGTTAAGTATACCACGTGATGGGCGGTATCTAACAACGCCTTTGCAATACAGTTGGTCAGGAAGGTTTTTCCTACGCCGGTATTGCCGTAAATGAGAACGCTTCTGTTTTTTTTGTCGAATTCCTCCACAAAACGGTTGGCATCGGCAACCACCTTGTGCATATTCTCCCGCGGTGTTAACTGAAGCGTGGAGTCTGCTGTTCTGTCATCATAATAGGAGAAAGAAAAGGTGGAGAAATTCTCCTTCTCCAGAAGGTGCGGCAACGTGGATGTCTCGGACAGGGCAAAGGTCAATGCCTGCTTGAAGCAGTGGCACTTCTCGCGGCCGAGAAAGCCGGTGTCCTGACAGTCCGGACAGGTATAGGTCAGCTCCAGATAATCGGCCGGATATCCGGCAGAACGTAAAAGAGCCTGTTTTTGTTCGGAAATCTCCCTGTTGGTATCCGCCAGACGATCCAGTGCGGCGGCATCACCATCCAGTGCGGCCCGGGCCGCGGAAACGGAAGACTCGGCAATCTGCCGGTCCAAAGCGGCAAATTCCGGAAGTGTTTCGTAAATGTGGTCACGACGCTGCTTTTGTTCGTGTAAATGCCGTGCCCTGGTTTCTTCGTACTCCCGGAGCAGACGGCTGTAATGATAGTCCTCCTGATGCATAGGTGTCTCCTTATCTGAAGGTTATGGTAGAGGGGAAGGATGGTATCAGTGGTTCCCCAGTAATGCTTTTTCCAAGTCGGTTAAATCGTTTCCGGAATACTCTCTCTGCGGAAAGGAGTTAAAACGGTTTGCGGTACTGCCGAAGGATTCGGAAGCTTGTCCTTTGGCGGAGCGGGCGCTGTGTGCATCGTCCAGTTTCTTCACGTCGGACATGGTATGTACATTGCTTTCGTGCCAACGTTCCAGAATCTTGTCCGCATATTTAAAATCCGGATGGGAGGTGGACAACAGGGCACGACTGCAGGCTTCTTCGATTAAGTCGGAAGAAAAGCCGAAGGAGCTCCAGCGATTTAAAAAGCGGCGCTCGGAAATCCCCGGAGCCCGGTTTAAGGCAAAAGCACGATTGACGGCGGTGTAGCAGGAATCAAACTGAAGAGAACGCTCTTCGGCCTCCTCTACGGTATCAATACCCTCCGCATGCCAGGAGAGTGCGACCTTTTGAATATAGGAAGGTGCCTTCTTGCCACGGGATACACAGTATTCGTAAAGGTGTAAAATCAGCTCATTAGAGAACCGGAGTTCGTCATGTAAAAAGAACAGCAGTTGCACGTCCGCCGGCTTTAACATGCGTTCCAGATAGCTTTCTGCTGCGTGTAACAGCCAGTTGGTATCCTCTCTGCCCGCGAAAGCATCAAGCTCGGCCGGAGTATAGTCCGGAAGCTTATCCGTTGCCGTAATATCCGGAGCGACAAAGGTGCGTCGTGTGGCGGCGGAAACAGGAGACTCCGGAGCTATTGCGGATGCAGCGGTAATAAACGGTGCGGAAGCCACCGGAGCTATGGTCTCCGGCGTCGGTTTTGTCAAACGGTTCAGTTTGATGCCGCGGATTTCGTTTTCCTCGCCCCAGGTCAGGGAAAGGACACCTTCCTTTTCCCAGTAGCGGAGCGCACGGAGAATGTCCTTTTCTGTTTCCTCCAAAGCGTCCGCAATCACACCGATGCCGAATCCGGCTTCCGGAGCGGTTAAACAGCGAAGAAGGTATAAATACACCTTCACAAAGGCGCCGTTGGCCCGCGGCATATAATAATCGATAAACTCGTTCGGAACCAGCGTAGTTCTGGTATCTTCCGAATATACCGAAATTCCGTCCATAAAAGTTCCCCCTTCAAAAATACCCCTATGGGGTAAAATCGTTACCCAGAGTATACCACAATTTCGGGAAAAAGCAATTTGGCGGGGATATCCACGGGAGGGGTTGTGGATAGTGTGGATAATGTGGAAAACAGTGAGGCGGATTTGTAAAAGTAAAATTAACTTTGTCCGAAAACCTTGAAAACCAAGGTTCTACTTTTGTAGGTCTATTTTTGTAGAAAAATGATGCGGAAAAAAAGAAATCCACAACCTCAATCAGCAAAAAGTGTTGATAAGGTTGTGGATAACGTGGATAATTATGCCGAAACGAAAGATTCCGCTACACTTACGATGTCCCCGGCACCCATGGTTATCAACAAATCTTCCGGTGTGCAGTGGTCCGATAAAAATTTTTCAATCTCGTCAAAAGTGTGAAAATAGTAAACTTCTTTACCTTTTTTGCTCAAAAGCTCTGCGATGTTTCCGGAAGAGATATCTCCCGGGTCTTTTTCGCGGGAAGCACTGTAAATATCCGCTAAAACTACGATGTCCGCCAATGCCAGGGATTCCGCAAACTCCGGTAAAAAGGCCTTGGTACGGGAGAAGGTGTGAGGCTGGAAGACACACCACAGCTTCTGGGTGCCGGACACACAGGCGCGGGCCGCACTTAAAGTGGCAGAAATTTCCGACGGATGGTGGGCGTAGTCATCATAGACACGGACGCCGTTTACGATCCCCTTGTATTCGAAACGGCGATGGGTTCCTGTGTACTTTAATAATGCCGCAGCCACCGCGTCAAAGGAGACGCCGTAGGTAAAGGCCAGAGCGGCAGCGGCTACAGAGTTGGAAATGTTGTGCATTCCGATGACACGAAGAGAAATTCTGCCTAAGTGCTGTCCTTTTTCGTATAAGTCATAGCTGCCGAAGCCGTTAGTGTCAAAGGTGCAGTTGGTTGCCGCATAATCATAGGAAGCACACTGTGCTGCGGTTTCACAAAGACCGTAGGTCAGTACCTTCGCCGGTAACCCGTCCGTTAATTCCGAAAGATGCTCGATGTCTCCGTTGATGACAAGCGTGCCGGTCTCCGGGAGGAGTTCGGAATATTTGCGGAAGGAATGGCGGATATCGTCTAGGTCTTTAAAGAAATCCAAATGCTCCGCTTCTATATTAAGTATAATGGCATCTGTAGGGTAGAAGCTTAAAAAGCTGTTGCAGTATTCGCAAGCCTCCGCTACGAGGTAGTTGTCGGACCCCATGCGCAGGTTGCCGCCGATACCGTCTAACACGCCGCCGACTAAAATTGTCGGGTCGAGGGCACCCTCCATTAACATTAAGGAGAGCATGGAGGTGGTAGAGGTTTTGCCGTGGGAGCCTGCAACACCGGCCACGTGGCGGTACTGTTGCATGATCTGGCCTAACAGGTCTTTTCTCTCGAGAATCGGGAGATTAAGCTTGGCGGCCCGTACCATCTCCGGATTGTCGGCATGCACCGCTGCGGTATAGATAACAACAGAGCAATCCTCTGTTATATTAGAAGCCTGTTGCGGATAAGAAACGGTAATACCGAGACTCTCCAGATGTCTGGTGAGCGGGGACTCTTTTAAATCGGAACCGCTGACGCGGAACCCCTGCTTGTGTAAAAGCTCGGCCAAAGCACTCATGCTGATGCCGCCGATGCCGATAAAATGAACCGATACGGGATTTGAAAATGTAATCCGGAACATGAAAAAACTCCTTTCCTAAGGGTTTGCACTGTCTTAGATAGTAAATAGTATAGCATATTTTGAATTATGTGCAAGTGCGGAGATGACGGAATGTTTGAAATAAAGACGGTAAAAACGCAGAAGAGGAACCGGAATATAAGAAAACTGATTGGTAAATAAATATTTCACAAGGAAAATGTGGAAAAAAACAATTTTTTTGTGGAATTTGTAGAAAAAACCGTGTACTTTCGATGGAAAATGTGTTATACTATAACTACTATAAGTATATGCGTCTGTACGCAGATTTATTACTATATGTAGGGAAAATTATTATAAGAAACAAGAGGTGATTGACGTGATTAAAAAAGAAATGATCGCGATGCTGTTGGCAGGCGGACAAGGCTCCCGTCTGGGTGTGCTGACGTCCTCCATTGCAAAGCCGGCAGTGGCATTCGGCGGTAAATATCGTATCATCGATTTCCCGCTCAGCAATTGTATTAATTCAGGCGTAGATACGGTGGGTGTTCTTACTCAGTATCAGCCGCTTCGGTTAAACACGCATATCGGTATCGGTATTCCGTGGGATTTGGATCGTAATGTGGGCGGTGTTTCCGTTCTTCCGCCGTATGAGAAGAGCAAAAACAGTGAGTGGTACACCGGTACGGCGAACGCAATTTACCAGAACTTAAAGTACATGGAATACTACAATCCGGAGTATGTATTGATTCTGGGCGGTGACCATATTTACAAGATGGACTACGAGGCAATGCTCGATTTCCACAAGCAGAAGAAGGCAGATGTTACCCTGGCTACCATTCCGGTACCGATAGAGGAAGCAAGTCGTTTCGGCGTTGCCATTACCGATGCGGAGAAGCGTATCTTAGAGTTTGAGGAGAAGCCGGCACAGCCGCGCAGCAACCTGGCATCCATGGGTATCTACATCTTTACCTGGAAGGTATTAAAGGAGGCACTTATCGAGCTTTCCGACCAGAAGGGCTGTGACTTCGGTAAGCATGTCATTCCGTACTGCCATGAGAGAGGAAGCATTTATGCGTATGAGTTTAACGGTTACTGGAAGGATGTAGGAACCTTACAGTCCTACTGGGAGTCCAATATGGAGCTCATTGATTTGATTCCGGAGTTCAACTTATACGAAGAGTTCTGGAAGATTTATACGAAGTCGGAGGTGATTCCGCCGCAGTATATTTCTGCCGACAGTGTGATTGAACGCGCGATTATCGGTGAGGGTGCCGAGGTTTACGGTAAAGTTTACAATTCTGTAATCGGACCGGGCGTAGTCATCGGTGAGGGTTGCGTGGTACGGGATTCTATCATTATGAAGGGTACCGTTATCGGCGACAATACTATCGTGAATAAGGCAATTATTGCCGAGAACTGTTATATCGGAGAAGGTTGTGAACTGGGTGCGTTTGATGAGGCGCCGAATTCCTGGAGACCGGATATTTACAATAACGGTCTGGTGACCATCGGCGAAAATTCCATTGTGCCTGACAGAGTAAAGATCGGAAAGAACACTGCGATTTCCGGAGGAACTACAACAGATGATTATCCGAGAGGTATCCTGGCAAGCGGTGAAAATATTATTAAGGCAGGTGACCGTGTATGAGAGCATTAGGTATTATTCTGGCAGGCGGAAACTCCAGCAGAATGCAGGAGTTGTCCAATAAACGTGCAATTGCGGCAATGCCGGTTGCGGGAAGCTATCGTGCCATTGACTTTGCACTTAGTAATATGTCCAATTCCCATGTACAGAAGGTGGCGGTTCTGACCCAGTATAATTCCCGCTCCTTAAACGAGCATTTAAGCTCTTCCAAGTGGTGGGATTTCGGACGTAAGCAGGGCGGTTTGTTTGTATTCCCGCCGACCATTACGAACGATAACGGTTTCTGGTACCGCGGTACGGCGGATGCCATCGCACAGAACCTTACCTTCCTTCGGAACAGCCATGAACCGTATGTGGTAATCGCATCCGGTGATTGTGTGTATAAGTTGGATTATAACAAGGTATTGGAGTACCATATCGAGAAAAAGGCTGACATTACCGTAGTAACTACGGAGATTCAGAAGGAGGACGAGCTGGATCGTTTCGGTATCGTAGAGACCGATGCGGACGGACGTATTCTGGAGCTTCAGGAGAAGCCGTTGGCTCCGGCGGGCAGCACCGTTTCTGCCGGTATTTATGTCATCCGTCGTCGTCAGCTGATTGAATTGATGGAAGAGGCAGCAAAGGAAGAGCGCTTTGACTTTGTAAAAGATATCCTGGTTCGTTACAAGGATGCAAAGCAGATTTATGCCTATAAGATGGATACCTACTGGAGCAACATTGCTTCCGTAGATTCCTACTACCGTACCAATATGGACTTCCTGGATAAGAATATCCGCAATTACTTCTATAAAGAGTATCCGGATGTATACTCCAAGATTGACGATCTGCCGCCGGCAAAGTACAACCCGGGCGCTGTAGTAAAGAACAGCCTTGTGTCCAGCGGATGTATCATCAACGGTATGGTGGAGAACTCCGTATTGTTTAAGAAGATTTTTGTAGGAAATAATTGTACCATCAAGAACTGTATTATCTTAAATGATGTTCACATCGGTGATAATACCTACCTTGAGAATTGTATTATCGAGAGTCGGGGCACGATTCGAACGAACTCCAAATATGTGGGAGAGGATGGCAAGGTTAAAATTGTCGTTCAGAAGGACGATCGTTATACCATGGGCTAATCGAATTGCTCGGCGGGACTGCACGGCAGTCCCGCTTTTGTTTTTTTGTAGCCCCGGTGCGTGAAGAAAAAAATGGGGCTTGCATGTTCCGCTTTTTTGGAGTAAGCTAGAAGTGGTAACAGGGCGGGATTACAGAGGAGGGAGCCTTTTATGAAACGGAAGAAAAAGCGGATGTCGACACTGGTCCGGGTGCTGTTGTGTTCTTGGTGCGTTTTGGGTCTGGTGTTGACGTTTTTTGTGATAAAATGGGCATTGAATTTATCGGAGCCGGAGGGTCCGGGACATACGGATACACTTGTGGATATAACGGAGGGTCCGAAGGGGACTTCTGCGGTTACAAAGCCGAATAATCCGGAGGGTACACAGCCGCCGGTAGCGACTGCTACGCCGGTACCGCAGGCGGAGTTTGTTGCGGTGCATGACCATATGGGAGAAGCAGCGGAAGGTTATGGGTATACGGGAGGTGTATCTTACGGGCTTAGGTATCCGCGCAGAGAAAACGGAACGGAAGAGGCAGCGGTGTACGAAGCGGCGCAGCGTTTGTTGGCGGAGAAGATAGAGGAGCTTTCGCCGGAGACGGATGAAGTGCCGATGCTTTTGATTGACTATGAAGATGCAGAGTGCGCAGGAGTGCTTTCTGTGCTCTTCTATGTGGAAAAACAGACAGACGGTAAGACGGAAGCGGAGACAAGCTTGTGGTTATATAATAAGAAGAAAGGCGAACCTGTAAAGGAGCCGCAGGCGCTTTTTGCCGACCGGGCATATTTGTACGTGGCACAGCAGGTAAATAAGTTGCTGGCGGAAGAGGCTTCGCAGCTGCCGGTGGAAAATACGGGAGAACAGGAATCGTCAGAGAAGCCGGGGAACACGTTTTCCGGTATCCGCGAGGAGTTCCCGGAGTATTTGCTGACGGCGGACGGTGTAATGTTTTATTTTGAAGTGAACGGAGTGCGTCGTACGATTACGATTCCGTACATTGCTCTTCATACCTATATGGCGGTAACGGAAAACGGAACGGTGGTGGCGGATGCCATCCGCGAATTGGACCCGGATAAGCCGATGATTGCTCTGACTTTTGATGACGGTCCGCATTTTCAGCAGACACCGCGCCTCTTGAAATTGCTGGAGCAGTATAATGCAAGGTCTACCTTCTTTATATTAGGTGACCGTTCTCATTTTACGGAGTCCAATAAAGAGACGGTAAAGCTGGTGGCAGAGGCAGGTCAGGAGATTGCCAGCCATACGTATTCTCATAAAGATTTGAAGACCTTGACGCTGGAACAGCTGACGGACGAGATTGTGAAGGCCAGAGATAATTTATTTGCATTGACGGGGGAGTATCCGACGTTTGTTCGTCCACCGTACGGATCCTATAATACGCTGACGAAAGAGTACTCCTATGCACCGCTGATTACCTGGAATCTGGATAGTAAGGACTGGAGCTTCCGGGATGCGCAGATGGTAGTGGATCATGTGCTGTCGGAGGCGGGAGACGGTAAAATTGTATTGATGCACGATATTCACTGGTTTACGGTAGATGCCATGGAGCAGCTTTTACCGGAGCTGACTTCCAGAGGATACCAGCTTGTGACCGTGAGGGAATTGTTCTATTATAAGAATGTGGAGCTGGAGAACGGGAAGGTATATCACAGCAGCTATAATTAAGGGAGCCATGGAAAACGGCGGCCCGGTGCAGGAAAGGAAAAAACGATGTATTTAATTGCGGGACTGGGCAATCCTACCAGGGAATATGCCGGAACGAGACATAATATCGGATACGATACCATTACGAGGCTTTGCGACGAGTATCATATTTCCCTGGATATCAAAAAGCATAAGGGACTTTGCGGAAAGGGAGTCATTGAGGGGGAGAAGGTGCTTTTGGTGCAGCCGTTGACTTATATGAATTTAAGCGGAGACTGTATTAAAGAGGCGGCGGATTTCTATAAAATCGACCCGGCGCATATTATAGTAATATATGATGATATTTCTCTGCCGGTGGGCAAGCTTCGTGTGAGAACGAAGGGAAGTGCCGGCGGACACAACGGCATGAAGAGCATTATTGCGAGACTCGGTACAGAGGAGTTTCCGAGAGTCCGTATCGGCATCGGAGAAAAACCGTCGGGCTGGGATTTGGCGGATTATGTACTGGGGCGTTTTAAAACCGACGAGCTTCCGTTAATGCGGGAGGCAGTGGGAAATGCAGCCAAGGCCTGCGGAATGATTATGAAAGACGGAATTGAAACAGCCATGAACAGGAGTAATAGCCTGTAAGGAGGAGTATGCGTACTTATACCGAACCGTTAAAGGCGTTAAGAGAATATGAAGAATGTACAGAGGCATTGCTGCGGAAAAAGACTCCTGTTGCCGTAACAGGGTGTATCGATTCCCAGAAATGCCATTTTGTGCATGCCTTGGGAGAAAAATACCGGGTACGTCTCATTGTGACCTATAACGACCTAAAGGCGAAGGAAATCTGCGAGGATTACCGGCTGTATGACCCGGAGGTGTTGTATTATCCGGCAAAGGATGTTATTTTTTTCAGCGCGGACATTCACGGAAACACACTGGTACGGGAACGTATGCAGGTCATAAAGAAGCTGGCGGAGGGAACGCCGGTGACGATTGTAACCACAATTGACGGAGGCATTGATCATGTGCTTCCTCTTTCTTATATAAAGGAAAACCGTATCACACTGGCCGAGGCGGAAGAGGTGGACCTGACCGATTTGGTGGCAAAGCTGTCGGCACTGGGGTATGAGCGTCAGGGACAGGTGGAACACCCGGGTGAGTTTGCGGTCCGGGGCGGTATTTTAGATGTGTTTTCTCTGACAGAGGAAACACCGTTGCGTATTGAATTTTTCGGGGATGAGATTGATTCCATCCGTTATTTTGATGTCACAAATCAGCGCTCCATCGACCGGGTGGAGGGAATTTGCATTTATCCGGCTACGGAGCTGATCTTATCCGAAGAGAGAAAGCAGACCGGAATCGAAAAACTCCGGAAAGAAGCGGAAAAACAGGTAGAAGCCTTCCGAAAGGAAATGAAAACGGAAGAGGGAGCCAGACTTCGCAGGGAGACCGAGGAGCTTTGTGAGCGGATTTCTTATATGGGCGGTCTTGCGGGAGCGGACCATTGCATCCGGTATTTTTACGAGGATACGGTGTCCTTCTTTGATTGGTTCGGAGAGGAGACCATCGTGTTTTTGGATGAGCCGGCGCGCCTTGCGGAAAAAGGCGATGCGGTGGCGGAGGAGTTTTCCCAGAGTATGACCGGTCGCTTGGAGAAGGGCTATATTTTGCCGGGGCAGGCGGATGTGGTATTTGATTATAAGACGTTGATTGCGAATCTGGGAAGAGGAAATGCGGTACTGTTGTCTGCGTTGGAGCAGAAGCTGACCTATCTGGTGCCGGCAGTGCGTCTGGATTTGACGGTGCGTTCCGTGGCGGGTTATAACAATAATTTCGAGCTTTTGGTAAAGGATTTATCCGCTTGGAAAAAGAGCGGATACCGGGTGGTATTGCTTTGTGCGTCCAGGCTTCGTGCGGAACGTCTGGCGGGGGAACTTCGCGAACGGGAGCTGTCCGCGTTTTACAGTGAGGACCCGGATCGTGAGGTACAGCCGGGGGAAATTTTAGTGAGCAGCGGAAGCGTTCACCGGGGCTTTGAATATCCGATGATTAAGTGGGCCGTGATTTCCGAAAGCGACATTTTCGGTACGGAACACAAGAAGAGAAAGAAACACAAGACCTACGACGGACAGCATATCGGCAGCCTTTCCGACTTGTCCTTCGGAGATTATGTGGTACACGAAAATCACGGTCTCGGTATTTACCGGGGCATTGAAAAGATAGAAGTAGACCGGGTGATTAAGGATTATGTAAAGATTGAGTACGGTGACGGCGGCAATCTTTACGTGCCTGCTACCGGTCTTGATGTAATACAAAAATATGCGGCAGCGGATGCGGCAAAGAAGCCGAAATTAAATAAGCTGAATTCCGTGGAATGGAAAAACACGAAGACGAGGGTAAAGGGCGCCGTAAAGGACCTGGCGAAGGATTTGGTGGAGCTGTATGCCCTCCGCAGTGCAAAAAAGGGCTTTGCCTGTGACGAGGATACGGTGTGGCAGAAGGAACTGGAGGATTTGTTTCCGTATGAGGAGACCGACGACCAGCTTCGGGCGATTGAAGAGATTAAAAAGGATATGGAGAGCACCCGGATTATGGACCGTTTGTTGTGCGGCGACGTGGGCTACGGAAAGACGGAAGTGGCGCTTCGCGCGGCTTTTAAAGCGGTGTCCAACGGAAAGCAGGTGGTGGTGCTGGTGCCGACCACAATTCTGGCGCAACAGCATTACAATACCTTTACCCAGCGTATGATGAATTATCCGGTGCGGATTGAACTGATGTCCCGCTTTCGGACTCCGACCCAGCAGAAAAAAGTGGTGGAAGACTTTAAAAAGGGAACGGTAGATATTATCATCGGTACCCACAGAGTATTGTCAAAGGACATTGAACCGAAGAATCTGGGACTTCTTATTGTAGATGAGGAGCAACGTTTCGGTGTGGCTCATAAGGAGAAGATTAAGCAGTTAAAGGGTGACGTGGATGTGCTGACCTTAACGGCGACACCGATTCCTCGGACACTTCATATGAGTTTAATCGGTATCCGGGATATGAGTGTTTTGGAAGAGCCGCCGGTGGACCGTCTGCCGATACAGACCTTTGTGTTGGAACAAAACGACGAAATGGTCCGGGAGGCGATTTGCAGAGAGCTGGCCAGAGGAGGACAAGTGTACTATGTCTATAACAGAGTGCACGGTATCGAAGAGGTGGCATCGTGTCTTCAAAAGATGCTGCCGGAGGCAAATGTGGCGTATGCCCACGGACAGATGAGCGAGCGTACGCTGGAAAAGATTATGTACGGCTTCATTAACGGAGAAATCGATGTATTGGTATCTACGACGATTATTGAGACGGGACTTGATATTTCCAATGTCAATACCATGATTATTGCGGATGCGGACCGGTTGGGTCTGTCCCAGTTGTATCAGCTTCGGGGCCGTGTGGGAAGAACAAATCGTACCGCTTATGCATTTTTGATGTATAAGCGCGATAAAATGTTAAAGGAGATTGCGGAAAAGAGGCTGCAGGCCATTAAGGAATTTACGGAGCTGGGCTCCGGGTTTAAGATTGCCATGCGGGACCTGGAAATCCGTGGCGCCGGAAATCTTTTGGGCGCGGAGCAGAGCGGACATATGGAAGCGGTCGGCTATGATTTGTACTGTAAGCTGTTAAATGATGCGGTGAAGGAATTAAAGGGAGATACCGCGGTCGAAGAAGAGTTTGAAACTACGGTGGATTTGGAGGCGGATGCCTATATTCCGGAAAGCTATATCCGGAACGAGGTGCAGAAGCTGGATATGTATAAACGGATTGCGCTTTTGCGGTCGGAGGAGGAATTGGCGGAGCTGCAGGATGAGTTCATTGACCGGTTCGGAGATATTCCGCAGAGTGTAAACCGATTGCTTGAGATTGCGCTTTTACGGAATCTGGCCCATGAGGTTTACGTGACCCAGCTGATCTGGCACGGGTCGAAGGCACGTTTGATATTGTATCCGAAGGCAAATATTATCGTACAGCGGATTCCGTCCCTGATAGGGAATTACAACGGACGGCTGAAGTTTTCCGCAGAGGGTACGCCGGAGTTTTCCTATGAGCTTATGACGCTCCGGGGCAAAACAAATCTGCGGCCGGATGTGAGAACGGTATTAAAGGAGCTGAAGGACCTGTTGCAGACAATGAAGAAAGAACTGGTCTGAGAATACGAAGTATCGGATAAAAGGAGGAGTTTCGGAATGAAAAAAAGAGTGTTGGGCGGACTGGTAATCGGGATGCTGCTGCTATGTCTGACCGGATGTGATAAATTGCCGGGGGGAGACGGGAAGCCTACGGGACCTGTGGACCGTACGGAATATATGGATAAAGCGGTAGTAACCATTGACGGAACAGAAGTGAATTACCGGGAGGCGATGCTGTATTTGCAAGCTGCAAAGAGAGAATATGAAAGTGCCTACGGAGAGGAAATCTGGCAATATGTATTGGCGGAGGACGGCAGTACGCTGGGTGAATGGGTGAAAAAACGGACGTTAGAGCAGATGATTTATGTAAAAATTGTATGTGCCCAGGCAAAGCGCCTCGGAATCGAGCTGGACAGTGAAGAAAAGAACCGTGTGGCGGAGCGGACCGAGGAATATATGGGAAGGGCGGAATACGGTACGCTTGCATTGTACGGAATTGCAAGAAAGGATGTGGAACGTGTCTATGCGGACACCGCTTTGGCTCAGAAGATTTACGACAGTGTGACCTTAAATGTAGATACGGATATCTCCGACACGGAGGCGGCACAAAAACATATACAGAGTCTGATGTTAAAGAATTATCACGAGGATGAACTGGGAAACCGGGCTTCCTTAACGGTACAGGAACTGATTGCGACTCTGGACCGGTTTGATTCCTTGTATGCGGAGGCGCAGACCACGAGTGACTTTTACTCCCTGGCCTATGCCAATACCGACGATAAGCAGTATCTGGATATGATGGTGGGGGAAGGGGATTTGCCGGAAGAATTTGCGGCAGCCTATGACTTAAATGCCGGGGAAGCGATGCAATTGCGTACGGACGGCGGATATTATATCTTTTATTGTGTATCCGAATATGACGAGGATGCCACCATTGCAAAGAAAGAAGAGCTGATTGCACTCCGTCAGGAGGAGGAATTTAAAAAATTATATGAGCAGTGGAGAGGTGAGGCGATGATTGAAACCGATGAGGCCGTTTGGGAGGTTATCGGTCTTGATTTGAACGGGGAAAGCTAGGCGGACAGCGGTTTTTTCGGAGTGGTACCGTTATCGCAAAATAAGAAAAACCACCGAAAAAAACAGAGAAAATATACAAAACATGGGGACACATTGTGAAAAATGCAAAAAAAAGACAAAAAGGCATTGCAAAATGGTTCATCATGATGTATAATAAAGATGTGTCAAAAATGGGTCAGATTGTGCAAAGTGATACAAGATGGTTCTGTGACACCTTACAATCGATAATGTTATGTGTTTACATATACATTATAAAAATTTTTTTTTCTCATTTTAAGAGGAGGGCAATTTATGAAAAAGAAGTTATTAGCAGGTCTTCTTGCTGTAGCTATGGTAGCAACCATGTTTGCTGGCTGTGGTAAGAAGGAGGAGAAGGTCATCAACGTTATGGCTTTCACCGATGAGGTTCCGAAGATGGTTCAGGCATATCTTGATGCACATCCGGACCTTGGTTACACCATGAAGGAAACTATCGTTGCAACCACCAATGGTGAGTATCAGCCGGCTCTTGACGAAATGTTAAAGGGCGACAACGCTCCGGACCTCTACGCATTAGAGGCAGCTTTCGTATTAAAGTACACCCAGGGCGATGCAGCTGGTTTTGCAGCAACCTATGATGATCTTGGTATCGATACCACTGCAAGACTTAAAGAGGCAGAGATCGCTACCTACGCTTCCGAAGTTGGTACCAGACCGGCTGACGGCAAGGTAGTAGCTCTTCCGTATCAGGCAACCGGTGGTGCATTCATTTACCGTCGTTCCATCGCGAAGGACGTTTGGGGCACCGATGATCCGGCTACCATCTCCGAGAAGATCGGTGGCGGTTCTCAGAGCTGGGATCAGTTCTGGGTAGCAGCAGCTGAGTTAAAGGCTAAGGGCTACGGTATCATTTCCGGTGACGGTGATATTTGGCACGCAATCGAGAACAGCTCTGATTCTGCTTGGATCGTAGACGGTAAGCTTACCATCGACCCGAAGAGAGAAGCTTTACTTGACATCTCCAAGATGTTAAAGGATAACGGTTGGCATAACGAGACCCAGGACTGGCAGGATGGTTGGTTTGCTGATATGAAGGGTGAGGGCCCGCAGCAGATCTTCGGTTTCTTCGGTCCGGCTTGGTTGATCAACTACACCATGGGTGATAACTGCGGTAACGATAAGGAAACTCCGGAACCGGAAGGAACTTTCGGTGACTGGGCTGTTACCAACTCCCCGGTAGGTTTCTGTTGGGGTGGTACCTACGTAGCATCCTCTAAGGGCGCTGTAGATAAGATGAGCGATGATAAGAAGGCAGTTGTTGCTGACATCATCGAGTGGATCACTCTTGATACCGACGAGAACAGCTTACAGTATCAGTGGGCTAACGGCACCTTCGGTGGTGGCGATGGCAGCACCAAGGATACCGTAGCTTCCGCAGTAGTAATGAAGAAGTCTGACGGTTCTACCGGTTTCCTCGGTGGACAGAACATGTTCGAGTACTTCGTTCCGGCTGGTGATTACGCTACCGGTAGAAATATGACTCAGTACGACGAGACCATCAACACCTGTTGGAGAGAGGCAGTTCGTGCATACGTTGCTGGCGATGTAGACCGTGACGGCGCAATTGCTAAGTTTAAGGCTGATGTTAAGTCTAAGTTAGACATCGTTGTAGAGTAATTTTTACAGATGCTTAATAAGGAGGCGGACGGATTTTCCGTCCGCCCCTTTTCTGATTTATAGCAGGAGCACCGCTTGTTGCGGTGGCTTTTGTGAGTTTATGTTGGAGGTAGTGCTTTGAATAAGAAAAAAGGAGTTAGTTATGCAAAGTGGGGGTATATCTTTGCTCTTCCGTTCTGCATTGCATACCTGATATTTATGATTTATCCGATTTTTAATACGTTTTCAATCGGATTTACAAACATGACTGACAGACTGCAGATGCAGATTGCTCAGGAAGAAATGATGGGGATTGAGCCTACGGTACAGGTTGAACTCCTGAGAGACGAAGAGGGAAATCTCACAATTTTTGATAACTATAAGTTTGTGCTTACAGACCCGAATTTTTGGTCAAGCTTAAAGAATACCTGTATTATTTGGGGAGTAAACTTTGCTCCGCAGATTTTACTTGCTCTTGTGCTGGCAGTATGGTTTACCAGTACCCGTAATAAAATTAAAGGTAAAGGATTGTTTAAAGTGTTGTTCTACATGCCGAATATTATTACAGCGGCTACCATTGCAATGCTTTTTACCAAGTTATTCGACTATAACAAGGGCCCGGTAAATGATTTACTCAGAATGCTGGGAGTAATTGACAGTAATATAGACTTTTTCTCTGACGAGTTTGCATCCAAAGCGATTGTTGCGTTTGTTCAGTTCTGGATGTGGTACGGTTATACCATGATTATTTTGATTTCCGGTATCTTAGGTATCAGCCCGGAGCTTTTCGAGGCGGCGGATATCGATGGTGCCAACGGATGGCAGAAGTTCCGCTTCGTTACCCTTCCGAACTTAAAGTCCATTATGCTGTTTACACTTGTAACCAGTATGATCGGTGGTATGACCATGTTCGATATTCCGTACATGGTTGGCGGACAAGGCGGTATCAAGGGTCATATCCGTACATTGAGCGTATACATCTTTGAGATGTCCTTCACCGGCGGTAAGCTGTACAATCGTGCGTCTGCGGCAAGTATGCTTGTATTCGTAATGATTGCGGTATTGGCGGCAATTATCTTCTTTATGCTTCGTGATAAGGATGAAATGGCGCGTCATAAGATTGAAAAGGCGCAGACAAAGGCGTATAAAAAGATGCTCAAAGAAGAAAAGGCTAAGGGAGGTGTGCAGTAATGGCTAAGAGAAAGAATAAAGTGGGCCCGGTAGTTGCACACTTCTGGATTTATGTGTTACTCATTTTACTGGCGATTTTGAGTATTTTGCCGTTCTGGATTATGTTTATGAACGCAACCCGTTCTACACCGGAAATTAATGCGAATTCTCTTGGTTTGATTCCGTCCAAGTATCTGGCAAGAAACTGGAATGTCATCGGTACCAAGTCCTTTAACGCAATGACCGGTTTTATCAATTCCATGATTATTTCTACGGGAGCTACGGCGCTTTCCGTATACTTCTCTTCCATGACGGCTTACTCTATCGTAGCCTACAGATGGAAGATGAGAAGAGCGTTCTTTACGTTCATCATGGCAGTGCTTATGATTCCGTCCCAGATTATTTCCATCGGTTTCTATCAGATGATGTATTCTGTGGGCATGAATAACAGCTTCTTGCCGCTCATTATTCCGGCGATTGCGTCTCCGGCGGTAGTGTTCTACATGAAGCAGTACATGGAGCCGGCGTTGCCGCTCGAGATTGTAGAAGCAGCACGTATCGACGGTGCGGGCGAGTTCTTTACCTTCAACCGTATCGTAATTCCGATTATGAAGCCGGCAATCGCAACTCAGGCGATTTTCGCTTTCGTGCAGAAGTGGAACGAACTCTTCGTTCCGTCCGTATTGTTGACGGATGTTAAGAAGTACACCATGCCGATGATGGTAAGCTTGTTAAAGGGTGATATTTACAAGACGGAGTACGGTTCTGTATACCTGGGCTTGTCCCTTACGGTATTACCGCTCTTCATCGTATATTTCCTGTTGTCCAAGTACATTATCGCGGGTGTTGCTCTCGGTTCTGTAAAGGGCTAAATTTCATAAGAGCTTTTCAAGGGCTACGCACTTGTGCGTGGCCCTTTCCTTTGTATATCTAAGTAGAGATGGCGTAAGAGGAGGAAAGTGTAGTAGAACAGAGGTATATAAGAGTATCAGATAGGAAATTCTAAAATTACTACTTGCATTTTCATAAAAACAGTGTTATAGTTGGGGTAGAACAGATAGAAAACAGCTGTGAAAAGGGTGTTGGTTTGTAGAAACCGGAAGGGAGAGATGCGTTATGAATATCAATAAGTTTACGCAGAAATCGGTGCAGGCAGTGCAGGCCTGTGAGAAGCTTGCCTATGAGTTCGGACATCAGGAGCTTGCCCAGGAGCATTTGTTATATGCGCTTTTGCAGGACGGGGAAGGACTGATTCCGAAGCTTCTCACAAAGATGGAGATTGCACCGGAGGTGTTTGCGGCGCAGGTGGAGGGCCTTCTTAAGAAGCGCGTGAAGGTGTCCGGTGCGGCCCAGGTGTATGTGGGAAATGATTTAAATAAGGTACTCATTTATGCGGAGGATGAGGCCAAGGCCATGGGAGATGCCTATGTGTCTGTGGAGCATTTGTTTTTGTCCCTGCTTAAGAATGCGTCGAAGGAGGTGCAGGAGCTGTTCCGTACCTTCGGGATTACGAGGGAGCGCTTTTTACAGGCCCTTGCAACGGTGCGGGGCAATCAGCAGGTGATGACGGATAATCCGGAGGCTACCTACGATACTTTGGAGAAGTACGGGTATGACTTGGTGGAGCGTGCAAGAAACCAGAAGCTGGACCCGGTGATCGGCAGAGACAGCGAGATTCGTAATGTCATCCGTATTTTGTCCCGTAAGACGAAAAATAATCCGGTGTTAATCGGTGAACCGGGTGTTGGTAAGACGGCAGTGGTAGAGGGTCTTGCGCAACGTATTGTGCGCGGAGATGTGCCTGAGAGCTTAAAGGATAAGAGCCTTTTTGCTCTTGACATGGGTGCGTTGGTGGCCGGTGCCAAGTATCGCGGTGAGTTTGAAGAGCGTTTGAAGGCGGTATTGGAAGAGGTCAGAAAGAGCGACGGAAAGATTATTCTTTTCATTGATGAGCTGCATACCATTGTGGGTGCAGGGAAGACCGACGGAGCCATGGATGCAGGCAATATGTTAAAGCCGATGTTAGCGAGAGGTGAGCTTCATTGTATCGGCGCTACTACCTTGAATGAGTATCGTATGTATATCGAAAAGGATGCAGCATTAGAACGTCGGTTCCAGCCGGTATTGGTGGAGGAGCCGACGGTAGAGGACACCATTTCGATTTTGCGCGGCTTAAAGGAACGTTACGAGGTATTCCACGGCGTGCGCATCAATGACGCAGCGCTGGTGTCTGCGGCGACCTTGTCCAACCGCTATATTTCCGACCGTTTTCTGCCGGATAAGGCAATCGATCTG
The DNA here is from genome assembly GCA_017556805.1 of Lachnospiraceae bacterium. Classification (GTDB taxonomy): domain Bacteria; phylum Bacillota; class Clostridia; order Lachnospirales; family Lachnospiraceae; genus SIG307. The sequence goes on along the minus strand of JAFYMC010000014.1, from coordinate 40,042 downwards.
GTGGATGAGGCCTGTGCACTCATAAAGACAGAACTGAATTCCCTGCCAACAGAGCTTGATGATGTGAAGCGTCATATTATGCAGTTGGAGATTGAAGAGGCGGCCCTAAAGAAAGAGGATGATCGTATCAGTAAGGAGCGTCTGGAGACGCTTCAGAAGGAGCTTTCCGAGGAGAGGGAACGGTTTGCGGAAGCAAAGGCAAAGTGGGACAATGAAACGGCTTCCGTAGAGCGTGTACAAAAGCTCCGTGAGCAGCTGGAGGAACTGTCCGGTGAGATTGAAAAGGCAGAACGTGACTATGATTTAAATAAGGCGGCAGAGCTCAAATACGGCAAATTACCGGAGTTACAAAAGCTTCTTGCCACGGAGGAAGAAGCGGTGGCGAAGGAAGGCCATACGCTGGTACACGAGAATGTCAGTGAGGAGGAGATTGCAAAGATTGTGTCCCGCTGGACCGGTATTCCGGTGGCAAAGCTGACAGAGAGTGAGCGGAACAAGACGCTTCATCTGGATGAGGAGTTACATCGCAGGGTCATTGGGCAGGATGAGGGCGTGCAGAAGGTGGCAGATGCCATTTTACGTGCCAAGGCAGGCATCAAGGATCCGACTAAGCCGATTGGTTCCTTCCTGTTCTTAGGACCGACCGGCGTGGGCAAAACGGAGCTTGCAAAGGCGTTAGCGGCGTCCTTGTTTGATAATGAAGCCAATATGGTTCGTATCGATATGAGCGAGTATATGGAGAAGTACTCCGTATCCCGCCTGATCGGAGCGCCTCCGGGCTACGTGGGCTATGAGGAAGGGGGTCAGCTCACGGAGGCGGTCCGCAGAAAACCGTATTCCGTGGTTCTGTTTGATGAAATCGAGAAGGCCCATCCGGATGTATTTAATGTGCTGTTACAGGTGCTGGATGACGGCCGTATTACGGATTCCCAGGGAAGAACCGTGGATTTTAAAAATACCATTCTGATTATGACCTCCAATATCGGTTCCCAGTACTTGTTAGAGGGAATCGAAGCGGACGGAGAAATCGGTGAGCAGGCAAGAGCGTTTGTAAATAACGAATTACGGGGACACTTCCGACCGGAGTTTTTGAACCGTCTGGATGAAATTATTTTCTTCAAGCCGCTCACAAAGGATAACATCGGTGGCATTGTGGAGCTTCTTATGGCGGATTTGAACAAGCGTCTGGCGGACAGAGAACTGTCTGTTGCGCTGACCCCGGATGCAAAGGCCTATATCATCGAGGAAGCTTATGACCCGATTTACGGAGCACGACCGCTAAAGCGTTATTTGCAGAAGCACGTGGAGACCTTAAGCGCCCGCCTGATTCTCGGAGATGAGGTAGTGCCGGGAGCAACCATTGTCATTGAGAAAGGGGAGAATGGGCTTTGCGCGAGGGTGTCCGAAACGGTGAAATAAGTGTGAAGAAGCGTTGCTATGGTTGGTATTTTCTTGACAATTGTTCCTGCGCACCGTATAATAGAACTACGAAATCAGTGGTTTTGAACCGGGAAAAAGGAGTTGCCAATGAAAAAGAGATTGTTTAAAATAGCGGCACTGGTAGGTCTTGCGGCAATGATGACAGTGGGATTTGCCGGTTGTAAGAAATCGGTATGTGAATGGTGCGGTGAGGAAGCGCACTGTAAACCGATGTATCTTAATATGTTAGGTGAGTATAATATGTGTAAAGATTGTCGGAAGTTGGTGGAACCGATATCAGAGAACTTTAAAGAAATGGAAGAGCTGTACGGAAACTAAGAAAAGGGCTTTCGCAGGGAACTGCGGAGGCCCTTTCTTTAGATTTTCTTAAGATTGTCGAAACGCCGGCTTGCAGTATTGCTATCCTTTTTAAAATTTTATAAAATAATACTTGACAAATTACAATACCGTGTATATACTGTATATATCGACATGCACAGTATATGTACGGCGCGAATACGGTGGGAGTAGGGAGCATGAATAAAAGGAGGAATCTTTTATGGAACGAAAGAAATTGAAACCTTGGCACGGTATTGTAAGCTTTGTAGTGATGATGGTACTGTTTGTACTGGTGGCACCGCCGATACAGGCAAAGCTTGGGTTGTTTGGAGTGGCGATTACGGAGCTGATTCTTTTGGTGATGGCGATTGCAGCAGCACTTATTTTTAAGCAGAACTTGAAGGAAGTATTTCCGATTAAGCTACCGAAGCTTCGCGAGGTACTGGGTGTGCTCATATTCTGGGTGGGTGCAATTGTTGCAGTGTATATGGGAACTGCAGTTCAAACACTGTTTTTTGCGGAGGAAATGGCGGAAGTAACCGGTGGTTTGAACGATGTTATGTCCAGTGAGGGCATGCTGTTCGGTATTTTGATTGTATCTTTTATGCCGGCAATTTGTGAGGAAGCGGTGCATCGTGGATTTATCTTACATACCTTTAAAGACATTAAGAAGCCGTGGGTGATTGTACTTACGATGGGTATTATTTTCGGAGTATTTCATTGGGATTTTCTTCGCTTTTTACCGACCGCGGTCCTTGGGGCATGTCTTACCTGGGTTATGCTGAAAACCGATAATATGCTGATGCCGGCGTTATTTCACGGTACCAACAATTTGCTTCCGGTGCTGGCAAGTCTCGGGCTTCAGAAGGCTGCGACAAGTGCTGCGGCACTTACACCGGAAGGAGAGGCTGCAATGCTGGTGGAGAAGTTGCTGGAAGGCGGTTGGCCGATGTATGTGACCAGCATCGGAACCTATTTGTTGTTCGGACTGGTTGCATTCCCGTTGATGCTGGCAGGTACCGCATTAATGAAGAAAAAGGGTGAGAAGATTAAGGGCAAGCACGTTGCTACCGTATTTATTATTTCCGGTGCATGCTTTATGGTCGGTATCATCATGCTGGTTGCCGGATCCATGTATATGGTGTCCCAGGGTATCATTAGCGTATAGGCTTATGTGTGATAAACAGATTGTTACAGAAAAGGAAATTATGGTCAGCGAAAGGAGTATAGTATGATTGAGATTAAGAATTTGACCAAAATCTATAAGCTCAATAAAAAGAAAATGATGGAGCTGAAGACGAAAGAAACCACAAAGAAGGCGGCAGACAACATTACCCTGACCGCAAAGCCGGGTGAGATTTACGGATTACTCGGACCGAACGGAGCCGGAAAGACCACGACACTTCGTTGTGTGGCAACATTGTTAACACCGACGGAGGGGTCTGTCAGTGTGTGCGGTTACGATACCGTAAAGCAGTCGGAAAAGGTACGCGAAAACCTTTGCTTCCTGACTAATGAAATCAAGCTGGACCCGCACTTTTCTCCGAAGTATCTGTTCCAGTTTTTCGGTAAATTGCACGGTCTGGACGATGCTACCATTGAGGCACGCCGTAAGGAGCTGTTTGAGTACTTTGAGATTACCGCATTTGAGAATAAGAGAATCGAGGAGCTTTCTACCGGTATGAAGCAGAAGGCATCCATTGCGGTGAGTCTGGTACATAATCCGCAGGTGGTTATCTTCGATGAGCCGACCAACGGCTTGGATATCGTAACGGCCCGCAACGTAACGGATTTATTGTTAAAGCTGCGTGATGAGGGTAAGCTGGTGATTATTTCTACCCATATTATGTCCGAGGCAGAGAAGCTGTGTGACCGTATCGGTGTCATCATCGACGGTAAGAAGGTGACAGAGGGGACACTTTCGGAGATTCTTGCCGAAACGAACGGGGCTGATTTGGAGGATGCGTTTTTCCGCCTGTACAAAGAGCATCATAAGGAGGAGAAGTAAATGAAGAATATATTTAAGAAAGAGTTAATGCGCGTATTCAGCGATAAGAAGATGATTTTCTCCCTGTTTATTTTGCCGGCAATCGTAATGATCGGTGTGTACAGCCTGATGGGGACGATGATGAATAAAATGGAAAGTGACATTGAGGAGCATGTTTCCGTTACCTATGTACAGAATGTGCCGGAGGATTTTAAAGCACTGGCGGCACAGACCGGATATGATGTGGCTGCAGAGATAAAGTATGTGGCTGCCGACGCATCTGCGGAGGAAGTTGAACAGATTAAGGATGATATTTTAAACGGTGATGCTGATTTGTTTGTTGTGTTTGATAAGGAGTTTTTGGCAAAGGCAGAGGCGTATCAGAATGCGGGAGATCCGATTCCGGGCGTAAAGCTGGCATACAACTCTACCATGAATTATTCCAGCGCAGCAAAAAGTATGTTTGAGGCCATGGTATTGGATGTGTATGAAACCAACCTTCTTCAGAACCGTTTTGGTAATATGGATTTGTTGACGGTATTTACGTCTGAGGATGAGCTTATCATTAACGAGGATAAGGCAAATGGTTTAATGCTTGCAAGTATGTTGCCGTACTTCATTATTATGATGTTGTTTGCAGGAGCAATGGGACTTTGTGTGGATGCCATTGCCGGGGAGAAGGAACGTGGTACCATGGCAACCATGCTTCTGAGCCCGGTAAAGAGAAGCTCCATTGTGTTCGGTAAGTTATTCGGTCTTTCTGTATTATCTGCTCTGTCTTCCGTGGTATATGCAGTTTCAATGATTATTGCAATGCCGATGGCCATGGGCGGTTTGGGTATGGGAGAAATTTCTTTCTCTGTATTGCAGATTGTAGAGTTGTTGGGCATTATGGTGAGTCTTGTATTGTTTAATGTATGTATTCTTTGTTTGCTTTCCGTGTTTGCAAAGAATTCTAAGGAAGCAAGTGCTTATGTAACGCCGGTATATATGGTAGTGATTGTGCTTGGTATGTTGACGATGTTTAATGTGGGAGGAACGGCACCTGCAACCTCTTCCTATGCGATTCCGATTTACGGAAGCTCTCTTGCCATCCAGGCAGTAGCATCCAATGAGCTGACCCTTGCGCAGTTCGGTTTGAGTGTGGCAGGAAATATTCTTTGTGTGCTGGTGATGGTTGTGGTGATTACCAAGTTGTTTAACAATGAAAAGGTGATGATGAACGCATAAGCGTGAAAGGGCCCGCAGTTTCCTGCGGGCCCTTTTTGCGTGCAGGAAAAGTATATTCATAGATACATGTCCGACTTTTTCGACGTTAAACGTTTGATTTATTTTTCTGGAATGCGTCTATCTGCTAAAATCGTCTTTCCGCGTATACGGATAGGGAAATTTGTTCGTTTTCCTCCGCAACATCCTGCAATACCTGTAACAGCGTGTCGCCGTAGCTGCCCAAGTTCTCTTTTAGCCGCTCCGAATAAGTAACAGTGATGTGGAGCGGGTCACTGCGTTCGGTGAGGCAGTCGTGCAGGGCATCCAGGTTCTTTCCGTAGTAGGCCGGAAAGGCCAGCTTTTTTGCAAGATAAGTATGCAGGACCTCCCGGGAGGTCATTTTGTTTCCGCTAAGTGTAACACGTCGTCTCATGGGACTCTCCTTTAATACAGTTGTGTAAAACTTTCGTAGTGGTCATCGGTGTAGTAAATGAGACCGTCGTTGGAGTAGAGAATACGTTCGGAACCGCGGTACCCGCCGTAGTAGTTGACATCACATTCGTACCACTGGCGCCCCTTTGCTTTCGGAAGCAGGCCTTCATAGTTACCGAATTTATCGCCGCCGATGGACATTTCATCCGTTACATCCCAAAGGTTTCCTTTGTTGCTGACCCAGCCGAGCTTAGAAGCCTCGTTCTTTGTAATGAAGTTGGACGGAAGCTTATGGAAGGTATAGATGTAGGCTGCGACCAAATCCGGTGTGCTGTAGACGCCGTCCTCTTCTACCAGTTCCAGCGGAGACTTGGTCGGCTCCGGAGTCGGAGTAGAAGCCGGTTCCGGGGTGGCAGTCGGGTCCGGGGTGTTTGTCGGTGCTGCCGTGGCAGTCGGTTCCGGAGTGCTTGTCGGTGCTACCGTAGCGGTTGGTTCCGGAGTAAGAGTCGGGTCCGGAGCCGCGGTCGGAGTAACGGTTTCGCCTTCGGAGTCCTTCAGAGACGGCGTGGCGGTTAATTTATCTCCGGACAATACCTCGGTTAGGGTGTTGCCGATATCCTCGGTGTCTAAAGTCTGTTCCGCGGATATGCCGTCCGGAAACAGGGAATTGAATACCTGCTTTAAGTCTTTGCCTTTGATAAGTGCGAGAACAACGATAACGGCAATCACCAGAAGGGTGCCGTATAATTTCTTTTGTTTATTTGTAAGTTTCTTTTTGCTCATTGGAATTCCTCCGTTGTCTTTGGTCCTTTCAGTATAGCATGAAGCGGGACGGATGTCAAAGGATTGGCCGGAATCGGGAGGGAATTCCGGTAAAAAAGAAAGTGTAACAGTGGATGTGTGCGGAAAGAAAAAAGAAGTTGCACATCCGGCCACATCATAGTAAAATAGAACGGTAGGATTTTGTTCGGGAGTGTAAAACCGGTGTCAGAGAATCTGCCGGTCAGAATAAATGAAAGAGAGAATGATAGTATGCAGAGAGAACGGTTGGGAAGTCGCCTCGGTTTCCTTTTGTTAAGTGCCGGCTGTGCCATCGGCCTGGGAAATGTTTGGAAGTTTCCGTATATGGTAGGGCAAAACGGCGGAGGTGCCTTTGTTTTAATTTATGTTTTCTTTTTGATTGCTTTGGGTGTACCGATTATGACCATGGAGTTTGCGATTGGTCGTGCGGCCCAGAAGAGTCCGGTAAAGTTTTATCAGGAGCTGGAGCCGAAGGGAAGTAAGTGGCATTTGCACGGCTATGCGTCTTTGGCTGGAAATTACTTGCTTTTGATGTTTTACACCAGTGTGGCAGGATGGCTGTTGCAGTATTTTGTGAAGACAATCGGCGGTGGTTTTGAGGGGCTTAATGCCGCTGGTATTAAGGCAGAGTATGAAGAGATGTTGGCCGAGCCGGGAATGATGATACTTGCTGTGGCGATTACGGTTGCGATTGCGGCGGTGGTATGCTCTATCGGATTACAGAACGGTTTGGAGCGTATTACGAAGTGGATGATGCTGGCGTTGTTTGCGATTATGGTGGTATTGGCAATTAACAGCATTGCGTTGCCGGGCAGCGGAGAAGGTCTTAAATTCTATCTGGTGCCGAATCTGGAAAGAATGAAGAAAATCGGCATCGGTAATGTGATTGTAGGAGCTATGAACCAGTCTTTTTTTACCCTTAGCATCGGCATCGGAAGTATGGCGGTGTTCGGCAGCTATATCGGGAAAGAGCGTGCCCTTATGGGAGAAGCTACCAGAGTGGCGGTGTTGGATACCTTTGTAGCATTTGCTTCCGGACTCATTATCTTTCCGGCATGTATGGCCTACGGGGTACAGGTGGACAGCGGAAGCAGTTTGATTTTTATCACGTTGCCGAATATTTTCAATAATCTGTCCGGCGGAAGAATCTGGGGCGGTTTGTTCTTTGTATTCTTATCTTTTGCGGCGCTGTCTACGGTACTGGCGGTATTTGAAAATCTGGTATCCTGTACGGTGGATTTGTTCGGCTGGAACAGAAAGAAGGCTTGTGTGGTCAACGGAGTGTTGCTCTTTGTATTATCTCTTCCGTGTATTTTGGGCTTTAATCTTTGGAAGGGCTTTACGCCTTTGGGTAAGGGTACCAATGTCATGGATTTAGAGGATTTCATCGTAAGTAATCTGCTGCTTCCGGTAGGTTCTTTGCTGTTTGTTCTGTTCTGTACCTGTCGTTACGGCTGGGGGTGGAAGAAGTTTACCGCAGAGGCTAACGAAGGCAAGGGTATGAAGGTGGCAGGCTGGATGAGAGGATATTTTTCCTATGTGCTTCCGGTAGTGGTAGTGGTGCTGTTTGTGATAGGGCTTTATAACGTGTTTGCGAAATAGAAATTTCCAATAATCTGTAGGCTTTATGGGAAAACTTTATGTTATACTGACAAAGTTATTGCGCAGAATGTTCGAGCGCGGAAAGACTCGAAATTATAGAATAGGAAAAGAATAATATGAGATTTGATGAAAGTAATTTACAGGCACCGATTTTGCGTGCGGTGGCAGAGATGGGATTTGAAGAAATGTCCCCGATTCAGGCGGCAGCCATTCCGGTGGCATTAGAAGGAAAGGATATGATCGGTCAGGCCCAGACCGGTACCGGTAAGACAGCGGCCTTCGGTATTCCGTTACTTCAGAGAGTGGACCCGAAGGATAAGAGCTTGCAGGCGTTGGTGCTTTGCCCGACGAGAGAGTTAGCCATTCAGGTAGCAGAGGAAGTTCGTAAGCTTGCCAAGTTTATGCACGGTATAAAGGTGCTTCCGATTTACGGCGGTCAGGACATTAACAAGCAGATTCGTTCCTTAAAGGGTGGCGTGCAGGTGATTATCGGTACGCCGGGACGTGTGATGGACCATATGCGCCGTCACACCCTGAAGATGGGTACGGTAAAGATGATTACCTTAGATGAAGCGGATGAGATGTTAAACATGGGCTTCCGCGAGGATATCGAGACTATTTTAAAGGAGTTGCCGGAGGAGCGCCAGACACTTTTGTTTTCCGCAACCATGCCGCAGCCGATTATGGATTTGGCGGAGACGTATCAGAAGGATGCGGAAATCGTTCGTGTGGTAAAGAAGGAACTGACGGTGCCGAAGATTGAGCAGTACTATTATGAAGTGCGTCAGAAGAATAAGCCGGAGGTGCTGGCAAGACTCCTCGATATGTACGACCCGAAGCGGGCGCTGGTGTTCTGTAATACGAAGAAGCTGGTGGATGAGCTGGTGGAGGATTTACAGCTTCGCGGCTACTTTGCGGACGGTTTGCACGGGGATTTGAAGCAACAGCAGAGAGACCGTGTTATGGAGTCCTTCCGTAGCGGAAAAATCGACCTTTTAGTGGCAACGGATGTGGCTGCAAGAGGTATTGATGTAGATGATGTAGAAGCGGTATTTAATTATGATGTACCGCAGGATGACGAGTATTACGTGCATCGTATCGGCAGAACCGGCCGTGCGGGTCGTGTGGGTACGTCTCATACCTTGGTGGTAGGCAAGGAGATTTATAAGTTAAAGGATATTATGCGGTACTGTAAGACGAAGATTCACCTTCGTCCGATTCCGTCGGCAAATGATATCAATGCCATTCGTTCCGAGAAACTGATGAAGCAGGTGGATGAACTCATTGCGGGCGGTGAGCTTCGTACTATGACGGAGATTATTGAAAAGCATATTGAAGAGACGGATTGTACCTCTTTGGAAATGGCAGCGGCGCTTTTGAAGCTTGCTATGGGCGAAATGGCAACCGAGGCAATGTTTGATGCCGGTCTGGATATGAGCGAAGGAGAGGGCAAATCGGCAAGAGCCCGTTTGTTTGTAAACGTTGGTAAGCGGGATAAGATTCGTCCGGGAGACATTGTAGGTGCCATTGCGGGGGAAAGCGGTATGCCGGGCCAGTTGGTGGGTTCCATTCAGATGTACGACAACTACACCTTTGTGGAGGTGCCGGTGGATTATGCGGATGCGGTACTTGAGGCGATGCAGAATGTAAAGATTCGCGGACGTAACATCCAGATGGAGCGTGCCAACAGCAGCGGAAAGTCCGGTGGTCTTCCCGAAGGCAGAGGCGGCGGTCGCAGTACAAAGTCCGGTGAAGGCCGTGGAAGCCACAGTAAGGCGAAACCGGAGGAAGGAAGCTCCACAGGCCGCAGAGGAAGAAAGTCTGTGGAAAGTGAGGCGACTTCGACCGGAAATACCGGCGAAAAGAAAAGCAAGAGCGCCGGAAAGAAAAATGCCAAAGGGAAGCTCGGTGTGGTAGATGTAAGCATGAGCGGAAAACCTGTAAGAAAGAAAAAGTAGAGGCGGTAAGAAGGAGTCCGACACGTTGAAATGAGCGCGTGCCGGACTTTTTGTATGTTTAAAGTGTTAATGCAACAAAAATTGAAACAATGAAATGAAATATTTTGACAAATTCGCCTGTGCGGTGTATAATAAAGACAATATCACGTTGCGGTTTTGCGTTTTACGGAGCAGTGATAGGAAAAGCGGATTGCAAAGGAGAAGTGTGTAATGATAAAGCAGATGTTGGAGAAAGTGTTACGTAAACTTACAAACAAGAGTATCGGAGAGAAAATACGATATGGATTGCAATCCATATTTAAGCAGATGATTGTTTCCTGTGTTTTTACTGAAGCTGTATTACTTATACTTGCGGTAAAACTCGGAAGGTTGGATCCGGAAGTGGCAACTCAGCTGGGAAATACGCAGATTTTGGTGTTCTTCGGACTTCTTTTCCCATTGATCTTTTTGCTTGGCGCCTTCATAATGATGAAATCCCTGGGAAAGAGTGTTGTTAGTATGGTGGCAGATCCGTTGAAGGAGATTGAAAAGGCTTCTGCGGAGCTGGCAAAGGGCAATCTTAAAGTTGCAATTAATTATACATCGGAGGACGAAGTGGGACAGGTGGCAGAAAGTCTGCGAAAGTCCTGTAAGGCACTGGCTTCGTATGTCGAGGATATCAGCAGAGGCATGAATGAGTTTGCCGGCGGCAATTTTGCAGCACAGCCGACGGTGGAGATGAAGGGAGCTTTTGCAGAGATTTCGCAGTCTATGTTTTCCTTTGAACAGAGTATTGCTGATATGGTAGTTAATATTCGCAGTGCGGCGGCACAGGTAACAAGCGGAGCCAATCAGGTGGCGGACAGTTCCACGGAACTTGCTCAGGGAGCTGCGGAACAGGCCGGTGTAACCGAAGAACTTGCGGCATCCATCGAGACGGCCACCTCTGAGGTGACCATGAGTGCCGAAGCTGCAAACATGGTAAGTAAGAAGGTGGAGAATTCCGGTGTTGCTATCGGAAAGAGTAACGAAAAAGTACATGAAATGGTACAGTCCATGAACGAAATCAGTAAGGCATCGAAGCAGATTCAGAACATTATTGATGCGATTAACGATATTGCTACTCAGACGAATCTTCTTGCGCTGAACGCGTCCATTGAGGCGGCGCGTGCCGGAGAAGCCGGAAAAGGCTTTGCCGTGGTTGCGGATCAGGTATCTTTGTTGGCGGCGCAAAGTGCCGAGGCGGCGAAAAAATCCAAGGTTCTTATCGATACTTCTTTGGCTGCGGTAGAAAAGGGTACGGTTGTGGCTAACGAAACCGCAAAGCAGTTGGAGGAAGTTGTTGCCGATTCCAACGAAATCATGGGAGATATCAATCAGGCGGCACAGGCGTTAAAGGCACAGGCAGCGTCCTTTAAACAGATTGCAGCCGGTGTAACGCACATTAATGATGTGGTACAAATGAATTCCGCAACTTCGGAAGAATGTGCGGCTGCCAGTCAGGAAATGAACAGTCAGGCTGAGATGCTGGAGGCGCTGATGCAGAACTTCCGGGTAGTAGAAATGTAAAAGAGAAATAGGTATATTATGACAGGGCTTTCTAAAGGAGGGCCCTGTTTTTGTATAAATAGAGTTCGCAGGGGACCGATAGGAATAAAATTCGGTCGGAAAGAAATACCTTGACAAATAATAAAGATTTACTTATAATAATAGTAGTAACTATTATTGATTATTTGAAACGAGGTATTTATGATAAAACACAGCAGGCAGCGGGATGCGATTTTAGATTACTTACATGGTACAACGTCTCATCCGACAGCAGAAACAGTTTACGAAAACGTAAGAGAACAGATTCCCAATATCAGTCTCGGTACGGTGTATCGCAATTTAAATATGCTGGCGGACGCGGGGGATATCCTTCGATTATCCTGTGGAGGCACCTGTGACCGGTACGACGGAAACCCGGAATTGCACTATCATTTTCTTTGTAAGGAGTGCGGAAGAGTTTCGGACCTTGAGATGGAGGGACTTTCCCATATCAATGTGATTGCCGGGGCCGGATTCGGCGGAACGATTGAAGGGCATGTTACATATTTTTTCGGATGTTGTCCGGAGTGCAACGCCAAAGAAACTGTGTAACACATCGTTGTGAAACATGGACTGGGAACAAAGTGATAATAATTCCTAATTTATTTTAAAAAAGTATTGACAAGCAGAAAAAAACATGATATATTGATATCAGTAAAAATTACTAATTTAAAAACAGGCGGCTAAGCCGCAACAAACATTTTATAAAAAAGGAGGATGCTGTGCGTAAGACGTAAGCGCGGCACAGCGAAGCGAGTATGGCAAAGTATGTATGTAATGTGTGTGGTTATGTTCATGAGGGAGATTCCGCTCCGGAAAGCTGTCCGGTATGTAAGGCACCGGCTGAGAAGTTCACTGAGCAGGCTGGTGAGAAGGTATGGGCTTCCGAGCATGTAGTAGGTGTAGCAAAGGGCGTTAGTGAGGACATTTTAATGGACCTTCGTGCAAACTTCGAAGGTGAGTGCTGTGAGGTTGGTATGTACCTTGCAATGGCTCGTGTGGCACACAGAGAAGGTTATCCGGAAATCGGTTTGTACTATGAAAAGGCAGCATGGGAAGAGGCTGAGCACGCTGCAAAGTTTGCAGAGCTTCTCGGAGAAGTAGTAACCGACAGCACCAAGAAGAACCTTGAGCTTCGTGTAGATGCTGAGAACGGTGCAACCGCAGGAAAGACCGACCTTGCAAAGAGAGCAAAGGCTCAGAACTTAGATGCAATCCATGATACCGTGCATGAGATGGCTCGCGACGAGGCAAGACATGGTAAGGCATTCGAGGGACTGCTTAAGAGATACTTCGGCTAAGAAGAAACTGCTCTGATGATGAGCATCCGCTACAACAAGTGAAAAATATATGCTCCCGTAAGCTTGCTTACACGGGAGCTTTATTTTTGCCTTCCTTCGTCTTGCTGACCGCCCCCGTGAGGAAGGAGCGTAGCGGATTCCGAATGGCCTGAATCGGCCTAAACCGAAGCCTATATTTAGCCATTTTGTCTGCTATAATATGTAAATTAACACTATGCAACCGAACAAACGTATGATATAATAAACTTGTTACCGTCCCCTATACCGGTACAGGAAGGGGGTGTTCGCGGTGGAGTTTCTCATTTCTTTTATCCTCTCTATTTTGGCTAGTGTAGTTGCCTACTACATATGCAAATGGTTCGATAGCGAGGAATAGCGGTAATGTGCCTGATGGTCCGGTCTTGCCATCCAAAATAATTAGACAAGAAAACCCACGAGCTGGCACTCGTGGGTTTTCAATTTGTGTCCGCATGGACTCTCATTTCTTTTGCCTGCATTTATTATAACATAGTAAAATAGAAATTTCAACCTCAATCTACACTTTTGGGTGTACCAAATGGTTCAAGGAGTTTTTTCACATATATTATACTACACATATCATTTTCTTACAAGTCTTGTAAATCTACTTATACCCCCCGTAAAATAAAAGCAGAAGCCGAATTAGCAAAGGGAGGTGTTTTTTTGAATCCGCAAATAAAAGAGCGTTTTCTTGAATTGAAGCTTGTTGGGCAACGAGTTATTGCATCGTCGGAAGAAAAGAGAACCAAAGATTTGGAAATGATAGCGTATTTAAAGTCGGTGATGGCAAATCATGAGGTTACCGATTTTGAGGATATCGGGTTTTGCTATTGGAATATTTCCGATAATTATGCACTTCTTCGGGATGGACATGCTTTGAGCCAAAACCACAGCGCTTTTTATGAATGCATTTTGAAAGAAGATTGCGGCTATTTATATTGGCTTGTTTGTGACGCTACACAAAGACTGACCTTGGAGAAGGACGGCTATTCCGATTGGTGGTGGTCGGTGTATCGGGAGGCGATTTCGTGTAATGCGGAGAATACCTATCTTTTTGCGGAATTTTGTGCTCATAGAGCTGCGTTATATCAGAATCATTTGATGTCGCCGAAAAAGGAATGTATGGCATATGCGAAAGCAAATTTTGAGACCTTTCTGGATAAGGCAAAAAATGTATCGGAATATCCTTTTTACCGGCTTCTGCATCTGACATCGGTATCGAAGTGTTTTTCCACAGATAATAGAGAGATCAAGGAGTTGAGTGAGCAGATGCTTTCTGATTTGTTACACGCAGATGCTCCCTGCGATTTTCTTGTGGGTGAGTGGAAAAGCTTTATCACACCGTTCGGAAAACGCAAATGCGCGGTTGTGGGAATCACCTCCGCGGTGAATTCACTGATTGATACAGGTGAAGCGGAGTCTGCTAAGCGGCTGTATTATGCTGCCTGTGAGAATGGATTGCCTAAGAATGCATATATTGAGAAACGCCTGAAATAGGAGAAAACCAAGCTAAATAGACAAGTCCCTCGCAAACTGCTGCTCGCGGGGGACTTGTGTGCCATTTATAGTATGCGTCTGTTAGGCGAAGCCTTTATTATTAACTACCCTCTACTTAAATAATCGTATAAATTCCTGCGCCGTAGAAAGCTCCTTAATAATCTCACTGTTCATGGACGCATCATACTTTTTAAATAACTTCGGCTTCAGTACACTGTTCTTGTTCGGCCAGAAGGCGTATACCCAACCCTGCTTTACCGTCATAACGATTCTGCGTCCGGTCAGGTTTTGTAGTTCTACCAGGCGGCGGATAAAATCGTCGGTAAGGAGAGCCTTTGCCTTATCCGGCTGGGAGGAGTTTACTTTGAACATGTTGTCGAAGCTGTCGTTTCCGATTTTAAACTCCTTTCCCATGACAAGGACACAGACATCCGCATCCCTGTGATAAATATTGGTCTGGGTGGCATCCGGCAGGGAAGTCGGGAATGCAAGAAACGTACCGTCGTATTCCAAAAAGGTGCCGTCCTTGCTGGTTCTTAAGTTACGAACATCCGCTTGGATAAACTTAACTCCGTCGGAAACGCCGCTTAAATAGCAGTCTGAGAAATACTTGTCGGTGTTAAACAGACCGGATTTGAAAATCAGTGCCGGCTGGAGCCCCGCATCATATTCAAACTCCATATCCTCGTATAAGGCTCCGCCGTTTAAGGCGGATTCAATCAAGACTTTTTTGAAGGTGGATCTGTACTGCGCCAAGGCGCGGTTTTTTGCCAGCTTCGCCCAGAGTGTGGATAGGAACATACAAGGGAATACAAAACATGCCGCACCGGTGATAAATTCATCCTGGGAAGTGCCTACCAATATTCCGAGAAGGAGGGGGAGGCCGTAGCATACCACATATTTGGTAACTCGGTTAAGAATGGCGGCTTTTCTGATTTTTTCTAAATTTTCCAGTTCTTGGTTCATAGGGATCTCCTTTTATTTTTTTGTTTGTAATAATTATAGTAAAACAGGAGAGTATTGTCAATTTCTGACGGAAAGGAAAGTGGCTTTGTGATATTGCAATATCTTATCGGATAGGTTACGATACTATTAAGAGAGAGGATAGTGGCGGTTGAGGTTTGAGTCAAAGAAAATTGAACAGTAGGAGGAGTACACTATGAAATACGATTTTACATCCATCATTGAACGTACCGGAAAGGATGCTCTGGCGTTAGATATGCCGGCGGAGGAAAGACAGTCCGGCGAAGGCTATTTTTCCGTACCGCTAAAGGAAGGCTTTGATGCGATCCCGATGTGGGTAGCGGATATGAATTTTGCCACGGCACCGTCCATTCCGGAGGCAATTTCCGGGCGCCTTTCCCATCCGGTGTACGGCTATTTTTCTCCGCGGCAGGAGTATTATGATGCGATTATCCGGTGGCAGGCCGGGCGAAACAAGGTGGAAGGCCTCACCGCGGAGTGTATCGGCTATGAGAACGGCGTGCTGGGTGGTGTGGTCAGTGCGGCGGGGATTTTGTGTTCCCGTGGAGATAAAATATTAGTACATGCGCCGACCTATGTGGGATTTACCGGTGCCCTCGGAAATGCGGGCTATGAGCTGGTGCACAGCCCTTTAGTGATTGATGAACATAATGTGTGGCGTATGGATTTTGCGGACATGGAACGCAAGATAAAAGAACAGCACATTCATGCGGCGATTTTTTGCAGTCCCCACAATCCGACGGGACGGGCATGGGAACGTTGGGAAATCGAAACGGCCATGGAGCTGTTCAAAAAGTATGATGTGTACGTAATCTCCGATGAAATCTGGTCGGATTTGTATCTGGCGGATTACCGCCATATTCCGACCCAGTCGGTGTCGGAGGATGCAAGACAGCGTACGATTGCTTTTTATGCGCCGTCCAAGACCTTTAATTTGGCGGGACTGATCGGCAGTTATCATATTGTGTATAACCAAAGGCTTCGGGACAGATTGCGGAAGGAATCTTCCCTGTGTCACTATAACAGCATGAATGTGCTGTCTATGTACGCACTCATGGGCGCGTATACGTCAGAGGGAGAGGCATGGCTCGGGGAATTGAAGGAAGTGCTGACAAAGAATATAAATTATGCCTGCGACTTTATTACCACGCACTTTCAGGGGGTAAAGGTATCAAAGCCACAGGCAACGTACATGCTGTTTTTAGATTGCGAAGAGTGGTGTAAGACCCACGAAAATACTTTGGACGAGCTGCAGAAGACGGGGCTTTCCGTGGGCGTACTCTGGCAGGATGGCCGGGCCTTTCATGGGAAGTATGCCATCCGTATGAATCTGGCACTGCCGTTTACACGGGTAAAGGAAGCGTTTGAGCGACTTGAGAGATATGTATTCTCTATTTAAAAATCCTCTTCGCATACTGGTACAGGCCGTTTTTCCATACGGTAAAGTCATGACCGCCCGGCATGGTGTAATACATGTGATTCACGCCGTTTTTGTTTAATGCGGCTTCATAAGCAGCCGTGCACATTTTTACGATTTCATCCTGCTCGCCGTTGCACATCATAAGGAAATACGGAGTCGGTGTGCCTTCCTTGAAGCTAAGCTGTTCTTCCGTGAACTGACCAGGGAACGGCGGTCGGTTGCCCATGCCCGGGAAGGACAGCGGCAAAAGGCCCGGAGCCGGGCTGAAGGCACCGATGTAACCGAAGGTCTCCGGCATGGAGAAACCGATGAACAGGGACTCTCTGCCACCCATGGAAAGGCCGGCGATGGCTGTATTTTCACGACCGGTTTTGATGCTGAAATTTGCCGCAATAAACGGCATTAAATCGTCGCGTAAGTCATTGATGAAGTTATCGAAGGCCGCAATGTTGACCGGGCCGTATACCTCCTGCGGAACAGCATCTTCTTTCATGGCGCGGACGTTCGGAATGACAACAATCATTTCCGTTGCTTCGCCTGCACCCACCAGATTGCCGACAACTTCTAACGGGTTGCCTCCCAGCCACTCATTGTGGTCACCGCCGATGCCGTGTAACAGATAAAGTACCGGATAGGTCTTCTCTTTCGTATAACCTGCCGGTAAAATCACGTGACACAGGCGGTCTGCGCCGGTGGTTTTGGACGGATAGGTAACGGTCTGACGGGTCCAGCCTTCGGATGCCGGGGACAGTTCGTCAAATCCTTGCGGGGTTGTGTAATCAAAGCTCATAAATACCTCCTGACACGAGTATTATCTACTCGTAGATTAGAATTCTAATAAAGACAGAATAGCATAAATGGGTTTTGTTGTCAAACAAAAAGATTTCGCCGAAAAAGCCTCACGTTCACAGAATTTTCATTGACTTTCAAAAAAAACAAGATACAATAGTATGTGGAATGTTTGTTACGGAGAAGGGACGGATAGAAAATGCATAAGTTAGTAAAAAAAATGATAGCAGGAGCCTGTTGCCTTACTATGTTGCTTGGCATGGCAGCCTGCGGGAATACGGATGCACCGGTAAGCGGTGATCCGACGCCGGAAGTGACGGCTACAACGGCACCGACGGAGGCGCCGAAAGCAACCGAAGCACCGGAAGAGACAAAGACTCCGGAGGCAACAAAGACCCCGGAGGCGACGAAAGCTCCGGAAGTGACGGATGCACCGGAGGTAACGGAGACGCCGGAACCGACCTTGGCGCCGGTGGTAAAGCTCGAAGGGACCTTAAAGGATGCTGCTGCGGATTGCGGTTTCAGCTTCGGTACGGTGGTAAGCGCGTATTCCGACCGGGATTTGAATTACGTGATGATGGTAATGGATGATTTTAACAGTGTTACCGCAGCCAATGAGATGAAAGCGTACTCCATGTTGAACCAGAGTGTTTCCCAGGCAAGCCCGGACGGGATGCCTGCCATTGATTTTTCTCAGGCAGATGCCATTGTTTCTAAGGCAGAGCTGTTGGGTATCGGTGTCAGAGGACATGTGCTGGTATGGGATGCCTATATGTGCGACTGGTTTTTCCGAGAGGGTTACACCAATAACGGACCGTATGTGGACCAGGCTACCATGAAGAAGCGTTTGCAGTATTACATAGAGAAGGTAATTACCCACTTTGAGACGGAATTCCCGGGTGTGGTATATTGTTGGGATGTGGTAAATGAGGCGGTAGGCGACAGTGAAAAGGATTACGATGCCTCCGACGCCCGTCATATCCGTACGTTACGTGGTGCAACGGAGAATCAGTTCTACAATATTATCGGAGAGGATTATGTGGAATTTTCCTTCCTCTGTGCAAAGGATGTAGTAGAGAAGCTGCAGAAGCAGAACCCGGAGGTAAGCATTACGTTGTTCTATAACGATTACAATGCGTATTTCCCGGAAAAGAGAGATTCCATTTGCGAGGTGGTAAAGAGCATCAATCACTATGCCAAGGATGCTAACGGCAATTACCGTAAGCTTTGTGAGGGGGTGGGACTTCAGAGTTATATCGGCGGTTACGGAGAGCAGGAAGGCTGTCTGGACGAGTCTCATATCGAAATGATTAAAGAAGCCATCGAGAAGTATCATTCTTTAGGTGTCGAAGTGCATGTAACGGAAATGGCGGTTCGTAATTATGATGAGAAGCTGATGGCAGAGCATGCAGAGTTTTGCGGCAAACTGTTTGATATGTACGTGGCGTTAAATGAGAAAGAACGCATGTTGACCAATATTTCTATTTGGGGTATCACGGATGATCCGAATCTGGGTGAGTGGAATGACAATTATCGTCAGAACTCTCCGTATTGCGGATTGTTTGATAAGGATTGTAAGAAAAAGGATGCTTATTACAAGGTATTGGAAGCAATGACAAAGGCGGAAGAATAACGGATTAGTGTTCGGAAGCAGAGGAGACCGTAGAAGTACGGTCTCCTTTTGTGTGTAGCGCAAAGCGTGACCTGCATGCTATCGCCTTAACGACTGTATTACTTGACTTTTTCGGAAAACCAAGTATAATTAATAATATATAAATTAGGTTTCTAATCAGTTTGCAAGTTGCTTATGCGGCGCTCTTTTTTTGAGGGCGACGGAAAACAAGAAGGTAGTTTGGAGGGAAGAATGAGAGAACAGTTGATTGTGTCTTTACTGAGCGCATCGGCCGCTCATCAGAAGAGTTGCTGGAGCGGATTCCGTGAGCTGGATTTGTCTCCGGGTCAGCCGAAAGTATTGTCCAGCCTCCGGGTGCAGGAAGGGTATTTACAAAAGGAACTGGCGGCTCTTTGTCATGTGGAGCCGGCCACCATGGTGGTTCTTTTGTCCAACATGGAAAAGCGAGGTATGATTCGTAAGGAAGTGGACCACGTATCCGGCGGAAAACGTGCCTTCCGTATTTATCTGACAGAAGAAGGCAGGCGCCTTGCGGAGAAGGTAAATTGTGTGGTAGAGGAAATCGAAGAAAAGGGGTTTGCCGGTTTTTCCGAGGAGGAAAGGGATCAGTTGATTTGCTTGTTAGGTCGTCTGGCGGAGAATCTGGCATAATCGGGGGTACTTCGGCAGTATAAAGAGAAAGGTGTAGAGCAATGAGAAAAGCGAAGAGATTATTGGGAATCGGTTTGTGCTTCGCCATGCTTCTCGGAAGTATGGCAGCATGCGGAGGAAAAGAAGCGGGACAGGAGAAGCCGACGGAGGTTCCTGTGATCACGGAAGAAGTAACTCCGGAACCGACGGCGACTCCGACAGAGGCGCCAAAGGCCACCGCGACTCCGAAGCCGGAGCCGACCAGAAAACCGATTCAGATTGAAGACGGCGGAATCCCGAATGTGTATTTGGAAAAGCACGAAGGCTTTGAAGGAACGGTAGAGCATATTGAGTATCAGTCCAAGAAGTATCATTTGGGCGGCGAAGAGGATAATACAAAGTATGCGTATGTATATCTTCCGCCGAATTACGATACGAGCAAGAAGTACAATGTGCTGTACCTGATGCACGGAATCGGCGGAAGCGAAGCGGAGTGGAAGTTAAACGAGGCCTCCTGTAAGATAAAAAAGATTATGGACAATCTCATTTATTACGGAGCAATCGAACCGTTTATCGTGGTTACGCCAAACGGCAGAACCGGCGGCGGACAAGAAGCGTTTTATGAGTTTGGAAAGGAACTTCGGAATCATCTGATTCCGTACATAGATAGCCATTATGCAACCTATGCCGAGTATGACGAAAACGGCTATGATTTGACCGCGGCAAGAGAGCATCGTGCCATGGCTGGCTTTTCCATGGGAGGTATGCAGACCATTAATATCGGTATGTGCGAGTGCCTGGATATTATGAGCTATTTCGGAGCATTTTCTGCGGCACCGACTTCTTACGATGCGGCAAAGATTGTGCAGATTTTAGAAAGCGACTTCCCGGAGTATGAGGTGGGATATTTCTACAGCATCTGCGGAACGGACGATACCACGGCGTATTGGAGTGCAAGCGCTGCTTCGGCGACCTTGGATGGTTTGACTGATCGTTTGACGGAAGGTACCAATTTTAAATGGCATCCGGTAAAGGGCACTCATTCCGAGTATGTCAGCCACTTAGGATTTTATAACTTTGTGCAGTTAGCCTTTAAGGAACCGCCTTTGGAGAGTCAGTATATGAAAGATGCTGCAGCGGAGAACGGTTTTACCTTCGGTACGGTGATCAATTACGATCAGTTGAGTAATCAGTATTATATTCCGATGGTGCAAAAGGAGTTTGATGTTTTGACCACCGGAAACGAGATGAAGGCGTATTCCCTGCTTCAGCAGGGAGCTTCCCAGCAGAACCCGGACGGTATGCCGGTGATGGATTACACCCAGGCAGATGCATTGGTGGGCTTTGCACAGGAGAACGGCCTCAAGATGCGCGGTCATGTGCTGGTTTGGGATGCGTACATGAGCGATTGGTTTTACCGTGAGGGGTATCAAAATGACGGTGCTTATGTGGATGAAGCGACCTTAAAGTCTCGTGTAAAGTATTATATCGATGAGGTGGTGACTCATTTCGAGGAGAAGTTCCCGGGCGTGGTTTACTGTTGGGATGTAGTCAATGAGGCAGTAGGCGACGGCGGAGATTACCGGGCAGATGACCCGCGTCATGTGAGAACCTACCGTAACGGCGACGAGAACATGTTCAACACCATTATCGGAGAGGATTATGTAGAGTTTGCCTTTGCTTGTGCAAGAGAGACGGTGGAGAAGCTTCAGAAGAAGAATCCGGAGGTGTCCATCGAGCTGTATTACAACGATTACAACACCTTCTATGACGGCAAGCGAGACGCGATTATCGAGCTGGTAAAGAGCATTAACAGCTACGAAAAAAATGCCGACGGTACTTATAAGCAGCTTTGTGATGGTATCGGTATGCAGAGCTACATCGGCGGTTACGGACAGCAGTCCGGTTGTATGAACAATCAGGACATTGTTCGTGTGGAAAAGGCCATCCGTATGTTCCGCGAGCTGGGCGTAAAGGTGCATGTGACCGAGATGTCGGTACGTAATTTCCAGCAGAGCGAGATGGAAAATCACGCAAAGTTTTACGGGAAGCTGTTTGCTATGTATAAGCGTCTGAATGAGGAGGGTGACTTCTTAGAGAACATATCCATCTGGGGCATTTGCGATGACCCGATGATGAGTAAGAATGACTACAGCTACTCCATGAACGGTCCGTACTGCGGATTGTTTAACCGGGCATGTGTCCGCAAGGATGCCTATTATGAGGCCTTAAAGGCACTTAAGGGGATGGAATAATAGCCGGAAACGGTTGTTATAGAGAGAAAGAAAAAGGAGCAAGTACTATGAAAATGAAGAAGTTATTTGCAGGCATTTGTTGTTTGACGATGCTTTGCGGCATGATGGCATGCGGCGGAGGAGACGGCAGTGAAGATGCCGGCGTTACCATGGCGGTTAAAGGAACCGAAACTCCGGCACCGACGGCGACCCCGGAACCGACGGCGACGCCTGTACCGACCGCAACTCCGGTACCGGTACACGAGCCGGCGAAAGTGGAGACCAACGGTTACCCGCGTGAGTATGCGAAGTTCAATAAGGAGTATGCGGGTAAGGTTGTGGATATTGAGTATACCACCTACGCTTACGCAGACAACGGGGAAGAGATTACAAAGCATGCCTATGTATGTTTGCCGCCGAAGTATGATGAGAACGGTCAGTATAACGTACTTTACCTGATGCACGGTATCGGCGGAACGGAAGACGAGTGGGGCATTGACGGCGTATTTGATGACATCCGCTGTGCAATGGATAACCTGATGTACTACGGGGAAGCGGAGCCGTTTATTATTGTAGTTCCGAATGGCCGCTCCTGTGTGAATTATACGGATACCAGTTTTGCGAATATGAATGCGTTTTATTCCTTCGGTCAGGAACTGAGAAATGATTTGATTCCGTACATCGATGCAAACTTTGCCACCTATGCGGAGTATGACGAGAATGGGTATGATTTGACAGCAAGCCGTGACCATCGTGCCATGGCAGGCCTTTCCATGGGTGGTATGCAGACCATCAACATCGGTTTGTGCGAGTGCCTTGACATTATCAGTTACTTCGGCGCATTTTCCGCAGCACCGACCTCCTATGAGGCAAAGGTGGTTGCAGAGAAGATTGCGGCATTTGATGAGAAATATGAGATTAACTACTTCTACAATATCTGCGGTCTCAGTGACGGAACCGCATTGGCAAGCGCAAAGGCTGCGGTAAATGGTCTGGACGGATTATCCGACAGAATTACCGATGGTGAGAATTTCATGTGGCACGAGGTACCGGGCTATCACGACCATAAGGTATGGCACCTTGGTCTGTACAATTTCGCACAGATGGTATTTAAGTAAAATGTAAAATTACAAAGATAACAGGCGGACGGTTCGAAAGGGCAGTCCGCTTTCTTCTTATTTGACGAGTAAATATGGTTGACAAATGATGTGTCGGATGCTAAAATATAAGTAAATAGAATTTACTTATTGAAACGTTTGACAGAAAGGAGATGCTGGAAATGCGAAAGGGACAGAAGCGAAAATTTTTGGGAATCGGTCTGGTATTGCTGTTGTGCGGTATTGCCGCATGCGGGCCGGCAGGAGGGGAAGAGACCGGGGCTCCTACTCCGGAGATGATAACTACCGTAGCCCCGGAGCCGACGCAAGCCATATCGAAGTTACCGGACGCTACCGTCATACAGGAGGTAACCGCTACACCGGTCCCGACAGAGGCGACGACTGTCACGCCGACGCCGACCCACACCCCGGCCAGGAATGAAGGCATAGAGATTCCGGCGGAGTATCGCATGATGAAAAAGAATGCGGCCGGAACAGTGGAAGAAATTACCTATACCACAAAGGATTACTACGGAAACGGGGAAGAGGTGATAAAGCCGGCCTATGTATATCTTCCGGCCGGATACGACACCGAAAAGCAGTACAACGTTCTTTTTGTCATGCACGGCGGAGGAGGAGACCAGAGTGAGTTCGGCATTCAACATACGTTGTCTTCGCTGCGTCTGGCACTGGATAATCTGATTTATTATGGGGATATTGAACCGTTAATTGTGGTATTTCCAAACGGAAGAACCGGTGTGAATTATGCAAAAGGGTCTCAGGATCACACCGCATTTAAGGATTTCGGGATGGAGCTTCGAAACGATTTGGTTCCGTACATCGATGCCAATTATGCTACCTACGGGGAGTATGACCCGGCGGGCTATGATTTGACAGAGGCAAGAGACCATCGTGCCATGGCAGGCTTTTCCTTCGGAGGAATGCAGACGGTGAATATCGGACTGTGCGAGTGTTTGGATATTATGAGCTATTTCGGCTCCTTCGCGGCGGGCAATACCACCTACAATGCGGAGGAGATTGCGGCTTGCTTAGAGTCCTTTGAATCTTACGAAATTAATTATATTTATTCCATATGCGGAAATCTGGATGGGTGTCTTTATTTGGCCCGTGACGCATTTGCGGAATTACCGAAGCTTACGGATAAGGTGGTAACGGGAGAGAATATGATGTTACAGGTGGTTCCGGGCTCCCACTCCATAACCGTAGCGCAGCTGGGATTATATAATTTTGTGCAATTGATTTTTAAGTAGATGGGTACTGTTTGGCGGTACGAAGTGAGGAGGAGACAAGGATGAGGAAGTTACGAAAAAGATGGATGGCAGGAGTGCTTGCCGGAATTGTGTTATGCGCTATGGCAGCATGCGGCACGGCAGGAGGAAAAGACGACGGGACGCCCGTTTTGGAGAGTACGGCGACGGTAGCACCGGAGCAGTCGAGTGGAGAGGGTGAGGGGACAGTACAACCGGAGGCAACCGCTACACCGGTTCCGACAGAGGCACCTACCGCTACACCGGAGCCGACCCATGCGCCGGCAAAAAATGAAGGGATAGAGATTCCGGCAGAGTACCGGAAGCTAAAAAAGAATGCGTCCGGAACGGTGGAGGAAATCACCTATACCACAAAGGATTACTACGGAACCGGAGAAGAAATGATCAAACCGGCCTATGTGTATTTGCCTTACGGCTACGATAGCGAAAAGCAGTACAATGTGCTCTTTTTAATGCATAGCGGCGGCGGTGACGAGACGGAGTGGGGGCTTCACAAGGAGTTTTCTTCGGCAAAGCTGGTATTGGACAACCTGATTTATTACGGAGATATCGAACCGTTAATTGTGGTGGCCGCCAACGGAAGAACCGGTGTACATGTGGCCAACCGGGCGGATTCTTATAATGGATTTAAGGATTTCGGAAAAGAACTTCGTGAGGATTTGATTCCGTATATTGATGCGAATTATGCCACTTATGCGGAGTATAGCGCAGAAGGATACGATGAGACGGCAGCCAGAGATCATCGTGCCATCGCGGGCTTTTCCTTCGGAGCTATGCAGGCGATTAACATCGGTTTGTGTGAATGCTATGATTTAATCGGATATTACGGTGCTTTTTCTCCGGCAACCGCAACCTATGAAGCGGAAGAGATTGTGAAATGTTTAGATGCGTTTGAGTCTTATGAAATCGGCTATATTTACGAGGTTTGCGGTGATATGGATAACGGATGCTTTTGGGCGGGATACTACGCGCTCAATCCTCTTCCGGAGCTGACGGACAAAGTGGTAAACGGTAAAAATCTGATGATGCAGGTGGTGCCGGGAGGTCATGACACCCAGGTGGCCAATTTGGGACTTTATAATTTCCTACAGTTGATATTTAAGTAAAAAACTGGTAAACTGGTAAGGCAGGGCAGAAGCTCTGCCTTAGTTTAAAGGGAGGTACTTTTATGACTGTAAAAGAGAGTATTACGCCGGAGCAACTGGCGATTTATACAGAGCTTGTGAAGGAGAAGAGACAACTTCGGAAAAAGAGTAACAAAGGGTCGTGGATTTTTTCCCTGATTTGCTTTGTGTTCGGTGGATGCTTGGGAGGCTTTGCTGTTTTTCTTATGGACACAGGGGCGGAAACGTTTAAAATCCGGCCACTGTTTCCGTTGAAGGATGGGCTGGAAGTGTTGTATGTATTTGCCGGGATTTTCTGGTTTTACCTTATGTCGATGATACATGTTATCATTCATGAGGCCGGCCATATGGTGTTCGGAATGCTGACCGGGTATGATTTTTTGTCCTTCCGCGTGTTTTCTTTCACGTTGGTGAAAAAGGACGGAAAAATTATCCGGAAGAAATTAAAGGTAAAGGGTATTCCGGGGCAGTGCCTGATGGCTCCGCCGGAGTGGAAGGAGGACGGGAAGTACTCGTATGTCTGGTATAATCTGGGCGGCGGTGTATTGAATATAATAACCAGTCTGTTGGCGGCGTTGTTATTCTTAATCCATAGCCCGTTGGTGGGTTGGGCTGCCGGTATCTTTATCTTTACAGGTGTGATTTTAGGACTTACGAATATCATTCCCATGAGTATGGGGATTCCGAATGACGGCAAGAATTGTCTGCTCTGCAAGCAGTCACGAGCAAATCAGAGAGCGTTCTATTTACAGCTAAAGATGAATGCCATGATGAGTGACGGTGTGTCCGTAAAGGATATGCCGGAGGAGTTTTTTGTTATGGATAGCGACACGCCGTTAAACGCGCTGACCTGTTTTGTGGGACTGATGAAGTATTACCGGTATTTACTGACGGGGGAGTTTGTACAGGCAAAGGAATGGCTTGGAACGATGGAACTGCAGGAAGAGAAATTACCGCTTGCATTTATGAATACCTTTGATTTGGAGAAGGTGTATTGTATGCTTCGGGAGGATGCTCCGTTAGAGGAAGTGGCAGCCACCCGGGCAGTGCTGATGCCGGTGTTCTTGCAAAATAAGGACATGTCGATCTTACGTGTAAAGTATGCGTATTGTACCTTGCTCACGGAGGAAGAGCGGGAGCTTATCGACTGGCTCGTATATTCCAAAAAGGGGAAGCTTCCGAAGAAACTGGCGAACCGAAAGCAAGAAACGGCGGAGCAGCTTTATATGGACATGGAGAAGGCTCTGGCAAACCATCCGGTTATCGGAGAAGCGGAGCTGTATATGGATTTGGTGAAGAATATATAATGACGGAACTTTGTTGTGACGTTTGAATTTGAACAGAAAAGAAAAGCGGGTTGCTTTGTACGTGAGGTACAGGCAACCCGTTGTTTTATGTTTGCGTGGAATGTACTTCCGGAGATACAGAGGGCTTATTCGTTTTCCGCCTTTAGCATCCGGTAACTCTTCCATTTACCGGACAGGTAGTAGATGATGCCCGGGATAGAGGTACCGTAGGCAGCCAGACCGTAGCCTAAGAAGAATCCGAACAGGCCGAGGTCCAAGGCAATACCGAGAATGTAGCTTAAGCTGATACGAAGGACTACGCCGTCCAAAAGACCGAATACCAGATTCAGTTTGGAATTACCGATGCCGTTCATCAGGGCATTGGTGCCGCGCATCAGAAGCATACCCGGGAAGCTGATAATGGCTGCAATAACGAATTGCTTAATGTATTCCGGATTGATGACATCTTCTTCTCTCTTAAAGAAACCGAACAATTCCTCGGAGAAGAGAAGAAGGATTACGGCAAACAAGGCATAGAAGATACCGCTGAAAATCAAAATCCAGTTTACCACGGAAGCGGCACGTTTTTGCTTGTTTGCGGCCACATTTTGACCGATCATGGAGCTTCCTGCCAAGGTAAGACCGTAGGTGATACGGTTTACCACGTCGTCAATCTTGACACCGGTACCGAAGGTGGAGGACGCGGTAACGTGCACCTGGTTTACCAGGGAGTTTACGTACATCATGGAAAGATTGATGGCGCCGCTCTGAATCGCCAACGGAACACCGAGGCGGGATAGGTGCTTTGCAGCGGCTTTGTCGATGGCAAAGCTCTTTCTCTTAAAGTCAAAGCCAAAGGCTTCCTTTCTCTTATACAAGTAAATCAATGCGTAGAGGAAGGCCACAGCCTGACCCAGAATGGTTGCCAGCGCTGCACCGGAGGTCCCCATGTTTAAGAATCTTACGAACAGGATATCCAGAATCAGGTTCAGGATAGAAGCAATCAATACGAAAATAAACGGGCGCTTGGAGTCTCCCATACCGCGGAGTACGGCAGACACCATGTTGTAGCCGAAGGTAAACACATTACCCAGGGTACAAATAAGCAAATAGTTCCAGGCATGGTCATAAGCCTCTATCGGTGTTTTGAGTAGGTTCAATACCGGAATACCGATGCATACGCCCACAACGGTTAGCACAACCGCCAGACTGAGAACGAGGGTAAACAGGGTGCCGATGGCGTTATTCAGCTCCTTTTTACGTTTTGCGCCGATGAGCTGCGCGATGTAAATCTGGCCGCCGTTAGAGAAGCCCAAGCCCACCATGGTCATAAACATAACAACGGTACTACCGTTAGTGACACCGGAAACGGCATTAGTACCCAGCACCTGTCCTACGACAAGCATATCGACCAGGGAGTAGATCACCTGCAGGGCATTGGACAGCATAAACGGCAAGGAAAAGCGAATAAGGCTTTTCGGTACACTGCCGGTGGTGTAGTCTGTAATTAGTTTTGTGTTTGACATAACTGTATGTATAGCTCCTTTTCTGTGCGGTTAGTTCCCTGAAACGGGGACCGATTCTTTCCGGAAAACAACCGCAAACGTTTTTTACAAAAAGAAAAAGGGAAAGCCCCTTTTCCTATTATACGGGGTTTTTGACAGATGTCAAGACGAAGAGGTGAATTAATTAGAATTATAATTCATTGTCCGTCTGTGAATTTACAGAAGACAAGGGCGCATGAAAAAAGAAGTTGACAGCGTAACATTGTTATGTTATTATAAACACAAGACGTAACAATGTTACGAAAGGAGGCGCCCATGGGTGAAGAATTGATTTCCAAGAAGGAGCTTTTGGAACATTACCGGATTTCTTACGGTGCGCTGTACCGTTGGAAGCGTAAAGGCCTGATTCCCGAGGAATGGTTTTTAAAGAAGGCCACGGTGACCGGCCAGGAGACCTTTTTTCCGAAGGAGCTGATTTGCGAACGGGTGGAACTGATTCAGAATCAGAAGGATGACTTTTCTCTGGATGAACTGTCAAAGCAGTTTCACAAAGAATCGGAAGCAAAGGCGGTACTGACGGTGAAGACTTTGTATGGAGATAAGACCTTTTACGTAAGTGAGATACAACAGGTGCTGTTGGATGACGGGAAGGGTGAAGTAAGAGATGTGACGAAAGAACTCCTGGGTGAGTCGGAAAAGTCCGAGCTGTGTAGACAGACCGGCGATGGGTATGTGTAAAAGGAAGCATACAGAGCGGAGTTTAGGAAATGAATTGCAGGTGGCCGGCGGGAGCGTCGGCAAGAAAGGAGATTAGTGATGGATTTAAATATTTCGGGAAGCGGCCATATTACGCCGGGAGAGTATGACACCATAAGAGTGAGCGGTAGTGCACAGCTGGGGGATGCGGTGCGTTGTAAGAGCCTGTATGTATCCGGGTCCGCAAACGGCAGTAATGTTGTTTGCGAGAAGGATTTTCATATTTCCGGCAGTTGTGCCTTTTCAGGGAAGGTGTCGGCGGGAAATGTTGCGATTTCCGGCGGGACTTCCTTTGGCGACGATGTAGAAGCAACAGAGAAGATTGCGGTTTCCGGAGGTATGCGTTGCGGCGGTGATGTGAGATGCAAGCAGCTTCAGATTTCCGGAAACGGCAGAGTGTCCGGTGATGTGGAGACGGAGCTTGCAAAGATTCGCGGTGCGCTTGATTGCGAAGGCCTGTTAAATGCCGAGGAAGTGGATATCGAGTTTGAAAAGAGCATGGAAGTGGGCAGCATCGGCGGCAGCAAGATTGTGATTTACAAGCGTCACGGAGAAGAAAAGAAAAAGAGAGCACGTCTGCCGTTGTTTGCTTCTTTAATCAAGAGAAGCACAGTGGGGACGGTATGTGTAAACAACTCCATCGAAGGAGATGAAATCGCACTGGAAGGTGTGGTATGTCGGCGTGTATCCGGTCGTGTGGTAGCTATCGGCGCGGATTGCGAGATTGAACTGGTGCAGTATAGCGAACAGGTGGAGGTATCTCCTGAGGCAAAGGTGGGGCGGACGGAGAGAATCTAACTTCGCAACTAATATCAAGATTTTAGAAAATCGGTTGTGCTATCCTTAGGGGGAAAGGAGGGAACCGGCTTGTACGAATGGAACGAGACGATACAACGCATGATTGACTGGATTGAGGCACATTTGACGGAGAATCCGAGTCTGTTCCGGATGTCGGAGGAAATCGGATATTCGCCCTACTATGTGTCTACGAAATTCCACGAGATTGTGGGAATGACGGTGAAAAATTACATTGCGGGACGCCGCCTTGCCATGGCGACATTAGAAATCCGGGATACGAAGGAGCGGATTCTGGATATCGCAGTGAAATACGGCTACTCTTCCCAGGAAGCTCTGACGAGGGCTTTTGTGAGTGCCTACGGGTGTACACCGGCGGCCTATCGGAAGAAACCGGTACCGGTACGTCTGGCGAATTTACAAGTGGTTCTTTATCCGGAACATTACATCAATAAAGGAGAACCGACTATGAATACAACAGTGTTAACAGAAGCACATGTGCGGGTAGAACATATCCCGGCACATAACTATATCGGAATTTGGGATATTGAGGCATCAGATTATGGGAGCTTTTGGAGCCGTCACGACTGCGATACGGTGTGCGGCATCATTGACAGTATGAGCCACGTATCCCATCCGATTGTCACCGGTCATACCGCAGGATGGTTTTACGAAAACGGCAAGAAGGGCTATTTCTACGGCTTCGGCGTACCGGAAGATTACGACGGTGAAATTCCGGAAGGCTTTGAAATTAGAAGCATTCCGGCCAGCGATTACCTGGTATTTTACCATCCACCGTTCGATTTCTTAAAGGACAACTGCGAGGTCATGGGCAGGGTGGAGACCCTTGCCTGGAACTACGACCCGGCAAAGCACGGACATGTGTGCTATGAGTGGAACGAGGAAGCTTGCCAGGACTACCAGAGACATTACCCGGAGGGAATCGGGTATGAGGTACTGCGGCCGGTAAAGCGGAAGTAGGAGAAATTACCGGGAAATAGGGATGTTACGAAACGTGTCGTCAGTGTGACGGCACGTTTCTTTTATTTTTTAAGGTTCTTTGCTAGTCTGGAGGTATCCGAGAGGAAAGTATAGGACGAAAGGACAGATTGCGATGGAACGAAAGGAAGCAAAAAGAGGGAAGGAAAAAGATTGGAAGCGGAGTTTGCTTTGGGGGAGTATGGAGGTATCGGCATTTGTTATCTGGACTCTGCTGATACAGGTCGTGGATGTACAGCCGGTGGGGCAGAACGGAACTAAGGTGGGGTTTGCTACCCTGAATGTTTGGTTTCATGAAGTAACGGGAGTCCGCATGGCTCTTTATACGATTACGGACTGGTTGGGATTGGTGCCGATAGCAGTATGTATGGGCTTCGGAGTACTGGGGTTTTTTCAGTGGGTGAAGAGAAAAAGGTTGTTAAAGGTGGATTGCGATATTCTTCTTTTGGGGATATATTATGTCATAGTGATTGTGTGTTATCTTGTCTTCGAGATGATTCCGATAAATTACAGGCCGGTACCGATTGATGGGAGAATGGAAGCGTCCTACCCATCCTCTACGACGCTGCTGGTACTGGGCGTGATGCCGACTTTGGTGTATCAGACAAGACGCAGAGTAAGAAAGAGCCTTGTGATACGAGTGGTTTGTAGTTTGACCGGAATATTTTCTGTCTATATGGTGTTGGGGAGATTGCTTTCCGGCGTTCATTGGTTTACGGACATTGTAGGTTCTGTTATACTGAGTACAGGATTGTTTTGTATTTATAAGGCGGTTGTTTTGCGTGTGTGAAAAAAGAGAACTGATTGGGAGGATGTAATATGGAATTTTACGAGAAACTGAAGGAACTGAGAAAGAGCCGAGGGATGACGCAGGAAGAACTGGCGGAGGCTTTGTATGTGTCCAGAACCGCTATATCCAAATGGGAGTCGGGGCGAGGGTATCCGAGTATCGATTCCCTGAAAGAAATTGCGGGATTCTTCTCTGTGACGATAGATGAACTGTTAACCGGGGAACGGTTACTTGCGATTGCGGAAAAAGAAAATAAGACAAATATTCAAAGAATGTGCGGCATGCTGCTCGGTGTCGTGGATCTGCTTTCTTTTCTTTTGATTATATTGCCGCTCTATCCGGATACGGCGGAGGGGCATGTTTATTCGGTGAATCTGCTTCACTATACAGAGACGAGCAGATGGATTTGTAGGGCATATTGGGTATTGTATTTAGCACTTGTGATAACCGGGGCAGGGAAGCTTTTTCTGACACGGTGCAACGTGGAAAAGGGGCAAAACATTGTAACTTGGCTTTCTGTAGTGCTTGGCATTGTGACTGTACTTTTCCTGGCGCTTACAAGGCAGGTTTATGCATTGGTGGTGGTATTTTTGCTTCTGGTTGTAAAGGGGATGGTATTGTTAAAGTGTGGGGAAAAGATGGGTGTTTTGTAAAAGTAGAAACTCCGCTGAAAAGGAAAAAAGGATGTTTTCCTTTTCAGCGGCACAAAGAAGCCCTGTGTCTGCCGGAAAGAGCTTAAAAAGATTGTGCTTTTCGTTTGGCTGAAGCTCTACTGCATGCGAGCAATATTCTTCCACTCAGCCGCAATTCTCTCGGCTTCTTCTTGGCTGGCACGATAACTTTTTAATTTCTTAACAGCCTTTTCCATGTCTCCTTCAAAAACTGCTTTATCTACATCCTGCATATTTGAAACGAGTAAATTGTAGCCGTTAATTTTAACCACAACCGTATTGTCTAATGTCCGTAACTCTTTCAAGCGAGACGCATAGGATACACCTTTTTCGTTTTTCGGTCCTTTTGCAAATGACCATGCGAAAAAGATAATTCCGATCAACAAACATACTCCACATACAGCACTTCCGATATATCCGTTTGCGGTATTGCTTTCGCGTAAGCAGATAGGTAAAACATAGTTATCCGACATGCTTTGTTCCGTAACCAATCCGGCTTCCGCTAAGATATCTTTTGTCAACTTAAGAGTCTCTTTATCAATAGGATAAACACCGCCCTTAAACTTAACTGCGGAACGTGTTCCACCTTCTGTGTAGGCCATACTGTCTTTTTCTAATTTCTTTAGCCGGCTATGTAAGGAGCTGTTTAAGTCAGCCCTTATTAATGCCAAATAAGTATCATCACTTTCGTCATAGATCGGGATCAGATAGTATACATCCTGACTGGTACCATATTTTACATCGTCTCCCCGGTCGATCCATGATTCACTACCTAAAATACATCCATATGTAAACGGAATTTCAGTTTCGATTGAGGTACCAATCTTTAACTGCTCCACATTTTCTACCGGCTCCTGATAAATATCTTTATCGGAATGGAGCAATACCAATACATCGTTCTTTGTAATTAGAAAAAACAAAGCAGCCATTAGTAAGCTGATTAATGCAATACCGATTTTTTTACCCATTTCTGATTTTCCTTTTCTATTTTTCAAAACGATACGTTGAAATCACCATGTCCAACAGATATTCATGTTCCGGAGGATAAGTAACCCATACCGAACGAAGTGTTTCGTCAGAAGTGCATGGAACTAAACTGACCGTATACCATGTCCCCGTTTCCGAATCACGGTATGTAACCATATATCCCTCTTTGCCTGCAATTTTTACTTTTGTCTTACTGACCGAAGCCTGGTCAATTTCGGGATACAAATCGGCTCTCTTATAACCTTCATAAAAATAGTCTGCGCTCGATGCGGCGGATGCTTCCAAGTCAGAATTAATCGGATAATATGTCATTAGTAACACTACAGTACTGTCGGGTTTATCGATATAGCGAAGTGTTTGTTCTTCTTCCTTTTCATAAGACAAATAATAATGAGCCGGCAATTCGACGTATCCTGCCACATCCGATCCCACGGTGATTAATTCTCCGTCATAATCAAAAGATTCTATCACGATACATTCTTCGTTCGTGTTTTCTTTGCCATACTGCATATCCTCTGTCATACCGTCTTCTTTGGTCGACAGTCCTTTTTCCAATGCAGTACAACCGGTAAATCCGCTTGTTGCTATGAAAAAACACAAAGTTGCTATCAAAACCTTTAAATACTTCATGGGATGATTCTCCTTTCGGAAGACTTGTTGCTATTACTAATTTTTGATAATATCACATGTTTTTTTCTTTGTCCATACTTTGTCGGACGAAAAAGTAATTAAAATTGAATCCTTTTCATTGACTGATACGTTATAATATATGAAAGCAGAAGGAGGTGGAGAAAAATCGATTCCAAAGACAAATTAATAAGACTGATCGAACAGTATCAGAATCTGATTTTCTCCCTCTGCCTCAAGCTGACAGGAGATTACTTTACGGCAGAGGATCTGACACAGGAAACCTTTCTGTCGGCTTATAAACATCTGGAGCAACACTCTGTGGAAGCGGAGAAAGCATGGCTGTGCAGGATTGCAAGTAACAAATGTATCGACTACTTAAGGGCGGCGGACAGACAGGCTGTGCCGACGGAGGAAGAAAAGATGCCTTGCCTGGAATCGCCGGAGAGAGAGGAACCGCTCCGGCATGTGCTGAACAGAGAACTATTGGAGGAACTGCAGGTCTGTTGTAATGCACTTTCGCCACCGTATCGGGATGTGGCAATTGCATATTTTTTGGAAGGAAAAACAGCGAGAGAAATAGCGGAAAACTCGCAGACGAGTATCAATACTGTCAAAACACACATTCGCCGAGCAAGGGAACTGTTAAAGAAATCATATAGAAAGGAGTTGTTGCGTGAATGACAAGACATATGGAATATCTCACAGATAAAGATTTGGAACGTATAATCTGTGATTTGGAACAAAATGATTTGGTATCGGCTCCTCCGGATCTGATGATTGATATTCTGGAAATATTGGAGCAGGAAACTCCGGAACGGGAAACGCTAAGAAAACAAGAAAAAATCATTGCCTATAAGCGATATCGGTTCCAAGTATTGGCTACAGTTGCGGCAGCTGTTTTGGCTGTCCTGTTACTTCCTAAATTATCAGATCTGCAACCACAGAAAAAAGATTTCGTCGAGCACAAGTACGAATTTGAGATGCAAAATCGTTATGAAACGAAGGAAGAGGCTTTAAATGACAGGGGATTGCTGGAAAAGGTACTGGGTGGCGTAAACATTTTTGCGGATAACAGTAAATTTAATTTATTCAAAGAATAAGGAGGCTTTTATGAGACAAAAAAAAGGTAAGTTCTGGACGTTTTTGTGTTCCTTAATACCGGGGGCAGCTGAGATGTATATGGGATTCATGAAAAAAGGCATTAGTTTGATGACAATATTTATATTGTGCTTTGTAGTTCCTTATGCGCTCCGGGTAAGTGATGTTTTTATTTTGTTTGCTGTGCTGGTTTGGTTTTACAGCTTCTTTCACGCCAGAAATCTGGCAGCATGTAGCGAGGAGGAGTTTCAATCTCTTACGGATGAGTATGTATGGACGTCCTTTATGGAGGGAAGAAAGATTAAAATTACCAATCCCTCGTTACGGAAATGGGGTGCCATTGTATTAATCGTGTATGGTGTGACTCAATTATGGCATTCCGTTGCGGGATGGATCTATTATTTGATTCCGGACCACATGTGGGAAGAAGTGTATATGTTTGTGGATGAAGTTCCGCAGGTTTTGGTAGCACTTGTAATTATTATTGTAGGATTAAAGTTGATTGCCGGCAAGAAGGAGGAACTGAATGGAGAAGGAGAATAATACGGCGACTGTTCGGACCCATAGAGTCGGAGCCTTTACATCCGGATTCTGTATGGTGGGGTTTGGTGCTATGCTGCTGCTTCACAATCTTTTGGATGTTATGGATTATGAAATAATTTTGGGGTTGTGGCCTCTAATCTTGATTGGAATGGGAGTTGAACTTCTCCTGTCCAATGTCTTTAAGAGTAAGATCGTGTATGATAAGGCGGCCATTGTTCTGTTGTTTGTCATGACGCTGCTTGTAATGGTACTTGCGGGTGCGGACGTGTGTATAGAAGCGTCTAAGGTGTACTGGAATATTGGTATATAGAAATATATTATGCGAAAAGAGCTTGCCGTAAATCAGGGTAGGCTCTTTTTTATTTTAGAAGAGAGGCAATGCAGTGTAATCTTGCATTTTATCTGCGCGGCGGCTCGGGTGTGGCGGGTTCTTACGATTTGTTAGGAACTTTTATGTGCCGGTTTGGGTTCCGCCTAAATGGTCTTGTTTTTGAATTTGCCCGAAGGGCCGCGTTCTTAGCGCAGTCGAAATCACCTCTTAGAAAAGACTGGGCGCGAGGTCGCTCCCGAGCGG
This sequence comes from Lachnospiraceae bacterium, assembly GCA_017556805.1. Taxonomy (GTDB): domain Bacteria; phylum Bacillota; class Clostridia; order Lachnospirales; family Lachnospiraceae; genus SIG307. The sequence goes on along the minus strand of JAFYMC010000014.1, from coordinate 4,079 downwards.
CCTAGTCTTTCTTAGAGGAAGTTTGACGGAGCGTTGCGATGTGAAAAAACAAGACCATTTAGACGGGTTCCAAACCCGTTAGAAAACTTCGAGCAAATCGTAAGAACGGGAAGCCGCGCATAACAAAGGGACCGCGCATTGCGCGGTCCCTCAGAAACCTTTAAAGGCTAAATCTTACAGATTATGAATCTTTCTCTTTACGTAGGTCGTATGGAGAAGCTCATGAGCCTTGTGGCTACCCGGCTCGCCGAGATAGCTCTTATAAAGCTCCTTCACATCCGGATTCTCGTGAGAGAAGCGGAGGGTGTTAGCTGCATCGTAATCGTAGAGAGCCTTAGCACGTACGGCACGGATATCCGTGAAGTTACGTACGGATGCGTCAACCTGCGGCTGACCGCCACCGTTTACACAACCACCCGGGCAACCCATGATTTCGATGAAGTGGTAGTTAGCTTCGCCGTTCTGAACCTTGGTAAGGAGTTCCTTTGCGTTCTTCAGGCCGGAAGCAACTGCAACGTTAACCTTCATGCCTGCAACTTCGTAGGTAGCTTCCTTGATACCTTCGGTACCACGAACCTCGGTGAACTCGATCGGAGTGCCGTCCTTCTCACCGGTAAGCTTCCAAACTGCGGTACGGAGAGCTGCCTCCATAACACCGCCGGTAGCACCGAAGATTACTGCAGCACCGGTACCGGAACCTAACGGGGAGTCGAACTCTTCATCCGGAAGGGTGTTGAAGGTGATGCCGAGACGCTTGATGAGTCTAGCAAGCTCTCTGGTGGTGATGGAAATATCAACATCCGGAACACCTGCTGCGTTCTGATCGTCACGACCGATTTCGAACTTCTTAGCGGTACACGGCATTACGCTGACAGATACGATATCGTTCTTGTCAATGCCTTCCTTCTCAGCGTAGTAGGTCTTAAGCACAGCACCGAACATCTGCTGCGGAGACTTACAGGAAGAGAGGTTCTCGGTCATATCCGGGAAGTAGTGCTCACAGTACTTGATCCAGCCCGGAGAACAGGAAGTGATGAGCGGTAATACGCCACCGTTCTGTACACGGTCAAGGAACTCGTGAGACTCTTCCATGATGGTAAGGTCTGCAGAGAAGTTGGTATCGAATACCTTATCAAAGCCGATGCGACGAAGTGCAGCAGCCATCTTGCCCTGTACACCGGTTCCCATCGGGTAACCGAACTCTTCACCGAGAGCAGCACGTACAGCCGGAGCAACCTGAACAAATACCTTCTTGTTCGGGTCTGCGATTGCAGCGAGAACTTCATCGGTGGAATCCTTCTCGTAAAGTGCACCGGTCGGACATACAGCGATACACTGACCACAGGATACACAAGCGGTATCGCCGAGGCCCATGTCGAATGCGGATGCAATGTTGGTCTTGAAACCACGCTCGTTAGCGCCGATTACGCCAACGCCCTGTACCTTTTCACAGACAGCAGAACATCTGCGGCAAAGGATACACTTGTTGTTATCACGAACCATGTGAACAGCGCTCTCGTCTAACTCGTAGGAGTTTGCTTCGCCGTCATAAACGTTCTCGCACTCTACCTTTAAGTCCTTACAGAGCTTCTGTAATTCACAGTTGCCGCTGCGTACGCAGGAGAGACACTTTCTGTCATGGTTGGAAAGAATAAGTTCCAAAGTCTTTCTTCTGGAATCTAATACCTTAGGAGTATTTGTGAATACTTCCATACCCTCGTTTACCGGGTATACACAGGAAGCTACAAGGCTTCTTGCGCCTTTTACCTCTACCACACAAATACGGCAAGCGCCGATTGCGTTAATATCCTTTAAGTAGCAAAGCGTCGGAATCTCGATGTGAGCGATTCTTGCTGCCTCTAAGATAGTAGCGCCCTTTGGTGCGGTAACAGTCATACCATTAATCTTTAAAGTAACGGTTTCCATGTTTTACCTCCAATTCGTTTTGAATAGATATCAAGTTCATCTTCGCAGTTACCACTTCGATTCACAAAATCAGTCAGCTACGCTGCCTGCCACTGCTTCGCAGTTCGTTATTTTGTTCATCTTGTGGTGCTTCCTGCTCCGCAGGAATGCCTATCAAAGAAATCTCCTGCTTACAAGTGAACTTGACGCAGTCGTTTTCTTCGATATTCAACTGCGAAGCGAAATTTACTTCTTAGAAATCGCGCCAAACTTACACTTTTCGATACAAGCACCACACTTTACGCACTTGCTGGTATCGATAACGTGAGGCTCCTTAACAGTACCGGTGATAGCACCAGCCGGACACTGTCTAGCACAAAGGGTACAACCCTTACACTTATCCGGATCGATAACGAAGGATAAGAGATCCTTACATACGCCGGCCGGACATCTCTTCTCAACAACGTGAGCGATGTACTCGTCCTTGAAGTAACGTAAGGTGGAAAGTACCGGGTTCGGAGCGGTCTGGCCGAGACCACATAAAGAGTTATCCTTAATGTAGTAGCAGAGCTCTTCTAACTTATCGAGATCCTCAAGAGTAGCCTGACCCTTGGTAATCTTATCTAACATCTCATAGAGACGCTTGGTACCGATACGGCACGGAGTACACTTACCACAGGACTCATCAACGGTGAACTCAAGGAAGAACTTCGCGATATCAACCATACAGTTGTCTTCGTCCATAACGATAAGTCCGCCGGAACCCATCATGGAACCGAGAGCGATGAGGTTATCGTAGTCAATCGGAACGTCGAAGTGTTCAGCCGGGATACATCCGCCGGACGGACCACCGGTCTGAGCTGCCTTAAACTTCTTGCCGTTCGGGATGCCGCCACCGATGTCTTCAACAACCGTACGAAGGGTGGTACCCATCGGGATTTCTACAAGACCGGTGTTCTTAATCTTACCGCCGAGAGCGAATACCTTGGTACCCTTACTCTTCTCGGTACCCATGGAAGCGAACCAATCAGCACCGTTTAAGATAATCTGCGGAATATTTGCGTAGGTTTCTACGTTATTTAATACGGTAGGCTTATCGAAGAGACCCTTTTCAGCCGGGAACGGCGGTCTCGGCTTCGGCTCACCACGGTTACCTTCGATGGAGGTCATAAGAGCGGTTTCCTCACCACATACGAATGCACCTGCACCGAGACGGAGCTCTAAGTCGAAATCAAAGCCGGTACCGAAAATATCCTTACCGAGTAAGCCATATTCTCTAGCCTGGCCGATTGCAATGTTCAAACGATCTACAGCGATCGGGTACTCTGCACGAACGTAGATGTAACCCTGGTTAGCGCCGATTGCGTAACCTGCGATAGCCATAGCCTCGATTAATGCGTGCGGGTCGCCCTCAAGTACGGAACGATCCATGAATGCACCCGGGTCACCCTCGTCGGCGTTACAAGCAACATACTTCTGGCCGCCCTTTACAAGGTCCTTTGCCAGCTGCCACTTTCTACCGGTCGGGAATCCGCCACCGCCTCGTCCGCGAAGGCCGGAATCTAAGATGCACTTAATAACATCATCCGGGGTCATCTCGGTAAGAACCTTACCAAGTGCCTCATAACCGCGGGTACCGATGTACTCCTCGATATTCTCCGGATTGATAACACCACAGTTACGAAGAGCGATACGATGCTGCTTCTTGTAGAAGTCAGTCTCATGAAGCGGCTTTAAAGCCTCCTCATTTTCCTGAACGGTATCTTCGTAAACATACTTCTTAACGATACGACCCTTTAACAGGTGCTCGGAAACGATTTCCGGGATGTACTCCGGCTTCACCATGGAATAGAAGGTTGCTTCCGGATATACGATAACGATCGGGCCGAGAGCACAGAGACCGTGACAACCGGTCTGTACTACGGAAACTTCTTCAGCAAGGCCGTTCTTTGCGATTTCCTCTTTTAATAAATCGAAAATCTGAAGGCTGCCGGAGGAAGTACAACCGGTTCCGCCGCATACTAATACATGTGAACGATACATAATATTTCTTCCTCCTTATTTCGTTGCTGCACCGAGGGTGTACTGGGTCATTACCTGTCCACGAATCAGGTGCTGTTCTACGATTTCTTCTGCCTTTTCCGGGGTCATATGAACATAGGTAACCTTTTCCT
>JAFYMC010000013.1 GCA_017556805.1 Lachnospiraceae bacterium | reverse complement strand
GTCAAGAACTTCACCCTCTGCAATGTATGCACGAATCTGTGCATCAGCAGTAGACTGAAGACGGAAGAACGTAATCTTGCCCGGAGCGATATCTCCCTCGAGGGTACCGTTGGTGCACTCGATCGGAAGGTTTCTAGCCATGATCTTCTGATACTTCATCTCGCAGAATGCAAGCTTACTGGAAGCGGTGTTACCACAATGGAAGCCCATGAAGGTATCCTTGTGGGTGTACGGGAACTTGCCCTCGATTGCTTCCTTGTACATGTCAGCCGGAACGGAGTTGTTGATATCAAGTAAGGTAACAACATCCTCGGATACAACAGTACCGATGAACTCGGAAAGAGCACCGTAGATATCTACTTCACAAGATACCGGAATACCCTTAGCGGTCAAACGGCTGTTAACATAACACGGAACGAACTTGAACTGAGTCTGGAATGCCGGCCAGCACTTACCAGCGATAGCAACGAACTCACGGCTACCCTTGTGTGCCTCAACCCAGTCAAGTAAGGTAAGCTCATACTGAGCAAGCTTTGCAAGAACTTCCGGTCTCTTGTTGCCTGCGCCAAGCTCTGCTTCCATCTCAGCAACGATAGCCGGGATTCTCTCGTCACCCTCGTGCTTGTTGAATGCTTCGAACAGGTCGAGCTCGGAGTTCTCCTCGATTTCAACACCAAGGTTGTAAAGCTGCTTAATCGGAGCGTTACAAGCAAGGAAGTTGAGCGGTCTCGGACCGAAGGAGATAATCTTTAAGTTGCGAAGACCAACGATAGCCTTTGCAATCGGAACGAATTCCTTAATCATATCAGCACACTCTTCAGCGGTACCAACCGGGTACTCCGGAATGTATGCCTTTAAGTTACGAAGCTTTAAGTTGTAGCTTGCGTTAAGTACACCACAGTAAGCATCGCCACGGCCGTCCATAAGATCGCCCTGGGACTCCTCAGCTGCAGCACAAATCATAGCCGGACCGTCGAAGTGCTTTACAAGCAAGGTCTCAGCGATTTCCGGACCGAAGTTTCCGAGATATACGCAAAGTGCGTTACATCCGTTCTTCTTTAAATCCTCAACAGCTTCTAACATCTGAATTTCGCTCTCTACGATACATACCGGACACTCATAAATGTCATCCATACCGTACTTTGCAGCATAAGCAGCAACGACTGCCTTTCTTCTGTTAACGGACAGGCTTTCCGGGAAGCAGTCACGGCTAACAGCAACAATACCGATTTTAACCTTTGGCATATTGTTCATTTTTGTCTTCCTTTCTGATAAAAAATTTGTTTTGTAACGATACAGTTACGCTACCCTCTATTATAGTTGTTTTTAGGCTTTCTGTCAATAATCGGCATAGTGTTCCACAAAATTATTTGTTGAAATATATTACGACTTGTTCTATGATTTTTATGACAAATCGACCGCAGATTTGTCGAAAAACAGTGAGACAAAAAACTTTTTCAAAAATTTTCAAAAAAACGTTAACCGATGACAAGCCCTCGATACTATATGTATGAAAGCTTTCGAAAAAGGAGAACAAAAATGACACAAGAACTCGCATCCGAACTGATATCGGAAAACTTGACCGCAATATACGGATTTGCCTTCGCCAGACTTTATGATAAGGATAAGGTTGAGGATCTGGCTTCTGAGATTGTGTGTGAGATACTGGTTTCGGTACAGAATCTGGAGAAGGAAGAAGCGTTTTGGGGATTTGCCTGGAGAATTGCAGACAATACCTTCCGCAAATTTATCAAGCGGGAAGAACTGCGGGGCAGAACCGAAACTCATTCCGATGAGGAGTATATGGGAAATCACATTCCTGCACCGGAGGCGGAGTATCTGGAAGCAGAGGAGCAGGATGAGCAGATTTATCTGTTGCGCCGGGAGTTGTCCTTATTGTCCAAAACTCACAGAGAAGTGTGCGTTGCCTACTATGTGGACAACAAAAGTTGCTCCGAGATTGCCACAGAGCAAAATATCAGTTTGGAAATGGTAAAGTATCATTTGTTCAAAACACGAAAATTATTGAAAGAGGGTATCGGTATGATGAGAAAATTAGGTGAAAAGAGCTACAATCCGGGAACATTCAGACTTGACTTTTGGGGCGATCGTTGCCACTATATGGACTTATTCCGCAGAAAGCTTCCGGGAGCGATTATGCTGGCGGCATATTATACGCCACTGAGTGTGGAGGAATTATCCATGGAGCTTGGCGTGTCTGCGCCGTACTTAGAGGAGGAGTTGGATGCCTTAGAAGCGGCAGAGGTGCTTGTGAAGGTGGGCAACAAGTATCAGACCAATCTGGTGATTATTACGGATGCTTATGAGAAGGAGTTTGTGAAAAATACCGCAGCGGTCTATGCCGGTGTTGCGGCACAGGTGTATGAGAAGGCAGTTGCGTTATTGCCGGAGTTCCGTGCGTTGGACTTTGCAGGAAATGCGTTTGATGACAATCGTTTATTGTTTGCAATGTTAAATATCGCCATGGTGAATGCGTTGAATCAGGCGGTCGAGAAGTCACCGCTGGGGAAGATGCCGAAACTGGCTTTGGGCGGAAACGGCTGGATTTTCGGATACGATAACGACTATGTGAACGGTCATTTTCATGGTGTTACCGAGGAGACGTGGAATCAGTTAGGTACGGCGTGGTTTTCTGCGGAAAACTACAGCGTGATTGAACATTGCCAGCGGTATTCCCATAACAACTTTGCGGAACGAGCAGAGGCAATGTGTACGGCAGTATTAAACGGGGAAGCCGACAGAGACAGTGTGGTTTTGCTTGAGTTAATCGAGAAGGGCTTTGTGTCTTGCACGGATGGCGTGCTTTCCGCCAACTTCCCGGTATTCACGGCAGAAGTGTATCGGAAGGCGCAGGAATTGGTTGCACCGATCACAGAGCTTGTATGTGACTGCATGCTTCGGATTTCCGAACAGGCAGAGAAGATGTTAACGGAGCATGCACCGACAGCGGTAAAAGGCCAGTGCGGCGACGTGGCAAAGATTCATCACCGTTTGGATGTGGCGGCGTTCCTTCTGGAGAAGCTGATTGAAGATAAGAAGCTGACGGTACCGACGGAGCAGACACCGCTTTGCGTGTGGGGCGTGAGAGTGTAAGCAAAAAAGACACGTAACGAAACTGTATACTAAAACGGCAGAGACCGCGATGGCCTCTGCCGTTATTTCTTTGAAAATATTAATGGATCGGTCTATCATCCACATATGAAATCAGTCTTTTACCGATTGTACGATGAAAAAAACTATTCTCCGTTATTTGCCTCATCTGCAATAGAATCTAACATCTCTTCGATGTTGTCTAACTTTCCTTCGATGTCATCTGCCTGGCTTTCCAAAGTGTCCAGCTCGGAGTCTAAGAAATCTAAGAAAGATTCTGCTGCGTCGTCGGACATTCCTTGTTTGAGAATATCGAGCTCTCCTGCACCGAAACGGACAAACAGTGTATCGGTTTGGTCATTCAGAGCGTTCAATTCATTCTCCAAAGCAGTGACCCGTACGGAAAGATCCACGGTTTTGCCGAAGGACTTTGACGTGACACCGATGTGTTCTCCCAACGTCTCTGCTTTGTCTCGAAGTTCCTCACAACGCGATTGCAAATCTCCAATGAAGTCGGATACTTCATCGAAGTGTTCCTCTAAGTTGGTTGCCTGTTCTCTGATACTATCGGAAAGGGTTTCCAATGCTTTTTGTACTTCCGCCGGTTTGCTCCAGTCAACGGTGGTAAGGTCGATTCTACCGTATTGAACATTACCTGTATTTTGCGGGGGAGTCTCTGCCATGCGACGGGCTTTTTTTGCCCGTAATGCTTCAGTGGAATACTTATCGCCGCCATACTGGCTGATGCTTGGCCAACCGTCTGCGAATACCAAATTGTGACGTTGCGGACGTTCGCTTGCGAACTCGTCCGGGGCATCCTCCCAATCGCTATAAGCCTCTAATTCCTTGGCAGGCTTTACAGCCATCGGGGCAACACCCACGGTAAAAGCAAGGTAAGTGGCTATCGTTGGGGCAATGTCGCTATTGCCGGACTGCGGGGGCGCAGAAGTTGCGGAACTCGCAACAGGACTTGTTGCTGCTGTACCAAGACCGGAAGATACGGTGCCAAAGCCGGTAGAAGTATACGCTACCGGTGTACGGAATGGGATAGAATACAACTCCCAGCCGTCTTTGTGCAGAACCGGTTTGATGTAGTTTCGGTTTAATTTGTAGGTATAACAATCATCCCAGTTACCGCCGAAAGTAATCTGTAACCGGCAAATTTCGCTGCCGGAGTCATTCTCGCCGCCGTTTAACCAGAATACGAAGCAGTACTCCGTATCAGGGAGAAGCGAAAGCTCTTTAGAGACAGCACGGGCATAGGATGTGTTCCAGTCACCGAACATGAGGCTTTCTATCAAGCTACCGTCAAAGTCGTTGATAAAACTGCGTTCTGCCGGAAAGGACTGTGAAAACCCGTTGTTTCTGCCGTAGCCGAAGTTGTTTTGATTGTTATTCTGCATCTGATCAAAAGACCAATTTCGTGGATTAAAAAAGATGTAATTCATTTGATTTACCTCCGATGTGTTGTATGTATCGGACGGCTCTGGTTTTCCGGACAAACGAATGGTACAGTCGTCCACGAAAATCGCCCGTCCATTCTTAATGAGCCCACTCGCCCGCTTGGGGTAAGTGGTGCCGATAATGTTTCCTTGTGCATCTGTTACCGTTACGTTTTTTGTCATGGGTGTCTTCCCCTCTCACAGAAGATTTGTGTGCGGTGCTGTTTTTTGTTATGGGTGCCGTCCCCGAGCCGCAGGAAGTAAGGCTGTTGTTGCACTTACAGGTAAATTATAGCATGGAAAAGGAAGAAAAACAATGAAAAGATGTGAGTGGTAAGGAAAATGTTGCAGAAGGCAAAAGCCGGTGGAAAACGGTGGATTGGTTGTAAAAAATGTTCCTCAAAAGAAAAAATAAAAAAAGTTAAAAAAGTACTTGCATTTTTGAAAAAGATTGGTTATAATATCATTCGTGGCTGTGACATACAGCGGAATATTTTTGGGGTATCGCCAAACGGTAAGGCAACGGACTCTGACTCCGTCATCTCAAGGTTCGAATCCTTGTACCCCAGCTCAAAGGCATCACATTTGATATGTGGTGCCTTTTTCATTCTTGACTTTTCCCCCTCCTTATATCATACTTAATATAGAAGTTATGCGGAGCATGACGCACGCAGTAGGACAAACGGAGGAGGTAGCAACATGCAGGAGGTTTACGAGTTTTTAAAGAAAGCCGGAACGTACTATCTGGCAACGGTGGAGGGTGACCAGCCGAGAGTAAGACCCTTCGGTACGATACATATGTTTGAGGATAAGCTTTATATTCAGACCGGTAAGGTAAAGCCGGTGTCAAAGCAGCTCCTCGCAAATCCGAAGGCGGAGATTTGTGCCTTTTTGGACGGCACCTGGCTTCGTGTGGCAGGGGAACTCATTGAGGATGACAGACGGGAGGCTCGTCAGGCAATGTTGGATGCTTACCCGAATTTGCAGGCTATGTATTCTGCCGATGACGGGAATACTCAGGTGCTTTATTTTAAGGATGCTACGGCAACCTTTGCCAGCTTTGGGGGAGCGCCGAGAGAAGTGAAGTTTTAAGAAATTTTGAAATACCGGAAGGAGGTCGTCATGGATAAGTTTTCAGAAGAGAAAAAGAAAGACGGCGTGCTTCCGGTTTTTTTATGGATTTTTCTGGTGGCGACGGTGGCGGTGCTGTTGATTCTTACAGCGACGCTTCTGTCACGGAACGGTACCTTTGCCGTGTGGAAGGCGCAGTATACCGAGTGGAAGGAAGAAAGGGAAGCTGCAAAACGTGCCGAGACGGCGGGGGAGAAAACCGTGCATTATTTCGGCCCTGTGGGGGAGGCGGAGTACGAGAGTTGGTTTGCCGGGGCGTGGAAGGATGCCGTGGGAGGCGGTCTTGCGGATGGTGAAGGGAATGCGACAGCACAAACGGAGAAGGATCCGCTGCGGGAAGCGTTGACGCAAAGTCCCGTAAACGGTTCCGAAGGCTGGTGGAGCAAGGCGACAAAGCTTTCCGGAGATGTTATATTATATGCCCAGGCGCAGACAACGTTATACGATACACCGGACCATAACGGGACGGTTTGCGGATATGGAGGAGCAGGAGAAGAGTTCCGTCTACTGGCGGTGTTTGAGGACGGCTGGTATGTGGTGTCGGACGGACGATTCTACTATTGTAGTTATGGTTCCCATTACACAATGGTGCAACCGGAAAACGTAGAGTTTGATGCGGCTTTTGTGTCATTGGAAAAGCAAAAGGTGTTTCATGAAACAGAGACTATATTACAGAATCCGGAGCTCCCTCACGGCTGTGAGGTGACGGGGCTGGCGATATTGCTTTCCCACTACGGAATATCTGCGGATAAATGTGAGCTGGCAGACCGGTGGTTGCCGAAGGGCGCATGGGGACAGACGGACTTTAGAGAGGCTTTTGTGGGCGATCCACGAAAGAGGGTCGCATCAGCGGGATGCTTTGCACCGGTCATTGCGGATACCGCAAACTGGTATTTGACAGAAGGAAACCATGCCGTGACCGCAGTTGCCAAGGAAAATGTTTCCTTTCCGGAATTGCTTTCCATGGTGGAAGAGGCTCCGGTACTGGCGTGGACGACGATGGATCTGCAGGCTCCGTATATTGCACAGGTGTGGATGGTAGACGGAGAAGAACTGTACTGGCAAAATTTCGAGCACTGTGTGGTACTGACCGGGTATGATTTGGAAAAAGGGATTCTTTACGGAACGGACCCGTTGTACGGACCGTGTGAGTACGATATGAAGCTGTTTTCTATTCGTTTCCGGACCATGTATTCTCAGGTGATACAGATGGTAGAGGGACTACCTTTGTGCAATTTGAACATAAATTAGTATGCTGCTCTGTGCAAAATGTACAAAATTTCGAACTCCCATGAAAAGGATATTGACAAATTTGATAGAATATAGTAGACTAAAATCAAGAAAATCGAATATATGATGTAGTGGAGTGTTACCGTTAGGGCATAACCAACTTTTTGCACGTTTTAGGTTCTTTTGTGGGCTTATTGTGTATAAAGGTTGGTCTTTTTTATTATTATGACAAGGAGGAAATCATGAAAGTTATTAAGGTGATTAATAATAATAATTTGTGTGTGCTGGATGATAACGGAAGAGAACAAATTGTTTCCGGTAAAGGAATCGGTTTCGGAAAGAAATACGGCGACATAGTTGATCCTTCACAAATACAGAAAACTTACCTTATTACGGATTCCGAGCTACAGAAAAAGATGATTTCCCTGCTCAAGGAAATTCCTTCGGAGTATATGGTGTTTACGAACGATATGGTGGAGCATATCAAAAATGTGTATCCTTCTAAGTTAAACGAATCACTTCTTGTTACATTGAGTGACCATATTGCTTTCGCAATTGAAAGAAAGAAAAATGGGATAGAATTTACTAATCCATTGCTTGATTCCATCAGAGAATCCTATCCGCAGGAACTTTCTCTGGGAGAGTACTGCGTGAAACAGATGCAGGAGCGACTGGGGATTACAATGTCAAAAGAGGAAGCCGGCTTTATTGCAATGCATATTATTAACGCCAGATTGGATATAAAAATGAGTGATGTGTATGATATTACAAAAATGATTAACGGATGCGTTGAAATGGCAGAATATCATTATAAGGAGAAATTCAACAAGGATTCCGTTTCCTATGAACGGTTTCTGACACATCTGAAATATCTTGCACAAAGACTGTTTCAAAACAAACCGCTTCCGCAGAAGTTGAGTGATGACGCAGTATTTGTTGCCATGATAAAGAAAACTTGTAATAGGCATTATAAAGGTGCTCTTTGCATACAGGAGTATATTCAGAAAACCTATAAAAAGGACATCAATGACGATGAGCTGATTACGCTTGCAATTCACTTGAAAAAAATCAGTACAGAAGCTGATTTTTAATACGTATTATATCGACTCAGCCCGGTACCAGCTGAGATGATATTATTACGAGTAATAAGAAATATGGAGGTATCTATGAAAGATAAAATATTCGGAGTTTTACAAAGGGTCGGACGCTCTTTTATGTTGCCGATCGCACTGCTTCCGGTTGCAGGGTTGCTACTCGGTATAGGAAGCTCCTTTACAAACCCTACCACATTGGAAACCTATAATTTAACAAACATTATCAAAGAAGGCGGATTGCTCTATACCATTCTTGACATCATGAGCAAAACCGGTAACATTGTTTTTGATAACCTTGCACTGTTGTTTGCAATGGGTGTTGCTATCGGTATGGCAAAAAAAGAAAAAGAAGTTGCCGCTCTTTCGGGAGCAATCGGCTATCTGGTTATGAACACAGCCATTAGTGCGTTGATTTCCGCAAAGGGTGGTGTGGAAGCGATGGCGGCCAACTCAACCACCACTTCCTTAGGAATTACGACCCTCCAGATGGGCGTGTTCGGCGGAATTATCGTAGGACTCGGTGTAGCAGCGCTGCATAACCGGTTCTATAAAATTCAGCTTCCGCAGATTCTGTCCTTCTTCGGCGGCACACGATTTGTTCCGATTGTAACGAGTATTGTATACCTTGTTGTAGGTATTGCGATGTTCTATATCTGGCCGGTGGTTCAGGGAGGAATTGCACAGCTTGGACAGTTAGTACTGGAATCTGGTTATGCCGGAACCTGGATTTACGGAATTATTGAAAGAGCACTGATTCCGTTCGGTCTGCATCATGTATTCTATATGCCGTTCTGGCAGACAGAGCTTGGCGGTGCAATGATGATTGACGGCGCGCTTGTTCAGGGTGCGCAGAACATCTTCTTTGCGGAGTTGGCGTCTAAGGCAACGGAGCAATTCTCTGTCTCTGCAACAAGATTTATGTCGGGTAAGTTCCCGTTTATGATTTTCGGTCTGCCTGCTGCTGCATTTGCAATGTACCGGGCAGCTCGCCCGGAGAAGAAAAAGGTGGTCGGCGGTTTGCTTCTTTCCGCAGCACTGACTTCTATGTTGACCGGCATTACCGAACCTCTTGAATTTACTTTCCTGTTTGTTGCACCTGTGATGTATGTAGTACACTGCATTCTTGCCGGACTTTCTTATATGCTGATGCATATTTTCGGCGTCGGTGTCGGTATGACCTTCTCCGGCGGTGCGATTGACCTTACTTTGTTTGGTGTTTTGCAGGGCAATCAGAAAACAAACTGGATATGGATTGTACTTGTGGGATTTGTCTATGCGGTGGTTTATTATTTCGTGTTCTACTTCATGATCACAAAGTTCGGTTACAAGACGCCGGGTAGAGAAGCAGATGACGAAGAAACAAAGCTTTATACCCGTAAGGATATGAATGCAAGAAAAGAAGCAGTGTCTGCTAAGGACGGGGCTGCGTTTAACAGAGTAAGTGCATTGATTTTGAAGGGTCTTGGCGGAAAGTCAAATCTTTCCGATGTTGATTGCTGTGCGACACGACTCAGAGTTACGGTTAGTAATCCGGATTTGGTTCAGGATGGTTTGTTAAAGGAAAGCGGTGCCTCCGGCGTAATTCACAAGGGCAATGGGGTACAGGTAATCTACGGACCGCATGTTTCCGTGGTGAAATCGCAGCTTGAGGATTTCCTTGACACGGCAGAGTCCGACAATGTTGATGCCCTGCTTGGCGAAACAAATTGCGAAGCACCGAAGCAGGAAGAGAAAACGAATAAGACCGAGGGCAAGGCAATTGAACTGTATGCCCATATGAACGGTACTGTTGTGCCTCTTGAGAAAGTGGAAGATGAAGCATTTTCTTCTAAGGTGCTGGGTGAGGGTATTGCGATTGAACCGTCCGAAGGAAAGCTTTATGCACCGTGCAACGGTAAGGTTGACATGGTTTTTGATACAAAACACGCAATCAATCTTGTTTCCGAAGAGGGATGTGAGATTCTTCTTCACATCGGAATTGATACCGTAAAGCTGGGCGGAAAGTTCTTTGAAACGCATGTTTCCGACGGACAGGAAATTCACAAGGGAGATTTGTTGATTTCCTTTGACGTAGAAGGTATCAGAAATGCGGGATTTAAGACAACCACTCCGATGATTATCTGCAATACCGATGATTATAGTTCGGTAGAGGCGGTCGGTACGGGAGTAATAGCAACAGGTGAAAAAATAATTGAAATGAAATAACGAAAGGAAGGCATCATTATGAAAACATTTGAGTACATAATTAAGGACGAACTCGGAATCCACGCAAGACCGGCAGGAATGCTTGCAAAGACCGCAAAGGAGTTTGACAGCGAAATCACTATCACGAAGGGCGAAAAGACAGTAGGAGCGGCTAAGCTTATGGCTCTTATGGGATTGGGTGTAAAGTGCGGAGATACCATTACGGTGACCGTAAACGGCGGCGATGAAGAGACTGCTTTTGAGGGAATCAAGACCTTTTTAGAAAACAATCTTTAATAAACTCACTCTCCGACAGAGCAGATGTTGTTCTGTCGGAGATTTAGGAGGTAGTGCTATGAATATTTGGCATGACATCGCGGAAGACAGAATCTATCCCACGGATTTTGTTTCGGTAATTGAAATTTCCAAAGGCAGCAATATGAAATATGAGTTGGATAAGCAAACAGGATTGCTGTCGTTGGATAGAGTGCTGTTTACAGCGACATACTATCCCATGAATTATGGTTTTATTCCCCGCACCTATGGGGATGACAACGATCCGTTGGATGTACTTCTTCTTTGTTCGCATCCGATTCAGCCTATGACCCTTGTACGGAGTTATCCTATCGGTGTAATGTACATGGAGGACGGTGGAATGGGGGATGAGAAAATTATTGCAATTCCCTATAGCGATCCAACCTATATGCAATATACCGATGTAAAGGAACTGCCTAAGCACATTTTTGAAGAGTTAAAGCACTTCTTTTCGGTTTACAAGCAGCTTGAAAGTAAGAGAACGGATGTGAAAGAGATCGGCGGACCAATGGAAGCTGTTGCCGTAATTGAGAAGGCGATAGAAAATTACAAGAAGAAATTCTGCGCAGTATGTGATTTGTAAAGGTGGTGTGATGTATGGTGAAATACCAAGGAAAAGGAGTTTACGGAGCGGTTGCTGTGGGTAAGGTATCCGTTTTTAAACGGCAAGATGTTCAGGTAAAACGTTTTAAAATTGATCATGCTGAAGGAGAGATTGCCCGCCTTGAGGCAGCAAAGAAAAAAGCAATTGAACAGCTTCAGGACATTTACGATAAGGCGCTTAAGGAAGTCGGCGAGGCAAATGCTCGGATTTTTGAAATCCACATGATGATGATTGAGGATGATGACTATAATGACGCAATCGTAGAAATGATAAACGGGCAGAGTGTGAATGCGGAGTATGCTATTGCTGTTACGGCAGACAATTTTGCGGAAATGTTCGCTTCCATGGATGACAGCTATATGCAGGCAAGAGCGGCAGATATACGCGATATTTCAAACAGAATTATTGCCTGTATGACGGATAGTGAAGGGAATCACTCTGTTTCCGATGAAAAGGTAATTATCTGTGCCGATGATTTGGCTCCCAGTGAAACAGTATCATTGGACAAGGACAAGGTTCTTGCTTTTGTTACGGCCCACGGCTCATCCAATTCACATACGGCAATTCTTGCAAGAAATATGAATATTGCTGCGATTATCGGTGTGGGAGAGGAGTTCCTTGGCCGGATAAAGGAGGGAGATATGGCTGTTGCGGACGGCTATACAGGAGAATTTTTCCTTAATCCCGATGCAGAAACGCTGGCCGCTTACGAAAAAAAGCAGAAAGATGAAGTTGAAAAAAAGGCACTGCTTCAGAATTTGAAGGGAAAAGAAAATGTGACTCAGGATGGCAGAAATATTAATATATATGCCAACATCGGAAGCGTTGCCAATATCGGAGAAGTGCTGCTTAATGACGCAGGCGGAATCGGACTTTTCAGAAGTGAGTTTCTGTACCTGGAAAACAATGATTATCCTACCGAGGAAGAGCAGTTCAAGGTTTACAAGCGTGTTCTTGAGAGCATGGCAACGAAAAAGGTGATTATCCGCACACTCGACATCGGCGCGGACAAGCAGGCGGATTATTTTAATCTGGAGAAAGAGGAAAATCCGGCTCTCGGACTTCGTGCAATCCGACTTTGTCTTACCAGACCGGAGATTTTTAAAACACAGCTGAGAGCACTTTACCGTGCTTCGGTTTACGGCAGGCTCGGAATCATGTTTCCTATGATTACAAGTGTTTCCGAACTTGAGGAAATTCTTGCCCTGTGCGAACAGGTGAAAAGTGAGTTGGAGACTGATAATATCGAGTATTCCGACAGCATCGAACTCGGTATTATGATTGAAACACCGGCAGCGGCAATTATCAGCGATAAGCTTGCACCTATGGTGGACTTTTTCAGTGTGGGGACAAACGACCTTACTCAATACACCCTTGCCTGCGACAGACAAAATCCTCAGATAGAGCGCTTTTGTGATACGCACCATGAAGCGATACTCAGACTGATTGAGATGTCTGTGGAAAATGCTCACAGGCACGGTGCATGGATTGGTATCTGCGGAGAGCTTGCGGCGGATATATCACTTACGGAAACCTTCCTTCGTATGGGGATTGACGAACTTTCGGTTTCGCCTTCCTTTGTGCTGAAGGTAAGGGATAAGGTAAGAAAGATCGACTTATCAAAATAACAAAGCAAAAAGGAATTACACTCGAACTTATGGAGATGATTCCGTGGAATAATTTCAGCGCAGGAAATTGTTGACAGATGGCCTGCGCTATGTTATACTCAAACTGTATTAAGTATACTAGTACAGTTGGAAAGGGGGAGATGAAGATTGATTATTATCGATTATACCGACCGGAGGCCGATTTACGAGCAGATTGTGGAGCGCTTTCAAAGCTTGGTGCTGTGTGGGGTCTTGGAAAAGGATGCGCCGCTTCCCAGCGTGCGGAATCTGGCCATGGAGCTTTCCATCAATCCGAATACCATTCAGCGGGCCTATACGGAGCTGGAACGCAGAGGTGTGATATATGCGGTAAAGGGAAAAGGAAACTTTGTGGCGGATATGCAGGCGGCACGTGCCCTTCGGGAAAAGGAAGTGAAGGAAGAAGCAGGCAGACTGGTGCATAAGGCCAAAGAAGCCGGTATGACAAAAGAAGAACTGAACGGTCTGTTGGATTCTTTGTGGCAGGATAATAAGACGGGGGCGTCGAAACAAGGTGTAGGAGGTGAAGCGGATGATTAAGGCAGAAAACGTGGTAAAGCGCTTTGATGGGAACTTAGCGGTTGACCGGGTTTCCGTAGAAATAAAAGAAGGTATTGTGTTCGGTATGGTAGGAACCAACGGTGCCGGCAAATCCACCCTGCTTCGTATGATAGCGGGGGTATTAAAGGCAGATGAAGGTAAGATTACGGTGGACGATGCGCCGGTATATGAGAATCCGGCAGCAAAGAAGGAAGTGTTTTACATTTCCGATGATGCGTATTATTTGAACAACGGCACGTCGGTGGATATGGCGGATTATTACGGCGCGGTATACGAGAAGTTCAACCGCAAGCGCTATTTGGAGCTTTTGGATCAGTTGGGACTTCCGTTGTCCCGGAAAATCAGTACCTTTTCCAAGGGTATGAAAAAGCAGGTATCTATTTTGCTGGGCGTTTGTGCAGGCACGAAGTATTTGCTTTGTGACGAGACCTTTGACGGCCTGGACCCGGTAATGCGTCAGGCGGTGAAGAGTATCTTTGCAAAGGAAATTACGGAGCGTGGTTTGACTCCGGTGCTGGCTTCCCACAACCTTCGCGAATTAGAGGATATTTGCGACCATGTGGGCTTGCTTCATAAGGGAGGCGTGCTTCTTTCCAAGGACCTTGAAGAGATGCGTACCGGTATCCACAAGCTCCAGTGTGTTTTTGCGGACGAGGAGCAGGAAGCACGGGTACTTATGGGCCTGGAGGTAGTGAACAGGGAAGAACGCGGACGCTTAAAGACGCTCACGGTGCGTGGCACCCAGGAAGAAATTGCAGCCCGTGTGGCAGCGGCGGAGCCGGTATTTTTTGAGATGCTTCCGCTGACCTTAGAAGAAATCTTTATCAGTGAAACGGAGGTGGCAGGATATGACTTCAAGAAGCTCATTCTTTAAATTATTAAAAGAAGATTTGCGTCAGCGTCTTTGGACGATTATTCTGGCGGCCATTGTGTTTGTTTTGCCGGTACCGATTTATATTGCCATGGAGATTTCAAGCTCCAGAGGCTTCGGAACGGGAATGTTGGATCATTTTGCAATACGTTTGGCAGAACCTATGTCATACAACAGTGCATGGATGATAATGGTGACGATTTGCGGTGCGTTTATTTGTGCGGTCAGCGGGTTCGGATACTTGTTTTCCAAGAAGAAGGTGGACTTCTTCCATTCCCTGCCGGTAAAGCGTGAGACCTTGTTTGCGGTACGCTATATCAACGGTGTGCTGATTTATCTGGTGCCGTATGTGGTCATGGCACTGGTAAGTATTTTGATTATTACGGTTACCGGAAATATGAGGGCGGTTGTGTTCTTCGTTGTGTTAAAGGGTTTGGCGGTACATTTGCTTGGCTATCTGGCGATTTACACGACGTTTATTTTGTGCGTAACCTTTGTTGGAAACTTTGTGGTGTTTTGTGCGGTCAGCGGATGGGTGTTCGGAATTACACCGATTGTACTGCTTATCTATAATTGGTTTGAAGAGCAGTTTTTTAATACCTATACTTATATGGGAGATGCTCTGAATGAGCGCTTACATTCGTTGCGATTCTTGTGCCCGGAATATTTCTATATCTATTCCTGGAACGGAAGAGAAGTGGGAGTGGCCTTTGTTTTGTTGCAGGAGCTGGCGTTTGTAGCGGTGCTGACGGTGATTACCCTTTTGGTATATAAGGCAAGACCGTCCGACGGTGCGGGGAAGGCCATTGCGTTCCCGATATTAAAGCCGGTGATCCGGATTTCGGTGGAGCTACTGGCCGGTGCGCTTATCGGTATGTTATTCCATGAGGCGGCAGACCGTAGCTACGGAGTGCCGGGGTGGATGATTTTCGGTGCTATTTTAGGCGTTGTGATTTGCCATATGCTGATTCAGAGTATTTTCTACTTTGATGTGAGAAAATGCTTTGCGGATAAGACTTCTCTGGGTGTCGTTGCGGTAGTTGCGGTTGCCTTTGTACTGGTGATGCGGTACGACACCTTCGGATATGACAAGTACCTTCCGAAGGAGAAAAAGCTGGAATCCGTTGCCATTGATATTACCGGATTGGACACGTATCGCAACAATTATAAATATGACGGTTCATACATGAACTATACGGACGAAGTGTATGAGATGGAGTTGACGGATATAGATGCGGTGTACCCGTATCTGGAATCCCTGGTTGCGGATAATGAATATTACTGGAAGCTGCGGGAGCGGGGAGCTGCTACAACGGTTACCCGTGTGGAGGTGACCTATCGTTTGGAAAACGGAAAAACGGTATATCGTGAGTATCGGGTACCGGAGATTCGGGAGAATTTGTTTGCACCTGTCTTTGAAAGTATGGAGTATAAGGAAGTTCATTACAGCGATGTATACTCGGTGCCGGAAAATATTTTGGAATCGATTACCGCGGTGCATGCAATGAATACCCAGCTCATGAACCTCAGTACAGGAGAACGGACAGAGTTTATGGCTATTGTCCGCAGGGAACTGGCGGCCCAGAGTTTAAAGGAAAAGTTGAACACCTTACCGGTGGCGGTATTGAATTTGCAATTCGTAAGTTACAGGGTGCAATATGATTCCGACGGAATGCCGTATGATAACTCCCGTGTGTATAAGGTCGAGCTTCCGGTGTATCCTTCTTTCACCGAGACCCTTGCGTTTCTGGCGGAGCGCGGTTTTTATCCGGATGAGGAGTATGAGTGGACCGGTAAGGAACTGATGCGGATTGAGTTTCCTGAGGTGGTACAGAAAGAAGATGCAGGATATATGGGAGACGTCTGGTCTACCGAATCGGTGGAAGTGACGGAGTATGTTTTGACCGGAGACAATAATAAGCTTGTAGAGGCACAGATTGAATATCCGAAGGACTGGGATTACGGTTACAACGTGATTCCGGTGGATGAAGAGGATTATAAGCGTTTGTATGAGCTTTGTACCTGGGAGGAGCTGTATTATTACGGCGGAGTGTCGGACTATGACCGGCATGAGAATTATCGGGTATCTCTTGATGTGCCGCGAGAGGGCTACAATGTGTATGAGACCTATTACTTTACAATCCCGGAAGATGCGGATATCTCCTTCCTGCTCGATTAAGTAGAATTATGTAAATTCCTTCCTATGAGTGCGTTGTTTCGTCAGAGAACCCTGACGGAGCAACGCACTTTTGTGAAATGGTTCGGAAATAAAGGTTTTCTGTCTTGTAATTTATCGGAAAAAATGGTACACTATTAGCATATACTAGACTTATTATAATTACGCTGCAAGGTAAGTCGGATTTTAGAAGAAGCAGCGCGGAAAGAGGTTGTTATGGAACGTTTTTATGTCCCGGAAGGGTATCGTTCGGCACTGTCCGTAAAGGAGACACAGGGTGCCATCAAACATGTAAAGGATTATTTTGAGCGTCAGCTGGCGAAGCAGTTGAATTTGACCCGTGTGTCCGCTCCGTTGTTTGTAAAACCGGAGTCCGGTTTGAATGATAACTTAAACGGCGTAGAACGTCCGGTAGCGTTCGGTATCAAGGAGCAGAATGATGCGGTAGTCGAGATCGTACACTCTCTTGCAAAGTGGAAGCGTATGGCGTTAAAAAAGTACGGGTTCTCTTACGGAGAGGGATTGTACACGGATATGAACGCCATCCGTCGTGATGAGGATACGGACAATATTCACTCCATCTTTGTGGACCAGTGGGACTGGGAAAAAGTGATTTTGCACGACGAGCGCAATATTGACAATTTGAAATCTACGGTGCGCAGTGTGTATGCGGCCCTTCGTGAGACGGAGCATTACATTGCGGATAAGTACGATTACATAGAGGAGATTTTGCCGGAGGAGATTACATTTGTTACCACTCAGGAGCTGGAGAACATGTATCCGAACGATACGGCAAAGGAACGTGAGAACAAGATTACTCGTTTAAAGAAGGCTGTGTTTATTATGCAGATCGGTGATAAGCTGGCCTCCGGCGAGCGTCATGACGGCAGAGCACCGGACTATGACGACTGGCAGTTAAACGGTGATATTATGGTATATTATCCGGTACTTGATATGGCGCTTGAGCTTTCCTCCATGGGTATCCGTGTGGATGAGGTATCTTTGGCGGAGCAGCTTGCGAAGGCGAACTGCGAGGACAGAGCAGAGCTTGCGTTCCAGAAGGCAGTGCTGAATAAGGAGCTTCCGTATACCGTGGGAGGCGGTATCGGTCAGTCTCGTATTTGTATGTTCTTTCTTCGTAAGGCCCATATCGGTGAGGTGCAGGCTTCCATTTGGCCGGACGATGTGAGAGCAGAGGCGGAGAACAAGGGCGTTATGCTGTTGTAGTTCCGGGTGGGATTGCACAAGATAAAATAGGAAGAGCACAGGAGGAAATGGCATGGATATTTCGAATGAAAAGGCAATTTTACAGTCTGTAATAGCGGTGGCCCCTTATATTCCGTTGTTTATTGATGAACCGGTTTCTGTTGCGGTCACCAATACGGAGGGCTTTATTTACAATCAGCCGTGTCCGGAGATTCCGGTAAAGTGCGATATCGGTGTGCCGTTCCCGGCAGAGGCTACGCCGCTTATGGTAATTCGTTCCGGGGAACGTATGGTACGTGAGGTCCCTGCCAGAGTATACGGCGTTCCGTTTATGTCCTATGCGATTCCGATTCGTGAGGGCAGAGAAGTAGTGGGCTGTCTCATGATTGCAAAGAGTGTGGAGAGAATTAACACCGTGAAGGATGCGATTTCAAATCTGGCGCAGGAGATTGAACAGGTAATGGGCGCAGTAAACGAGATTACCGAGGGAGTACAGGTGGCTTCCGCAAGCAATCAACAGGTATACGGCCTTATGGGCAACCTGCTTACCGAGATGAACCGTATGAATGAGATTCTCGGTGCAATTAACAAGATTAGTAATTCTACCAAGATTTTAGGCTTAAATGCCTCCATCGAGGCGGCAAGAGCAGGTACGGCAGGAAAAGGCTTCTCCGTAGTTGCCAAAGAGATTGAGCGATTGTCCGATAATACCACCGAGTCGGCGCAGACCATCGGTACCATGTTAACCGGTATCGAGGACCAGGTGAACGACATGAGTGAGAAGTCCAAGGATGCAACCGATGCGTTTACCCAGCAGGCGGCTTCTCTGGAGGAGATTGCGGCAACGATTCAGAATCTGAATGCAAATGTGAAGGTAATCGAGAATTTTATTAAGCAGCTATAAAGGAAAGAATACATAAGATAAGGGGGAGTATAAAATGCGTACCATCGGGAATATTTTGTGGATGTTATTTTTCGGTCTATGGTCAGCGGTTTCCTGGTTTTTCCTGGGGCTGTTGTGGTGTGTTACCATTGTAGGAATTCCGTTCGGAAAGCAGTGCTTTAAGATTGCGGGATTGGTGTTCTGGCCGTTTAAGAAGGATGTGGATACAAATTTCGGAAAGCATCCGGTTGCCAATATTATTTGGATTATTTTCGGCGGTTTGGAGCTGGCAATGGCTTATGTGGTCGGTGGTGCGATATGCTGTATCACGGTGATCGGAATTCCGTTCGGAAAGCAGTGCTTTAAGCTGGCGGCATTGTCGCTGGCACCGTTTGGAGCAAAAGTGAAATAGTGGATAAAAGGGCTGTCGCAGGTGCGATAGCCCTTTTTGTGCTTTCAGGGGTCAGACATTGTGGTGACCATATTAATTTCCTTTTTGCAAGTCGCAACGCTCCGTCAAACTTCCTTTAAGAGTTGCTAAGCCACTCGGTGGCGTCCTCGTGCCTAAGCACCTCTAAAAGGTGATTTTGACTGCGCTAAGAGCGCGACCCTTCGGGAAAAGCAAAAAGCGAATTTAATATGGTCACCACAACTGTCTTCGACTTGTGAAGCGCAAAAAGGGAGATTTGTTTCCCGACAGCCCTCTTAGTTGCCGGTTGCTACGCACCCGCCAGCACGCGTACCGCGTGCGTAAGATATAAAAATCCCCGGTTAAGAACGAGTTCTCACCGGGGATTTCTCTATCTTACTTTACTAAGGCTTTCGCGGTTCATCGCGATCTTAGTTCTCTGCCATCTTTGCAAGCTTAGCGTACTTGTCAGCAGCATCCTTTGCAGCCTTCTCGAAGAGTGCATTTGCTCTCTCCGGATTGGTTCTGGAAAGTCTGTTGTAACGTACTTCACTCTCGATGAATGCCTTGTAATCAGCGGTCGGTGCCTTGGAGTCAAGCTGGAACGGATTCTTGCCTTCCTCTGCAAGACGCGGATCGAAGCGGAAGAGGTGCCAGTAACCTGCTGCTACTGCGTTCTTCTCCTCGGTCTGTGCGTTCTTCATACCGCCCTTGATACCGTGGTTGATACACGGAGCGTAAGCGATGATGAGGGACGGACCCGGATATGCCTCAGCCTCTGCGATTGCCTTTACACACTGGTTGTAATCAGCACCCTGAGCGATCTGTGCAACGTATACGTAACCGTAGCTCATTGCGATTGCTGCAAGATCCTTCTTCTTAACGTCCTTACCAGCTGCTGCGAACTGTGCGATAGCACCGGTCGGAGTAGCCTTGGAGGACTGACCACCGGTATTGGAGTAAACTTCGGTATCGAATACGAAGATGTTTACATCCTGGTTAGCTGCGAGAACGTGGTCAACGCCGCCGAAACCGATGTCGTATGCCCAACCGTCACCACCGAAGATCCACTGGGACTTCTTAGCAGCGAAATCCTTGTTTGCAAGGATGTACTTGCGATCTTCGTTGTCACAGTTGCAAGCTTCGAGAGCTGCGATCATCTTCTTGGTAGCCGGACCGTTCTCGGTAGAGGAGTTAACGGTATCAAGGTAACCCTGAAGAGCTGCCTTAACATCATCCTTCTCTGCTACTGCAAGTAAGTTCTCAGCTGCTGCTACAACGCGCTTTCTGAGAGCCTTCTGTGCAAGCTGCATACCGAAACCGTACTCTGCGTTATCCTCGAATAAGGAGTTAGCCCAAGCCGGACCCTTGCCTTCCTTATTTACAGTGTACGGACAGGACGGGGAAGAACCGCCCCAAATGGAGGAACAACCGGTTGCATTGGAGATATACATTCTATCACCGAACAACTGGGTAATTAACTTAGCGTACGGGGTCTCACCACAACCTGCACAAGCGCCGGAGAACTCAAGGAGCGGCTGCTTGAACTGGGATCCCTTCGGAGTGGTTACCTTGAACTTCTCAAGAACCTCTGCCGGGGTCTCTAAGGTAGTACCGTAATCGAACATCTTCTGAGCCTCAAGCTGAGTCTCAAGGTTAGCCATGGAAAGTGCCTTGTTGCCCTTAACTTCCGGACATACATTTACACAGGAACCACATCCGGTACAGTCAAGTACGGAGATGGACATAGCAAACTTCTTACCTTCCATACCCTTCATGTCAGCCATAGCTGCACCAGCCGGAGCCTTTGCAGCAGCGTCAGCGTCCATAACTACCGGACGGATAACAGCGTGCGGACATACATAGGAACAAAGGTTACACTGTAAACAGCTCTCCGGATTCCAAACCGGAACGTCAACTGCGATACCGCGTTTCTCGTAAGCTGCGGAACCGGTCGGGGTGGAACCGTCTGCGTAATCTACGAATGCAGATACCGGAAGGCTGTTACCATCCTGAGCGTTGATCTTAGCCTGAACAGAGTTAACATACTTAAGAACATCAGCACCGCCGCAGGTAGCCTTCTCGGTGAGGTCCTCATCCTTAGCATCCTTCCAGGAAGCCGGAACCTGAATCTCAACGATACCCTGAACACCGCGGTCAATTGCCTCATGGTTCATCTTAACAACGTCATCACCCTTCTTGGAGTAAGAAGCGGTAGCAGCGTCCTTCATATACTTTACAGCATCCTCAATCGGGATGATGTTAGCAAGCTTGAAGAATGCAGCCTGTAAAATGGTGTTGATACGTCCGCCGAGACCTACTTCCTTACCGATGTTGATACCATCGATGGTGTAGAACTTAATGTTGTGCTCAGCAATGTATCTCTTTACCTGACCCGGTAAATGCTCTTCTAACTCATCCATATTCCAGGAGCAGTTCAGAAGGAAGGTACCACCGTCAACCAAATCCTGTACCATGTTGTACTTACGAACGTAAGCCGGAGTATGACATGCTACGAAGTTAGCCTGATTGATCAGGTAGGTGGACTGAATCTTCTTGTCACCGAAACGTAAGTGGGAAATCGTAACACCACCGGACTTCTTGGAGTCGTAATCGAAGTATGCCTGAGCAAACTTGTCGGTGTGGTCACCGATGATCTTGATGGAGTTCTTATTTGCACCTACGGTACCGTCTGCGCCGAGACCCCAGAACTTACAAGCAGTGGTGCCTGCCGGAGCGGTAACCGGATTTTCGGTAATTGCAAGGGAAAGATTGGTTACGTCATCAACGATACCGATGGTGAAGGTCTTCTTCTCGGTGTTGTTGAATACGGAAATAATCTGA
Organism: Lachnospiraceae bacterium; assembly: GCA_017556805.1. Taxonomy (GTDB): domain Bacteria; phylum Bacillota; class Clostridia; order Lachnospirales; family Lachnospiraceae; genus SIG307. The sequence continues at coordinate 100,843 of JAFYMC010000013.1, read as the reverse complement.
GCCGGGGTGGTGTCCTTGGAACCTAAACCGTAACGGCCGCAGAATACCGGAACGTCATTGAACTTGGAACCCTTTAATGCTGCAACTACATCGAGGTAGAGCGGCTCGCCGAGAGCACCCGGCTCCTTGGTTCTGTCAAGAACGCTGATGCGCTTAACAGTATCCGGAATAGCATCGATTAAGTGCTTAGCGGAGAACGGTCTGTAAAGACGAACCTTTACAACACCAACCTTCTCACCGCGAGCGGTTAAGAAATCAACGGTCTCGTCGATGGTGTCACAAGCGGAACCCATAGCAACGATAACAGACTCAGCGTCTGCAGCACCGTGGTAGTTGAATAACTTATAATCGGTACCGATCTTAGCGTTAACCTTGTCCATGTACTGCTGAGCGATTTCCGGAACAGCATCATAGTACGGGTTACAAGCCTCTCTTGCCTGGAAGAATACATCCGGGTTCTGAGCGGTACCACGCTGAATCGGATGCTCCGGATTCAAAGCGCGATTACGGAAAGCCTCAACAGCCTCCATGTTGCACATATCCTTTAAGTCATCGTAATCCCAGATCTCGATCTTCTGAATCTCGTGGGAAGTACGGAAACCGTCGAAGAAGTGTAAGAACGGAACGCGGCTCTCAATTGCGGTTAAGTGAGCAACTGCACCGAGGTCCATAACTTCCTGAACGTTGCTAGCACAAAGCATAGCAAAACCGGTCTGACGACATGCATAAACGTCGGAGTGGTCACCGAAGATGGAAAGTGCGTGGCTTGCAAGAGCACGAGCGGTAACGTGAATTACGCCCGGAAGAAGCTCACCGGCAATCTTGTACATATTCGGGATCATCAAAAGTAAGCCCTGAGAAGCGGTGTAGGTGGTGGTTAAAGCACCTGCCTGTAAGGAACCGTGAACGGCACCTGCAGCACCTGCCTCAGACTGCATCTCGGACAACATAACTTCGTGACCGAAGATGTTCTTTCTTCCCTGGGTAGCCCACATATCGGTGTAGTCTGCCATCGGAGAAGAAGGGGTGATCGGATAGATAGCAGCCACATCGGTGAACGCGTAAGACACGTGAGCCGCAGCGGTGTTACCATCCATGGTTTTCATTTTTCTTGCCATGTTACATATCCTCCTTGTAAGTTTAGCGCCGGACAATGTCCGTAGCGCGGATTGTAATGATTGTATTTTTTATAAAGAACATATAAAAATACCTACCATATAGAATACCACGAAATTCGGCAAGTGTAAAGTGTTTCTTATGTAAAATTAGTCAAAAAATTGTCAAACTTTTTGCGGAAGTGTGGTGCGATTTCCCGGGAACTGTTTTCGGAGGACAGAAAAGAGAAGACAGGGAGGAAAAGACAAGGGGGAAGGCCTTTTTTTACAAGAGGGAAGATACTTGAAAAGAAAGGGAAGAAGGAGTATACTGTGGTCGAAAAGAAAATAATTGCAGGCGGGGAGTTTGACAACGGAGTGTATCCGGAAAGAAGGATTGAATTATGAATAAACAGAAGCTGAAAGGAATCCGCTATATTTTGTTTGCGGCATTTTTCTTTGCCTCCATGAATTTATTTGTGAAGATGGCGGGAGATTTACCGGTATGGCAGAAATGCTTTTTCCGCAATCTGGTGGCCGGCTTTATCGCAGTCGGGATGCTTATAAAAAAGAAGGAACGTGTCACGATTCCAAAGGGAAACCTGTGGCCGTTAGCGTTGCGTTGTATCGGCGGAACCTTGGGAATTCTTTGTAACTTTTACGCCATCGGGCAGATGAACATCGCGGATGCTTCCATGTTAAATAAGCTGTCACCGTTCTTTTGTATTATACTCTCTATCTTCGTATTAAAAGAGCGACCGAACCGGAAGGAAGTGATTGCGGTTATTTTGGCTTTTACGGGAGCACTCTTTGTGGTAAAGCCATCCTTTCAGATGGAATGCATTCCGGCCTTGTTCGGAGTCCTTGGCGGTTTGGGTGCGGGCCTTGCCTATACCTGTGTTCGTAAAATGAGTAAAAACGGCATGAAGGGTGATATTATCGTGTTTTGTTTTGCGGTATTTTCATGCGTTTCTGTGATACCGGGCATGATACTTACTTACGAGCCTATGACTACCAAGCAGCTCGTTTGTCTGCTTTTAGCCGGAGCAGCCGCAGCCGGCGGCCAGTTTTCCATCACCGCTGCCTACTTCCATGCTCCTGCAAAGGAGATCTCTGTCTTCGACTACACGCAGGTCATTTTTGCCGCAATCTTAAGCTTTATCTTCTTCCGGGATTTGCCGGATGTGTGGAGCTTTGTGGGATATACTATCATAATCGGAACTGCGGTGTGGAAATGGCGTGTAAATCAGAAGGAGGCGTCCCCAGAAAAACATTGACAAATATCGGAAGATACGCTATAATACTATGAATACTGGAGAAGTATGGATAAAGGAGGATTTTGCACTATGGCGGCAGAAAAGAAAAACATACTGACTTATGAGGGATTAAAGAAACTGGAAGACGAGCTCGAGGATTTAAAGGTAAATCGTCGTAAAGAGGTTGCGGATAAGATTAAGGAAGCAAGAGAGCAGGGCGATCTTTCCGAGAACGCAGAGTATGATGCAGCAAAGGATGAGCAGCGCGAAATCGAGGCTCGTATCGAAGAACTCGAGAAGATTTTAAAGAATGCGGAAGTTGTTGTAGAAGAGGACGTTGATGTAGATGTTATCAATATCGGTTGTAAAGTAAAGGTTCTGGATATGGAGTTTGACGAGGAGCTTGAGTTCCGTATCGTAGGTTCTACCGAGGCAAGCAGCCTTCAGGGCAAGATTTCCAACGAGTCTCCGGTAGGAAAGGCATTACTTCGTCATAAGGTAGGCGATGTGGTTGAGGTTGAGACCCAGGCCGGCGTGATTGAGTATAAGATTTTAGAGATTCAGAAGTCTAACTAATGCAGGAACAACCGGTACGCGGTTTCACCAGCGGTACCGGTTTTGTTTGATAAAAAGAAGTTTCGGAGGAAAGACCAGTGGCAGAAGAAAATATGCAGAAGACTGCACAGGCGGCACCGCAGCAGGATTTAAACGAGCTTTTGCGTGTCCGCAGAGAAAAGCTTGCTCAGTTGCAGGCAGACGGGAAGGACCCGTTCCAGATTACAAAGTATGACGTAACCCATCACAGCACCGAAATTAAGGATAATTTCGAGGAGATGGAAGGCAAGACCGTACGCATTGCAGGACGTGTAATGTCCAAGCGCGTAATGGGTAAGGCTTCCTTCTGTAATGTGCAGGATTTAAAGGGCAATATTCAGTCTTATGTGGCAAGAGACAGCATCGGTGAAGCACCGTATGCGGATTTCAAGAAGTTTGACGTGGGCGATATCGTAGGTATCGAAGGTGAAGTATTTAAGACAAAGACCGGCGAGATTTCCGTACATGCCATGAATGTGACTCTGCTCAGCAAGAGCTTGCAGATCCTTCCGGAGAAGTACCACGGTCTGACCAATACCGATATCCGCTATCGTCAGAGATACACGGACCTTATCATGAACGCAGACGTAAAGGAGACCTTCGTAAAGCGTTCCAAGATTATCAGCTCCATTCGTCATTACCTGGACGGACAGGGCTTTATGGAAGTAGAGACTCCGATGCTTGTGGCAAACGCAGGCGGTGCATCCGCAAGACCGTTTGAGACCCACTACAACGCACTGGATGAGGACGTAAAGCTTCGTATTTCCTTAGAGCTTTACTTAAAGAGATTAATCGTAGGCGGCCTTGAGCGGGTATACGAAATCGGCCGTGTATTCCGTAACGAGGGTCTGGACACCAGACACAATCCGGAGTTCACCCTCATGGAGCTGTACCAGGCATACACCGACTACTACGGCATGATGGATTTGACCGAGAACTTATTCCGTTATCTTGCGGAGGAGGTTTGCGGTACTACCACCATTACTTACGGTGAGCACACCATCGACCTTGGTAAGCCGTTTGAGCGTATGACCATGATTGAGGCAGTTAAGAAGTACACCGGCGTGGACTTTGACCAGGTAAAGGATACCGCTGAGGCAAAGAAGATTGCGGACGAGAAGGATGTACACTACGAGGCACGTCATGAGAAGGGTGACATCTTAAATCTCTTCTTCGAGGAGTTTGTAGAAGAGCACCTGATTCAGCCGACCTTCATTATGGACCATCCGGTAGAGGTATCTCCGCTTACCAAGAGAAAGCCGGACAAGCCGGATTACGTAGAGCGTTTCGAGCTCTTCATTAACACTTGGGAAATGTGTAACGCATACTCCGAGCTCAATGATCCGATTGACCAGAGAGAGCGTTTCAAGGCACAGGAGGCAGCTCTTGCCGCAGGTGACGAAGAAGCAAACACCACCGATGAGGATTTCATGAATGCCCTTGAAATCGGTATGCCGCCGACCGGTGGTATCGGTTACGGTATCGACAGACTGGTGATGTTGCTGACGAACAGTCCGGCAATCAGAGATGTATTGTTGTTCCCAACCATGAAGACGCTGAATTAAACGTTAGGTAAACGAGAAGTAGTCAAATGTGAGTTTGGCTACTTCTTTTTGATAATATAGTGTAAAAATAGTGAAATTTTAGTGGAGAAAAATGACCATGAACATCCAGATTTTCGGCACGAAAAAGTGCAACGATACAAAGAAAGCCCAGCGTTATTTTAAAGAGCGTGGTATCAAATTCCAGTTTGTTGATATGAGCGAAAAGGAACTGAGCAAAGGAGAATTTCGCAGTGTTTGTCAGGCGGTGGGCGGCATCAAAGCAGTGATTAACGAGGAGGGCAAGGATAAGGATACCTTGGCGCTGTTAAAGTATATTGCGGAAAGCGAACTGGAGGAGAAGCTTCTTTCCAATCAGCAGGTCATGAAGACACCGATTGTACGTAACGGAAAGCAGGCAACGGTAGGCTATCAGCCGGATGTATGGAAAGGTTGGGCGTAAGCACGGTAAGAGGAGGAAAACAAAATGGTTAAGTTTGAAGTCGGAAAGATGTACGATTGCGGCAGTTACAACGGGAATGAGAATGTTTTCCGCATTGCGAGCCGGACGGAGACGACGGTGGATTTGATTGCGATTTATGAAGCCAGAGGTGAAATGAAGGAAAGCAGTGTGGGTACCTGGGATATCGAAGTGTTTGATGATGTGGAATGTGTCTTGATTGAGCGCGGATATTTTGATGATGAAGATGCGGAGTACATCAGAGCGGATTATCCGTATTAAAGTGTGTTGACAATGGTCGGAACAATGGAATGAAAGGACACAAATAGCATAGTTCATACATGAAAAGAAGAAAGCGAGGATGTATCTATGAAACTACGAAAGATATTAATGTTAACGGTACTTTGCCCGGTTTTGGTCTTTGGCTTTGCGGCATGTTCCGGAGAGACTCCGGAGGAAACGGATGCTACGCCGACGGTGGGGATTACTGCCACAGTTGCGCCGGTTGAGGGCGAAGGTGACAAGAATCCGGTTACGGAAACACCTGCTTCGACGCCGATTCCAGAGCCGACGATAGCGCCTACCGAAGTACCGGAAGTGACAGTAGCTCCTACGAAAGCTCCGGAAGCGACTGTAACCCCGACACCGACGGAACCCCCGGAAGCTACCGAGACGCCGGCACCAACGGAAGCTCCGGAAGCTACCGAGACGCCGGCACCGACGGAAGCTCCGGAAGCTACCGAGACACCGGTTCCGACGGAGACACCGGTTTCGAGTACACCCCCGGTCCCGACAACGGTTCCGGAGGCTTTTGAATCCGGTGATTTGGTGTATGATTTCAACGATCTTTATTATACGACCTCTTACGGGACGGATTATACCGTAGAAGCTGACGGCTCCATCTTTCTTAAGTATGAAGGGCTGTATCAGGAGATTAAACTGGGACTTCCGGAGCCTGTTGATATGACACATTGCCTGGGTGTTACCGTGAAGATGAAAAGTGAAGCGGGAAATTTGGCCGTGAAGCTTTATGACAAGGATTTCAATGAGATTTTTGTCCGTTACGATGGGCAGACTTCCGGCGTGGAGAATCATCCGCTGACCCCGGCACTAACGACGGAGGTTGCGGGAATCGGGTTGATGGCATGTACGGAAATGGAGGATTATTCCGGGTTTGTGGCTACGGTATATTCCGTAACCTTTCATATGGATAACGAATACAAAGGAGGAACTGCGATGGCACCTGTTACAGTGAACAAAAGCGGGGAACTGTTGAAGGAAGCGAAGAAACATGACTTCAGTTTCGGTATCGTGATGAACAGCGATAATTTATATGATGATGCCTACAAAGCCTTGTTGGGGACGGAATGCAGCAGTGTAAGTTTCGGGAATGAAATGAAGGCGTATTCTCTATTAAACAAGAGTGCTTCGCAAAAAAGCGAGGACGGCATGCCGGTCATGAACTACAGTACGGCGGACCGGATGGTGCAGCTGGCGGTGCAACAGGGCGTGAAAATCCGTGGTCATGTGTTGGTGTGGGATGCATATATGAGCGACTGGTTTTTCAGAGAAGGCTATCAAAGCAATGGTGCTTATGTGGACCGTGAGACGATGTTAAAGCGCCTGGAGTACTATATTGAAGAGGTCATGACCCATTTTGAGGAAAAGTATCCGGGAACGGTATATTGCTGGGATGTGGTAAACGAAGCAGTTGGTGACGGCACCGGCGAGTACGTTTATTCCGACCCGCGACATGTACGCACGAAGCGTAACGGAGAGGATAATCCGTTTTATACGATTATCGGAGACGATTATGTAGAACTTTCCTTCCTGTATGCGAAGAATACGGTGGAGAAGCTGCAGGCAAAGAATCCGGAGGTGGAGATTGCATTGTTTTACAACGATTACAGCACCTTCTATGACGCAAAAAGGGATGCGATTTGCGAATTGGTAAAGAGCATCAATTCCTATGCAAAGGATGAAAACGGGAACTACCGTAAGCTGTGTGACGGTATCGGCATGCAGAGCTATATCGGCGGTTACGGGCAGCAGGGCGGATGCATGAATCGGTCGGATATTACAAGAATCAAGAATGCCGTAACAAAGTTCCATGGCTTGGGGGTCGATGTGCATGTAACCGAGATGGCAGTGCGGAATTACGACCCGGCTCAATCGGACAAACATGCGGAGTTTTACGGAGAATTGTTCCGGATGTATGCGGCTCTGAATGCGGAAGAAACCATGATTTCCAACATTACCGTATGGGGATATCGCGATAATCCGTCCCTGTCCGTATCGGATTACAGTTATAAGCAGAACGGGCCGTATTGCGGTTTGTTTGACGAGAATTATGAAAAGAAAGACGCCTATTATGCGGTGGCAGAGGCGCTGAAGTAAGAATAGCGGAAGATAAGAAGAGAGGCCCGGGTGGCCTCTTTTCTGCATTTGGGGGCAAACGACAGTGCCCTTTGGAGAAGGGGAAGGGATTTTTGCGCCGGCAAAACATCGGTCGGGTTATCCAACCTACGGTTGGAGGATTGATGATAGATTCAAACCAATCGGTGATTGTTTTCGCCGCCAAATGCTTGTAAACTATAGGTGTAGCTACAAAACAAAATCAAAGGGAGGATTTCTATGAACACAATTAAAATACACGAGCAAATTGCTTTTTTAAGAAAACAAAAGGGACTGACCCAGGAGGAATTGGCGAAGACTCTGGGCGTTACGAATCAGGCGGTTTCCAAATGGGAATCCGGACAGTGTTGCCCTGACATTCAGTTGCTTCCGGACCTGGCAAAACTCTTTGAGGTTTCCGTGGACGAGCTTCTCGGCTGTTCTTCGACGAAGGGGCTGGGAGATATCTGTTTGAATCTGAAGGACTATTTTACGGCCCTTCCGGAGAAGGAATCCTTTGAAAAGTGTTATCGTATTGCAGCACTGTTGCATGAAATTGCGGTTACCGACGGATGCAAAAACTTCGTTCCGTGGGACGAAAAGGACTATGCCGGAGGTAATATCTCTGACTGGGGACTTTCCGTTTGCTCCGAACCGGAGGGTAGTACGGGACGAATGGCCGACAGTGTCTTTTTCTCCCTTGGGAAGACCTTTCAGACACCGAATATTTCCCAATTGTATGAACTGTCTGTTGCGATGGGGCGTTTCTCGGACCTACGCGTGCTGAAAACCATGTATGCGCTTTATGAGTTGACCATAAAGGATTTTGACCTTTTTGTATCTTTGGAGGATATCGCTGCCGGTGCGCAGTTATCGCAAGAAGATACGAAGCAAGCTTTGGAGAAACTGCCGATTACAGTAAAGGAAGAAGTGGGCGAACTGCGATATCGTTTGGAGGGTTCCTTCTGTCATATGCCGGCGTTGTTGACGTTCCTGTTTAAATTTCGGTAGCAGGAATCCGGTAGTTACATGTATTGACTGATTCGTGTGCGTAAATAATAGAGAAAGATGAAAGTGCAGGATTTGCACCTTTAGATGATGGAAGGTGCAAATTTTGCACTTTTCTGTTGACAAGGGTGCAAAAACGACATGCCGGAGTTGCTGGAAATGTTGGAAGACAAGTAGATAGATATGTAAACAATAGTTTGCAAAATGCACGTAAGTTCTTATGAAATAACTTTTAAACCATTTAAAAAACCGAAAAAATACCCAAAACGCAACCATAAGTTGCAAAAATAATATCTCCAAGTTGCTTGCAACCACTTCGTTCTTTTGCTATAATGAAGCACGTAGTATAGTAGTATGTGAAAAAAGGAGAATGCGTATGACCATCGGACAGAAACTCATTCACTTACGAAACGTGGCAGATATGTCTCAGGAGCAGCTTTCGGAGACCCTCGGGGTGTCCCGCCAGTCTATCTCCAAGTGGGAAATGGACCAGGCGCTTCCGCAGATTGAAAAGGTGATTCAATTGGCGGAGATTTTCGGCGTAACCACAGATGAATTGTTATTGGATAAAATAGAAATTGACCGGAGCCCGAAGAAGGGACCGAGAAAATTGAAGTACTTCGGTACCGACGGTTTCCGAGGAGAGGCAAATGTGAATCTGACCTCCATGCAGGCTTATAAGGTGGGCCGGTTCCTTGGATGGTATTATTCCTCCAAGCTTTCCGGTTGTACGAAACCGGGGTATCGCCCGCGGATTGTTATCGGTAAGGATACCCGCCGTTCCAGTTATATGCTGGAGTATTCCATTGTGGCGGGCATGGCTGCCAGCGGTGCGGATGTGTATATGCTACACGTAATTACCACGCCGGGTGTATCCTATGTGACCCGTAAGGATGAGTTTGACTGCGGTATTATGATTACGGCGTCCCACAATCCGTTTGGGGACAACGGTATTAAGGTGTTGAACCGTTACGGTGAGAAGCTGGACGATGAGACGACAGCGCTGATTGAGGCCTACATTGACGGAGATTTACACGAGCTGGGTGTCACCGGCGAGGATCTGCCGCTGGCCCAGGGAGCGAAGCTTGGTTGTATTCACGAGTATTCCGCAGGAAGAAACCGTTACACCGGGTATCTCATTTCCCTGGCTTCCAATTCCTACAAGAGACTGAAAATCGGTTTGGATTGTGCCAACGGTGCAGCTTGGAATATTGCGGGAGCGGTATTTTCCGCATTGGGCGCCCAGACCTATGTCATCGGGGATGAGCCGGACGGTGTGAATATTAACGAGGGTTGCGGTTCCACTCATATTGAAAAATTAAAGAAGCTGGTGAGAGAAAAGCATCTGGATGTGGGCTTTGCTTTTGACGGTGATGCGGACCGTTGTATTGCGGTGGATGAAAACGGCAACGAAGTAGACGGCGACGCTATGATTTATATTCTCGGTAAGCGTATGAAGATGCGCGGTACTCTGAATGACAATACGGTGGTGACCACCATTATGTCCAACTCCGGTTTTGTGGATAGTCTCGCAGAGGCCGGTATCAAGTGTGTACAGACGAAGGTGGGTGACCGTTTTGTCTACGAATGTATGCAGAACAACGACTACGCCATCGGCGGCGAACAGTCCGGTCATATTATTTTAAAGAAGTATGCCACCACCGGCGACGGTATTTTGACGGCGATTATGATTGCGGAGGAGCTGTGCGATTCCAAGTCTTCTTTGGCGAAGTTAGCCGAGCCGATTCATTTGTATCCGCAGTATTTAAAGAATGTTCGCGTAAAGAATAAGGCGGCGGTGCTTGCTGATGCCAAGGTGTTAAAGGCAAAGGAAGAGGTAGAAAAGCTCATCAATAAAAAGGGCAGAGTACTTCTTCGGGAAAGCGGCACGGAGCCGGTAATCCGCGTCATGGTGGAAGCTGAGGCCCAGGAGTTATGCGTGGCCTACGCGGAAATGATAGTAAAAGTAATTGTCGAAGGAGGACATTGTGTTGAATAAACTGGTAAAGACAAAGGAGTTGTATGCATCCCAGCCGGACTATCTGGTGGAGCTGTTTGACAGCTGCGAGTATCCGTGGGAGATGCTTCCGAAGCTTAAGGGCTACATTCAGGCACTGATTGAAAAAGGCATTCCGGGCTATACTCTGTATGCCGAGGGCGTGCTTGTCGGTGAGAACGTAAAGATTTATCCGACCGCTACCATCGAAGGACCGACCATTATCGGTTCCGGTACCGAGGTGCGTCCGGGGGCTTTTATCCGCGGTAGCGTTATCACCGGCGAAGGTTGTGTGATGGGTAACTCTTCCGAGTTTAAGAACTGCGTGCTTCTTGACAAGGTGCAGGTGCCGCATTACAATTACATCGGTGACTCCATCATGGGCAACAAGGCTCACACCGGAGCAGGTACCATTTGTTCCAACTTAAAGTCCGACGGCAAGGCGGTTGTGGTACACGGCGATGTGGACTACGAGACCGGACTTCGTAAAATCGGCGGTATCCTGGCGGACGGCGCAGACGTAGGTTGCGGTTCCGTTATCAATCCGGGTACGGTCATCGGTAAGAACACTTCTGTATACCCGCTGACTTCCCTGCGTGGAGTGTATCCGGCAAATTGTATCGTAAAGGATACAAAGACGGTTGTGGAGCGCAGATAGAACGTCTGTAGAAGTAAGAAATGAATCTATGTTACAGAGAATAGGCTATCCTGAAAATGGAGCATGTCAAATAAATATGAAAAGGAGATAACATCATGAATTTTATCAAAGTAAACAACTACGACGAACTCAGCACCAAGGCAGCAGCGCTTATTTGCGCACAGGTAGTGATGAAACCGAATTGCGTATTAGGTCTTGCAACCGGTTCTTCTCCGCTTGGTACTTATGAGAAAATTGCAGAGAAGTGTGCAAAAGGTGAAGTAGATTTTTCTAAGGTTTCTTCCATTAACCTTGACGAGTACGTAGGACTTGACGGTACCAACGACCAGAGCTACCGTTACTTCATGAATACCAATTTGTTCGAGAAGATTAACATCGACGTTACCAAGACCAACGTGCCGAACGGCTGCGCAGCAGACCTTGAGGCAGAGTGCGCGGCTTACGATGCGTTAATCGCACAGTCCGGCGGTATTGATTTACAGCTTCTCGGTATCGGTCTTGACGGTCACATCGGTTTCAACGAGCCGGATACTTACTTTGAGAAGGCTACCCATGTGGTAGATCTTGACCCGTCCACCATCGAGGCAAATGCCCGTTTCTTCGCTTCTGAGGCAGATGTACCGAGAAAGGCGGTTACCATGGGTATGGGTGGCATTATGAGTGCAAAGAAGGTACTCTTAATCGCTAACGGCAAGAACAAGAAGGACATCGTGGAGAAGGCATTCTTCGGTCCGATTACGCCGTCCTGTCCGGCATCTATTTTGCAGTTGCATCCGGATTTGACTGTAATTTACAGTGAGAACTAAGAGTGTGCAGAAATCGGAGTTTTTCGAACTAAGTGCGTGATAGGAAAATAAGTTGCACCTGTGTTTGTGAACATGGGTGCAATTTTTGTCGCCGTATGATAGAATGGAAGGGAAGTCAATGTGTCATGAGAGTTCGTATGTGAATGTGAATGAAAGAAGAACGTTGCTTGTAGCAGAAGAAGAGGGGGAACATCGTATGGGAAAAATAGATCCGAGCCGTACATCAGAGAAGAAAAAAGGGCTCTTTGTCGGCCTTTGTACCAAAGATATTCTATATTACACGGACGACTTGCCGGCTCACAATCACAAATCTAAAACAGAGGACTTTGCCACTTATATCGGCGGTCCGGCGGCCAATGCGGCCATTACCTATGCGGCGTTGGGAGGCGATGCCACTTTGGCGACTTGCCTAGGGGACAGTACGGAGAGCCGGGCGATGATAGAAGAACTGAACGGGTATGGCGTAAAGGTTCTCAATTATTCCGAGTACGATACGGTACCGAATATGGCGTGTATTGTAGTGTCAAGTGACGGCAAACGGACGATTTTAAGCGGCCAGCACAAGTTTGAGGTAAATCGGAAGTATGAATTAAGCGGGTATGATTTCGTACTGTTTGACTGTAACCAGCAGGAGATTTCGTTGGATATTTTGAGCGAGTTCGGAATGTCGGAAGAAAAGACAGTGGTCCTGGATGCGGGAAGCTTCAAGCCGAATATAGAGAAGTTTTTGGAGAAAGCGGATATTGTTATCGCCTCCGAGGATTTTAAGGATGAAGCGGGGAATACGATATTTGAGATGAAGTGCAATGTGGCGCATAAGGCTGTGACCAGAGGGGAATGTCCGATATTGTATCGGGAAACGAAATTAGGTCGGGATGACGGTTCGACGTTGCAGGATAAAAAAGAATTGCCGGTGGAGCCTGTGGACGCGGTGGATACTCTGGGAGCTGGTGATATTTTCCACGGAGCCTTTTGTTACGGTTATTTCGAGAAAGGGTATTCCTACGAAGAGGCGTTAAAGTTTGCCGGAAAGGTAGCAAGCGAAAGTGTGAAATACCGGGGACCGAGAGAGTGGATGAAATACTTAGAAAGGTGATACGAATGAATTTAAAAGAAAGTGCGATAAAAATTTGCACTTTCTTTTTCTGTGTGTGATATTTTTCGTTTCTCATGCGTTCATTAAGTGAAAAGCTTTTCAAAAGAAAAACGAGGTGGTTGGTTTGGATACAAAAGAATATGAGCGGCTGGTGAACCTGTATCTGGGCAGTATCTACCGCGTAGCATTAAACGGCTGTACCTGTAGCAGTGATGCGGAAGATGTGACGCAGAACACGTTTGTGAAGCTGTGGGAACGCAAGGAAGCCTTTCCGGATGATGACTACGCCAGAAAGTGGTTAATCCGGGTAGTGGTAAACGAGTGTAAGAGTTTGTGGAGGACGGCGTGGCACCGGAAGACTACTTATCTGGAAGAAGCAGAACGGGAGCCGGTGTTTTCGAACCCGGAGAAAAGTGACCTGTACTACGCGGTACGGGAGCTTCCTGTAAAGTACCGGCAGATGGTACATTTGTATTATTTTGAAGACTACAGCGTAAAAGAAATTGCGGAGATTATGAAACTCTCGGAAACAGCGGTTCAAACAAGACTCCTCAGAGCAAGACAGCAGCTGAAGGAAAAGCTAAAGGAGGCATGGAAATGAGCGGAGAAGAACAAAACAGAAGCTTTTATAAAGAGACCTTTGAAGAAATTCCGGTGCCGGAAGGCCTGGCAGAGAAGGTAGGAAGGATAACCGAAAGCGCGGAAAAATTTAGAGGAACGTCTGTCGGAAGTGTGATGAGAAAAATGGCAATTGCTGCATCTGTTTTGATGGTTCTTTTTGTGGGAAGTAATGGAATTGCCTGCGCGACCACGGGAGAGACCTGGGTGGAAACGATGATACTCCGGCGTAATATAGAGGGGGTTGATTATGAGATAGAAGCGGAAAAACGTGAGCTCAGAAACGGAGAGACCCTTTATTTCGCTGAACTAGAACTGGAGGACGGACGTTTGTGTCATGTAGTGGAATATGACGGAGAAGGCGAATATATGGTAGTTCCGGACACGGGTGTGGAAGTGTGGAGGGAAGATGGCAGAACCTATATTTGGGACGGAGATAGGGAAATTGATGTTACAGCGGATTTGGAGGATGACGGCTTTGCGATAGGAACTTATAAAGAAGACGGTGTTCTGAAGGGATATAAGTTTTGGAAAAAGGATGGTTTCATATCCTGCCGGATGGAAATTCTTTGCGACGAAGCCAACGAATGGTATAAAGAAAATGAATGGTACCAGGATTCCCTGAGGCAACAGTGGATGATGCAATAGGGGCTATTGAGGAAGAAAATTGAAATAACAATAAGGGCATCCCTTAGTCAAACAGACTTTGGGATGCCCTTGGTTTTTATTGAATATATTGCCTGTAGGGGGAGATTTTTACATCTCCTCCATACTCTTATACTTCTGATACCGTACGCCGGAGTCTTCCTTTGCGGCCTTAAACAGGGCTTCTGCATGTTCCGGGAAGGTACGCTTAAGCGCTGCGTAACGGGTCTCGCCTTCTAAGAACTCTTCGTAGTCTAAGGACGGTTCCTTGGAGTCTACGGTCAGCGGCTTTTCTGCGTTCGGGTTGTAGCGGTACAAAATCCAGTAACCTGCGTCCACAGCGCGCTTCATTTCCTGCTGTACGTTTGCCATACCGGCCTTGATGCCGTGAGCAGCACACGGAGTGTAAGCGATGATAACAGACGGTCCCTTGTGTTCCTCTGCTTCCTTGACTGCCTTGATTAACTGGTTCGGGTCTGCACCCATAGCTACCTGTGCTACGTATACATTGCCGTAGGTCTGGAAGATAGCACCTAGGTCCTTCTTTCTGCTACGCTTACCTGCGGATGCAAACTGTGCCACTGCACCCAGCGGAGTAGCCTTGGAGCTCTGGCCGCCGGTGTTAGAGTAAATCTCGGTGTCTACGACAAATACGTTGATGTCTTCGCCGCTGGCTACCACATGGTCCAAACCGCCGAAACCGATATCGTAAGCCCAACCGTCACCGCCGAACATCCAGAAGCACTTCTTGGATAACTGGTCCTTACGCTCTAAAATCTTAGCCGCGGTAGCGGAATCCATCTTTTCAAGCTCTGCTACCAAAGCGTCGGTGGTTTCACGGGACTTGTCAAAATCATCAAAGCACTCTAACCAGTTCTTTGCGGTCTCGCTGTTTGTCTCTGCGGCGTAAGCTTCTACCAAAGTCTTCTGTGCCTGACGCTGCTGTTTTACGGATAAGAACATACCCAGAGCAAGTTCTGCGTTGTTCTCAAATAAGCTGTTGGTCCAAGCCGGTCCGAAGCCACGCTTGTTGGTGGTGTACGGAATGCCCGGCATCGGGGAACCCCAAGCCTGGGAACATCCGGTGGCGTTTGCCCAGTAGACACGGTCACCGAAGAGCTGGGTCAAAAGCTTTGCGTACGGAGTTTCACCACAACCTGCGCAGGCAGCGGAGAACTCGATTAACGGCTGACGGAACTGGCTTCCCTTAATGGTGTACGGGGAGAACAAATCGCCCTTGTCGGAAACAGAAAGACCGTAGTTCCATAAGGTATTCTTTTCTTCGTTTAACTCTACCGGCTCTATGGTAATTGCTTTTTCTTTTGCCGGACAGCAAGCGACACAGCTACCGCAACCGGTACAGTCGTAAGCGGAAACCTGCATGGTAAAGTGCAGACCCTTGGCTGCCGGTCCGTTGGCCGGAGCGGTAATAAAGCCTTCCGGAGCATTTGCCTTTTCTTCATCATTCAGAAGGTACGGACGGATCACTGCGTGCGGACATACGAGCGCACACTTGTTACACTGGATACACTTCTGTGCATCCCAAACCGGTACCTGAAGAGCGATACCGCGCTTTTCATATGCGGTAAGGCCAAGGTCGATGCGGCCGTCTTCGTAGCCCTTAAATGCGCTGACCGGAAGGTCGTCGCCTTTCTGCTTGTTAATCGGCTCTAAGATGCCGGTAACTACAGCCGGAACGTCAAGAGCAGCGGCTGCTTCAGACAGATCCTCAGCGTTCTTCCAGGATGCCGGAACCTCTACCTTTACAAGCTTGGTAGCGCCGGCATCAATAGCGGCTACGTTACGTGCTACCACATCGTCACCCTTTGCAAAGTAGGTCTTCCTGGTAGCAGCCTTAATCATTTCCAGTGCTTCTTCCGTCGGGATAACCTCCATCAGAGCGAAGAAGGAAGCCTGAAGTACGGTATTGGTATGACTGCCGAGGCCTAATTCCTGAGCAATCTTGTTTGCGTCAATGACATAGAAGTTGATGTTCTTTTCCGCAATCTGGCGGCGTACCTTTGCCGGAATGTGAGCGGTCAGCTCGTCACCGGTCCAGGAACAGTTGAGAAGGAAGGTACCGCCTTCTACGATTTCGTCTACGATGTCGTACTGGGTAATGTAGCTCTGGTTATGACATGCCACGAAGTCTGCACTCTTTACGTAGTAGGAGCTGGTAATCGGCTCATCGCTGAAACGTAAGTGGGACTTGGTCACACCGAAGGACTTCTTTGCATCATATTCAAAGTACGCCTGAGCGAACTTATCGGTATTGTCGTTAATAATACGAACGGTATTGTGATTTGCACCTACAGTACCGTCACCGCCCAGACCCCAGAACTTACAACGGCTTACGCCGGCTTTTGCGTCGGAGAACGGCTTTACCGGTAAGGATAAGTGGGTCACATCGTCGTTGATACCGATGGTAAAATTGGTCTTCGGAGTAGCGGAAGCCAGATTCTCAAATACAGCCAGAATCTGTGCCGGGTCCGTATCCTTGGAACTTAATCCGTAACGACCGCCGATGACCTTTACATTTCTGCCTCTGCTCATGAGCACGCTACATACGTCCTCGAATAACGGCTCGCCTGCGCTACCCATTGCCTTACAACGGTCAAGCACTGCGATGCGCGCAACACTCTCCGGAAGAGCCTTTAAGAAGTACTCTGCGGAGAACGGGCGGTATAAGTGCACCTGTAAGAAACCTACCTTCTTGCCTTCTGCACGAAGGGCGTCTACCGCGTCACGGATCACGCCACTGGCGGAACCCATGGCAATCACAACGTCCGTTGCCTCAGGATCGCCGTAGTAGTTAAATACGTGGTACTCGCGACCGGTAATCTTTGTGATTTCGCCGAGGTACTTTTCTACAATGTCCGGAAGGTTATTATAGAAGGTATTGTGTGCTTCACGCACCTGGAAGTACACGTCGCCGTTCTGTACGGTGTTGCGAAGGGTCGGGTGCTCCGGATTTAAGGAGCCGTCCCGGAATTCCTTTAACGCATCCTGATTGATAAGACTGCCTACCGCGTCCATATCCGGAAGCTCGATTTTATTGATTTCGTGAGAGGTGCGGAAACCGTCGAAGAAATGCATAAACGGAATCCGGCCTTCGATAGCGGATAAATGTGCCACCGGAGCAAGGTCAGCTACCTCCTGTACACTGCCGGAGGATAACATGGCAAAGCCGGTCTGGCGACATGCCATTACGTCGGAATGGTCGCCGAAAATACTCATGGCATGGGTACCTACGGTACGGGATGCTACATGAAGTACTGCCGGAAGACGTTCGCCGGCAATACGGTATAATACCGGCACCATCAGCATAAGTCCCTGGGAGGACGTATATGTAGTAGCCAAAGAACCGGTCTGCAGTGCACCGTGTACGGCGGTGATAGCACCTGCCTCGGACTGCATTTCGGTTAAAGTTACGGTCTGGCCGAAGACGTTTTTACGTCCCTTTGCGGACCAGGCATCGGTGAGTCCCGCCATCGGCGAGGACGGAGTAATCGGATAAATTGCGGCTATCTCGGTAAACGGATAGGCCATATGTGCGGCAGCTTCGTTGCCGTCCATGGTAACAAAATTTTTAGCCATAGTGATTTCCTCTCTTACTTGTTGCTCTTTGCGGTGTCAATGCCTGCGGCGCCAACCAAGCCGAGGCGCTCCGCTGCTTCTTCGCGCATCTTATATTTTAACACTTTTCCCGCTGCATTCATAGGGAAAGCTTTCACAAATTCGATATATTTCGGAACTTTGTGACGAGCCATGCTTGCGGCAATGTAATTGTGCATTTCCTCTACGGTTACGGATTTGCCTTCCTTTAAGATGATGCAAGCCATTGCTTCCTCGCCGTATTTTTTATCCGGAACGCCGATGACCTGTACGTCCTGTACATCCGGGTGGGTGTAAATGAACTCTTCGATTTCCTTCGGATAAATGTTCTCTCCGCCGCGGATAATCATGTCCTTCAAACGTCCGGTGATGCGGTAGTTGCCGTCTGCATCCTTGCAGGCAAGGTCTCCGGAGTGGAGCCAGCCCTCTGCATCTACGGTGCCGCGGGTGGCTTCCGGCATCTTGTAGTAGCCCTTCATGGTGTTGTAACCGCGGGAACAGAATTCGCCGTTTTCGCCTACGCCGACTTCCTCGCCGGTTTCCGGATCAATAATCTTACACTCGATGTGCGGGAAGTTGTAGCCTACGGTGTCACAACGAAGATCTAACGGGTCGGTCCATGCGGACATGGTGCTGCCCGGAGAGGATTCGGTCTGGCCGTATACGCTGACGATACCGGTCATATTCATCTCCGACCGGTCTGCCGCACGGCGCATGAGCTCCGGCGGACAGCCTGCGCCCGCCATAATACCGGTACGCATATGGGAGAAATCGGTCTTTCTGTAATCCTCGTGGTTAAACATGGCAATAAACATGGTCGGTACACCGTTAAAGCAGGTGATACGCTCCTGATTGATGCAGGCCAGAGAGGACTTCGCGGAGAAGTACGGCATCGGGCATACGGTAGCACCGTGGGTCAGGGAGGCGGTCATGGAAAGTACCATACCGAAGCAGTGGAACATCGGTACCTGAATCATCATACGGTCCGCAGTGGACAGTCCCATGCGGTCACCGATACATTTACCGTTGTTTACTACATTATAATGGGTTAACATGACGCCCTTCGGGAATCCGGTGGTTCCGGAGGTGTACTGCATGTTACAAACATCTTCCGGCTTTACCTTTGCAGCCATACGGTTTAACTCTTCCTGCGGAACCAAATTGCCCCGTTCCATTGCTTCTTCGAAGGTGAGACATCCCGGCTGCTTAAAGCCTACGGTGATGACGTTGCGAAGAAACGGGAGACGCTTACAGTGAAGCGGCTCGCCCGGCTTCGTAGTTGCGATTTCCGGACAAATCTCGTTGATAATCTCTCTATAGTTGGAATCCAGACAGGATTCTACCATAACTAAAGTATGGGTGTCGGACTGGCGGAACAAGTAGTCTGCCTCATGTCTTTTATAGGCGGTATTTACGGTAACCAGGACCGCACCGATTTTTGTGGTAGCCCAGAAGGTAATGAACCATGCCGGAACGTTGGTGGCCCAGATGGATACCTTGCTGCCGGCCTTTACGCCCATGGAAATGAGGGCTTTTGCAAACTGGTCTACGTCCTCACGGAACTGCTCGTAGGTACGTACATAATCCAGCGTGGTGTACTTAAATGCGTACTGGTCCGGGAATTCTTCTACCATACGGTCCAGCACCTGGGAAAAGGTCAGATTGACTAACTCGTCCTTTTTCCAAACATACTGGCCGGTACCGTCGTGGTTCGGGTACAGCGCTTTTTTCTTGCCCCGGGTCTTTTCGAAACGGCTCATATAGTTGACAAAATGAGTAAAGATAACTTCGTAATCCGGCAAATCCTCCATCCATTCGGTCTTCCATTCCAGGGAAATGAAGCCGTCGTAATCAATGGAAGAGAGGGCGCGCATAATATCCGCTACCGGCATGGTGCCTTCGCCGATTAAGTTATATGTATCTTTATCGTCGGAGTCGCGCAAGTGTACGTGTTTTACATAGGCGCCGAGATTCTTAATGGTGGTGTCCGCACTTTCTTCGCAGTCACGATACGGATGCTGTACATCCCACAAGGCGGCTAAATAGTCACAGGCAAAATCGTCCATCATGGCACGGAGACGGCCGGTGTCGGCAAAGATACCGCTGGTTTTAACTAAAATCGTAACATCTGCATTCTCTGCAGTCTGTAACAGTTCTGTTAAACGGGCACGTACCAGCGCTTCCTTATCCTGCAGGGCAACCACGGATACATACGGTACCTCGGCCTGCTTTGCAACCTGAATTAATTGCTGCATCATAGCAACAACACCCTCGTCCTCTGCGGACAAATCGCAGGAGGTATCGAAGCACGGGACGGAGAGCTTTTTTTCTCTCATCTGACGTACGGTTGCATTGATATTATATTTATGGAACGGACCGCTCTTTTCGGAGAGTGCCGGAACGAACGGTAAGTTATAAATTTCTATGCCTTCAAAACGCATATCCACGCCGGCTGCAAGCCATTCTTCCCAGGAAAGGTGGGACCAGCCTCTGGTAGAAAAGGAAAGTTTCATAAATTATGCCTCCTCGTAAACGATTTTGTTGATGGCACTGATATAGGCCTGAATACTGGAGCCGATAATATCAGTGGAGGTTCCTCTGCCGGAGTAGAGCTTTCCGTTACTGCGAAGCTTGATTACGGTTTCGCCCATTGCCTCACGACCCTCGGTGACGGAGCGGATTTGGAAATCATCCAACTCGTAGTGACAACCCAAAATGTTTTCGAGGGCAAGGAATGCCGCGTCTACCGGCCCGTCGCCTAAAGCTACACCCTCTAAGGTCTGGCCGTTCTTTTCTAACTTCATCTGAGCCATGGAAGAAGCGGTGTTGCCGGCGGTAATGTGATAGCTGGTTAATATGTAGGTGGCCGGTACCTGCATAGCAGAGGAAGCAACGATGGTATCCAGCTCCTTGGAGGAAATGGCGTCCTTACGGGTAGCAATTTTTTGGAATGCTTCCCATACCTTTGCGCCGTCCTCTTCGCTTAAGTCATAGCCTAACTTTTCTACGGCCTTTAATACGGTGGTCATGGAATCCTGTGCGGTAAGATTCATTTCTTCCACATTATCCTGTACGCCGTTATCAAACGGAGAATTTTTGCTGCGGGTGGTTTCGCAAATCCATGCAATCTGCTTTACGATGCGGTTCATTTCCACGGTACGAACCGAGCAGGTGACCCCTAATGCTTCCCCTTTGGTTGCCAGCAAACGTGCAATGTTTGCCAGGGAAATCTGATTGGTACAATATGCGGAGGCCTTGATTTCGCGGACGCCCTGCTTGATGGCTGCGATGGCACAGGCATCGGCCATGGCCAGTTCATTGGAACAGGAAAGGCCGAGAACCACATTTTGAAGCTCCGGAACATTCTTTTTTAATGCATCGAAGAATTCCGAGAACTCTTCCGGAAGCATTGCTCCGGTAGCGTCACATACGGTAATGGTCTTGGCACCTGCCGCGATAGCGGTCTTAACGGCCTGATATAAAAAGGCTTCATCACTTCTGGTAGCATCATCTGCGATAAACTCTACATCCGGGGTCTTTTCGCAACAAGCGGTTACGATTTCCTCGATGGCCTTTAACATGGCATCCGGCTTCTTATGGAATAAGTACTCCATCTGTACCGGGCTGACGGAGGCAACAACCTGCAGACGCGGGTTTGCAGCTTCCTTTACCGCATTCCAGGTGGCCTCAACACTTTCCTTATTTAAAGAAACCGGCACGGCCACGGTGCTGTTCTTTACGGTAGAAGCGATGGACTTGATACGAAGGGCATCTACCTTCGGCTGGGTGATTCCTTCCAGCTCGATTACATTTACATTTAATTTATCCAAAAGCTTCGGCAATTCGATTTTTTCACGGAAGGATAGGGAAAAATCTTTTCCGGTTTGTTTTAACGTTGTGTCGCTGATTCTGATTTGGTTCATAATAATCCTCCTTGTTTTGGTTTCTGTGCGTGTCGGCAGTGCTTCGCACTTGCCCACGGTCTTCACTCTGTTTCGGTCCGTCCAGTACCAACGTCCCCCGGACGTTGTGGACCCTCGCGGCAAAGCCGCTCGGTCGTGGGCGCGTTCGCATGACAGTTGTTTGCGTGCAGGCTTCGTGCTTCGCACTTTGTCCACACCTCGTGACTTCGTCACTCGGTCGTGGGCGCGTTCGCATTTCGCCGTCTTTTGCAAGCAAGCTTGCACTGTCGGCTCAATGCTCTCTTTGCCTGCACGCAAATAAAAAAGTCCCTGAGGCTAAAAAGCCTCAAGGACGAATAAACGATTCGCGGTACCACCTTGCTTACAGCCGCCTTACAGCGTACTGTCTCTCTCGGACTCAACCAAGCCCAAAGCCGATAACGAGGCTGACCGTACTCCACTACGCAAATAGAAATTCTTCGCAGAGTCGACTCGGGAGTGAGATTGCTAACTTCCATCCGTACCGGTTCGCACCAACCACCGGCTCTCTGAAATCCTCAAAAAAGAAGCATAATTCCGTCACAGTCGTTTGTTATAATTAAGAAATTGTGCTAATTATAACACGTCAGTGTGGCAAAGTCAATTGGTAAATTTATTTTCTTTACAAAAAAAATAAAAAAAGTTACAATAAAAGTGTAGTTTTCCCAAAATAATCCTTAGTATATAAGTGAAGGAGGTGATACAGGTGTTAGATGAAGAGATCATCGAGCTGTTCTTCACAAGGTCCGAAGATGCCATCAAGGAGCTGAAAGCAAAGTACGGCAAGATCTGTCTGCAGACTTCATATAACATTCTGGACAATTACTTCGATGCAGAAGAATGTGTGAATGATAGTTATCTCGGCGCATGGAATGCCATTCCGCCGACGAGACCGGACCCGTTGCTTACTTACATATTAAAAATAGTAAGAAACGTGTCTCTGACCCGTTATCAAAAGAATCATGCCCAGAAGCGAAATAGTTCTTATGATGTAGCGGTGGAAGAACTGGAAGAGTTTCTGGTGTCTCCGGACAGTGTGGAGGGTAAGATGGAACTGAAGGAATTGACAGGTACCATCGAAACCTTTCTGGATTCCCTGAATGAGTTAAACCGGGTGATCTTTGTCCGTAGATATTGGTATTACGATAACTATATGCAGATTGCAAAGAAGGTAGGTTTGTCGGAGAAAAATGTGTCGGTAAGACTTACACGCTTGAGAAAACAACTAAAGGATTATTTAGAAGAAAGGGGAAACTTCCTATGAATAAGAACAAGATGGCAGAAGCTATCGATAACTTAGACGAAAAGTATGTAGTTGAGGCAGCAAACTACAAAGCAAAGAAGAAAAATGTACGCCCGGTAGTCATGAGTATTATGGCTATGGCAGCATGCCTTGCATTGATTCTCGGAATCGGTGTGGCTCGTAAAAATGCAGGTACGACTCCGGTGGCTGAGGCTGCAACGATTGTATGTATTGATGTTAATCCGAGTATCGAACTTTCGGTTGATAAGCATGACAAGGTAACTTCCGCAGTAGCGTTGAACGAAGATGCACAGGTAGTACTGAGCGGAATGGACCTTAAGAATGTAGATCTGGATACCGCTTTGAATGCGATTATGGGGGCGCTGTTAAAGAACGGATATCTGGATGAAGTGTATAATGCGGTGAATATTTGCGTGGAAGAGAATGATACGGAGCGCGCAACGGAGTTGGGAGAGAAAGTTTCAAGTGAAATCAGTAGCATTTTTAATGAGAATGATTTAATCGGTGGAGTAAATACCCAGGTCCTTTCCAAGGATTCCGAGTTGAAGGTGTTGGCTGACAGCTATGGTATTTCCGTAGGTAAGCTCAACCTGGCACAGCAGGTGGCAGAGAATATGAATCTGTCCTTAGATGTAGCGGTTACCTTCTCTATTTCCGAATTGTGGGATCTTTTAGAGGCAGAAAGCGTAACCTTGATTACCAAGGACGAGGCACTTCAGATTGCACTTGCGGATGCGAATGTTTCCATGTCCGACCTTACGATGGTAGGCCAGAAGGTACAGGAATCCGCGGGTATCTATACATATACCGTTAAGTTTACGGTAAAGGATCAGATGCAGTACGAGTATAAGATCAATGCGGTAACCGGAATGATTATTACCAGTGAGTTCAGCATGATTCCGACTGCAACCCCGACCCCGACCGCGACCCCGGTACCGACCGCGACTCCGGTACCGACCGCAACTCCGGCACCGACCGCAACTCCGGAAGTGACTCCGGAAGTAACACCGACCGCGACTCCGGTTCCGACCGCAACCCCGGTACCGACTGCGACTCCGGTTCCGACCGCAACTCCGGCACCGACTGCAACTCCGGTTCCGGAAATTACCAGAATCCAGGCAATGAATATTGCATTTAATGATGCAGGTGTTACCACAAGCGATGCAAAGCTTACCAAGCTTTTATATGTATCCGAGAACAGAGAGTATCAGGTTGAGTTCAGCTACGGTTTATATGACTATGTATACAAGATTCATTCCGTAAACGGAAACGTACTCAGCAGAATGATGATTGAGAACACCGTAACCGAGACTCCGGTGGATACCAAGATTACCGCAGATAAGGCATTGAACCTTGCATTGGAGGCAGCCGGTGTGGAGATGGCAGAGCTGACCACCTGTGACATTAAGTATCATAACCATAAGGAAGGCGCAGAATTCAAGATTCACTTCCATGTGGATAAGGATCACTACGAGTATATCGTCAATGCCGTAACCGGTGAAGTGACTGAGAAGCAGAAGCCGGTACCGCCGCACGAGAAGGAAAAGCCGGTAGGTCCGAAGGAAAAGGAAGAGTCTAAAGTGACCATTACCTTTGAAGATGAGGATAAGGATGTAACCCTTGTAACTCCGACCCCGACCACAAAGCCGGGCCCGGTACCGCCGCATGAGAAGGAGAAGCCGGCCGGCCCGAAGGAAAAGGCAGAAAAGCCGTTAGGTCCGAAGGAAAAAGAGGCACAGGTAACCATTACCATGGAGAAGTAAGAGCATTTAAATAATATGGGCATGAAGAGGCTCCCTTTCAAAAGAAGGGGGCTTCTTTCATGGGGAAGAGAAGGAGAACGGATAGGTACAGAGGCTTATTGACAAAAATTTATCTTTGTGTATATACTGAAATTACTGATAGAATGAATGAGGGGGAGATAAGTATGAATCATACGGAAAAGATGATTGCTCCGGTCATTATAGCATCCCTGATGTTACTGTATTACATAGGCATTGTCCTGCTGTTTCTTTTTGTCGGAGGAATTCCTTTGGCAGTGAAGCTTCTGATGATTTTGGGACCGCTTGCCGTATGTGGAGTAACCATCGGTGTGTTAATCAGCAGAATTAAGGAAATCGAAGGAGGAGAAGAGGATGATCTTAGTAAATACTGATTATATTTCCGGAAAAGAACTGGAAATGATTGGTTTGGTAAAGGGAAGTACCATTCAGTCCAAGCATATCGGACGTGACATTACCCAGAGCTTTAAGACCATCGTAGGCGGTGAGTTAAAGGCTTACAATGAGATGATGAATGAAGCGAGAGCACTGGCGACCAAGCGAATGGCGGCAGAGGCAGAGAGCTTGGGGGCGGATGCGGTTGTAAATATCCGTTATGCTTCCGCAGCGGTGATGCAGGGTGCGGCAGAGGTGATGGCATACGGAACCGCAGTAAAGTTTAAATAAGAGAATGGGTAACGGCGTCGATAACGAAGGTTATCGACGTTGCTTTGTGTAAATGTGGGATAATAATTGAATGGGCTATTTACATTCAGACAATTCGATGTTATAATATTACTATGTAGGCCATATGGCCTAGATTTTGCGAGGAGGCGATTAAATTGGGTAAGTTTAATCGGGATGTAAGTACAAATTTATTACATATAGTTTTGGACTGCTGTTGGATGGTTGCAGCGTTTTTAATAGCAACCGCGGTAGCGGGAGTGTCACTGTATGAAGCATTGGAACTGTACGGACCGATTTGTGTCGTATTTATGGTGATTTTTATTATGGTGAATAAAAATGCCCGTACGTATAATGTAACCACATTTTTCTATGTGGACCGTACCATTTTTACCATTACGAAATCTTTTATCGTTTCGCTGCTTCCGGTAGCGGTAATGGCAATCGATTATCTGCTGAATCATTCCTTTGAGCTGCGTTTCTTTTGCGCATATGTCATTGCGTCCTATGTGTTGATTCTCGTCGGCGCTTTTTTTGTGCGTTTTCTGGCTACCCACTGGAAGTTTAATGCTCCGCGGGTGTTGCTGGTAGGTGATATCGATCGTTTCGGTACATTTAAAAGGTATTTGTATAAGAGCAATACATCGGTCCGGCTGGTGGGTTACGTCAGCATGGAAGATACGACGGATGAGCGGTATCTCGGAAGCGTGAAGGATTTGGAACGGATTGTGCATGAGAATGCCATCGGTCAGGTGTATATTATGAATCGTAAGACGGATATGGTGGATATTCAGCAGTACATTGACATTTGTTTGGACATGGGTGTATCGGTACGTATTATCGTAAAGCTGTTCCGGGCACACGGTGCACATCGTTACGTCAGCAGTGTGGGAACCTATCCGGTTGTGACCTATCACAGAGTTTGCTTAGACGATTCATCCAAAGCAATCAAACGAATTATCGATATTATCGGAAGCTTACTCGGAATTATCGTGTTTTCGCCGATTATGTTAATTGCAGCCATTGCCATTAAGTTAGATTCCAAGGGTCCGGTGATTTTTAAACAGAAGAGAGCCGGTATCAACGGTAGTATTTTCGAAATGTATAAGTTCCGCAGTATGTGTGTGGACGCGGAGGAACTGAAGGCAAAGCTTCAGGAGCAGAATGAAGTCAAAGACGGTCTGATGTTTAAAATTAAGGATGACCCGCGTATTACGAAAGTGGGCAAGTTTATCCGAAAGACCAGTATTGATGAGCTGCCGCAGTTTTTTAATGTATTGTTCGGAAGCATGAGTCTTGTGGGTACCAGACCGCCGACACTGGATGAGGTGGAAAAATACGAGCGTACTCACTGGCGCAGAATGAGTATCAAGCCGGGAATTACCGGTATGTGGCAGGTAAGCGGCCGCAGCCAGATTACGGATTTTGAGAAGATTGTAGAGCTGGATACGGAGTATATCGATAACTGGAGCATCTGGCTGGATTTTAAAATCATGTTGAAAACGGTAACCTCTCTGTTACAGAGAAAGGGTGCATATTAAGCTGATTCGGGGAAGCTGTCGCAAAGCGGCAGCTTTCTTTTTTGTGAGAAATTGGAGAGAAAAGAGTGGCAAAAAAGAAGGAATTGTGGTATAATAAATGTTGTAAAGGAGAATAATTTGTCAATTTTAAGATAAATACGGAGAAATGAAGAAAAGAAGGAGGCGGCGTTATGAAACGAGGAAAGAATGTTGCGAATAAAGGAGAAAAGGCGAAGGGAAAGCTTCACTCGATTCAAACAAAGATAAGCTCACTTGTGGTGCTTGGTGTGCTTGCATCTGTTGCGGTGACGATTCTGATTATGGTGTCGTATGTTAAGGATTTGGTAATCGATTCCGCCTACGGCAAAATGTTGAATATGGCCACATCCTACGGTAAGCTGATTGACAAGGAAGAGGAGAATATTAACGACGGAATTAAGCAGTACACCGGCTTAACCACAGAGCAGTATACGGCAATCCTCGGTAAAATGGAGATCACCGGTTTGGAGGAGTTCTATTATTACGTGGTAGATAAGAGCGGTATTATCCGGTATCATGCGGATGAGTCTTATATCGGAAAGCCGAATAAGAATGCGGCAATTACAGAGGTGGTGGCGTCGATTAATAAGGGAGTAATACCGGATAATCTGTGCATGGAGTTTGAAGAAGACGGAGAGCCCATGTATGCCAGCTACTATGTAACCGCAAATAGGTCCATTATGATTATTTGCGCAAGCGGTTCGGAGTTGACAAGACCGCTTGTAGGAATGTCTGTAATGGCATTGGTTGTGGCATTGGTGGTGCTGGTTCTTGTTGTACTTGTTTCCACGGTTGTTATCCGGCGTTTTACGAAGCCGTTGAATCAGGTGACGGGGATTATTAATGATACCGCGAAGCTAAAGATTAAGCTTCCGGAGAATATGGACCGTCTTTGCGAGCGTAAGGATGAAACCGGAGTTATCGGCCGGGCGGTGCGGGAGATGAGTAATAATCTGTACGATGTGGTGACACGTATCGATCACACAAACCGTACGGTAGGGGAGAATATGCAGAAACTGGAGTCTTCCAGTAATCAGGTACATGTGTTTTGTACCGATAATTCCGCGACAACGGAGCAACTGGCGGCAAGTACCGAGCAGGTGAGCGATGTGACCCGGAATATGACTCGGTACATGGAAGATATGCGGAATCAGGCAGAAGTAATCGGACGGGAAACGGAGCTTAGCAACCGCTTTTCCGAAGAAGTGGCAGGCCGCGCGGAGGAAATGCAGAGTTCTACCCAGAGCGCGATTGCACAGACGAGAAAGCTGTATGAGCAGATTCGTAGTAAGACCGGACGAGCGTTGGAGGGATTGGGAGCTGTAGAAAAGATTAATGAATTAACGGCAGCGATTGTTGATATTTCCGACCAGACCAGTCTGCTTTCCCTGAATGCAAGTATTGAAGCGGCAAGAGCGGGAGACGCAGGCAAAGGCTTCGCGGTAGTAGCCCAGGAAATCAGTAAACTGGCGCAGCGCTCTTTAGAGACGGTGAAGGATATTGACGGCATTATCAATGAAGTGAACAGTGCGGTAACCAATATAACGGAGAGTATGGAACATACCAGTAGTTTTCTGGAAGAAACGGTGCTGGCGGATTTTGATAACTTTAACCGGACTGGCGCACAATATCGTCAGGATGCAGATACCTTTAAGGCACGTATGGATAACATTTCCGAGCAGATTGTGGCATTGGCCGGGTCGATTCAGAAGGTATCGGATGCGGTGGAACATGTATCCCGGACGGTAGAAGAGACCAGCGCGGGAGTAAATGATATTGCAATGAAAACGGCAGATGTAGTGAATGCCACCAGCGACAATTATACTCTGACCAACGATACGGTAGAGAGTATGAATGAGTTGCGGGAAATTGTAAACCGGTTCGAGTATGAATAGAAATCTTATGCGGTGAGGTGTCGGATGATTACTGTTTCGTTAGATAAAAATTGGATGATGAAGGACAGAAGCTGGGATAATTTTATCCCGGCTTTTGTTCCGGGAGACTTGTATTCGGATTTGCTTCGGAATGACAAAATCGGGGATCCGTACTATCGGGATAATGAACTTGAGGCTTTGGCGTTGTCGGAGCGTGAATATGAGTACCGGACGGAGTTTTTTGCTGACTCCGACATTTGCGGGAAAGACAGAGTGCTGTTACGGTTTGAGGGAATCGATACCTTGGCGGATGTCTTCTTAAACGGCGAATTGCTGGGGCACGCGGACAATATGCACAGAATCTGGGAGTTTGATGTAAAGGGGGTACTTCGGGAAGGCCGGAATACATTGTCGGTGGAGTTTCAGTCTCCGACGGAGTATATCAGGGAGAGGTACGCGGCCAAGCGCCTGGATGGTACCTCTGACGCCATGCGGGGATTTCCGTATCTTCGGAAGGCGCATTGCATGTTCGGTTGGGACTGGGGTCCGAGACTGCCCGGTGTAGGCCTGTGGCGCCCGGTGTCTTTGGTGGCTTATGATACCGCGCGAATCGATAGCACTTATGTGACACAAAAGCATGAGGATGGTGCGGTAGAATTGCATACCCGGGTGGAATTGCAGTCTGCTTCCGCGGAAGCGTTTGTATACGGAGAAGCCGGTACGTTGCTTTTGAAGGCAGAGCCGGAGCTTTGCGGACTTTCCGTAGCGGTAGAAGTGAAAGACCCGGAGGGTGTGGTAGTAGCAGCAGGAGACGGTGTTGCACCGGTCCGTATTGAGAATCCGCAGCTTTGGTGGCCGGCCGGTTTCGGGGCGCAGCCTTTGTATACGGTAAGGGTATCCTTATATCTCGGAGAGAATTTGCTGGATGTCTGGGAACGTCGTATCGGTTTGCGTACCATGACTATGGCAACGGAGCCGGATACTTACGGAGAGCGGTTCGCCCATAAGGTAAACGGAGTGGAAATTTTTGCCATGGGTGCCGATTATATCCCGGAGGATAATTTGATTGCCCGGACGAGCAGAGAACGGACGAGACGCCTTTTGGAGGATGCCAAGGCGGCAAACTTCAACAGTATCCGGGTTTGGGGCGGCGGGTATTATCCGGAGGATTGGTTTTACGATGCCTGTGACGAATTGGGGCTGATGGTATGGCAGGATTTTATGTTTGCCTGTGCGGTGTACGATTTGTCGGAGGAATTTGAAGAAAATATTATCGCGGAGTTTAAGGACAATATCAAACGTTTGCGCCATCATGCGTCTCTGGGTCTATGGTGCGGCAATAACGAAATGGAGTTGTTTGTAAAGCAGGGAGAATGGGTGAATTCCCCGAAGGAACAAAGCGATTATGTAAAAATGTATGAATACATATTACCGAAGGTGTTAAAGGAGTATGACCCGGAGACCTTCTACTGGCCGGCCAGTCCGTCCAGCGGAGGTTGTTTTGACGAGCCAAACGACGAGAACCGGGGGGATGTCCATTATTGGGATGTTTGGCACGGAAACAAACCGATTACCGAGTATCGGAAGTTTCATTTCCGCTATTTGTCCGAGTTTGGCTTCCAGGCGTTCCCTTCGGTAAAGACCATTGAGACCTTCACCCTTCCGGAAGACAGGAATATTTACTCCTATGTGATGGAGAAGCATCAGAGAAACGCGGCGGCCAACGGTAAGATTTCCAATTACATGGCCCAGACCTATCTGTACCCGACTTCGTTTGACCGGATTGTGTATGCATCCCAGCTTCTGCAGGCCCAAGCCATCCGATACGGCGTAGAGCATTTCCGCCGGTGGAGAGGCCGTTGTATGGGTACGGTAATTTGGCAGTTAAACGATTGCTGGCCGGTGGCAAGTTGGTCTTCCGTTGATTATTACGGCCGGTGGAAGGCACTTCATTATTATGCGAAAAGGTTCTTTGCACCGGTTCTTTTATCCTGTGAGGAGGAAGGCATTCTGACCCAGGATACCAACCCGAATGCAGAACCGTATGAGGTAAAAAAGTCCGTTCGCTTTAATGTCAGCAATGAGACCATGCAGGATAGGGATGTAACGGTAGAATGGCAGCTTCGTGATGCCGACGGAGCCGTAAAGGAATGTAACACGGAACAGGTGCACGTTCCGGCCCTTACGGCGGTATGGCTTGAGAAGGTACCGCTTCCGCAGGCAGAACTCTACGGGGATCATGTGTCGTATACATTAAAGGAAACGAAGGAAATCATCGGAGAGGGAAGCATTATCTTCTGTCAGCCGAAATATTATAAGTTTGTGAATCCGCAGCTCACGGTTTATACAGAGGGCGATGAAGTGGTGGTAACCGCAGATGCATATGCAAAGGATGTGGAGATTTTAAATGCCGATGAGGATTTGCTGCTTTCGGACAACTATTTCGATATGGAGCCGGGAGAACGCAGACTTAAGGTGTTACGAGGAAATACGGACGGGCTCCGGGTACGCAGTACTTATGACATCCGTTAGGATAAGCCGGTTCGGGAAATACCGAAAGTATGCCGGGAATGGCTGAAACATAAAGTTTGACAGGAGCGTATATGGTAAATAAAAAATATTGCATTGACACCGAAGAAAACAAACAATTTCTAAAGGAATTGCGGGAGGAACTGCTTGCCTTCGGACATCGTTTTCCTTCCCCGGGAGGAGGTTCCTATTATCTGGGAGATGACGGAACTCCGTGGAAGGAGAGAAACCGCGAGACCTGGATTACGAGCCGTATGGCGCATGTGTACAGTATCGGTGCTATGCTGGGGCACGAAGGCAGCAGGGAGCTGGTGCAGGCGGCAATCAAGGGCTTGACGGGAGAATTGCAGGATAAGGAGCACGGCGGCTGGTATGCCGGCCGTACGGTGGACGGAACGGTATTACCGGGCAAACAATGCTACGCCCATGCTTTTGTAATACTGGCGGCATCCTCGGCGGTTCTTGCCGGTTGTGAGGCTGCGGAGCCGCTGTTAAAGGAAGCACTTTCCTTGTATGATGCCCGGTTCTGGAACGAAACGGAAGGCCTGTCCTGTGATGTCTGGAATACAGAGTTTACAGAGCTTGATACATACCGTGGATTAAATGCCAATATGCATACGGTGGAGGCGTTTTTGGCGGTGGCGGATGTTTTAGGAGAGGAAAAATACCGGGTACGGGCCGGGAGAATCATTGACCGGGTACTGGGGTGGGCCAAGGATAACAATTGGCGGATTCCGGAGCATTTCGGGCCGGACTGGATGCCGGATTTGGACTGCAATAAAGAGCGGCCGGATGATCCGTTTAAGCCTTACGGTGCCACACCGGGACACGGGATTGAATGGGCACGACTGATTACCCAGTGGGCCATGTCATCTTTTCGTGATACGCAAAATGCTGCAGTAAACTATGTGGAAGCGGCCGAGCACTTATATAACAGAGCAGTGGCGGACGCCTGGAACCGGGACGGTGCGCCGGGACTGGTATATACCACGGATTGGGACGGCACACCGGTGGTGTATGACCGGATGCACTGGACGTTAGCGGAGGCAATCAATACTTCCGCAGTGCTTTACCGGGTGACGGGAAAGGATAAGTATGCCGCAGACTACGCGGAGTTTATGGAATATCTGGATACGACGGTGCATGACAAGGTGCATGGTTCCTGGTTCCATCAGCTAGACCGGGAGAACCGGGTAATCGGTACGGTATGGCCGGGAAAGTCGGATTTGTATCATGCGTTGCAGGCTACGTTGATTCCTTATATGCCGGTGGAGCTTTCCGTTGCGCCGGCGGTACAGAAGGAATATCGACAATAATCATTATACGAGGAGGTTACAGAGATGAGTATGAAGTTTCCGAAAGAGTTTATTTGGGGAGCCGCTACGGCGTCCTATCAGATAGAGGGAGCTGCTGCAGAGGACGGAAAAGGCGCATCCGTATGGGATACCTTTGCCCATACTCCGGGAAAGGTAGCAAACGGGGAGACCGGTGATGTGGCCTGTGACCACTATCACAAATATAAAGAAGATGTGGCAATGATGAAGGAGATGGGCCTGACAAGCTACCGCTTTTCTTTGAGCTGGCCACGTATTATTCCGGACGGTGACGGTGCGGTAAATCCGAAGGGCTTTGTATTTTACGATGCGTTGGTAAATGAACTTCTTGCAAACGGAATTACGCCCTATGTGACGCTGTTCCATTGGGATTTGCCGGAGGCGCTGCAGCAGAAGGGCGGTTTTTTCTGGGATGGTATTTCCGATGCATTTGAACGGTATGCAAGTGTAGTGGCAGAGCATTTCGGAGAACGCGTGCTGTCCTATGCCACGTTAAACGAACCGCAGATTGTGTTAAATCTGGGCTACTGCTCCGGAGTACATGCGCCGGGAGAGGTACATCCGAAGGAAGGACTGGGCCCGGTGATGAAAAATCTCCTGTTGTGTCACGGTAAAGCGGTGGCAGCGATTCGTAAGGCGAATGGTGAAGCAAAGATTTCCGTGGCATCCACCGGTACACTTTGTTATCCGTCTACCGATGCAAAAGAGGATGTGGAGGCGGCGAGGGAGGCTACCTTCGAAAAAAGCGGCGAGAATTTGTTTTCCCATCATTGGTTTTTGGATCCGGTATGTCTCGGGGAAAATCATGCACCGTTATTGGAGCTGTCCCCGGAAGAAATGAAACTGGTGCATCAGCCTATTGATTATATCGGTGTTAATGTGTATAACGGTTCGGAATTTAACAGAGACGGTTATGTGGAACGCTATACGGGATTTCCGCGTACCTCTGTGGGCTGGCCGATAACCGAAAAGGTCATGGAATACGGCTTCCGGTTCCTGTACGAACGGTATCACCTGCCGATTATCATTACGGAAAACGGACAGGCCTGCAACGACCGTGTTTTCTTGGATGGAGCGGTGCATGACCCGGATCGTATCGATTTTTTGGAGCGGTATCTGACCTCCTTGAGTAAGGCAATCGAGTGGGGCGCGGATATCCGTGGGTATTATCACTGGTCCCTGATGGACAACTTCGAATGGGCACAGGGGTACGGGCCTCGGTTCGGTCTGGTGTTTGTGGATTATAATGACCCGGATCGCAGGAGAATTATGAAGGATTCCGCATATTACTATCGGGATTTGATACGTCGTATGAAGGAGTAGCGGAAAACAGTGAATCAAAGAAAGAAGCGGTGATGTTTCAACTCGAAAACCGCTTCTTTTCTGCGTTTGGACGGAATACTTTATAATTATGTGGCAAAAATAGAAAATAGTTCTCGAAAAAGAGGAAAAGATGTGATATAATCATAGAAAGATAAGATGGGGGAGTAGTAGCTTTAGTTTGGAGGAGTTAAGGGAGGTTTCTCATGTTAAATAACAGAAAGGTCCGGTTGATGACCCGTCTGGCGATATATGAGCAGACAGAAGGAAAAGAGGATGTCCGCATCAGTAAGTATTTCCAGACGGATTATGTACGGCTGAATGTATTAAAGACCGTGGTGGCGATCACGGTCGGATATTTGTTGATTATGCTTCTGTTGATTGTATATCATTCCGAGTATTTGATTCGTGAGGCGGTAACGCTGGATTATGCGGGAATGTTGACCCGGTATGTGGGAATTTACATTATCGTACTTACGGTGTACGGGGCAATGGCAATGATCGGATATATGATAAAATATCGTGCATCCAGAAAGAAACTGGCAAAATATTTCCGTATGCTGCGCCGGTTACGCAGCCTTTACAGAGAAGAGGATGGAGAGTTAGCAGACCTAGAGGAGGGAATGATTTCATATGATCGTGACAATACTTGAATTACGTGCGCACATTCTGCGTTTTTTACAGAAGTTTCAGCTGGTGGTGGAGCCGGTAGTCAAATTTATTATCGCGTTTGCGGTATTTCACAGTATTAACAAGGCCATCGGACATCATGAGATGTTAATGAGTTTGCCGGCAGAGCTGTTGCTTTCTCTTCTGGGAACGTTTACCCCGTCCATTCTGTTGGTATTGTTGGCGGCGGTAGTGTCTTTGGTACATGTGTATGTGGCATCTCCGTTACTGTCGATTCTGGTGGCAATTATCATGGTAATACTGTATTGCTTTATTGCCAGATTTTCCGGAAAATACGGGTATGTGGTATTGGCGGTTCCGATTTTATTTTTACTTAAAATTCCGTATGTGGTACCGTTGATTCTCGGATTAATTGCAACTCCTATGGCAATTATTCCGGCGGCCTGCGGTGTCATCGTATATCGGTTGTTCGTCGTAATCAGTAATGTGGCCCTGGTGGAAGAGTCCATGGGAATCGAGGATATCCTTCTGATGTATATCGATGTAATTGACCGTTTGCTGGCAGATAAGCAGATGTTGATTACCATCGGTGTATTCTTTATCATTATTCTTGCGATGTATCTGATGCGGAAGCTCAGCATCGAATATGTATTTGAGATTTCCATTGCGGTAGGTGCCATTGTATGTATTCTGGGATTTTTGGCAGCGGATACGATGATGCAGACGGAGATGAATATTGTGAGTATGGTATTCGGTACGGTAGGCTCCATGGTCATTGCGCTGGTGTTCCAGTTTTTCCGTCTGGCGCTTGATTATACGGCAGTGGAACGGGTACAGTTTGAGGATGACGATTATTACTATTACGTAAAGGCGGTGCCGAAGATGAATTTGACGGTGCCAAAGCGCAGTGTTAAGAAAATCAGTGAAAAGATGGAGCCGTTACCGGAAGAGGAAGAGACGGAAGCGGATGAATCACCGGTCCTTTCCGATGAGGAACGTTATGCAATGGGCGAGGAGCTGGATGATGAACCGTATGAGAATCCGGTCGGTGAGAACGGAGACTCTTTTGGGGAATAGATACAAAAGTATGCCGTAAAACGGTAAATTAAGATACAAGGGGCGGATTGGTATGGATGGCCTGAAAGAATTTTTTTCAAAGGCAATGATGTGGATGCGGATTCCGGGAATCGACATTATTGATGTACTGGAAATTATCATTATCGCATTTATTGTGTACAATGTGGTAAAATGGGTCAGATCGACAAGAGCATGGATGCCGGTAAAGGGTCTCATGATTCTGTTGGTCTTTTGGTTGATTGCATCTATTCTGAAAATGGATGTGATTCTTTGGATATTTTACAATACCATCGGTGTCGGAATTACGGCAATCATTATCGTATTCCAGCCGGAAATCCGACGTGCGTTGGAGCAGTTGGGTCAGCAGAGCTTTACGTCTTCCCTGCGTTTGTTTTCGGAGAATAAGGAGAAGGAAGAGCGCTTTTCCGAAAAGACAATCGAGGAACTGGTAAAGGCTACGTTTTTATTGGCAAGACACAAGACCGGTGCTTTGATGGTGCTGGAGCAGGAGGTATCCCTGACGGAGTACGAGGAAACCGGTATTGCCATCGACGGAGTTGTGACCAATCAGTTGTTAATTAATATTTTCGAACATAATACACCGCTTCACGACGGTGCGGTAATTATACGCGGAAACCGGATTGTGGCAGCCACCTGCTATCTTCCGGTATCCAAGAATATGAAGCTTAGTAAGGAGTTGGGAACCCGACATCGTGCGGGCGTGGGTATCAGCGAGGTGACGGACAGCTTTACCATTATTGTATCGGAGCAGACCGGTAAGGTTTCTCTTGCGCGAAACGGCACGTTGGTCAGCAACATCGATGCGGATTATCTGCGGATGAAGTTACAGGAAATCCAAAAGGATAAGACGAAGGTCTCCCAGACGAAGAAGAAGCCTTTACGCAGGAAGGGAGGAGAGCAGAAATGAAAAAAAGATTAATGAACAATTTCAGCTTAAAGCTGCTCTCTTTGGGAATTGCAATCATATTTTGGTTTGTCATTGTGAATACCCAGGATCCGGTGGAAACAAAGACCATTAAGGATGTACCGGTAAAGGTGCTGAATGAAGGCAAGGTGCTGGAGAAGGAAAAGGTTCTTGAGGTTATTTCCGGTGATACGGTAGATGTGGTGGTGGAGGGAAGAAAATCGGTACTGGATCAGTTGACGGAGGCAGATATTGAAGCAACGGCGGATTTGACCGAGGTTTCCTTTATGGATACGGTGCTGATTAAGGCAGCGGTGCCGTCGAAGCCGGATGTTACGGTGTTGAACAACGGCGAAAACGTGATGAAGCTTCTGTTTGACGATTATGTAACGAAACGGTTCAGCTTCCAGGTAGATACGGTGGGCGAGCCGATGGCGGGCTACTATGTGGGAGATGCCCTTCCGAGCCCGAATATTATCCAGATTTCCGGTGCAAAGACGGTATTGGATAAGATTAATGAAGTGGTATTGAATGTGGATGTCAGCGGTCGGAGCGTAGATTTTGTTACTACGGCGATACCGGTGGTGTACGATATGAACGGGGATGAGATTGCATCTTCCAAGTTGACCATGCAGGTGGATTCCGACGCGGTGACCGTTCATGTGCCGATTCTGGCGTCGAAGGATATGCATATCCGCGTGGTTACCGTGGGAGAGGTGGCAGAAGGTCATGAATTGCTGGCCGGAAACATCGCTTTTCAGCCGGAGACCGTGCGTGTGGCAGGGTCCAAGGAAGATTTGGATAAGCTGGGATATTTTCTGGAGGTTGAGGTGGATGTGACCGGCCAGACCGGGACCATAGAAAAGAATATCCAGATCAGCTCTGTTTTGGATGATACACTCGGCAGTCTCCGGGTAGTGGATACCCAGATGGTGGCGGTAAAGGTGAATATTACTCCGTATGAAGAACGAGAAATCGGTATACCGGTTTCGGAAATCGAGATTCGTAATATAGGCGAAGGCCTGACTGCGGGAATTCTTACAACTACCGATGTTTCGACAACGGTAAAATATAAAGCCGCCAGAGAGCCGCTTATTACAGTTGAATATTTGAAGCCTTATGTCGATCTTAGCGGATTGACAGAGGGTACATACAGAGTGCCGCTCGGCATGGAGCTTCCGTCTAAGGTAGTATGGGACGAGGTTGTCGAGCTGGATATTGTCGTAAACAATCAATGATAGGAGATTAGACAGGAATGTCGGTATTGAAAACGTTCGGCAAATATCGGAATTTGCTGGTTGAGTTAGTAAAAAAGGACATTAAACTGAAATATCGGAATTCGTATTTGGGAGTTTTGTGGACCATGTTGGAGCCGTTGCTTACTATGGTGGTTTTGACGTTGGTGTTTTCCAAGTTATTGGGAAGGGGGACCAAGGATTTTCCGGTTTATATTTTGACCGGTCGTTTGTTGTACTCCTTTTTCTCCAACGGCACAAAGGCAGCGTTAAAGTCGGTTCGCTCCAATGCAAGTATGATTAAGAAAGTCTATGTGCCGAAGTATATGTATCCGTTTGCATCCGTACTGTCGGGGTATGTGATCTTTTTGATTTCGCTGATTGTATTGGCGGCGGTGGCTGTGGCAAGAGGGGTGTATCCGACGATACAGCTTTTGTGGATTGTGATTCCGTTGTTGCAGATTTTGTTATTAACGGCAGGGGTGGGACTGATATTGTCCACCATGGCCGTGTTTTTCCGGGATGTGGAGTATTTGTGGGGCGTTGCCCTCATGTTACTCATGTATGCCAGCGCCATATTCTACCAGGTGAGCGATGTGGTCAGTGAAAAGAACGCATGGATTTTTAAATTAAATCCGTTGTATGCGGTGATTGTGAATTTCCGGAACGCCGTATTCGGAGCTCCGCCTGACTTTCGGGCGATGGGGTATGCGTTCGGATTCGGTGCGGTATCCTTGCTCATCGGTATTTTTGCGTTCTACAAAAAGCAGGACAAATTTATTTTGTATCTGTAAGTGCGGAGTGATAAGCTATGGAAGAAAAGACAATAGTTTCGGTGGACAATCTGGGAGTGAAATTCCATCTAAGCGAACAAAAGGTAGATAATCTTAAGGAATATGTTATCCGTATTCTGAAGAGACAAATGCGGTATAAGGAGTTTTGGGCTCTTCGAGAGGTGTCCTTTGATATTAAAAAAGGAGAGCGTGTTGCGATTCTTGGATTAAACGGTGCCGGGAAAAGTACCCTGCTAAAGGTGATTGCCGGTGTGTTAAAGGCGACGGAAGGGACGGTGGCCAAGTCCGGTATTCTTGTTCCTTTGCTGGAACTGGGCGCCGGATTTGATCCTCAGTATACCGGGGCAGAGAATATTTATTTATACGGTGCCATGTTAGGCTATTCCAAGGCATTTTTAAAGGAAAAATACGATGAAATCGTGGCGTTTTCCGAGTTGGGTGAGTTTATTCATGTGCCGGTAAAGAACTATTCCTCCGGTATGAGAGCGCGCCTGGGCTTTTCCATTGCGACGATGGTGGAACCGGATATTCTGATTTTGGATGAAGTGCTTTCCGTAGGTGATGTAAAGTTTCGCAAAAAGAGCGAAAAACGCATCAAGGAAATGTTTGCGAAAGGGATTACGGTACTGTTTGTATCCCACAATTTGAAGCAGGTACGCTCCTTATGTAACCGTGCCATCTGGCTGGAAAAGGGCCATGTGGTAGAGGACGGACCGGTAGAAGAAGTGGCTGATAAATTTGAAGCCGCATCGGCAAAATAGAATCAATGAGGTAGAATAAAACTGCCGCAAGCACTGTTACAGTGAACTTGCGGCAGTTTTCTTTCGAAGGAGAGTTCTATATACAGATAGATAAATCAGCGCGGTTCCGGGGACGGTGTGTCCGGATGTGCTTCCGTGGAAGCCAAAAGCTCCGGGTTTTGCTGTAGGGTAACGGAGTAGGTAAATTCATCAAACTTACCGTTAACAATACGCTGTAAAGTGATTTCTACTACGGTGCCGTAGCGCTGGGAGGTAACCGCATTGACTAACTGATTTGCGGTAGTTACCTGCTCGCCGTTTACATGGGTAATAATATCGCCCTGATAGATACCGGCCTTTTCTGCGGCACTGTCCTTGCTGACAGAAGCAACATACACACCCTCCGGCCAGTTGTAATCCCGGAAAATAGCGGAATCCAATTCGGAAACGGTAACGCCCAAGTATCCTTTTTCATTATCTGCGAGAATTTCACGGGTCATTAAGTCTTCTAAAATCGGAGTGGCTTCGGAAATCGGAATGGCAAAACAAATGCCTTCGATATCGGTGCGGGTAAGCTTTGCATTGTTAATGCCGATGACTTCACCCTTTGTATTTAACAGGGCACCGCCGCTGTTGCCGGAGTTGATGGCTGCGTTGGTTTGCAATAACACCATGTCGTTGCCCTCGATGGTAATCTCGCGGTCCTTTGCACTTAAATACCCTACGGTAACGGTCGGACCGTACCCCAATGCATTTCCGATGGCAACTACCATTTGACCGATGCGGGCACTGTCGGAGTCGCCTAAAACAGCAATGTCGATGCTGTCCAGTGTTTCCTGGGTAAGACCGGAAAGCGGAAGTGCCAAAATGGCAAGATCGGCACCTGCATCGGACCCTTTTACCGTGACGTTGTGAGTAGTACCGTCGGCGAGAATAACTTTTACGGAGGAGGTGTCTTCGATTACATGGTAATTGGTGGCAATCAGTAAATCCTGTTCGTTGGAACCGATAATAATACCGGATCCGCCACCCTCCTGATCATTTGTAATCGGTTGTCCCCAGAAATAAGAAACGGTGGTGTAGACGGTCTGGATGGATACCATAGCAGGCATGGTCTGTTCTACTACGGCTGCTACCGTCTCTGTAGCGTCGGTATCCCCTACCTCACTGGTGGCAGTAGAAGCAATGGTGACATTCGGTTTCGGGAAAAGAACATCGGTCGGACTCACCACTTCGTCCATCTGCGCAGACTCCTGCGGGAAAAGACGGGTAACTGCGTAGCGTACGCCGAAAAACGCACCTCCGGCTACGATGCCGAAGCAGGCTGCCAGTCCGATGCAGCCGAAAAACTTTTTGAGAGTCTTGTGTTCTTTTTTCTTTTTTACCGAAACGGTAGTCTCCGGAACAGTGGTTTCCGGAAGGTCGGAAGATACATCCTGCGGAGGAAGGTCTGCCGTCGGTTCGGTGACAGCAATGTGTTCCTGCATAACCTCTTCCCTGTTATTCATGCTTTCGTCTATTCTTGTATTATCATAATTCGGATCCATAAATAAACCTCCCAATCGTGTTTCGTAATACCGCTAGTATACCACGGGTTTGTGTAGGCTTTGTGACGAATCGGTGAAGAAATGAGGGTTTTCGAAAATTTTTGTTGAGGTTTTTGAAAGAATCATGTAAGATATAACATATATGAGGGGAGAAACGGTAGGAGACAGAGATGATTAAAGATAATCAAAAAGCATTTAATCAATTGCATATTGTGACAGACGGTATATTTGTACTGGCATCCTATTATTTGGCCTATTTGCTTCGTTTTGTATGGCTGAATATGGAAAAGGCCGGCGACTATACCATAGAGTCTTATTCCCGTTTTTTGATTGTGGTGCTACCGGTGTATCTGTTGATTTACTGGACCAGCGGTTTGTATGCACCGAAGCGGGGACGGGGGATGCAGTGGGAGCTGTGGCTGGTGTTAAAGGCAAATATCATCAGCGGTGCAGCGTTTATTGTGCTGTTGTTCTTATTTAAGATGGATATTTCCCGAGGATTTCTGGCAATCTTTTACGGAACCAATGTGGTGTTGGAGTGTGTGTTCCGCTTCTTTCTCCGGAAGTTTTTGGAGCATTTGCGCAGAAAGGGAAAGAACTTAAAGCATGTCCTGATTGTGGGATACAGTCGTGCGGCGGAGGCTTATGTAGACCGTATTCTGGCAAATCCGCAGTGGGGATACTTTATTCACGGTGTTCTGGATGATAAGATGGCAATCGGTACCCGGTATAAGAAGGTAGAGGTAGTAGGTACCATGGAGGAACTTTCGGATTATTTGAAGGAGCATGACTATGATGAGATTGCGATTGCGCTTGCAATCGAGGAATATGAAAAGTTAGAGCGCCTGGTGGCTGCCTGTGAGTATTCCGGTGTGCATACCAAGTTTATTCCCGACTATAATCATATTGTGCCGACAGTTCCTTATATCGAGGATTTAGAGGGGCTTCCGGTCATTAATATCCGTAAGGTACCGCTCAGTAATCTGGTGAACCGGGCAATAAAGCGAACGGTGGATATTGTGGGAGCGTTGATGGCTCTTGCGGTCTTTGCGATTCCGATGCTTGTGGTGGCAGTTTTAATTAAACTGACCTCTAAGGGA
Organism: Lachnospiraceae bacterium; assembly: GCA_017556805.1. Taxonomy (GTDB): domain Bacteria; phylum Bacillota; class Clostridia; order Lachnospirales; family Lachnospiraceae; genus SIG307. The sequence continues at coordinate 58,749 of JAFYMC010000013.1, read as the reverse complement.
CCGGTGATTTTTTCCCAGGTGAGAGTGGGACTCCATAATAAAGAATTCAAGATGTATAAGTTCCGTTCCATGGTGGTGCAGGAGGCTGCGAAGGAAGCGAATGCCTGGACTACGAAGAATGATTCCAGGGTGACGGGAATCGGTAAATTCATTCGCAAGACCAGTATTGATGAGCTTCCGCAGCTGATTAATGTATTAAAAGGTGATATGAGTCTGGTGGGACCTCGTCCGGAACGTCCGAAGTTTGTGGAAAAGTTTAAGGAAGAGATTCCGCGTTATATGATTAAGCATCAGGTGCGTCCGGGAATTACCGGCTGGGCCCAGGTGAACGGTTACCGCGGAGATACCTCCATTCGGAAAAGAATCGAGCACGATGTCCATTACATTGAGAACTGGACGCTGGGATTTGATATCAAAATACTATTTTTGACGGTGTTTAAAGGATTTATCAATAAAAACGCATATTAATGTGTGAGCGGAAAGGGAAAGCAGATGGAAGACGAAAAAAAACTCCCGGAAGAAAATAAGGAAAATACTACGGAAACGAAGGAGACGGACTACGAAAAGTATTGTCAGATGTGCCGCAGACCGGAAAGCGTTGCGGGGAAGATGATGCAGTTGCCCAATGATTTTTGCGTGTGCAACGATTGCTTGCAAAAGACCTTCGATTCCATTAACGGCGGCGGTTTTCCGTATATGGAAATGTTGACCATAGACCCGTCCATGCTCCGGATGGGCGGTGAGTTTATGAAGATGCCGAAGGTAAAAAAGAAGGCAAAGCCGGCGGAACAGGAGAAAAAAGAAGGAGAAGAGGCACCGGTCCTTGATCTTAAGAATCTGAAGCCGCCTCATAAGATTAAGGCGGAGTTGGATGAGTATGTCATCGGGCAGGACCACGCAAAAAAGGTGATTTCCGTTGCGGTGTACAATCATTATAAACGTGTGGCGGATAAGAGTGATACCATTGAACTGGAAAAGTCCAATATGCTGATGTTAGGCCCGACCGGTAGCGGTAAGACCTATCTGGTAAAGACCCTGGCGCGACTTCTTAACGTGCCCCTTGCCATTACGGATGCCACTACACTTACGGAGGCGGGCTATATCGGCGACGACGTGGAGAGTGTGCTTTCTAAGCTTTTGGCTGCTGCGGATAATGATGTGGAGCGTGCGGAGCACGGGATTATTTTTATCGACGAAATCGATAAGATTGCCAAAAAGCGCAATACCAACAGCCGGGATGTCAGCGGAGAGTCGGTACAGCAGGGGTTGTTAAAGCTTCTGGAGGGCAGCGAGGTGGAGGTGCCGGTGGGGGCTACCAATAAAAATGCCATGGTACCGATGACCACCATTAATACAAAGGACATTTTGTTTATTTGCGGCGGTGCGTTCCCGGATTTGGAAAAGGTCATTAAGAAACGCTTGAATCAGACGGCCATGATCGGATTCGGCGCGGAGCTTAAGGATAAGTACGATGAGGATAAGATGCTTTTGTCCAAGGTGACGGTGGAGGATTTGCGGGAATATGGTATGATTCCGGAATTCTTAGGCCGTTTACCGGTGATTTTCGCCTTACAGGGATTGGATAAAGAGCAACTGATTCAGGTGCTTAAGGAGCCGAAAAACGCAATTTTAAAGCAATATGAGCACTTGCTGTCTCTGGATGAGGTGAAGCTGGTATTTGACGAGAATGCCCTTCTTGCCATTGCGGAACGAGCTATGGAAAAGGATACGGGTGCCCGTGCCCTTCGTGCGATTCTGGAAGAAATTATGCTGGATATTATGTACGAAATTCCGAAGGATGACTCCATCGGTAAGGTGACGATTACCGGCGATTATGTGCGTGGTTGCGGTGGCCCGGTGATTGAGATGCGTGGCTCCGATAAATAACGGAATAGGACGGAAAATGATGGAAATACTCCTCTATATAGGTCTTACATACGGTGAGGCGGAGAGGAGTATTTTTTATGCATTTGTTGGGAAAAACAAAGAGAGGACAAAAAAGAATTCTGGAAGGTCTGGCTGCGGTACTGTTATTGGCTGCGGTCTTCCGGGTGGTTACCGAGCGGGCGTTTTTTGCGCAGGCCAGTATGGAAGGGGCATTTGCGGTGCTGACACCGGAGGAAAGTCGCGGTACCGTAACCATGACCGGCCGGTATTTGCCACCGCCATACGGCTTTTCCGAGGAAAAATTGTTGCGGTATTTCGGAGAGGAAATCGGTCTTACGGTAGACGGCACGATTCGTGAGGTGAGCTATGAGGGACGACAGGAATATGTATACGAAAAGCTTGCGGCACAGGCGCATTCGGTTATTAAGGTAGTATATCTGGAGGAGCCGGAGGCCTACTATGTTTGTGCGGAGATTGCGCTGACGGGAGACCAGGCAACAGCGTCGGCGGGGTTTCGGAAAAGGATAAACAAGGCAGCGGAAAAAATCGGATTGTCGGAGGTTTCTACCAATTTGGAGTTGTGCGGAATTTATGAAGGCGAGATTCCTTTGGGAAAGAAGGATGAAATTACAGACTTGCTGCTGTCAGAGCTCTACGCGCAACCGGTATACGAAAACCGTCAGAATGCAAATTATACGGTATATGCGTATACCGGTGCGGTAGAGGAGTATATTACGGTGGAAAAGAAAAAAATCAATGTACAGGTAGCGGTGTATTATGATAAGGACACGGATTGTACGGAAGTGGTACTGGCCACGCCTCTCGGTTTGCGATAGGCCTCCCGTTTACGGCATAAAAGTTCGGAGAGAACAGTATCGGTGAGAAGATTTAACCATTCCGTTCCGCAACCTGCCTGCAAAAATGCTTCCGTAAGGGAACGATTGTCACGAAGCAGGTGATCCCGCATCAGTCGAAGAGAAAGATAGTCCGGGTAGTCGTCATAGATGAAATCGTTGGGACGGTATGCAGACAAGGTAAGTTCCGCGACATCGTACAAGCGTTGCAGTAAAACAGGATGGCGATGCATCAGATAGGAGGCATCGCCCCTTTTGCGTTCTGACGGGATCCGTCGGGGCGCGGCGGAGTGCTTCGGGGATTCCTGATTCGGATAGAAGCGGGACAGTGGTTCTGGTTTGACCGGGTAACCGGGTTCCGAGGAATAAGATGGCATAGAAAAACCTGCCTTATGAGAGATGTTGTTGTAATATATGACACCGGCCGAAAAAGGTGCTCGGCAGTCTTGAAATTCCTTTAAAATATGCTATACTGAAAAGTGGATAAGTTTGCAAGGAAGGGACAAAGATGGAACAGACGGTGATTGAGGCAATTGCAAAATGCGTAGAGGAAGGACTGCAACGTGCGGTTCTCAGTAATGCACCGAAGACGGCGGAGCTTTCCAAGGTGAAGGTACATCCGGTGGTCATCGGCGGCAGGCAGCAATATCAAATCGAAGAGTACCGCGGAACCCAGGTGTTTCATACCAATTGTACGGAAGACGGTGTGACGGAACGGCTGCAGGGTTGGCTAAAAGACGGCGCATTTCGTCAGGCAGAACTGTTGTCGGTGTTTCATCAGAGGACTGTATTAATCGGAAAGAAGGGAACCGCCACCGTAAAGTGTAAGAAGAGGCAGGATACATCTGCTGTGATTATGCCGAGAGAGCATAACCGGAAGAAGCAGTATTTGCTGGAGGAGGGCACGCCGGTTCCGTTTCTGATTGATTTGGGGGTTATGACAAAGGACGGCACTGTTGTGAAGGCGAAGTACGATAAGTTCCGCCAGATTAACCGCTTTCTGGAGTTTGTGGAGGATATTCTCCCGGCACTTCCGAAAAATCGCGAGGTTACCATTTTGGACTTCGGTTGCGGCAAGTCTTATCTGACCTTTGCGTTGTATCATTATCTCTATACGGTAAAGGGTTATGAAGTACGCATTGTGGGACTGGATTTAAAGAAGGATGTCATTGCCCGTTGCAATCGCCTGGCACAGGAATACGGATATACGAAGCTGGAGTTTTTGTGCGGCGATATCGCAGATTATACGGGGATGAGTGCCGTGGATATGGTAGTGACCCTTCATGCCTGTGATACGGCTACGGACTATGCTTTATATAAGGCTATCCGCTGGGGGGCGGCGGTAGTATTGTCGGTACCGTGCTGTCAGCATGAGTGGAATCGCCAGATGGAGTGCGAGCCGTTACTACCGTTTTTGAAATACGGCATCGTGAAGGAACGGATGTCCGCTCTTATGACGGATGCATTCCGGGCAAATGTAATGGATGCTTGCGGTTATAAGACGCAGCTTCTGGAATTTATTGATATGGAACATACGCCGAAAAACATATTATTGCGGGCGGTAAAGAAAGAAACGATAAAGCAAGAGGAGTTGGGGAACCGGGTGGAGCGAGAGCTGAAGGCGCAGATTTCTTATTGTAACACTATGCCGACGCTCTACCGTCTGGTGACGGAGAGAGAATAGGATGAAAAGAGTTTATCAGATACTGTATTTGGTCGCGGTATTCTGCGTGGCGGTACTGTTTTTCGGAAGCCGCGTGGGAGAAACGACATTTGACGAGGAAATCGAAACGGTTGAAGCGGGAACGGCATCGTTTCCTACGCTGTCCGTATTGACCTGCGGAGAGGAGATTAATTGTATCGGAGGATACAGCTCCAATCTGAGCACCGTTTTAAACCGGGAGGACATAATTCCCATCGGTGCAGACGGAATTTTTGAGTTGAAAATCAACGAGTACGAGACGGATGTACGTCGTGTGAAGTATGAGGTGTTGGATGTATCCAGCGAGGCGGAGGTAGACTCCGGTACCATCAACGCCTTTGATAAGCAGGACGGTCACAAAATCGTACGCATTAAATTAAAGACAGATTTAAAAGACGGAACGGAATATGCGGTAAAGGTTACCCTTATCGGGAATACCGGAAAGCGCATGTACTATTATTTTCGTGTGAAGCAGTATGCATCTCCGAAGCTTGCGGAGAAGTTAAACTTTATCCGGACCTTCGGTGAAAATACCAGAAGTGCCCGGGCGGAAGATAATGAGGCAATTATTCCGTATTTGGAAACCAAGCCGGGAGCTTCCGCAGACAGTTATCATTATGTGGATATCCACGACAGCTATAAGACGGTATCCTGGGGAGAGTCGGTGCCGCAGTTGCTTACGGAGCCGGTGGTTTCCGTGACGGAGTTTTATGAGGATATTATGACCGCGGTAGTACGTTACGGCATTGCACTTGATACAGGCTACGGGACGGAAAAGTATGCGGTAGAAGAATATTTCCGTATCCGCTATCTGGGAAGTGTGGTGCATCTGTTAAATTATGAGCGCCATACGGAGTCTTTGTTTGACGGGGCCAATGCCAGCCTGTCCCAGAGTGATTTGAAGCTGGGGGTGGCGGACCCGGAGCGGATAGAATTGTATCCGAATTCGGACCACAGCAAGGTGGCGTTTGTGCGGAACGGTTCTTTGTATTGCTACAGTCTGGCGGAGAATACCCTCTCTACGGTGTTTGCTTCGGGGCATGGATCTTTAGAGCGTATGTGTAGCCTGAAGGAGCAGTATGATATTCGGGTATTAAAGATGGAGGATAACGGAAACATTACCTTCCTTGTGAGCGGGTATATGAATCACGGTGTATATGAGGGCCGGGTCGGATTGTTTGTATATCGTTACTATGAAGATGAGAAACGGTTGGAGGAGTTGATTTATGTTCCGGTAAATACCACCTACCAGATTTTAAAGGAAGAGCTGGGACAGTTTGCATATTTTAATGAGTTTGATGTATTTTACTTCATGGTAAACGGCGGCGTATACGCATATGATCTAATAACGGAGGAACTGACCGAATTGGCGAAAGATGTGCGGGACGGCGATTATGTATATTCCGTAAGCGAACGTTTTATGGCATATCAGGAGCATGACCGGACGGAGTCGGTAACACTGTTGTATCCGGAAACAGGGAAAAGAGTTACGGTATTACCGGAGGAAGGCGAGTATATTAAGCTGCTTGGCCGGTCTGAAAAAAATCTTCTTTACGGATACGGAAGAACCGAGGATTTGTATGTGAACGAAGACGGCAGAGTCATCTACGCCATGTACAAGGTGGAGATTAAAAATTCCTTCGGACAATTGCAGAAGACTTATGAAAAGGACGGATATTTTGTAGAGTCTGCACAGACCGACGGAAATGTTATTTGTTTAAATCGTCTGACCGGGAACGGAGCCGATGGCTATGAAGCTGCTCCCAGTGATTATATTTTGAATCAGGAGAAGACGGAGAACGGCAAGATTTCTCTGAACGAGCGTATAACGGAACGGATGCTGACCGAATATTACATTGCGTTTCCGGCGGATTTTGTCATGGAAGAATTGCCGAAGGAAGTGCCGGTGATGTATACGGTAGTACAAAAGGATACGACGCTTCGTGTGAATGAGATGGAATCGGAGAATCCGGCCTATTATACGTACTACTACGGCATGATTGACGGTATTTACGGGACGGCAGGTGCGGCGATTCCGGTGGCGGATGAGCGTGCCGGAACGGTAATTAACGAAAAGGGAAAGATTGTGTGGGAGCGCGGAATCAAGGCGAACGCTGCATCTGTGGACCGGTTGACCGGTGTAAAGGCAGGAGGCGACGTGGGTTCGGTGCAGGCGGCATTACAGATGATGCTTTCCGTCAAGGGCCTTTCTGTTACAATCACCCCGGAGGAAGCAAAGGAACCGCTGCAACAGGTGCTGGGACGGTATACCAACGCGGATGTGGCGGTGCTTACGGGGGCAACACTGGATGAAGTATTGTACTTCGTCTGGAAGGGACAACCGGTACTGGCGCTGAAGAACACCGGGGATGCGGTAATAATTACCGGATATACTTCCGGAGAGGTTACCTATTACGATCCGGTAAAAGGGCGCAGTCAGACCGCAACCAAGGATAAGGCAGAGAAGATGTTCGAAGATGGCGACGGAATTTATATCAGCTTTTTATACTAAAACAGTGGGGCGCGACAGGCGCGGAAAGAGGATTTTATGAAAGTGATTTCGGCGGTAATACCGTGTTATAATTCGGAAGCATATATGGAAAAGGCAATTCAGTCTCTGCTTACCGGCGGGGATGATATGGAGATTATTGTGGTGGACGACGGTTCCTCCGATAATACCCTTGCCGTTGCAAAACAGTATGAAGAGAAGTATCCGGGGATTGTCCGTGCGGTGCACAAGGAAAACGGCGGACACGGAGATGCGGTAATGACCGGTCTGGCTCATGCAACGGGCTTGTACATGAAGGTTGTGGACAGTGATGACTGGGTAAAGGAGAAGGCGCTTGCAGATATTTTGGCAAAGCTGAGGGAACTGCTTGCGCAGGGAACGGCGCCGGATATGTTCATTGCAAACTATGTGTATGAGAAGGTTGGAGAGGAAAAAAAGAAGGTCATCCAGTATCGCAGTGCCCTGCCGCAGAATGAGCTGTTTACCTGGGCAGATACGGGACATTTCCGTCAGGGACAGTATATTCTCATGCACTCCGTGATTTATCGTACGGAGCTTTTGAGGGAGTGTGGCTTAAGTCTTCCGAAACACACCTTCTATGTAGATAACATTTTTGTGTATCAGCCGTTGCCGGCGGTAAAGTCCATGTACTATATGGATGTGAATTTATACCGTTATTTTATCGGCAGAGACGACCAGTCCGTTACGGAAGCCAATATGATTAAGCGTATCGACCAGCAGGTGAGAGTAACAAAGCTTATGATTGAGGCTCATGATATCTGGAAAATCAAAGAAAAGAAGTTGCGCAATTACATGATTAAGTATTTGTGTATTATGATGACTATTTCCTCCATCTATTTGTTAAAGAGCGGGACGGAGGAGAATCTTGCGAAAAAGCAGGAGTTGTGGGAGTACTTAAAGGCCTATGATAAGAAATTGTACAGGAAGATTAGCATGACCATTCTCGGTCAGTCCTCCAAAGCAGACAGCAAAGCGGGCCAGGGCTTCTTTAAAGTGGGGTATGAAGTGGCCCGAAAGATATTTAAGTTTAACTAGGAATTATTCGGAAACGGTACCGGTGCGATGTCCCTTTTTAAAAAGGCATCGCCCGTAAATTGCCGGAGCGGCAACGGCCATAATCGCAACGGCCCAGATAACGTCGATGACGGAGTGCTGCTTTAAGAACACCGTAGACATGCAAATAAGAACCGTCAGAATAAGGATGCCGGCTTTGAGCAGACGTTTTCCTTTTAAGTGGGCGGATGTAAAAAATGCAAAGCACACCGCAAGGGAATTGTAAACATGAATACTTGGACAGACGTTGGTAGAGGTGTCCGCTTTGTGCAGGGCAGCTACCAGGTCGAGGAATAAATTGTCGCGGTTAAGCTCCGAAAGTACGGGACGCAGGGCTACACCGTTCGGATAGAAAGTGGAAACCAGTAAGAATACCGTCATGCCCGTAATCAGGAGACCGGAAAGGCGGTAACATTCGGTTCTGTCCCGGAAAATAAAGTAAAGGACGGAAACCGCAATAAACGGAAACCACAGCAGGTACGGAACGATAAAAAGTTCGTTGAACGGGATATAGGCATCAAGCGTTGACTCAATGATGTGATAGTCTTTGGTAATGTAACGCTCCAAAAGGAGAAACCATACCATGTATATCGGTAAATATGTAAGAATCAGCCACGCGTGGCGATATTTTTTGACGAATTCTTTCATGAAAGTACTCCTTCCGACCCTGAAATCGCGGTAGTATTTTTAGGTGTTTCCGTTATGTATTTTAACATATTTCAAGGTGCGAAACAAGATGACGGAATCGAATTTCGAAAAAGTTAATAATTGCATAAAGAATTCGTTCGGGGTAAAACTAAGGGAAGGAAAATCAGACGGAGGTAATTATGGGACGACGGGTATTTTTGGTAGTACTGGACAGTGTGGGCATCGGGGCTTTGCCGGATGCGGAGTTATACGGAGATGAGGGAAGCAATACGCTGGCGGCAGCAGCAACCTATTCCGAATTTGCTATGCCGAATATGGAGAAACTGGGCTTGTTTGATATCGAAGGTGTGAAACACTTAAAGAAAGGAAACGAAGCTCCGAAGGGTGCTTACGGCAGAATGAAGGAGGCATCCAAGGGAAAGGATACCACCATCGGTCATTGGGAAATTGCGGGCATTATTTCCGAGCGTCCGCTTCCGACCTTCCCGGGAGGGTTCCCGCAGGAGCTGCTCATCGAGTTTTCCGAGCGGACCGGCCGGAAGGTGCTTTGTAATAAGCCGTATTCCGGAACAGATGTGATCCGGGATTACGGAAGAGAGCATATGGAGACCGGGGCACTGATTGTATATACCTCTGCGGACAGTGTATTCCAGATTGCAGCCCATGTGGCGGTGGTGCCGGTGGAGGAGTTGTACCGGTATTGCGAGATTGCCAGGGGATTGTGTCAGGGAGCCTACGGTGTGGGCCGTGTCATTGCCCGCCCGTTTGAAGGGGAGTGGCCGTTTACGCGGACCTCAAGACGTCATGATTATTCACTCGTGCCGCCGGAGCGAACTATGCTTAATATTTTGGCCGACAACGGCTATGATGTCATCGGTGTCGGAAAGATTAACGATATTTTTGCCGGAAGCGGAATTACGGAGTTTGTCCGAACCTCCGGCAACGAAGACGGAATCGAGAAGATGATTGCCTACGGCGATAAGGATTTCGACGGTCTTTGTTTTGTGAATCTGGTGGATTTCGATTCCAAATACGGGCATCGGAATGACCCGGAAGGGTACGGAAAGGCATTGACCTATTTTGATGCACAGCTTCCGCGATTGCTTGCTAAGCTTCGCGAGGGAGACCTTCTTTTGATTACGGCGGACCACGGCTGTGACCCGTTAACACCGTCTACGGACCATTCCAGAGAATATATCCCGGTGGTAGCGGTCGGACCGGAGATAAAGGAAAATGTGGATATGAGCACCAGAGAGTGCTTTGCGGATACCGGAGCTACCGTGCTGGACTGGTTCGGCATTTTCGGAGGCATTGCCGGTACCTCATACCGCAGTCTCATTGTAAAAGAATAGGAAATTTTATCCCTTGTCACAGACGGGGGAATGCGATACAATAAAGAAAAAGCCAGGGAGGAGAGACGGGGATGCACAGAAGACGGTTTTGCTTGATACAGGGAAAGAGAGCGGTGTGTACCGGTCTCTTTCTTGGCGTGCTGTTTTGTCTTTCCTCGTGTACAAAACCGGTGGTACAGCCGGGAGTGACGAATACGCCGGTACCTTCTCCTACGGCAGAGGCCGGGCAGACACCGGCGCCGACCGGTGAACCGGCGGTTACGGAGGGGCCTGTGGTGTCTCCTACCGATGGCCCGACGGGAGCGCCTGTTGTTACGTTACCGCCGCAGCCTACATTAAGCGGTTTGCCGGAGATTACACCGGATACGGACCCCGGTGCAACGCCTGTAGCAGAGCCTACGGTTACGGTGAGTCCGGACGGAAGTCCGACTCCGGAGCCTACCGGACAGCCGGAATACGATACCTTACTGCAGTCCGGATGGCAGCGTGCCGAGGATTTTTTCGGAAATAAGGAGGTTTTCTTTTCCGGGAAATATGATCGGTCAGAGTTGATTGCGACAGAGGGAAGGTATGAATATCGTTATACGGCATCTGCAGACAAAGAGGTTTCGTTCTCTATTATCGGAGAGGAAAAGGAGTTGCAGCAGTTTCTCGATGATTTGGTCCGGGATTCGTTGGAATGTTATGTCAGCAGAGAGCGGGAAAACGATTACAAGTACTTATATTCGGACGGGAAACATAAGATAGAGGGAAGAGTATACGATTGCAGTACGGACGAAACCGTGCGTTTGATGCGGGTAGAGACCCGGACGACGGTAATCGAGGAAACTCTGACGGAAGGTCATGAGTTCTATCTGAGAGATGTAACTACGGCGGAATAACAAAGGAGGATTTATGCAGGAAAAGTTAGAGCAGATTATGCGGCAGATTTATTTGATGTTATCTAATTGCGAAGAGAGTGCATATTCGTCGGAGGATTTGATTGTTCCGAAAAAACGTATTTTCCAACTCTTGGAGGAACTGAATTATACGGTATATGATTTGATGGAGCAGTACGAGGGTACCGTAAGCTCCAGAGAACGCGCGCTGGCAGAGCATGAGCGCAAGATGGCCCGGATTAAAGAAGAGGCGAAGGGCCGGGCGGAGGACACCTATGCGGCATCTATGCTGTATGCAAGAGAGATGTTTATGGATATGCGCAAAACCACAGAGCAGCTTTGTCAGAACCTGCGTAAGGAGTACAATGAGGCGTTGCGTAACTACGAGGAAGGGCTTCGCTATTTGCAGGAAAATGAAGAGAGCATGGTGGCGCAGATGAGTCTGATGATGGATTCCAAGAAGTATCTGCGCCTCATTGAACAGCAGAATAAAGAAAAGGAAAAGAAACAGAACCTGACGGAAGAGGAAATAAAGCGTCAGGCGGAACTTGAAGCAGAGAAGGCGGAGATTGCGGCGGCAGAAGCGGCTTCCGAGCTGAATCAGAAGCTGTCGGCCCCGATTGTGGTACAGGTGAATGAACAGCCGAAGATGCCGGAGGGTTTCGGAAAGAAGCAGAGTAAGAAGAAAAAGTATACACCGAGCCAGTCCTTAGAGGAAACGACGGTGGAAGGCGAAGGTGTGGTAGAACCGGTGTTACCGAGCAGTGAGGAGTTAGACGGAGAGTATTTCGACTGGAAGGACGAGCAGGAAGGGCAGGAAAAGCAGACCAAGAAGGGTGGCAAAAAGTTCTTCGGAAAGCGCTAGAATCCGGGTTTTTTATAAAAAATAAAAAAAATTAAAATTGTTGTTGACAATTCGAACAAAAGGTGTTAGTATAATAGGGCAGTTCGCAGTTGTGGCGGAATTGGCATACGCGCATGATTCAGGTTCATGTCCACGTACGTGGGTAGGGGTTCAAGTCCCCTCAACTGCATCGTACCGTATGCTAGAGTGTTCTGCGAGGTGCGTATTATATGCGGAAATGCTGGAATTGGCAGACAGGCATGACTAAGGATCATGTGGTCCCCGACCGTGAGGGTTCAAGTCCCTTTTTCCGCATTACTTACAGCCCCGGTATCCGAAAGGATTCCGGGGCTTTCTACGTGCAAAGCACCGCATGCACACAAAGGAAAGTCATGCGGGCAAGTTTTCTTTAAAGAACCGCAATGCGTTTTTGTAAAAAAGATTGTCAATCTGGCCGGAGGTGAATCCGGCCTTTTTCAGTTGCTCCGCAAAAAGAGGAAGCCGGGAAATGTCCGGTATGGCGCAGTTGCCCGGCATACCGTCAAAATCCGTGCCAAGGGCAAGTACTTCCGAACCGCCTACGTGAAAGATATGGGAGATATGGGCAATCAAAGCCTCCGTGACATTATCCTTGGTAAGAGGCCCCGGTGAAAGGAAGGGTTCGTGGAGACATAGACCGGTAAGACCGCCCTGCCGGGCCAGGGTACGTAGCATATCGTCGGTGAGATTACGAGGAACGTTACAAACGGAACGGGCATTGGAATGACTGGCGAGGAATGGTCGTTTGCTATGGGTGGCAACGTCCCGGAAACCGGCATCGGACAGATGGGACACGTCAATCAGGATGCCCAGGCGTTCCGCTTCCGAAAGAAAATCAAACCCTGCGGGGGTCAGTCCGGGATAGGCTTCCGGAATCCGGGAGAAGGCAGCCGGAAAGAGATGACGGTTTGGAAGAGGATGAGGAGGCGCATTCACTGCGGAAGAAGCTAAAATGGTAGAATAATCCCAGGTAAGGGTTGCCATGCGGACTCCAAGGTCAAAGAACTTAGGAAGGAGAGACACAGGATGCTCCGACAGGCAGCTTTCTTCCATGGAGAGAAGGACTCCGTTTTTTTGCCGGTTCATGCACGTTATAAGGTCGGAGACGGTTTTGACTTGGTGGAGTTGTCCTTCGGATTTGCCGAGTATTGTACGGAAACAGTCCAGCTGGTTTTTAAGAGGGGACAAAGGGTCCGGGGAGGATAATTCGCAAAGGTCCGTAAACAGAGCAAAGCATTGCAGGAGGCTATGGGCGCTTTGCAGGCCGGCGAAAGAAACAGAGGAGCTTTCTGTGCCGTTAGGGGAAAAGAAACGTTCCGGCCCGGAGGACAGACGATACAATGTATCGCAGTGTAAATCAATGATAGGAGACATAATCGGTACCGCAGTAGAGAGTTATAATACTATATGCACAGAATTCGTGGACAAACAGCAAAAAATGAGGTATAATGATAGTAGAACAATGGAGAGGTGTACCTTAATGTCGGAATTATATCGAAGAATGCAGACGTTCATCGGTGACGAAGAACAATTGATTGTGCGGATGGCAGGTCAGATGTCGTTATGGGAGGAGTGTGTCCTTCTGTTTCCGGGAGAAGAAATTATCAAAGAGATGGATGCGGCCCTGGCAGCACGGGAGGAGAAAGAGTTTTACGGAACGGTACACCGTCTGAAAGGAAATTTGGCTAATTTCGGCTTTGATTCCGCCGCGACAAAGGCGATGGCGGTATTGCAGGCATTAAAGGTACAGGATTGGGATACGGCAAAAGAACGGTACGGACAGTTGAAAGAGGAATACCTACAAATTATCGAAAGGATCGGTGATGCGGAATGAAACGGAAGAAAATAGGCGTTATAATCGGTAGTATAACATTTAATTTTTCCAGCAGAGTATGTCGTGCCATCAGCATGAAGGCAGAAGAATATGGTTATGATGTGTACTTTTTTACGACATTCAATTCCCACGGAGATAATTTGTTATACAGCGTCGGGGAACAGCAGATTTATTCCTTGCCGGATTATTCCCAGTTTGACGGTATCATAATTGCGTTGGATTCGCTTAATATTTCCGACGGAGGAGAGGCGCTTATCCGTAAGCTGAGAGGGTTGTCCTGTCCGGTGGTCTCTTTGCGTGAACCTGTGGAAGGGTTTTACAATGTCAGGGTTGACGAGAGAGTGTCCATGGAACGGATTATCCGTCATTTTATTGAAGTACATAAGTTCCGGGATATTTGTTTTATGACCGGTCGTATGGAGCTGGAAGATGCCCGCTTACGGTTTGAATGCTTTAAGCGTGTGATGGAAGAGGCCGGGATTCCGGTGACGGACGATATGATATATTACGGGAACTATTGGAAGACCTTTGCAAAGCCTGCAGTGGATCACTTTTTGTCTACCCGGACCACCATGTATCCACAGGCGATTATATGCGCCAATGACTATATGGCGCTGGCGGTGACGAGTGAACTGAGCGAACGAGGCATTCGTGTACCGGAGGAAATTTGTGTATCCGGATTTGATGATTTGGTGGAGGCGCAGCATGCGGAGCCTCCGCTTACGACGGTTTCCGTAAATTTCGAAGAAATGGCGGAACGGGCGGTGGATTTGATTGATGAAGTTGTCCACGGAATGAAGCCGGAGAAGACCCAGTTCATTTCTACGCAGGATAAATACCGCGGGACCTGTGGTTGTATGCGTCATAAGGTAACCAACAAATGGCACAGCCTGATCAAGGAACTGGAGGAACGGAAGGATATTAATCACCAGACGGTTTTTATGAATTCTGATTTGGAAGGCGTTACGGATGAGGCAGAACTGTTAAATGTGGTACATAAGTACAATCTGCGTAACAATGCAAAGAAAATGTGGATTTGTCTGTGCGATGAGTCGGAGAAACTGACGGAGGAGGAACGTAACCTTGGTACGACCCGTTTTGAGTATACAAAGACCATGGTATTGCGTGCCGTAAAGAATCCGAACAATACTCTTTCGTATTTTGAGAAAAAATTTGATCGTTCGGAGCTGGTGCCGGAGGAAGAACGACAGGAAATCGAAAACGGCAGTTTCTATTTTGTTCCGTTACATTACAAAAATCATAACTTGGGATATGTGGCAGCATGTTTTGATAATTACGGACATTATAATGATTTCATGCAGCCGTGGGCAATGAACTTTGCGGTAGCTCTGGAGAATTATTTCTTACATGAGCGTCTGGATGCCATGAATGATATTAAACGTTTGTACAAAGAAGATACGCTCACCGGTATCAGTAACCGGCGGGGATTTGAGGAGAAGGCCCGTAAGATTTACAGCGATTCCATGTTCCTCAGAAAGCGGATTGCGGTTATCAGTATCGATATGGATAATCTGAAAAAGATAAACGATGCTTACGGACATTCCGCGGGAGACGATGCCCTTTGCAGAGTAGGATCCGCACTTACGAAAGTTTCGGAACGCAGGGAGCATATTGTGGTGGCACGTACCGGCGGTGATGAGTTTGTGGTAGTATGCAGAATGGAACAGCCGAGCGACGGTGAGGATATTATAAAAGAGGTTCGAGAGGAACTGGTGCGGATCAATGCGCAGAGCGGGCAGCCGTACGATGCGGAGGTCAGCTGTGGCTTGTATGAGGTGAAAGATGCTTCTAAGATAGCCCTTGCGAAGGCATTGGAAATCAGTGACAGCCGGATGTACGAGGATAAGCGTCAGAGAAAAGCGCAAAAGCAGGAATAAAAGGAAAGGGGCTACGCAGGATGCGTAGCCCTATTTTTTATGTTACAGAAAGCCGCCGTCAAAGCGGATGACCTGACCGGTCAGGTAAGCAGGCATTTGTGCCAGCAGTACCAATGCATCGGCAACCTCTTCCGGGGCGGCAAAGCGACCGGCCGGAATTTCTTCTGCCAAAGCGTCCCGCTCTTCATCGGAAAAACAACGGTTCATATCGGTATCGATAACGCCGCAGGCCAAGGCATTTACTGCGATTCTGCTGGGAGCCAGTTCTTTTGCCGTTGCTTCGGTCAGAGCATTTAACCCTGCTTTGGATGCGGAGTAAGCTGCCTCACAGGAGGCACCGGAGCATCCCCAGACAGAGGATATATTTAAGATAATACCGCACGGGGCTGTGGAAGGAATGTTTTCCCGGTCCCGGTTTTTTAACAGGTGCGGAATGGCGGCGCGGGTACAGTAAAAGGCCGAGGACAGGTTTGAGGATATCACGTGCTCCCACTGGGAATCGTCGGTGTCGGTCAGCATACGGATCATGGAGACGCCTGCATTGTTAATCAGGACATCTAAACGTCCGAAGCGTTCTACTGTTTTTGCAACCAACTCGGAGGGAAACGCCGAATTTTGTAATTCTCCTTGTAAAAGCAGATGAGGCGTACCGAGAGCCGTAAGCTCCGAAGACAGGGAAGCCAGAAGGTCCTTATTTGTATGGCAGCATCCGGCTACTGCATAACCGGCCTTTGCAAAGGCAAGGGCGCAGGCACGGCCGATTCCTCTGGACACACCGGTGATTAATACTGTTTTTTGTGACATAGCAGCCTCCGTTTCCGGCAGAGTAACATTCTGTCGCGTTTTTGAATAGAGATGTATTTTGTTACGAATACTGTTATTATACATGATGACGGTGCAACAGGCAAGAAAAAACGCATAACCCCGCGTTGCACGGAGAAAAAATATCTGTTATACTGATGGGGAAGGAAAAAGGAGGAGGAAAATGAAAAAAGGAAGTTTTGCTTTACGGCTTTTTTTATATGCTTCTTTGGTCAGCCTGGTGTGGTTGGGTGCTTATGTTATCTTTTCCGAACTGTTTGCCGTGAAGGAGACGGCGCCGGATAAGCCGCAGGTGCAGGCAACAAAGGCACCGGAGGTACCGATACCGGTAGCGTCCCAATGGTCGGTGCTTGCGGTGGTGAACAAAGAACAGGAAGTGTCGGGTTTTTGGTTCCGCTATGCGGATTTTCTGGCGGACACCATGGTATTTATAGAGGTGCCGGTGAATACAAAGGCAGAGCTTGTAAAGGGCGGGTACGAGGTATTGCGTGTGCACAATCCGGAGTCGCCGGAGTTGTTTATGGTGTCGGATTTGTGCCGTATATTTTCGGAGGAAACCAGGTGCATGGCTGCGGAAGAGGTGGGAGTCTCTTTGCTGGGGCTCCGGCCGAAGGAATGCTATATTGTGGAGGAGGCGTTGTATAACGAACTCACGGAGACGGTGGAGGGACAACGAAGGTTCAAGAAGCCGGAGTCTCTCTTAGATACGGTGACAACGATTGCGGGACAGGCTCTTACCGACGATACATTGCGGGAGGAACTGGTGTATCTGGAAAGCTACGAGGATCTGAAGCAAATTGTGTACCGGACGTTGCCGGGAGAAGCATCGGCAGAGGAGTTTCATCCGGACTTCGGGGCAATCGGACAGATGGTGGAAGCGTTGCAAAACGGATGGTTCGAGGAAGAGTAACGGGAAAGGAGAGGACTATGAAAGGATATAAGAAGTTGTTGTGGGGAATCGGTGCGGCAGTGCTGCTTGCGGGAGCATTTTTTACCGGGCATTATGCAGGCGCGGCATCGAAAACACCGGGCAGTACGGGAGATCCGCTGGTTACCCGCAGTTATGTGGAGAAACAACTGGGTTTGGTGCAGGGCGGTGCAAAAAAAGTGCAGCTGAGTAAGGGACAGATGCTGACGGGAGGTGCCGGTACCGGGATTGTGGTGCTGGGTGGCTCCGTGACGGCAGCGGGAAACGGACTGGTGGATTTGACTGTGGGAGAACTTACCGAAAGGGATACTTCCATGTTTTTGTATCACAGTTACATAATCGCGGAAGAAGGAAACGGATGCGAGGCTTTATCCGGGTGTACGCTGCTTGTATCCGGGGAATATACGGTAAAATAGAAAAAGACTGACAGGTTGTTGTGAAGAGGTTAAAAGTGTGCCAAATATAGACCCAAAGTCACGAAATGACAGTAAAGAAGGGCGCCGGGACAAAAACAAGACAAAATGTACTGTGCAAATGTAACAAAAACGAGGGGAATAATTTGGTTAAATGAGATATGGTATTTTGGTTGTAAATGGTGTATTATATTAATGTGCTTTTTTTGTGGAAGAGAAAAGTGTATTACATCTTATTTTAGGAGGAAAATGAAATGGCAAGTTTATCGTTGAAGAATATCAACAAGACTTATCCGAACGGCTTTGTGGCTGTTAAGGATTTCAATCTTGAGATTGAGGATAAGGAATTCATCATCTTCGTAGGTCCGTCCGGTTGTGGTAAGTCCACTACCCTTCGTATGATCGCAGGTCTCGAGGAGATCTCCGGTGGTGAGCTTTACATTGGCAACAAGCTTATGAATGACGTAGAGCCGAAGGACAGAGATATCGCGATGGTATTCCAGAACTACGCATTGTATCCGCATATGTCCGTATATGACAACATGGCATTCGGTCTTAAGTTAAGAAAGACCCCGAAGGAAGAGATTAAGAAGCTCGTTAGTGAGGCAGCTAGAATCCTTGATATCGAGCACTTACTGGATCGTAAGCCGAAGGCTCTTTCCGGTGGTCAGAGACAGCGAGTAGCAATGGGTCGTGCAATCGTACGTAATCCGAAGGTATTCCTCATGGATGAGCCGCTTTCCAACTTGGATGCAAAGCTCCGTGTACAGATGCGTATCGAGATTTCCAAGCTTCATCAGAAGTTACAGACTACCGTTATCTACGTAACCCATGACCAGACCGAGGCAATGACCCTTGGTACCAGAATCGTAGTTATGAAGGACGGTGTTATCCAGCAGGTTGATACCCCGCAGAATCTCTACGACAGACCGCAGAACCTCTTCGTTGCAGGTTTCATGGGATCTCCGCAGATGAACTTCATCGACTGTCAGGCAGTAGAAGAAGGCGGCGCTGTTTCTCTTAAGTTCGGTAACCACTCCATTAAGCTTACCGAGAAGAGAGCTCAGAAGCTTATCGATGGTGGCTACACCAACGAAGAGCATCCGAAGAAGGTTGTTCTCGGTATCAGACCGGAGGACATTAAGGATGAGGAGAGCTTCATCGCTATGTCTAAGGACAGCAGCTTAGAAGCAACCGTTCGTGTATACGAGCTTCTCGGTGCAGAAGTATTCTTATACTTCGATATCGATGAGACCATTCCGGTAACCGCACGTGTTAACCCGCGTACGACTGCTAGACCGGGTGATACCATCACCATCGCTTTCGACTTAACGAAGATACATATCTTCGATAAGGAGACCGAGCAGATTATTTCTCACTAATTATAAGATTTTTAAGGGCCGTTATTTTAACGGCCCTTTCTTTGTGTACAGCGAGGAGCGCGATGCCTTTATACAATTTTTCACAATTATTTTTTGCCGCCTCGGTTGACTTTTACCCCAGCGAATGATAAACTGACTATAGTGGGGAAGTAGTATTGTTGTAAAAGGAGGACCTATGATTTCAAATCAGGTGTTACAGAATACAATTGACGGATTAAAGGCCATTACCAGGGTAGAACTGTGTGTACTGGGGACCGATGGTGAGATTTTGGCCACCACGTTAGAGCCGGGACAGGAGAGCATCGAGGCAGCGGTTGCCTTTGTGGATTCTCCGGCAGAGAGCCAGTCCTTGGCGGGCTATCAGTTTTTTAAAGTATATGATGACAGTCATCTGGAGTTTGTTGTGTTGGCAAAGGGCGACACGGATGATGTTTATATGATCGGTAAGATGACGGTGTTCCAGATTCAGAACTTGATTGTGGCTTATAAGGAGCGCTACGACAAGGACAATTTTATCAAGAATCTGTTACTGGACAACCTGCTTCTGGTGGATATTTACAACTTGGCAAAGAAGCTTCATATCGAGGCGGATGCCCGCCGTATCGTATTTCTTATCGAGACGAAGCAGGAGAAGGACACCAATGCGCTGGAGACCGTGCGGAGCCTTTTCGCAGGCAAGAGCAGAGACTTTATTACCGCAGTGGACGAGCGGAATATTATCCTTGTGAAGGAGCTTAAGTTAAACGAGGATTACGAGCACATGATGAAGACGGCGAAGGTGCTTTTGGATACCTTAAATACCGAGGCTATGACCCGCGTGAACATTGCCATCGGTACCATTGTGAATGAGATTAAAGATGTGTCCCGTTCCTATAAGGAAGCAAAGATGGCCCTTGAGGTGGGCAAGATATTCTACAGCGATAGAAATGTTGTTGCCTATTCCAATCTCGGTATCGGCCGTTTGGTATATCAGTTGCCGCTTCCGATGTGTAAGGTGTTTATCCGGGAGATTTTTGACGGTAAGTCCCTGGAGGACTTCGATGAAGAGACCATTGTTACGATTAATAAGTTCTTTGAGAATAACTTAAATGTGTCCGAGACATCCCGTCAGCTGTATATTCACCGTAATACGTTGGTATACCGGTTGGACAAGCTGCAGAAGATGACGCATTTGGACCTTCGTACCTTTGAGGATGCCATTACCTTTAAGATGGCTCTCATGGTAGTAAAGTACATGAAATACGTAGAAAACATGGAGTTTTAGGTAGGAGAGCCGCACCGGAAGATGCGGCTTTCGGATTATATATAAGAGGAGGGAGCCCCATGGCAGGGAGCTACGATTTACACAGGGATTTACAGAATATACAAGCGCCGGTCATTCATTTTGACCATGTATATAAAGATTATCAAAAGGAGATCCATGCGCTGGAAGATGTTTCCATCAGCATTAAAAAAGGCGAGTTTGTGTTTATTACCGGTAGCAGCGGTTCCGGTAAGTCCACGTTGATCCGTCTGATGCTCCGGGAAATTCTGCCGACCAAAGGAAAGGTATTTGTGGCAGGGAGGGAGTTGTCCCGGTTGCGCCGCCATCAGGTCAGCAAGTATCGCCGCAGTATCGGTGTTGTATTTCAGGATTTCCGTCTTTTAAAGGACCGGAACGCCTACGAGAATGTAGCCTTTGCACAGCGTGTCGTAGAGGTGCCTCCGGGAGAGATTAAGCGGAATGTACCGCGCTTTTTGTCGCTGGTGGGTCTGAGTGAAAAGTACAAGGCTTACCCGGATGAGCTTTCCGGCGGAGAACAGCAGCGGGTGGCGTTGGCCAGAGCACTGGTAAACAATCCGGTGATTTTGCTGGCGGATGAGCCGACAGGTAATTTGGATCCGAAAAATTCCTGGGAAATCATGCATTTGTTGGAAGAAATCAACCGCCGCGGTACCACGGTGGTGGTGGTAACCCATAACCACGAAGTGGTAGATATGATGCAGAAACGTGTCATTACCCTTCGAAACGGCAGAGTCATCAGTGATGAACAGAAGGGTGGGTATGTGTATGCAAGGTATTAGAACGTTTTTTTATTGCTTAAAGCAGGGCATCCGGAGTATTTTTCACAACGGAATGTTCTCACTGGCTTCCATCGGTACCATAGCCGCAAGTTTGTTTATATTGGGTCTGTTCTATTTTGTGTCTTCCAATGTCAGTTATGTGATGAAGGAGGCAGAACAAAATGTCGGTGTGACGGTGCTGTTTGTGGAGAATTGTCCGCAAGAGAAGATAGACGCAATCGGTGCGGCAATCAAAACAAGGGCAGAAGTTGCCGGTGATCCGGTGTTCATCTCCGCGGAAGAGGCCTGGGAGAATTATAAAAAGGACCATTTAAACGAGGAATTGGCGGCTACCTTCGGGGAGGATAATCCTCTTCAGGATTCCGCGTCCTTCAAGGTATATTTAAACGATGTGTCCATGCAGGACGTATTGATTCGTTACATCGAGGGTCTGGACGGTGTGCGTAAGGTAAATGCGCTGGAAGGTGTGGCAGAGAGCCTGCAGGGAATCAAGCGTATGGTGACGCTGGTTTCGGTAGCAATTATTGTGATTTTGGTAGCGGTAGCGGTATTCCTTATCCGGATGACTGTATCCATCGGTATTTCTGTCCGGAAGGAAGAGATTTCCATTATGAATTTAATCGGAGCCACCGACTATTTTGTGCGGTTCCCGTTTGTGGTGGAGGGTGTAACGCTGGGAGTTTGCGGGGCGTTGGTTCCTCTTGGAATTTTACATCTGATTTACGGAAAGGTAATTGAATATCTTTCCGGAGAATTTGAAAGTGTATTTCGCAAAATGACCTTTTTAAGCGAGCATGAGGTTTTTGCAAAGCTGACACCTCTTTTACTTGCCATCGGTATATTAATCGGTTGGTTCGGTAGTACCATGTCCACCAGAAAGCAGTTAAAGAAAATCAGTTTGCGCTAGACGAAAGTACTGCAGAGAAAAAGAAAGGAGACGCCGGATGAAACAGGTTCTGAAAAAGGGAATTTGCTATATAGGGTTGATTGCGATTATTGTTTCGATGCTCCCGGGGGGACACGGAACTGAGGCACTGGCGGCACAATCCTATCAATCGGCTATTGATAAAGCCAAAGAAGAAAAAGAAGCGCTGGAATTGTTGCGTCAGGAAGCTGCGGATAAGATTGCAGCGCTTGAGGCAGATAAAAAGAGTACGGAAGAATACATTCAGAAGGTAGATGCAGAGCTGGCCGATGCTTATACAACGTTGGAGGAATTGGAAGAAAGTATCGCTTTATGTGCGGATGCACTGGATGCTGCGGAAATCGAGCTGGAGAATGCAAACCGGACCAAAGATAATCAGTATGCCACTATGAAGGCGCGGATAAAATATATGTATGAGAACGGAGAAACCAGCGTTTGGGAGCTGATAACAGGTTCGGACAGTCTGGAGGATTTACTCAATCAGGTGGAGTACCGTTCCCAGATTGCAAAGTATGATGATAATTTGTTAAAACGCTATGAGGCATCCTGTGAGGAGGTAAAAAAGAAGGAAGAATCTTATGACCTGGCGTTGGTAGAGTTAAATGCGGAAAAAGAGGTACAGCAGCTGTTGATTGATAATTTGTCCACAATGGTAGCAAATAAAGCGGCCTATATGGAAGAATTGACAGCCAGCCTCGGAGTTACGGAGGAGCAGTATTTCGAGTTTTATGAAGAAATTTCAAATAAAGAGATTGAGATAGCGGATTTGGAGGAGAAAGAGCGGCTGCGAATCGAAGAAGAGGAGCGTAAGAGAAAAGAAGAGGAAGAACGATTAAGACGGGAAGCAGAGGAACGTAAGAGGCGGGAAGAAGAGTTAAAGAAGCTTGGACTGACCGACGAGACCTCGATTGATAATATGATTTGGCCGTTCCCGGGAGATCCGAATATTTACTCCTATTTCGGCTATCGTATTAATCCGATCAGCAAAAAGCCGGAGAATCACAGCGGTATCGATATCGGTGGCGCATATGGTGCGGATATTGTGGCATCCCTTGCGGGACGTGTTACGAAAGCAACATGGAGTTCCATGAACGGAAATCATGTGGTAATCGATCACGGAAACGGCGTGACGACCCACTATTTGCATGCGTCGAAACTATTGGTAAAGGCGGGCGACTATGTAAAGCAGGGTCAGGTAATTATGAAATGCGGTTCTACCGGCTGGTCTACCGCTCCGCATCTGCATTTTACCATCCGTATTAACGGAACTCCGGTGGACCCTTGTAAGTATGTAAAACCGTAATAAGATGGAAGGAAGCAAGCGTTGTGAAAATGAGTAAGAAGTTTGGTTTTAAAAGAAAAATGATTGTTTTTGGTATGGTATTGCTTTTCTGTGTGGGCAGTGTATCCGGACTGGCCGGTTGCGGTGCGCCGTCGCCGGAGACCGGCTCCGGAAAAGAAAAGGCGGAGAAGGAGTACGGAAGTAATTTTTGGGATTTGTTTGCAGGATTGGGAAATGATGCAAAAACCAAAGATGACGAAGCGTTTCTGAAGAAAGCGAATAAGTTAAAGGCACTCATTGACCTGTATTACTGGGAAGATGCCGAGGAAAGTGAACTGTACGAGGGCATGTATCAGGGAATGTTATGGTCCCTGGGTGACCCGTATTCCTGCTATTATACGAAGGAAGACTATGCGGCACTGATGGAGGAAATGGAAGGTGCCTATTGCGGTATCGGTGCGCTGGTAAGCCAGAATGCATCCACGAAGGTGATTACCATTGTGCGGCCGTTTGTGGACGGACCGGCTTATAAGGCGGGAATGCTTCCGGGCGATATTCTGACGAAGATTGACGGAGAGGATGTGTCTGCCTGGGATATTGATCTGGCGGTAAAACACATGAAGGGGGAGCAGGGAACTGTCGTAGAAGTGGAGGTATGGCGGGCTTCTGTCGGTGAATATGTGGAGCTGACCATTACCCGTGATTTGGTAGAGGTGGAAACCGTTACCTATGAAATGTTAGACGACTCCATCGGATACATCTATGTCATGCAGTTTGACGAAATCACGACAGAACAGTTTGAAACAGCACTGAACGATTTAAAAGAGCAGGGCATGGAAGGACTGATTGTGGATATCAGAGACAACGGAGGCGGCCTTCTGACCACAGTGTGCGATATGCTGGATATGTTTTTGGAAGAAAACGATTTGATTGTATATACTTTGGATAAATACAACACAAAAGAAGAGATTTATGCCCATGAGGGCAGCATCGGACCTCTTCCGATGGTGGTGTTGGTAAACGGTTACAGTGCCAGTGCTTCGGAGATTTTCTCCGGTGCTCTGCAGGATTATGAGCTGGCAACGATTGTGGGCACCCAGAGCTTCGGTAAGGGTATTGTGCAGAGTGTGATTCCGCTTACGGACGGAAGTGCCGTGAAGCTGACGGTTTCTACTTACTATACGCCGGACGGCAGAAACATTCACGGTACCGGTATTACGCCGGATGTGGTGGTGGAGCTTGACGAAGAACTGAAACAGAAGCCGGTGGTACCGCTTTCCGAGGATAATCAGGTACAGAGGGCAATCGAAGAAGTGAAGAAGTTGATGAAGTAATATTTTTCGGATGAGGCCGGCACTTGAAAAGTGCACGGCCTTTTTTCAAAAAAGGGGTTGCATTCTCCGGGGGAGTGTGGTATCATATCTCCTTGATACGGACAATTGTTTTTATGGCGCGAACACGAAAGGGGGATCCACTTTGGCGGAAGAAAAATTCTATATCGTAAAGAAAAAAGCGGTACCTGAGGTGTTGTTACAGGTAGTAGAGGCAAAGAGACTCCTGGATTCCGAGCGTGTGCTGACGGTGCAGGAGGCAACGGAAGCGGTTGGAATCAGTCGTAGCTCTTTCTACAAATATAAGGATGATATTTTCCCGTTCCATGAAAATAACAGAGGACGGACCATTACCTTTATGCTTCAGATGGATGATGAGCCGGGACTGTTGTCTGTGGTACTGGGAGAGATTGCGAAGAGTCATGCAAACATCCTGACGATTCATCAGGCAATTCCCATCGGAGGCATCGCATCCCTTACCATTTCCGTAGAAATGCGACCGGAAACAGAGGAAGCAACGGTATTGGTAGAACGTATGGAAGCGATCTCGGGTGTACACTATATTAAAATATTGGGCAGAGAATAAGTAACGGAGGCAAAAGATATGAAAATTGCAGTGTTAGGATACGGCACCGTAGGTTCCGGTGTAGTGGAGGTTTTAAACCAGAACAAAGACAGCATCGCAAAGCGTGCGGGGAAAGAAATTGAAGTAAAGCACGTGCTTGACTTGCGCGATTTCCCGGGAGATCCGGTACAGGATATTATTACCCACGAGTTTCAGGATATTTTAAATGATCCGGAAGTAGAAATCGTGGCGGAGGTAATGGGTGGAGTAGACCCTGCCTATAAGTATGTAAAGGCTTGTCTGGAAAACGGCAAGAGCGTATGTACTTCCAACAAGGAGCTGGTGGCAAAGCACGGCGCAGAGCTTCTTGAGATTGCAAAGCAGAATAAGTTAAACTTCTTATTCGAGGCAAGTGTCGGCGGCGGTATTCCGATTATCCGCCCGTTAAACCAGTCCCTGACCGCGGATGAAATTATGGAAATTACCGGCATTTTAAACGGTACTACCAACTATATTTTAACCCAGATGCGTGACTTCGGTTCCGATTTCGATACGGTGCTTAAGGAAGCACAGAGACTGGGCTACGCAGAGCGTAATCCGGAGGCGGATGTGGAAGGTTATGATGCCTGCAGAAAGCTTGCGATTTTAACTTCTCTTGCCTATGGTAAGCAGGTAGATTTCGAGGATATTTATACCGAGGGTATCACAAAAATTACCGCAGAGGATATGAAGTATGCCCAGAACATGGGTTGCACCATTAAGCTTCTTGGTATGGGCAATCGTCAGGGAGATAAGTTCTTCGCTATGGTAGCTCCGCGTATGATTAATAAGCATCATCCGTTGTACAGCGTAGATGATGTATTTAACGGTATTTTGGTAAAGGGTAACATGCTGGGTGATGTTATGTTCTACGGCCGCGGCGCAGGTAAGCTCCCGACCGCAAGTGCAGTGGTTGCGGATATCGTGGATGCGGCAAAGCATGTCGGCACCAACATTATGACCCACTGGAGCAATAAGAAGTTGGCTCTTTCTTCCTGTGACGAGGCATTGAACGTATTCTTCGTTCGTGTACCGGCAGAGGAAAAGGATGCGGCAGTGGCAGCATTCGGTACTGTGAAGGAAGTAACGGCAGAGGGTGTAACCGGTGAGTTTGCATTCGTAACCGAAAAGATGACAGAAGCGGCTTTTGCGGAGCAGAGTAAGAAGGTTACCGTAAAGAATCGTATTCGTGTAGAAGCATAAGGAAAGAAGGATATCAGTATGAAGTATATTGTAGTTTTAGGTGACGGTATGGCGGATGAGCCGATTGCGGAAATCGATGGAAAGACTCCGCTTGCATATGCAAATACCCCGATGATGGATGAACTTGCAGGGAAGTCTGTAGTAGGCCTTTCCGCAACCATTCCGGAGGGAATGAGCCCGGGAAGCGATACCGCAAACTTAGCAGTGCTTGGTTATAATCCGAAGAAGTATTACACCGGACGTTCTCCGCTTGAAGCCCTTTCCATCGGTGTGCCGATGAAGGATACGGACATTGCCCTTCGTTGTAATATCGTTACGGTGTCCGAGGAGGATGTGCCGTACGCAGAGAGAACCATTATCGACCACAGCTCCAGTGAGATTTCCACGGAGGATGCGGCTGTGCTTTTAGAGGCAGTGAAGAAGGAGTTACAGGACGATATCTACAGTTATTATGTGGGTACCAGCTACAGACACCTTTTGATTTGGGATAAGGGGCAGGTAGTTCCGCTTACTCCGCCTCACGATATTTTAGGCAAGGTGATTGGGGATTATCTTCCGAAGGAGGATAAGCTTCGTGAAATGATGGAAAAGAGCTACGATATTTTAAATAATCATCCGCTTAACGTAGAGCGTGCCGCAAAGGGCTTACATAAGGCAAATTCCATCTGGTTCTGGGGTGCAGGCACCAGACCGGCACTTGACAGCTTTGAAGAAAAGACCGGAAAGCGCGGTGTTATGATTTCTGCGGTAGATTTATTAAAGGGTATTGCCATCGGTGCAGGTATGAAGGTTATCGAAGTGCCGGGCGCAGACGGTACCTTACATACCAACTATGTGGGTAAGGCACAGGCAGCGGTAGACGCGCTGACCAAGGACGGTTACGATTTTGCATATGTACATGTAGAAGCTCCGGATGAGATGGGTCATCAGGGAAGTCTCCCGAATAAGTTAGAGGCCATCGAATCCCTGGATGCAAAGGTAATCCGCACGGTTGTGGAAGGCATGAAGGCAGCAGGCGAGGAGTTCCGTCTTCTTGTAATGCCGGATCATCCGACTCCGATTCGTTGTCGTACCCATACCTCCGACCCGGTACCGTTCCTGCTCTATGACAGTACCAAGGAGCGCAGACGTATCGGTTTCTACAACGAGGAAGAGGCAAAGGCGTCCGGTATTCTGTATCCGGAAGGCTATAAGTTAATCGATACGTTATTTGAACTGTAAATAATACCGCTTATGCGGAAGATATCCCCGAAGAGTCTAGGATTCTTCGGGGATTTTTTGTTGAGTTAGCTTTCTAATTAGAATAATAAGAAATCATAATATATTCACAATAAAATCAATATCTTTGTGTAAAGTTAACAGAATAGACACAAAAAAAACGGGGGCTTTCGTGGAAAACAAACGGATTCTGTGGTAAAATGGACGATGGGAGTTTTTTACTGCAAAAACAGTAAAGAGCTCTTTATATCAGGTTGCTAATGTAGCAGGAGGTTACAATGGGAAGGAAAAGGTTTTTCACAGGAGTGGTATTCGTCTCCTGTGCGCTTGCGCTTTGCGGGTGTAATAAGACGCAGAAGGATGATAAATCATCGGTTCTGACGTCGGGGAACGGAACGAGTTCCTATGAAATGACAACGGTCCAAAAAGACAGGATTCAGAAGACGAAGGTGCTGGTGGCAAATTACCAGCAGGTAAAGTCGGAGAATTTGTCTTTTTCGGTAGACGGAAGACGTTTGTCGGGTGTGTATGTTTCTCTGGGGGATTCCGTGAAAAAGGGAGATCTCTTGGCGGAAGTGTATTGTGATGAGGAAAAAGAAAGCCTTGCGACTCTGGGATATCAGATTCGGACACAAGAGATGAAGATAGAACATTTGAAGGAGCAGAAGGAGCTTAAGCTTGCCCAGTTGGCGCGAAAGAAGTCGTCCATGTCCGCTACGGAGTATCAGAACCGTGTAGATCTGTTAGAGACGGAATACCGGTTGCAGATAGAGGATATCGAGGATTCCGTTTACATCGCACAGCTACAGTATGATGAGCTGTATCAGTGGGTGGAAGGCTGCAAGATTTATGCGGGAATGGACGGTACCGTGACCTATCTGAGAGACACCGGAAGCAGTTTTATTTCCTGGTCAGGAAATAAGGTAATGACCGTCAGTGACAGTGCGGAATGTGCCTTCCTGTGCGATGATATCGAGTATGCGGAGCATTTTACCGTGGGCGAGACCTATGTGTTTGCCACCAGCACCGGAGTGGAGTACGAAACCTATTTGAAGGGAATTGACGCGGAGCAGGGCGTGATGCATTTTGAACTCAAGGTGCCGCGATACGATATGCCTTTGGGACTGAGAGTGTTGTATTCTCTGGTACTGGAGGAAAAGGAAGATGCCCTCAGTGTTCCGAAAAACGCAGTTCACTATGCGGGAGACGGCGCCTATGTGTATTACTTTGACGAAGAGGGCAACCGTCAGATTAAGCAGATTGAAGTGGGATTAGAGGCGGATTCCAAGGTAGAAGTGGTAAGCGGACTTGCCGAAGGCGACGAAGTGATTTTGCGTTAGCAGGAGGATAGTATGAGAAGGAAAAGATGCGGATTGTGTCTGGCGGTAGCGGCGCTTGCGGCAGTGAGTCTGGCCGGTTGCGGAGCCCGGGGCGCAATGCAGAATGAGATAGAATTGCTTTCCCCGGTGGAGGCAGTGGTGGATATTGAAACCGTAATGTATCGTGATTTGTATACGGTTACCACCAAGGATGCGGAATTGGCACCATATACGGAGGAATTAACCTTTGAAGCAGGCGGTCGGATTGCGAATCTTTATGTGGAAATCGGCAGTGTGGTAAAGGCCGGAGATTTGCTTGCAGAGCAGGGGGAAGACGAGGTGCGGACTGCGGCAAGCAACGCCTTAAACAGATATCTGTCGGAGAAAAAGGTATATGTAGACACGGTAAAAGCGGTAAATAAAAAGCTGGCAACCAATCTGAGCCGTGAGGAAAGAGAGTGGCAGAATTTGTTGCTGGCTCAGGCGGAGCAGTTGTGGGAAATGCAGGAACCGGAGCTTTGGGCAGCGTGGGAGGAAGCCAGAGCAAAGGTTGGAAACAGTCAGATTTTTGCTCCTTTTGACGGTGTGGTTACCGCTTGTGTGAAAGAAGGCACTAATGTGGCGGCAGGCCAGCCGGTGATTGCGGTTTCCGATACGGAGCGTTTGTATATTACGGTAGGTAGTTATCTTTCTCCGTCCGATCTTGAAAATTATGACAGGGTTTACGCCGTTGTAGACGGAAAAGAGACAGAGGTTACCTATGTAGAGGAGCTGATGGAGGAAGAAGGAACGTATACCTATTATACGGCAGAGGATGTCGGAGAGGCCGGTATGGGAGATTTTGTCCTGATTTGTATGGTGGGCAATTATCATCCTCAGGTGCTTTCCGTGCCGAACAGTGCGGTGTACAGAGACAGCACAGGTACTTATGTTTATTTGTTGGACGGAGATACGAGAGTACGTAAGGATGTCACCCTCGGATATTCCGGTACCGTATATGTAGAAATCGCAGAAGGACTGCAGGAAGGAGACCGGGTATATGTTAAAAATTAAGGGAAGAAAAAGAATCTTTCTTGCATTGACCTTATGTGTTGTAATGGGGACCTGTTCTGCCGCACCTGCGGGATTGCCGGGAGGTGCCGGAGGGGACTGGGATTTTTCGGATTGGAATGCGACAGGGCAGACAAAACCGGGACAGTATACCCCGGAGAAACAGCCGGCGGGACAGAATGCAGCGCAGAAGACGGAAGACGTTACGGAAGGGTTGACCATACAGAAGGAGGTCTCTTCCGAGACGCTGTATAAAGATGCATTGGAGACACAGACAGCAGAAACTCAGAAGTACACAACGGTACGGCGGGGTGATTTTGTAATGACGTCTACCGTGGCGGCATCGGTGGTGTATCCGAAGCAGAAGACCATCCGGTATGATTTCCCGTACGGTCAGACTTACTATATGGAAGCGGTTGGTATGGAAACACCGAATAAAAAGGTGGGCGACCCGATTGCGAAAATTTTTGTGGCAATGGATGAAATCCAGCTGGCAATGATGGAACGTCAGATTCAACGTATGGAGGAGCGCGGTGAGACCGGCGCCACCTATACGGAAGCGTTGGAACGCTTGGAGGAAATGAAGGAAGCACTCAATACGACGGAGATTGTAATGGAAGAGGACGGCATTTTGCTGGAGCAGGAGACCTTACGGTTCGGTACCCAGATATCCTCTTACACCATTGTGGTGGCAGATCCGGCAGAGCGTCTGCTTGAAGTATCGAATGAGAACAAGCAGTTCCGGTTCGGACAGAGTGTGAAGGTATCCGCAAAGGTAAACGGTGTGACCTGTCAGGGAACGGGAACGGTAATTACAGCATCTGCAGCCATGATATCCGAGGATTTGGCAGGTACTACGGCGTTTATTCGTCTGGATGAAGAGAGTGAGTATTTGTATGACGGTTCCGGTTTTTCCGTGACGGTGGAAACCGTCCGTATGAAGGATGTTTTACTTTTGGATGCTTCTGCGGTATATATGGCAAACGGTACCCAGATGGTAAAGGTAAAGGATGAGTACGGGTTACATGCAGTCGGTTTTTCTTTCGGACGTAAGAATGCCAATACCTATTGGGTAATCGATGGTCTGGAAGAGGGTACACAAATCTTGGTTCAGTAATAGGAGGATACCATGTTTCGGTTTATGTTGCAAAAACTCAGACACAAAAAATGGCTTGCCTTGTGTCTGCTGATCGGCAATGTCCTGCTGGTAGCGGTAGCTGCGGGATATCCGATGTATAAAGATGCTTCCCTGCAGAGAATGCTTTCGGATGAATTCGACGCCTATGCAGAGAAAAACGGAGTACACGCCGGCTTGATTACCATGTCTTCCACGGCACGAAAGGGCGAGTTTCAGGAGGATTTTCTGGCACTGGAGGAGTATTCTACCCGTGTGTGCGCCGAATTGGGCGTAGAACAGATGGAGTATGTGGCACATGTGGGCCTGTCCTATTCTACGGGCTTGTCTGCGTTAGAACGTGTGGCAGGAGCGAAAAGAGATGTTAAAATCGGCACACTTACGGATTTGCCGGATCACAGTACGGTAATTGCCGGCAGTATGTATTCGGATGAGCTTGCAGAGGACGGTTGTCTGGAGGCAGTTGTAACGGAGGCTGCGCTGATTCAGCAGAAGTTTGTTCTCGGCGAGGTAATGGAGTTTGCTTCCATTAAGGATTTGGAGGATGAACCGTTGCGCGTCCGTATTGTGGGTGTGATTAAGAACAGCGAAGAAAATGATATTTACTGGGTAAACAGTCCGGATACCTATGATGCGGATGTATTTGTTTCGGAACCGTTATTCGATACGATGTTCCGGGGCAACCGCATGGGCGGATACAAGTTTAATGCTACCTGGTATGTCATCAGTGACTGTAACAGTCTGCCTCAGGAGGAAGCAGTAGCGGCAAAGGAGAGAGTAGACAGTCTTCTGGAGTTGGAGAGTGTCAGCAAGATGATTTCCTGCGACGGCTACGAGGAAGTATTGGAAGAGTTCGTAGGGAAGGAAAAGAAGATTAATGCAACTCTTCTGATTTTGCAGGTGCCGGTATTGGCACTTTTGGCAGCGTTCCTGTTTATGATTTCCGGACAGATGCTTTCCATGGAGCAGAGTGAGATTTCACTGTTAAAGAGCCGCGGCGCCGGTAAGGGGCAGATTATCCGCCTGTATTTTATGCAGAATCTGGTGCTGGCAGGCATTTCCTTTGTCATCGGTTTGCCACTCGGTATGTACCTTTGTAAGGTCATCGGTTCTTCCACCGCCTTTTTGGAGTTCGGTGTAAAAAGAAGCCTTCCGGTAAAGCTGACGGGAGAGGTATTCCTGTATGCGGGAGTGGCGATTGCGGTATCCGTGTTGCTCACCTTGATTCCGGTGTTTAAATACAGCGGAGTTTCCATTGTACATGTAAAGCGCCGTAAGGCGCGCTCGGAGAAGAAGCTTTGGCAGAAGCTGTTTTTGGATGTGATTGCCACCGGCGTGGCGTTATACGGTTTCTACAACTTCTCCGGAAGACTGGATTCCCTGAAGGAAAGTGTGCTGGCGGGAGAGCCGCTGGACCCGTTGTTATATTTCAGTGCGTCCCTGTTTATTCTCGGTGTGGGTCTGTTGTTTTTGCGCGTGCAGCCGCTTCTTATCAAGCTGTTGTTTGTGGTACGTAAGCGTAATTTAAGCCCGGCGGGCTATGCGTCCTTTTTGCAGACCATCCGTACCGGAGCGAAGCAGCAGTTCGTAATGCTGTTCCTGATTCTGACGGTGGCCCTCGGTATTTTTAATGCAACAGTGGCTCGTACCATTATTGCCAATGCGGAGCAGAATACCACCTACCTCACGGGTACGAATCTGGTAGTACAGGAGCAGTGGAAAAATAACGAGGCTTACGCAAAGACGCATCCGGGTACCGAAGTGTATTACATAGAGCCGGAGTTTAGTAAGTACGGGGAGATTCCGGGAGTGGAGAGTGCCACTCGTGTATTCCGTCAGGAAGTACAGTTTAAGGAAGGCAAGGAGGTACTGGGTACCGGAGAAGTATTTGCCATTAATACAAAGGAATACGGCGAAACCGTTGTGGGAGATGAGAACTTAAACGAGTATCAGTTAAGAGAGTATCTGAATGTACTGTCTACCAATGCGGAGGCGGTGCTGGTATCCGATAACTTCCGTATTAAGCACGGAAAGAAGCTGGGTGATAAGATTACCTACGAAAATGCGGAAGGCAATAAAATCGAAGGTACGATTTACGGATTTGTAAAGTACTGGTCCGGTTACATACCGACGGAGCAGGTGGTGTCTGAGGGAGAAATCGTAACCATGGATAACTATCTGGTCATTGCCCATTTGTCACAGGTGCAGGAAGGCTTTGATCTTCGTCCGTATCAGGTATGGTTAAAGACAAGTGAAGCGGATGCGGAGTTCTTCTACACATGGGCAAAGGAGAATAACTACAAGTTTACCTCCATCGAGAGCCTTCAGAGCAATCTGGCGGATATCCGTACGGATACCCTGTTCCAGGGAACCAACGGTATTCTGACCTTAAGTTTTATTATCATCCTGTTGTTGTGCGGCGTGGGATACTTGATTTACTGGATTTTATCCATTCGTGAGCGTGAGCTGTTGTTCGGTGTATTCCGTGCCATGGGTATGCGCAAGAACGAAATTTTACATATGCTCATTAACGAGCAGATTTTCTCCGGCATTTTGTCCATTCTGTTCGGTGCCTTTGTGGGCCTTGTGGCTTCCAAGATGTATGTACCGATGATTCAGATTGCCTATGCGGCGGAGAAGCAGGTGCTTCCGCAGACGTTGATTACAGACAGTGCCGATATGGTGAAGCTGTTTGTGGTAATTGCGGTAATGCTTTGCATCTGTATTGCGGTTCTTATAAGAAACATTGTGGCAATGAAGATTACCAATGCGTTAAAGCTGGGTGAAGACTAAGGGTTGAAAGGAGAATACAAATGGAATACATGATTGAAACCAAAGAGTTAAACCGTATTTTCCCGGTGACCGGCGGTGAGTTTCACGCATTGAAGGACATTACGATTCAGATTCCGAAGAAGTCCCTGACGATTTTAAAGGGACGTTCCGGTTCCGGCAAGACAACGCTCATGAATATTTTGGGTGCACTGGACCGTCAGAGTAGCGGTACGCTGTTGTTTGAGGGACAGGACATCGGGGAGTTTTCCGAGCGGCAGAGAGAGGAACTTCGCAGAAAGGACGTGGGCTTTGTGTTCCAGTCCGTGTCTCTGATTCCGATGATGAGTGCTTATGAAAATGTAGAGTTTTCCCTGCGTCTGGCCGGAATTACGGAGGGCCGGAAGGAACGGGTGGAGGAGTGTCTGAAGCTTGTGGGCCTGGGTAACCGTATGGAGCATATGCCGCAGGAAATGTCCGGTGGTGAGCAGCAGCGTGTGGCCATTGCAAGAGCACTGGCCCATCGCCCGAAGGTCATCTTTGCGGATGAGCCGACGGCAGAGCTTGATACCGCTACGGCAGCGGCTGTGATGAAGCTGTTCCGGGATTTGGTAGAAAAGGAAGACGTTACCATTGTAATGACCACCCACGATGTGGGACTTATGTCTGCGGGTACCCTTTCCTATGAGTTGGAAGACGGCGCGGTAAAGACCGATGAAGCAGAGGCGGAAGCGGTTGGCGAAGAAACCATCGACGCTGTGCAAGAATAAGGGAGGACGGCTATGGCAGAAGAAATTATGATTCAGGCGGATAACCTGGTAAAAATTTATAAAACCAAAGACTTGGAAGTGTTGGCACTGCAGGGCCTGGACTTGACAGTGGAAAAGGGCGAGCTGGTTGCCATTATCGGTAACAGCGGTAGCGGTAAATCCACCTTCCTTAACATGATCGGCGGACTGGATAAGCCGAGTGCCGGCAAGCTTTTTGTCGACGGCAAGAATCTCTTTACCATGAACGAAAAGCAGTTGGTGGAGTATAAGCGTGATACGGTAGGCTTTGTATGGCAGAACAACGCCAGAAACCTGCTTCCGTATCTGACGGCTCTTGAGAATGTTATGACACCGATGCAGCTGACCAACCGTAAGAACAAGAAGGAATGGGCGCTGGAGCTTCTTGATTTGGTAGGTATGTCTCATCGTAAGAATAACCGCTTACAGCAGCTTTCCGGTGGTGAGCAGCAGCGTATCGCCATTGCTATTGCATTGGCAAACGAGCCGAAGCTTCTCCTTGCGGATGAGCCGACGGGATCCGTTGACCGTAAGACCGCGGATTACATTTATGATTTGTTTGTACGCTTAAATCAGGAAAAGGGTCAGACCATCGTTATCGTTACCCACGATACCACCCTCGCAAAGAAGGTAAAGCGTGTAGTGGCTATCCGGGACGGTAAGATCAGTAGTGAGCGTATTTTAAAGGAAGAATACAGTGATATGTCAAATGCTTCTGCCGTGAACTGGCAGGAAATCGGGGAAACCCAGGAGGAATATGCCATCGTGGACCGCGCGGGCCGTGTGCAGATTCCGAGAGATTTGTTAGATAAGCTGGAGCTTCCGGGAAATAAAGTAAAGGTCTCCATGCAGGAGGAGAAGATTCAGCTGGAGAGACCGTAACTATCCCATTTTTACAAGCGTGTGGAGTTTATAAAGCCATAAAAACAGCCCCTCACATATATAGTTATTGCAAGTCGCAACGCTCCGTCGAACTTCCTCTAAGAACGACTAGGACGCTCGGGTGTGGCCTCGCGCCCAGTCTTTTCTAAGAGCTGATTTCGACTGCGCTAAGAGCGCGACCCTTCGGGAAAAGCAAAACTATATATGTGAGGGGCTGTTTTTATGGTATGACAACGTTCCCGTACGCTTGTAAAAATTCGCCACGCCCGAGCCGGAGGAGTAATGAGCAAAAGGTAAGACATTCGGAGAAAAGGTTGCGAATGGGGATGGGGTGTGTTAGAATTTGGTTTGTAGGAGTAGACGAATTAGAATTTATGGAGCGGTTCAAATGGGACAGATTGAGTTGATAGAAGTTCAAATGAAATATGCGGATGATATATGGAATTTTCGTCAAGAGATTTTAGAATGTGATGCAGAGAATGAAGACCAATTTGCGGGTTGTTTATCCCTTGATGAATGTAAGTCCGCCAAAGAGTGGGTAACGATATGTGAACTCAGAAAAAGTGAAGTAACCTGTGGTGAGACAGGAACAGCGGTCCCGTCTCATACCTATTTAGCGGTACGAAAGAGTGATGATAAAGTGGTAGGGGTTATCGATTTACGCCATCATATCAATCACCCGATTCTTGGGACTTGGGGTGGACATTGCGGATATTCGGTGCGTCCTTCGGAACGTGGGAAAGGCTATGCAAAAGAAATGCTTCGTTTGAATATACAGAATGCAAAAACGCTGGGAATTAGTAAGCTTCTTATCACTTGTGATGTCAGAAATGAAGCCAGCGAGAGAACAATACTTGCCAACGGCGGAGTTTATGAGACGACGATTGATGTTGAGGATTGCAAGATGAAGCGATACTGGATAACGGTTTAGGGATTATACAAAAGAGAGTGCTTTTTTGGCGAAGCGTCATAAGCAATGTGTTGATTGCTTATGAAAAATAGAACTATAAAATTTAGACTAAGGAGGAGACGGTATGCCGCATGTTGTTGTGAAGTTATGGCCGGGAAGAAACGATGAGATTAAGACAAACTTGGCAAAAAAGATTGCAGATGTTGTTGCGGAAGACTTAAAAGTGGATATCGGTGATGTATCGGTTGCTTTTGAAGAAGTCAGCAGAGATGATTGGGGCGAAAAGGTATACAAAAAAGAGATTAGCGATAATGATGCGGTTTATCTTAAACCGAATTATGAATATGAGTAGGGTATGTGAGATTTTTTATTATGGAGGAATAGAGTATGAGTTTAGTGTGTCCGAATTGTGTGGGACAGGTGATGTATGATCCGAGGCGGGAGAAAATGGTATGCTTATCCTGCGGATGGGAAGCGACAGAAGAGGAGTTTTCCAAGCTGGAAGGCAGGGAGAACTACGACAGGGAGCATGCGGCGCCGAAGGTGGTGCACGGTTGGGAAACGAAGGCAGAGCCGGAGTGGGTGCAAGATGAAGATGAGTTTATGGAGACCAATATTTATCATTGCAGAACCTGCGGAGCGGAGCTGATGCTGAGCGGAACGGAAGCTTCTACCTTCTGTAGTTACTGCGGGGCGGCCACGATTGTGTTCGACCGTGTGTCAAAGGAAGCACGTCCGAAGCGTATCATTCCGTTTAAGTTGACCCGGGAGGAAGCGCTTGCGTCCATCAAGGAGCATTTTGCGAAGGGCTCCTATATTCCGTCGAAAATCAAAGAGCTTACGGTGGATAAGGTGCGTGCGATTTACATGCCTTACTGGTTGTTTGATACCTATATACGCAGAAGTATGACAGTGGAAGCGCGTACTCATGAGGACGGTACGTTTCTCTATACAAGGGATGCGTCCTGCCGTTATGAAAATGTAACCTTGGATGCGTCCAAACGATTGAATAACGAGATGTCCCGAAGATTGGAACCGTTCCGGACGGACGAACTGGTAGAGTTTGATGTGGCGTATCTATCGGGCTTCTATGCGGACCGGTATGATGTTACAAAAGAGGCCCTTAAGACAACGAATGTGCAGCGCTGTCGGGAGTATCTGGATGATGCGATTCTGGACACCTGTCCGCGCGTAAATAAAAGGACCATCGGAACCTTATCCAACTACACAAAGAAGGACGTGCAGGAAGAATATCGGATTGAAAAGATAGAGTATGCGTTGCTTCCGGCTTATTTTGTGAACCTGAAATACGATACGGGAAGAGAATTGGTTATGGTAAACGGGCAGACGGGAAAAGTGGTTGCGAACCTTCCGTATGAAAAGAAGCAGATTGCAAAGAAATTTCTTAAAAATGCGCTGATTGCGTGTCCGATTTTTGTGCTTTTGACCTATGGTATCCTGAGACTGGGCCTGTATCCGGCATTTCTTATTTTGGCGGCATTTACCGGCTTTATGGTGGCCGGCGGTGTTTCCGGTTACAGGAAATATAAGCTGGGAAAGTATCGTATGTCTGCATCAAGTATGACATCATACAGTAATGACAGGGAGGATAGGACATGATTCATATTATTTTAGCAATTGTAATCGGACTTGCACTGGGACTGGTCAATGCCGCGGGAGGAACCGCTTACGGTATGAGTAAATCCAATATTGTAGGAGAACAAGAGGGCGCGGCAGCGGATTTTATGAAGCATGGGGAAGATGTAGTCTTTCATGCAAAGAGTGACCGGAAGAAAACATGATAAGGTAGTATATGTGCGCTTGACG
The DNA here is from genome assembly GCA_017556805.1 of Lachnospiraceae bacterium. Classification (GTDB taxonomy): domain Bacteria; phylum Bacillota; class Clostridia; order Lachnospirales; family Lachnospiraceae; genus SIG307. Next base: position 20,378 of record JAFYMC010000013.1, on the reverse strand, counting down.
AAAGACCTTATTGCGCTGACACGGTAAAGTGTGCTATACTCATTGTGTCGGATTTGTAGTTTACATAACGGTAACGGAGGATGGTTATGAGGATTTTTATCTCACATGCGACGGAACAACGGGAGACGGCGCAACGTATCTGTGCCTTTTTGGAGGCCGGTGGAAAAAAGTGCTGGATTGCACCCAGAGATATTTCGGTAGGGAACAATTACGGAGAAGAGATTATCAAGGGCATCGAAAGCTGTGATGCCTTTGTTTTGGTGTTTGATAAGGCGGCCAATGAGTCCCAGCATGTGCTTAGAGAGGTGGAACGTGCGGTCAGCAAAAAGCTGCCGATTGTGGTGTATCGTCTGGATAAAACCGTGCCGTCAAAGGCGATGGAATATTTTTTGCTGTCGATTCAATGGCTGAGACCGGACACTGTGTCGGAAGAGTCTTTCGGAAAATTGGAAGAGGCGTTGGAGCGGCAGGTGAATATAAGCAGAGGTAAGGCTGCTTCGGTAACGGATGAGGAAGGAGGAGCGGCAGGAGCAAAGGGAAATCCTATGCCGGAGGGAATCAATCCTCATGTAAAGGTTCCGCTCAAAAAGCGTTTGGGAATTTTAGCGGGGGTAGTGACGATTCTGGCGGTGATGATTGTGTTAGGTACGGTTCAGAGGAAACGTGATGAGGAACGGGCAAAGACACCGACAAGCGGGGTGCAACAGCCCGGGACAACGGAGGGACAAGGACAGGTGCCGGACGATTCCGCAGAAGAGCGTGTGAGCTTTGTAGTAGGCGACTATGTATCCTTCGGCAGTTATGTACCGGGGGGCGAGAATGCAAAAGACGGAGAGGGTGCCATTGAGTGGCAGGTGGTGGATGTAAACGAGGAAGGTACGCTTCTGGTGTCCACAAGAATTCTTTCCATTCGCCCGTTCGATTGTGCGGAAAGCGGAAGCTTTGGCTGGGACAACGCGGGGAACTTTTATGACAGAACGAAAGCAGATACCTATACCGATACCCAGATACGGGAGTTTCGCGGCAGCAACGACTGGGAAACCTCGGATTTGCGGGCGTGGTTAAATGCAAACGGGATAGTTTCTTATCCGGGAAAGACACCGCAGAACAAGGGAACGGATGAGAACGGAAATGCCTATAGTACGGAGACCGGTTTCTTGACGGATTTTACGAAGGAAGAAGCGGCGCTGGTGGAACAGTCGAAAGAAGGCGTGTTTCTGCTTACGAAGGAGCAGGTGAGAGACTATGCGCTGGTGGGAGCACTGAATCCGTCCACTACGCCGACGGACGCAGCCATAGCGGCAGACGAGACCACCTGGTACCGGGGGTATAAGGATTCCGGAGCGACGGATTATATCTGGGCGACGGCATCGGCAGCGGAAGGAAGAGCCTGCGATATTTATTATGTAAATATTTCGCTGGCGGAAGATACCTTTGCAACGAAATATGCGGCAGCATCAGGGTTTGGTGTACGTCCGGCAATTTGTATTTCGCCGGAGGAAGCACATTGGGAAGGCGACGGCAGCAGACAGAATCCGTATCGGATGGTGCGGTAGGGGGAGAACAGATGAGATTAAGAGAATTATTGGACTATTCGTCCATTGTGGTACAGTGTCATGATTTTCCGGATGCGGATGCGATTTCATCCGGTTTTGCGGTTTACACTTATTTGAAGGCGCAAGGGAAAGATGTCCGGCTGGTTTACGGCGGAAGGAACAAAATCACAAAGCCGAATCTTGTAATTATGGTAGAGCATTTGGAGATTCCGTTAGAATATGTAACAGAGTTGCCGGAGGCAGAGCTTTTGGTGACGGTGGATTGTGTATACGGAGAAGGAAACGTGACAAGGTTTCCGGCAAAGAAGGTGGCGGTTATCGACCATCATTTGTGCAACAAAACCGTATCGGATCTGATGGAAGTGCGCAGCAGCTACGGCAGTTGTGCGTCTGTCGTGGCAGAGATGCTGGAGGAGGAAGGCGTTGCGATAAACGAGAATACGGACATGGCAACCGCGTTGTACTACGGACTGTATTCGGATACCAATGCCTTCGGCGAGTTAAGTCATCCGGCGGATAAGGATTTGCGGGATTTTGCAAAGTATGACGGCAGTGTATTTATGCTGTTAAAGAACTCTAATCTTTCTTTGGCAGAGATGCAGATTGCAGGAGATGCCTTAAAGCATTACCGCTACCGGGAGGAATATCGGTTCGCTGTGGTGCAGGCAAAACCGTGCGACCCGAATATTCTCGGGTTTATCAGTGATTTACTGTTGCAGGTGGACGGAGTGGATACCTGTGTGGTATTCTCTAAAATGCCTTCGGGACTGAAGCTGTCGGTGCGTAGTTGTGTGACCTCTGTGCGGGCGGTAGAATTGCTGGAGTATGTGATTTCCGGTATCGGCTCCGGTGGAGGACATATGCAAAAGGCAGGAGGTTATATTCCGAATGACAGTATTGCGGAGGTGAGGGAGGAGAATCTGCGGGAGTATATGACGGGCCGGATTGTGGACTATTATAACAGTTACGATGTGATTTACGCCAAAGATGCGCCGATTGATACCGCAGGTCTGTCTCTGTATCAAAAGAGTCCGTTGGTGTTTGGTTATATTCCGTCTTTGGATTTGTACCCGGAGGGGACGGAGCTTTGTGTACGTACCCTGGAGGCGGATTTGAATGTGACGGCCGGACCGGAAATTTATCTGATGATCGGTGTGTTCGGAGAGGTGTATCCGATTCGGAAGGCGAAGTTTGAAGCATCCTATGAACTATCGGAGCTTACCCCGGAAATTTGCGCGGAATATGAGCCGACGGTAATTGTTGCGGATGAGGCGGAAACGCAGAAATTGATTCCGAAGGCCAGAGGTTGTATTGCAAAGGCGGGAACGCCGATTTATGCAAAGCAATTAACGAGAGCTTTAAAAATTTATACAATGTGGGATGAAGAAAATTACATGTACGGACGGCCGGGAGATTATGTGGCGGTGCGTTCCGACGACCCGAAAGATGTCTATATTATTATGGGCAAAATTTTTGAGAAAACCTATGAGCGTATGTAAGCTACGAGGGATGAGAGGAGAACGAAAATGCGAAAAGGAAAAAAGGTAGTACTGTCGGTAATGATTCTTGCTATGGCATTTGGCATGACGGCATGCGGAAAGAGTAAGGAAGAGTACTTTGCGGAGCGTATGGAGGAGATGGGCGGAAGTCTTAATGTTTCCGGGGAGGATGAAAATTCACAACAGATAAAGGATTTAATGGATGGTCTTGCGGAGGATTTTGCAAACCAGAAGGTGGAGGAAAAGAAGAAAAAGGAGGTTTCCTTCGGTACCTGGACGGGCAAGGTATATACCAACAGATACGTAGGATTGACTGCGGAATTCGGCCCGGGATGGACGGTATATTCTGCGGAAGAATTGCAGCAGATTACCGGAGAAGTGGGAGAAGTATTGGATAGCAGTAATATCGGGAAGTATTTGAAAGGAATGGACTTTTTCCGAGATATGATGGTGGAGAATGTAGATGATTTAACTTCCGTTAATATTACCTACACGAAAATGAGTAAGGCAGAGCAGGAACAGTATGCAAAGAAAACGGAGAGGGAAATTGTGCAAGCGACAGCGAATGGTGTGGAACTTGTGGCTGATGCATATAAGCAGATGGGAATGACCGTAAAATCCACGTCTGTGAAGGAAGTATATTTTCTTGGAGAAATGCGCTCGGCACAGCATTTATCCCTGGATTACATGGGGACACCGTATTATGCGCTCCAGCTTTATGATTATCACAGCGGAGAGTATGCAACGTTGCTTACTGTTTCGAGTTTTAATGAAGATAAGACAATGGAGTTGTTGAATCTGTTTACGAAGTGCGAGTAAAAAATAGAAATAGAAAAAAATTAAAAATAGGGCTTGACATATTATCTAAATGATAGTATCATAATAATAGTTGATAGAGAATGACCGGAATAAACCGGTACGTTGTTCAACAAGAAAGGGAAATACGATTATGAGAAAAAAAGTAACAGAATTGGTTATGGTACTGGCGATGGCTATGGCATTCGCGGCATGCGGAGGCAAGGATGCGGAGGATATCTCCGGCAAGATTACTCCGGTAGTGAGTGATGAGCAGAAAAAGAACGATACCGATGTAACCCCGACGGAAGCAGCAAAGGAAGAAGAGACAAAGGCAACGGAAGCACCGGAGAAAACGGGAAAGACAACGTCTCTCGGCCGAGTACAGGGTGGTGTTTACGTAAACGAGTACATGGGAATTTCTTGTACGTTGGATTCCGGTTGGGAGTTTTATACCGCTGAAGAGCTTCAGGAACTTCCGCAGAATGTAGAAGAGTTGTTTGCCGGAACCGAGGCAGAAGCTATGATGAGCAATCTCCAGGTAATCACGGATATGAGTGCCGAGAATGCGGAAGACTTGACTTCCATGAATATCATGTATCAGAAGATGACTACCCAGGAGCGTCTGGCATTTGGCAGTATGAGCAACGAGGAGTTTGTAGACGGAATGCTGACGGCCCAGAAGGATGTGTTAATCGCAACATATGCACAGGCAGGAATTAATGTACGGGAGATGTACAAGAAGACGGTGAACTTTTGCGGGGAAAAGCGTGATGTGATTTATGTGGCAAGTGATATGAACGGCGTGCCGTATTACGCAATTCAGGTGTTCGACTACAGCTTGGGTGATTATGCGGTTACCATGACCGTATCCAGCTTTATGGAAGATAAGACGGAAGAATTGTTGATGCTGTTTTCTAAGTATTAATAAAAAATACGGGCTGATTACAAAACCTTAATAGTATTAACCGGGAGATATAAAGATGGAAATTCATGCAAACAAAGGAAAAATTATTGTAGTTTCACTCATACGTTTCATAGTGTTAGCTGTATTTTTATTCGGCATTTATGCTTCGGGTGTGGATGATTCGGTTTTTGGCAAGGTGTTTTTTTGCGCAAGTGTTACATTTGCGTTGTTATTTATACTTAGTCCATTACGACATTTGAATGAAGTGTTTATACTTGCACCGGGTAAGATTGCTTTTAAAAAGAAAGAATTTACTTTCTCAGACCCGGCAGAAATAAAATGGGCCCGCTACAAGACGTATTTTATTGGAACAAGGCTACGATGTTATAAAGGTAAAGAGAAAACAGGATGGAAAGAAGTTATCTTTTCTTCTTTTTATGAGATGGATCTTACATACTTAAAGAATCCGCATGAAGAATTTATTAATTATTATATGAATGGTAAATAGGAGGTTTCCGGTATGTTTGATTTTATGGACAAGCATCCAATGTTGATGTTAGGTTTGTTTCTTGCTGCGTTTTTGCTTTATTTTTTGATAAAGTATTTGTTTGATAAACATAAAGGAAAAAACAGTGAGGAACGTCGAAGGGTTTTGGAAATATTAAAAGCGGTGATTCCTGTTGAAGAATCTTATGTTCCGGTGTATGCTTATTGGACTGAGCACTATGGAAAATCAAGTAAGAGTTGGTATTATGCTATGGGCATTACGGATGAGAAGTTGTATGTAGTACCATTGCATATTGCGGGAAAAGTGATTGGTTACGATAAGAGCTTTGTGATTCATAAAAATAGCTTGGGTAAGGTTGACAGCGGAAAAGCCGGTGGTTCGGTAAGATATGTTAAATTATACGACCAAAATCAAAAAGAGTTTTTGAAATTTGAAGTGAATGAAGTAAATACGAAAATGGATAAGACAATGCCTTTAAATATCGTACAGGTTGAAGAATTTCATGCCTTTGTTAAAAAACTGGATGAATGGAAATCACAGTAGAGTAGTAGATGGTGACAATATAATTTATGAGGACTCTCGCATTTCGCGAGAGTCCTCGTACGTTACATCGTTTCTTCTTTTTCTGCACTTTTTTCTTACGGAATTGAAATTCCGTCTTCTTTTAAAAGTTCTATAAACTTCGCAAGTTCCATGCTTCCCAAATCCCCCTCATCTCTCTTGCGGACGGCGACACTACCGTTTTCGGCTTCTTTCTCACCTACCACAAGGATGTACGGTACCCGGTCTTCTCTGGCCTCGCGGATTTTATAGCCGATTTTCTCGGCACGGGCATCGATTTCGCAGCGCAGTCCCTCCAGCTTTAGGGAGGATTCTATGCCTTTTGCGTAGTCAATGAATTTATCCGAAATCGGCAAAAGCTTTACTTGTACCGGGGATAACCATAATGGAAATTTTCCGGCAAAGTGCTCAATCAAAACGCCCATAAAACGTTCCAGGGAACCGAAGACTACCCGGTGAATCATAATCGGGCGGTGCTTTTCGCCGTCGGCGCCGATATATTCCGCTTCGAAACGTTGCGGAAGCTGGAAGTCCAATTGAATCGTGCCGCACTGCCACGTTCTGCCGATGGAATCCTCTAAGTGGAAATCAATCTTCGGGCCGTAAAAGGCGCCGTCCCCTTCATTGATTACGTATGGAAGCTTCAAATCGTCCAGTGCGTTTTTGAGGCCCTCCGTTGCCAGTTCCCAGTCCTCGTCGCTACCGATGGAGTTCTCCGGACGCGTAGACAACTCTACGTGGTAGGAGAAGCCGAACTGCGTGTAGAACTCGTCAATGAGTCGGGCCACGCCCTTGATTTCATCGGAAATCTGGTCCGGCGTCATGAAAATGTGGGCGTCATCCTGCGTAGCGCAGCGTACGCGCATAAGACCGTGGAGCGTACCGGATTTCTCGTTACGGTGAATGATGCCAAGCTCCCCCATTCGCATCGGTAAATCACGGTAGGAGCGCGGCTCCATTTTATACACCAGCATGCCGCCCGGACAGTTCATCGGTTTGATGGCAAAGTCCTTTTCGTCCACCACCGTCGTGTACATGTTTTCCCGGTAGTGCTCCCAGTGTCCCGACGTTTCCCAGAGGGAACGGTGGAGCATGATCGGCGTGGAGATTTCCAGATAGTTCTCGCGACGATGTATTTTTCTCCAGTAGTCAATCAAAAGATTCTTTAAAATCATACCCTTCGGTAAAAAGAACGGAAGTCCCGGCCCCTCCTCCATGAGAGCAAATAATCCCAATTCTTTGCCCAGTTTTCTATGGTCTCGTTTTCTGGCTTCTTCCATACGGAAAAGATAGGCATCCAGGAGGTCTTTGGAAGGGAATGCCGTGCCGTAGATACGCGTCAGCATCTTATTCTTTTCGTCGCCCCGCCAGTAGGCACCGGCAACGGACAGAAGCTTTACTGCCTTGACTGCGCTGGTATAGCAGACATGAGGTCCGGCACAAAGTTCTACGTAGTCACCCTGCTGGTAAAACTGCAGTACCGCATCCTCCGGCAGGTCGTTAATCAGTTCGATTTTGTACGGTTCGTTTTTCTCCTCCATAAGTTTCAGCGCTTCTTCCCGGGATAAAACAAAATGCCGTAACTGTAAATTTTCTTTTGCGATTCTCTTCATTTCGGCCTCGATTTCCTCAAAATGCCGGTCGGAAAACTCAAAGTCGAATTCGAAATCGTAGTAGAATCCGTCGGCGATGGCCGGACCGATGGCGCATTTGGTTTCCGGATACAGGCGCTTTACCGCCTGGGCCAAGATGTGGGCTGCCGTGTGGCGCAGGGCATTTGCCCCAAGCTCGCTGTCAAAATTTGCTTCGTTGATGTTACCGTGTTTGTCGTAGATTTTCATATGCATCTTCCTTTCTGGGATAACCACGCGGGACGCCCATTCTTATCAGCAGGATTATGGAAAAACGACTTTTGTCAAAGAATACATAGTTTTGTGCAAATCGCAACGCTCCGTCAAACTTCCTCCAATCGGTTCTAAACGTCTCTCGGGAGCGACCTCGAGACTTAGAACCGCTAGGAGGTGATTTCGACTGCGCTAAGTACGCGACCCTTCGGGAAAAGCACAAAAGCTATGTTTCTTTGACGAAAGTCTTACTATCTCAAATAAGACTTGCTGATAAGAATTCGCCACGCCCGAGCCGTCCCGCGGTTCGGGTGCCGGTGGTTATTCTTAAAAATAAGTGAATAGGTTCGATTAACATAAGAAAAGCACCTTTAGGGACACAGTTTATGCGTCTCTAAGGGTGCTTGTATGCACGGTTCCACCTTAATGTTTCACTTCGGATTCCAACAAATCCTAACCTTTAACGCAGGTGTACGGCAACACTTACTCTCCTTTCGGCGTTGCAGCTCTAGAATGGTTTTCGCGCGGGGTCTACATAAGCATCTTCCACCAAATGATGCTCTCTCTGGATGCGGTGTCCGCGTTACTCTTTTCCGTTAACGCTTTTCCTATGTTAATTGGGCTCATTATAGCACGGTAATTTTGGCGTGTCAAGCTATAATTTTAAAGTCGGTATATCTGCAGAAAGCGCATACAGATAGGCAAACAGGCTTTCCTCGTTGCCTGCCTGATACCGTTTCATGCAACGAATAATCGGCCAAATGAGGGTTCCGTCGGAAAGCTTGACAGAGGCGTTAATTTCGCCTTCCGGGGAAGAATCATCGGTAATCCAGTTGCCTCCGTGAAGTTTAATTGCGGTTTGCCCGACATAGGAACCGAGAGCAAAGAGGATTTGCCCGCGGTTGCGGGAGAGGATTCCGTCGGGGCCGCTTTGTTCGTCAAAAAAACGGTCAACTTCCTTCATGCTTTCTAACGTATAGTCGGCTTTGTAGCCGGAGGTGTTCAGTGCTGTGACTACCCATTCTGCGGCAGACAGGATATCTTGTTCTAATGTCGGTGTTGTTTGTGGTTCAGGAGCAGAATCTGAAGTTTTCTTGCCAAAAAGTTTTTGGAAAAGTCCCATGGTGTATACCTCCGTTTATGTTTGTTACAAAAGAAAGATTCACATCAAATATCTACTATCAAAGTAGCACAGTGAAACAAAAAAATCAAGACTTATGTAAGTAGGAGGACCTATTGACAAAACCGTAAGAATTCCTTTATCGTAGAAGAGAAGGAGGGAGAAGATGGGAAAGAAATCGGTAACCTGGGAACAGAAAACAAAGCGGCTTAGAACCGCACGGGAGGGAGATATTGCCATTGCGGTACTATGTCTGATTTTTTGTGTGGTGTGGGTTGGACTCAGCCAGTTGATATATCTTGCAGATGCGGACGGCATAACGGAATATTTTGCCGGAACAAGCGAAAACAGCAAAGAGGGTTTGTTTGTAGGGGCGTTGGGAGGAGTGCCGCTGTTTTTGCTGACGGTGTTTTTCGGGATACGGGGTCTTTCGGCCTGCATAATGCAAAGCCTTATCCTACGGTTCGGACAGGAGACGAAATGCAGAATCGAGAAGCCGGGCTATAGAAATAAGCGTTATTTTTACGGCTATAAGGAAAAACGGTATTATTTTGAGGTGTCCTATGAAGGAAAAAACGGAACCTGTACATGGCGTTCGCCGGAGTATACGGAAAATCCCATGGAGTATCTTGCGCAAGGAAGCGTATACCCGTTTTATGTCTGGGGAAAGCACTGTTGTATGGGACCGATAGAAAAGGAAGAAACGGTATGTGAGCGGATGCCGGCAATGAAGGGAAAGGACGTGGAAATTCTTTACCCGATTGAACGATTCGGTGAGCTGTCGGAGGAGGAGAAAAAGGCGGCAGGGGACGAATGGATGGCATGGTTTGATGTTGCCACGGATTGTTTTGTGCGTTTGACACCGGGAGTGCTGTACTATAGGGGATACGGCGGAATCAGTTTGGTTTACGTAGAGGTGCGTTTTCGGGCGAAGCGCGTGTTGGGCAGTGAGATGGGGCACCGGCTTGCCGGTGACCTTTTGGAATGTCTGGAATCTATGAAGGATAGGTATGGGGAGAACGAGCGTGATCTGGCAGCGGAGGAGATTATCCGGGCGATGGAAGCGGCAGCGAAGGAACGCTTGGGAAGAATTCCGGTGACGCAGGTGCTGGTGTATCTGAGTTAGGAAAACGGACAGCTTCTTTTGTTTGAATGGTGATTTATAAATGGCATATGGCAAAGGACTTCTCATCGTGTAAGCACGGGATGGGAAGTCCTTTTTGTTTTTATTTGTAACAGGGGAAGGGAAATCACACTCTGTCGGTGAATTTTCCGTACCATTTTGCGGCTTCCTGCCGGTATTGCTCCGCTACCTGCATCAGCTCGTTGTATTGTTTTTTTGCACGCTCCAAAAGAAGGGCGGTTTGTTTCAGCTTTTGCAGGGCCTGTTCTCTGCTTTGTTCACATTCTTTCAGAGATGCTTCGACTGCCTGTAAGTTCTGTTCCTTTGCGGTCAACAGGTTCTGCTGTTGTTCGGAGAGATGTACCACTCGCAGCAATGCCTGTTCCAGCTGTGTCTTCTCGGCTTCCCACGGAATGTGTAAGCGGGAAAGAAGCTCTTCTTCGGAAGAAAGAGTTTCAAAGCCGGCAGAGGAGTAACGATAGGCGGAAACGGTGTTATCGGTAGTAAGGAAAAGATATAAATAGTGTCCGATTGCCTGAAGGGAAAGAAGGGGTGGCGCGGAGTAGGCTTGCCCGAGCGGTTCCGGAAGCTGCGGCTCGTGCTCGGAAAAAGGAAGGTGAAGCTTTAAGCGGTAGGCATCCTTGTTTTTCTCGGAATAGAACAAAAGGAGAGAGCCTTGAAAGACGACCGGTTGCGGTGCCTGATAGGTGACGGTGTCGGTGCCGTCCAGACGGAATAGCGTGGTAGATTCGTGCAGACGACGAAGTAAAAGAGAGTTTTCTTTATTGATGTAGGTGTAGTGCAAAGAATCATTGTAAATGCATCCGGAAAACCCGTTTTTGTAACCGGAACACAAAAGAAACGGATATCCGAAGCGTTCGTTGTGAACCGGATGTAAAAAAAGACCGTTTTCGGAAGCGGACACAAGCACAGGGACGCCGGATTCGATGAAGGGAAACAGTTCCATGACATTCACCGCTTTTTTATTATTGCTATGGTCACAAACCGGGAATTAGAACGTATGATATAGAAAAAAGAAAAGGATGTGCAGTATGGCAAAATGTAAATGTTCGAACCGTTCGAGAATCGTCAGCAACGCGGTACAGAAGTTATACTCCGGTTGTACGGATATCTGTGCGAATCCGGTATGCGGCGACCCGTCGGTATTAAGTATTATGGCTCCTTTGATTTATGATGAAATCGGTATTAACCTTTGTACCACCTTTGATTTGGGTGTGGACATCGCCGCAACCTATCCGACGGTAACGAGTGCATCGGTAAAGGTAATTGATGCCGACTACACCTATGGGCCGGAAGGGGTACAGATTGAGTCATTGGCGGGCAGACCGAATTGCTACGTGGTAACCTTGTCCGGGATTACGGTGCAGTTTGCGGTAGAGTTGTATGATGCGGCAGGTCGTCTGGTGGCAACGATTTTCCCGACGGCGGTATATTTGCCGGCGTCTACCACGGCACCGACCTATGATGAGGATACAAATCCGACGTCCGTGGAATTGGAAATTTTTGCACCGTACGGATTCTCTTACGATACGATAGCAGCTACGCCGACACCGGTGATCAATTTTATCGGGTTTAGCCAGGACAGCAACTTTATCCGGCAGGGGTTGAACCTGTACGGCTTGGCAAAGTTGTTGGATTTTGATATTGAAGACAGTACGGCAACCGTGGGTCTGACACTGGTATTGCAGAGTCTGTATTTTGCGGGTTATCGCGTGGAAAGTGCCGGAAAAATCGATGTGCCGAAGGGCAGCATCTTAGCGGCGGATAATACCGATTGCATGCGCTTTGTGGCAGGAGATTTGTTGAATCTGGCCATTAAACCGTTAGACCTTGGGGAACTGCAAGGAACGGACGGAGGCTGCGGGACCTGTGAGTGTGACTGTAACGGTAACAGGTACGGTCAGGTATCAAACAATGACTGCAGCAAAATTGTAAGCGATGATACCTCGGTATTTCCGGAAGTCTAAAATCAGCATTTGGGGGGTGACGAACTGCGTCAGCCCCCAAAAGAAAGATTTACTTGAGTAAAGCACAAAAGTTTGCTATACTGTTGTCCGGAATGTAAAAATAAATTTTTTGAAACTTTTTCCTGTTCTTGTGTGTATTATAAGTGAAATGAGTCATGGAAGAAGCATTTCAACGAAAGCGAGAGATCTCTTAAGACAATGAAAATGACAGAAACCGTATTCTTGGAAGTGTTTGAAAAATTTAAGAATACCGTCTATGCGGTTGTGTTTAACTATGTGAGAAATGTGGAGGATGCTGCGGATTTGGAGCAGGAGGTTTTTTTAAGACTTCTGAGTCATGCCCCGGAGTTTGAAAGCGAAGAACACATGAAAGCATGGTTGATTCGTGTATCCATTAATTTGTGTAAAAATCATATACGGAGCAGAAGTTATTTGTCGGATGGACCGTTGCCGGAGGATTTGCCGGCAACAGCGAAAGAAGAGCAGGGAGAACTGCTGCAATGGGTGCTGCGATTGCCGGAAAAATACAGAATTCCGCTTCATTTATTTTATTATGAGGAGTATTCCATCCGGCAAATTGCGGAAGTGACGGAACTTCCGGAAGCAACCGTAAAGATACGGCTGAAACGAGGTAGGGAAAAACTTGGGAAGTCTTTGCGAAAGGAGGACTGGTTCTGATGAGCGTAAAGATGGAATATAAACAGCAGGTAGATACCTTTTGCGACACTTATAACCGTGTGACTGCGGAGCAATTGCTTTATCGGGCAGCAAAAGAGACGATTGCTACCCGGACAATCCGGGAAGAAAAAGATACATTGATAGATTTCGGTGAGAAGAAAAAGCAGAGAACGGCTTGGAAGAAGGTCCTCTCGGCAGCTTGTATCGTGATTATTTGTTCTCTGGCGGTGGCAACCACGGCACTGGCGGCAACCGGGAAGTTGGGAGAACTGTTCCGGAATCTGTTTCGGGATGAAACTACGGCAGACCTGGTTGAAGAAGGATATGTTCATGAAATTAACCTGACCGCATCGGAAGGGATTTTCCGTGTGGATTTGGTGGCGGTTGCGGGAGATGTCAATTATCCGAAGCTGATATTTGATGTGTATGTGGAAGATGCGGAGCTGGCAGGTAACAATGACAGCATTCGGTTGTACGCATATACGTTGGGGGAGAAGCAGTATGAAAATGAACTGGATGCGTACGGCATGGCGGAAGGATACGGTGTGAAGGATGCGGAAACAGAGAATCTGTATCATGTGTCCCTTGACGGTGCCTCGGCGTGGATCAGCCACGGAGAGCCGGTGGTAATCAGTGTAAGAGAGATTCGGTTTGAGCATATGGCACAGCCGTATTATGTGAATTTGGAGTACCGTTTTTCCTTACCGCAGGGAGGGTTACATCCGGTTACGCAAAACTATTACAACGGAATCCGTTTTCCTAGCGAAAAGAGAGAGTGTTATTTGAATTTCGTAGAATTCAGTGTGTACGATACCGGTTGCAGTTTTATGTTTCCGTATGACGGATCGTCCTTAGAGGGGCAATATACAACGCAAGACGGCCTGGAAACGCTGCTTCAGATGCAGTGGGACGAGTTTGCAAAGGATTTGACACTTGTGGCAGACGGAGAAAGTTACGGGATTGATACGGAAAAGAAGGGTCTGGTATATTGCGATGAAACCGGAGAAGCGGGAGTGCCCGGCTGGTATCATGCCTGGGTGTATTTTCCGCCGGTGGACGATGTGTCTGTAAAAGAGATTTATTTGAAGCACGGAGATGCCGGAATTCGGTTAAAATAAGAGAAAGGGAGAGAAAAGAACGATGAAGAAAAGGGGATGGTTGTTGCTTGGACTGGTGGCAGCGGTTTTATTAGCGGGATGTAAAAAGGAGCCGCAGGTTCCGATGGATGCGATATTGGATGCAATCGATAAGGCAGAGGCGGAGAAAACGACAATGCCTGTGGAAATAACGGCAACTCCGGCGCCTACCGCAACCCCTACTCCGGAGCAGAGAGTATTGGGGGAACATATAAGAAATACTCATAAGGATGAGATATCCGCCCGGCTGGTGGAGCGTGGGTATTGTTATGAAGTGAACGAAAGTTGCGAAGACAGTAAGTTTCGATTTGAGTTTAAAGCGGTGACCGGAGATACGGAGACGCCGGTATTGTTGTTTGATGTTTACGTAGGGGAGGAGGAGCTGACAAACTCCTACGATGAGCTGGAATTGTCCGTGTACCTTTTAGAGGAAGAGATGTTTGATTCGAATCCGGAACTGTATTGGACTTGTGAGGGGTACGGACTGCAGGATGAGACGGATAAATCCTTATATCATGTGAATTTATTGGGTGCTTCTTACGGTGTTACAGACGGAAGACCGGTAGTGGTGGATATTTTGCGTGTGACCTTCGGAAAGAATACGTCGGAGCCGAAGGAGTATCACATCGAAACACCGGAATATCGTTTGACGATCCCGCAACAGAAGTTTTGCCCGATAGAAAACAGAGAGTATACGGGTGTGACCTTTTCCTGCGGAGGAAATAAGTATACGCTTACAAGGACGCTTTATGGACAGTATGAAACGGAGTTCTATTTTGAAGGCGATATCCCAAGCAGTAATGTTGTGGTGGAAACCGGCAGAGAGGAACAAAGAGATAACGATTTTCAACCGCAGTGGAGCGAATTTATTTCTGAGCTGACCTTAGAGGCGGACGGAACTGAGTATCCGGTTGCGGATGAAAGTTACATGGTATTGGAAGAAGAAGGGAATAAATACATTGGTTTTGCAAATCCGGCATTTCCGGCAATTGATTTTGCGTCTGCGGAACGGGTATTCCTTTGGATGGGGACGGAGGGATATGATTTAAAAAAGGCGGACGGCAAGCTGCTTACCAGAGAAAAACCGGTGAAGACACCGGATGTGGCATTTGATGAGCCGTTTCAGATTTCTATGGGGGAAACCTTGGTTGTGGGTCGCTCCGGAATCGAACTGACCATGAAAAAGATTTTCTATGACGAAGCAGAAAAGGCTACCTACTTTGTATATCAAATGGAAATCGACGGAAAAAAACGAGAAGGAGAAGGCTGGTCGGACGAACGGGGAAATCGTATTCTTCAGAGAGAATTTACCGAAAATGTGTTAAAACTCGTAGAGGGCGGAGAAGACAAGGTCACGTTGCTGTTGACGGAGGATTACGAGGTACAAAAACCGTTGGTGTTGTCCGGAAAAGCAGAGGATACGTATCTTACCGAGCGGATAGAATATGTGGAATCGGAGCATATCGTTTTGTTTGTGGATCAAGGGGTAACCTTACAGGGAAATGTTATGGAGCTTTTGGAGGCTTTATACGGTCAGGTGGAGGATGAGACCGGCTGGACATTCCTTAATGATACAAAGTACAGCAAACAAACCGGTGATTTACGCTTTTTTCTTTGGGGAAGTGAGGCCTTTCTCGGGGTAGATATGAATCAGGAGAAGTTTCATATTTTTGTGGTGCCGCAGGAGGAGTTTTGGCCGAGCAGTGCGGGCTTTGCAATTGTAATAGATCCGTCGGATTTGGATATCGAGGGTGGCCACGGAGATGTGGTGATACATGAAATGTCACATGCGATTCAGGAGCGTAACGGAGCTATGATGGACGGAATTATGGATGAGGGCTTTGCTTCTTATATGCAGGGAAAAGTAAGTGAGGAGGATAAGCTGTTTACGTTCCACTACAACGGGGACGAGAATTACGGTTATAAATGGCTGGATATTAAGGCAGAGAATGCGGAGGAATTGTTTGTGCGTGAGTGGCCGACCACGGAACCGCATTATTACTACGGATATTGGTTTGTGACGTATTTGTTTGAGACATACGGCGATGACATTTACAGGAATATTCATGCTGAAGCCACAAGTCGATTAAACGGAATGAGTAGTTTGTCAAAGGGAGAAATGGTTCCGGTACTGAAAGAGATTGTATCGGAAACCGTATTCGAGGATTTTGGAGCATGGTTTGAAGAGAAAGCGGACGCATGGGATGAGAGCAGGAACGTGGATATTCAGTAAAAGTTTTTAGGATTTATATTGAGAAAGGTCGTGATTTGTGATGCGGCCTTTCTCACTTTTTTTACCGAAATATCGAAATCTTTCTAAAGTACATTGATTTTGAAAAGTGAGTGTGATAAACTTGGTAATTAGTGTATTTTTTGCAAGGCATTTTGTGAAGATTGCATGTGTAAACGAAAGGAGGCATTGCTATGTTTGGCATGCTTAGAAAGTTGATGGGTTGTGTCAGGGAATATAAGAAGGTCTCTATTCTGACGCCAATCCTTATGGTCGGCGAGGTAGTGATGGAATGTCTGATTCCGTTCGTCGTAGCGGAGCTGGTCAATCAAATAAAGGCCGGATGCGATATTTCGGTTATTGTAAAGCACGGTCTGGTATTGTTTGCCATGGCCTGTGTATCGTTGTTCTTCGGTGGCCTGGCGGGAATTACCGGCTCCAAGGCATCCTGCGGTTTTGCAAAGAATCTGCGTCATGACTTGTATTACCGGATTCAGGAATATTCCTTTGAGAACATCGATAAGTTTTCGGCGTCTTCTTTGGTAACTCGTCTGACGACCGATGTGGCCAATGTACAGATGTCCTTTATGATGCTCATCCGTATTGCCATCCGCAGTTTGCTTATGTTTGTGTTTGCTATCGTAATGGCGTTTATCATGGGCGGTAAGATGGCGCTCATGTTTGTGGTGGTCGTG
Organism: Lachnospiraceae bacterium; assembly: GCA_017556805.1. GTDB lineage: Bacteria > Bacillota > Clostridia > Lachnospirales > Lachnospiraceae > SIG307. The sequence goes on along the minus strand of JAFYMC010000013.1, from coordinate 3,738 downwards.
CCGATTCTGGCCTTTGGTCTTATTATGGTGGCAAAGAAGGCGATGCCGTTGTTCCGCAGTGTGTTCCGTAAGTATGACCGTTTGAATGAGTCCGTACAGGAAAACGTAAAGGGCATGCGCGTGGTAAAGTCTTTTGTCCGTGAGGAGTATGAAAAGGAGAAGTTCAACTTTGCGGCGGAGGATGTTTGTAAGGACTTTACAAAGGCAGAGCGTATCGTGGCATTGAACGGTCCGCTGATGCAGTTTTGTCTGTATGTAAATATGATTTTTGTCTTATCCTTCGGTTCCTATCTGGTGGTTTCCACGAAGGGTGTGGCTATGGGTGTGGGACAGATATCGTCTATGGTTACTTATGGTTTTATGGTACTCAGCTCTTTGATGATGCTTTCCATGATTTTTGTAATGTTGACCATTTCCGCGGAGTCTGCGGAGCGTGTTGTGGAAGTGTTGGAGGAGAAGCCTTCTCTTACGAATCCGGAAAATCCGGTATATGCGGTAAAGGACGGCTCTGTTGTATTTAAGGATGTGAATTTCAAGTATTCCAGAGCGGCAGACCGTTATGCGTTGTCCGATATTGATCTTACCATTAAGTCCGGAGAAACGGTGGGCATTTTGGGCGGTACCGGTTCCTCCAAGACTTCGTTGATTCAGCTCATTTCCCGCTTGTACGATGTGACGGACGGTTCCGTTACGGTAGGCGGTGTGGATGTAAGAAACTACGATTTGGAGAGCCTTCGTAACCAGGTGGCGGTGGTGCTTCAGAAGAATGTGCTGTTTTCCGGTACCATTAAGGAAAACCTCCGCTGGGGTAATGCGGATGCCACGGATGAAGAACTGATGGAGGCATGTCGTCTGGCGCAGGCATCGGAGTTTATCGAAAGCTTCCCGGACAAATACGATACCTACATAGAGCAGGGCGGTGCCAATGTATCCGGCGGTCAGAAGCAGCGTTTGTGTATTGCGAGAGCGCTTCTTAAAAAGCCGAAGATTTTGATTCTGGACGATTCCACCAGTGCGGTGGATACCCGTACCGATGCACTGATTCGTAAGGCGTTTCGTGAGTTTATTCCGGAAACCACCAAGATTATTATTGCGCAGCGAGTTTCTTCCGTGCAGGATGCGGACAAGATCGTGATTATGGACGGTGGTCGTATTGTTGCGGTAGGCACCCATGAGGAGCTTCTCGCTTCCAATGAGATTTATCAAGAGGTATACACCTCGCAGAATAAGGGAGGTGACGACGATGCCGAATAAGAAGGAAGAACTGTTAAAAAAGGCGGATGCAAAAGGAATGCCGGCAGGAGAGGATATGCCGGGCGGTAAGCCGAAGATGAATAAGGGCATGTTAAAGCGCCTTGTTGTAATGCTGTATCAATTTTATCCGGTGTTGTTGCCGGTGATTGTGGTTTGTATTGTGTTTTCGGCAATTATCAGTACCATACCTGCGGCGTTTATGCAGAAGGTCATTGCGGTGATTGAGCAATATGCCGGAGCCGGAGATTGGACGAATGCCAAGGTCGAGATTTTAAAGTGGGTATTGTTACTGGCATTCTTTTACGTATTGTCCATTGTGGCGGAGCTTGTATCCGCACAGCTGGGTGCGATTCTGACCCAGGGATATTTAAAGAAGATGCGGGGAGAAATGTTTGACCGTATGCAGAATTTACCGGTTAAGTATTTTGACCAGAACGGTCACGGTGATATTATGAGCCATTATACCAATGATGTGGATACGCTGCGCCAGCTGGTGTCCCAGTCGTTACCGAGTCTCATCCGCGCTGCGGTTTCCATATCTGCCGCACTGTTCCTTATGGTGTATTACAGCGTCTGGATGGCACTGATTATCGTGGCCGGTGTGTTGGTTATGACCATGGTAACCAAGGCAATCGGCGGTCGTTCCGCATTGTACTTTGTCCGTCAACAGAAAGCGGTGGGCCGTACCGAAGGCTTTATCGAAGAGATGATGAACGGACAAAAGGTCGTGAAGGTGTTCTGCCACGAGAAGCAGAGCGGTGCGGATTTTGATGAGATTAACGATGCTCTTTACGAGGATGCCAAGAGAGCGAATCAGTATGCCAATATGTTGATGCCGATTTTAAATAATATAGGTAATGTATTGTACGTTGTCGTGGCATTGGCCGGCGGAGCGTTTTTGCTTTCCGATGCAACGAATGTAAGCCTTTCCGGAATGACATTTTCCATCAGTATGATTGTGCCGTTCTTAACTATGACGAGACAGTTTACCGGAAATATCAGCCAGGTATCCCAGCAGGTGAACTCCATTGTTATGGGTCTTGCGGGTGCAGAGCGTATTTTTGATTTGATTGACGAGGCGCCGGAGGTGGACGACGGCTATGTTACCTTAGTGAATGCGGTGGTGGCTCCGGACGGAACCATTACGGAGAGCGAAAAGCGTACCGGTACCTGGGCATGGAAGCACCCGCACCAGGCAGACGGAAGCGTGACGTATACGTTGCTTCGAGGGGATGTTCGCCTCGATGATGTGGATTTCGGTTACGAAGAAGATAAGATGGTACTGCATAATGTGTCCGTGTTTGCGGAGCCGGGACAGAAGGTGGCTTTTGTCGGTGCAACCGGTGCGGGAAAGACGACCATTACCAATTTGATAAACCGGTTCTATGACATTGCGGAAGGGAAAATCCGCTATGACGGTATCAATATTAATAAGATTAAGAAGGCAGACTTACGTCGCTCCCTCGGCATTGTATTACAGGAGACGAACCTGTTTACCGGAACGGTTATGGAAAACATTCGTTACGGTAAGCTGGATGCAACGGATGAGGAATGTATCGCGGCGGCAAAACTTGCGGGGGCGGACGATTTTATAACCCGTCTGCCGAAGGGCTATGAGACGGAGCTTTCCGGAAACGGAGCAAATTTATCCCAGGGACAGCGTCAGCTTCTTGCTATCGCAAGGGCAGCGGTGGCGGATCCGCCGGTTATGATTTTGGATGAGGCGACCTCTTCTATTGATACCCGTACCGAAGCAATTGTACAAAAGGGCATGGATTCGCTTATGGAAGGGCGTACCGTATTTGTAATCGCGCATCGTTTGTCTACGGTTAAGAATTCCGATGTGATTATGGTACTGGATCACGGACATATTATCGAGCGTGGCAATCATGAGAAGCTGATTGCGGAAAAGGGTACCTACTACCGTTTGTACACAGGTGCGTTTGAGTTGGAATAAAATTATGATGTGATGTTCAAATGATAAAAGAATGACCAAAAAAACAGAGAGGACCTGTAATATTTTTATACAGGCCCTCTTTTTTAATCGGTATACTTAGTGATAAAACGAACGGGAATGTTTTAAATGACTGATAATAAAGTGAAACGGATTATATAACGAACAAATAGTTGTAAAGTTTGCTGACGACTGACAAACATTTTGTCAAAAGTCTATGGTAAAAATCACCAAAAAACCACGTTAAAAATTTGATAATACTTTACAAGTTGCACAAAAAATGGTATTCTATTCCTTGCGAGAAAGGAGGTATTTTTGCAATGAGCAAAAAACTAAAGGGTTTACTGCTGGCATTAGTATTATGCCTGCAGGTTGTTGTACCGGCAACGAAGGCAGATGCTGCCACCGTATTGTACAACAACGCAACTGGTTACGAGGGTAACTATGCATATGAGCTGTGGAAAGACTACGGCGACACCAGCATGACATTGAAGGGCAACGGTCTCTTCGAGTGTTGGTGGGAGAACATC
>JAFYMC010000012.1 GCA_017556805.1 Lachnospiraceae bacterium | reverse complement strand
TATAATTTACTCAAGAGGCAGGAGGGAGAAGGAGCTGCTTCATTTCTGTAAGACAGAACGAAATCACAGAAAAAGGAGCTGGTATTTATGAATTACACAGTAAGCGGAAAGAACATTGAGATTACAAACGGATTAAGAGAAGCGGTTATCGATAAGTTATCTAAGTTGGAGCGTTATTTTACTCCGGATACGGACGTGAATGTGACCTTAAGCGTAGAAAAGGACAGACAGCGCATCGAGGTTACGATTCCGATTAAGGGCACGATTATCCGTGCGGAGCAGGTCAGCACCGACATGTATGCTTCCATTGATTTGGTAGAGGCTGTATTGGAGCGTCAGCTCAGAAGATACAAGAATAAGATTGTAGACCAGAAGCAGTCCGCAATGGCTCTCAGCCAGGTGTTCTTAGATGAGGAGACTGGTGAAGAGGATGAGATTAAGATTGTACGTTCCAAGAGATTTGCCATTAAGCCGATGGACATCGAAGAGGCTTGCGTACAGATGGAGCTTCTGGGACATGACTTCTTCGTATTCCGTAATGCGGAAACGGATGAAGTAAACGTAGTGTATAAGAGAAAAGGTAATACCTACGGATTGATTGAACCTGAGTATTAAAGCTGCGACATTCGGTCGCGTTCGTTCCCCTTCTTTTTGACAAGACCGCCGCATGGGTGACCATGCGGTGGTTCTTTTTTGCTGTGTAGACCGTGTGCTTTGCACAGCCCAACCCTGCGACTCTGTCGCTCGGTCGTGGACGCGTTCGCGTAATCAGAGATTTGAGGAAGCAAGTTTCCTAAATCTCTTCTAGCTTTACTTGGTCTACACGAATGTAAATATACTGTAAACATTTAATGAAATAGTTGATTTCCCTCGCGAGTAATGCTACAATATTTTATTATGGGTGACGTGTATTCTATGCACGGAGCACAGGATAGAATAGTTTTAGTAGGAGAGAACAGATGAGTTTATTTGAAAAGATTTTCGGAACACACAGCGAAAGAGAAATCAAGATTGTAAGACCTCTTTTAGAAAAAATAAATAAGTTGGAAGAGTCGGTTGCGGCGTTGTCCGATGAAGCCTTACGTGCCAAGACGACAGAGTTTAAAGAGCGTCTTGCAAAGGGTGAGTCCAAGGATTCCCTTTTGCCGGAGGCTTATGCGGTAGTGCGAGAGGCCACCAAACGTGTCCTCGGTCAGCGTCACTATGACGTACAGATTCTCGGCGGTATTATTTTGCATCAAGGCCGTATCGTAGAGATGCGTACCGGTGAAGGTAAGACTCAGACCGAGCTTTTGCCGGCATATTTAAATGCATTGGACGGTGAGGGTGTACACATTGTTACCGTAAACGACTACCTGGCAAAGCGAGACTCCGAGTGGATGGGACAGGTGTTCCGCTTCCTCGGAATGACCGTTGGCTGTATTTTGAACAGTATGAACAACGACGACCGTAGAGAGGCATATGCCTGTGATATTACCTACGGTACGAATAACGAATTCGGTTTCGACTATCTGCGTGACAACATGGTCATTTATAAAGAGCAGCTGGTTATGCGCGGACTTCATTATGCGATTATCGACGAGGTAGACTCCGTATTAATCGATGAGGCGCGTACACCTCTTATTATTTCCGGACAGAGCGGAAAGTCTACCAGCCTGTATCAGGCCTGCGATATTTTGGCAAGACAGCTTGTAAAGGGTACCGAAAAGGAACTGACCAAGATGGAACTCATCATGAAAGAAGAGGCCAAGGAGGAAGGCGACTTTGTCGTAAACGAAAAGGATAAAATCATTAACCTGACCGAGCAGGGTGTTGTAAAGGTAGAACAGTTCTTCCGAATCGACAATCTGGCAGATGCGGAGAATATGGAAATCCAGCACAATATTATTCTTGCGTTACGTGCACATTATCTGATGGCAAGAGATAAGGATTATGTGGTACAGAATGATGAGGTATTAATTGTAGATGACTTTACCGGACGTATTATGCCGGGCAGACGTTATTCTGACGGTCTTCATCAAGCAATCGAGGCGAAGGAGCATGTAAAGGTTAAGCGTGAGAGCAAGACCCTTGCTACCATTACCTTCCAGAATTTCTTCAATAAGTACGATAAGAAGTGCGGTATGACCGGTACGGCACTCACCGAGGAGCAGGAGTTCCGTGAAATTTACGGTATGGACGTTGTGGAGATTCCGACCAACCGTCCGATTGCACGTATTGATATGGATGATGTGGTATATAAGACCCGTCGCGAGAAGTTAAAGGCCATTGTAGATGAGATTATTGCGGCTCACGAAAAAGGACAGCCGGTACTTGTCGGTACCATTACCATCGAGGCTTCCGAGGAACTGAGTGATATGTTAAAGCGTCGCGGTGTGCCGCATAAGGTGTTGAATGCAAAGTTCCACGAGATGGAGGCACAGATTGTTGCCGATGCGGGACAGTACGGAGCAGTTACCATTGCAACCAATATGGCAGGCCGTGGTACGGATATTAAGCTGGGCGAAGGAGTAAAGGAGCTCGGCGGATTAAAGATTATCGGTACAGAACGTCATGAGTCCAGACGTATCGATAACCAGTTGCGTGGTCGTGCCGGACGTCAGGGTGACCCGGGTGAATCCAAGTTCTTCATTTCTCTGGAAGACGATTTGATGCGTTTATTCGGTTCTGAGCGTTTGATCGGTATGTTCAATTCTCTGGGACTTCAGGACGGTGAGCAGATTACCCATAAGCTGCTCAGTTCTGCGGTAGAGAAGGCACAGAAAAAAATCGAGAATAACAACTTCGCAATTCGTAAGAATTTGTTGGAGTATGACCGCGTAAATAACGAACAGAGAGAGGTTATTTACGGTGAGCGTAGAAAGGTGCTGGAGGGTGCCAATATGCGCGATACCATCTTTAAGATGGCAAACGATGTGGTAGAGGGCTGTGTAGACAGCTGTATCGGAGATGATCAGGATGCGGAAAATTGGGATCTTCACGAGTTGAACAGTCTGCTTCTTCCGATTGTGCCGCTGGCTCCGGTTGAGTTGACCGAGGACCAGAAGAAACATATGACCAAGAAGGAATTGGTGCAGCAGTTAAAGGCCGAGACCGTAAAGCATTACGAGGCAAAGGAAGCGGAGTTCCCGGAAAAGGAGCAGCTGCGTGAGGTAGAGCGAGTAATTTTACTTCGTGTCATTGACCGTAAGTGGATGGATCACATCGATGATATGGATCAGCTTCGTCAGGGCATCGGCGTACAGGCCTACGGCCAGAGAGATCCGGTAACCGAGTATAAGTTCCAGGGCTTTGAGATGTTTGCCGCAATGACTGCCGCTATCAGTGAGGATACGGTAAAGGCATTGATGAATGTCCGTATCGAGCAGAAGGTAGAGCGTGAGCAGGTGGCAAAGGTAACGGGCACCAACCGTGATGATACCCTTGCCAAGGCACCGGTAAAGCGTTCCGATAAGAAGGTACAGCCGAATGATTTATGTCCTTGCGGTTCCGGCTTAAAGTACAAGAAGTGCTGCGGCAGAAACGCATAAGAGAGTAGTAGTCCGGCTTTGCCGGAACGAAGCATAAAAGGCGCCGTGGGCGTTAGGAAAGAAGGTGAGCAGATGGTAGAGTTGGATGCGATTAAGTACGAACTCTCCGGATTTGAAAAACCGCTGCTTGAAATGGGGGATTCACTTTGACCTCGCAGGCAAGCGTGAAAAGATTCAGGAAATAGAAGCAATTATGCAGGAACCGGGATTTTGGGACGATGCGGACAAGTCGCAGAGCTATATGAAGGAACTGAAAAATCTCAAAGATGCGGTTGCTGATTACGATATGTTAAAGACAGAGTACGAGGATGTGCAGACCTATTTGGAGATGGGCTATGAGTCCGGAGATGCGTCTTTGGTGCCGGAGGCACAGGAGGCCATGGAGTTGTTTAAGACCCATTATGAGCGGATGCATCTGGCCACCCTTCTCTGTGACGAATATGATAAAGAAGATGCGATTCTGACCCTGCATGCGGGTGCCGGCGGTACGGAGAGCTGCGACTGGGCTTCTATGCTGTGCCGTATGTACCAGCGTTGGGCGGATAAGCGGGGATTTGCTACGGAGATGATCGATTTTCTTGACGGAGATGAGGCCGGGTATAAGTCTGTTACTTTAGAAATCCGGGGAGAGAATGCCTACGGGTATTTGAAGTCGGAGCACGGAGTACACCGTCTGGTGCGCATTTCTCCGTTTAACGCGGCGGGCAAACGCCAGACCTCCTTTGTATCCTGTGATATTATGCCGGATTTAAAGGAAGCGCCGGAGGTGGAAATTGACGAGAAAGATTTGCGTATTGATACGTACCGTTCCAGCGGTGCGGGCGGTCAGCACGTCAACAAGACTTCTTCCGCAATCCGTATTACCCATTTGCCGACAGGAATTGTGGTACAGTGCCAGAACGAGCGCTCCCAGTTCCAAAACAAGGATAAGGCAATGCAGATGTTAAAGGCAAAGCTGTATCTGTTACAGGAGCAGCAGAACGCGGAAAAGGAATCCGGTATCCGCGGCGAAGTGAGGGATATTAATTTCGGAAATCAGATTCGTTCCTATGTGTTACAACCGTACACTATGGTAAAGGATCATCGGACCAATGAAGAGGTGGGCAATGCCCAGACGGTATTGGACGGTAATCTGGACACGTTTATGAATGCGTATTTACGATGGAATGCAACAGGGAAAACAAAAGAATAGGTTAGAATAGGAGGTATTGTATGGCGGAAAGAGATATTATTTTTCTGGTAGGTAAGGATGAGTATGGTCTGGATGTACAGGGGATTACCGCAATCGAGTCCATGACGGACATTGTTCCGGTTCCGAATGCACCGGTTTGTATTCTCGGTCTGATGCATCTGCGAGGGGAAGTAATACCGGTCTATAGTCTGCGGAAGCGCTTCGACATGGAAGAAGTGACCGATATGGCCAAGAATAAGCTGATTGTAGCCCGTTACAACGGCAAGTCCATTGCACTTAAGGTAGATGAAGTGCTGGGAATGCATGATTTCGAAGAAAGTACGCTTTCTGATACTCCGGTGATTGCTAAGTCCGCCAGAACCACCTATATACGTGCGGTAGCCAACAAACAGGGCAAGCTGGTACTTCTTCTGGAGCCGTCCGGAATGTATGAGGGAGACGAAGAGGCACAGATGGAAGAAGCATTGAAAAAGATGAAGGAAGAATAATTAGAGTTTTTCTTAAGAAAAGGGAGAAATCGCAGAAGCGGTTTCTCCCTTTTGCATGCAGACACGCAATAATTACGATGAAATTGGTTTTGTCTCGTTTTTTAGTTTGATTAACTTCCATTTTCCACTCTTGTAACGAAGGAATACAAGAACGGTCCGGAGAAACTGGTCACAGGCCAGTGCAATCCAGGCGCCGTACAGGTCGAGATGGACCGGGTTAACGAGAATCCATGCAACCACCGGACGGACAAATAAAACAGTCACGGTGGTGATTTTTGCGGTGGATTTGGTATCACCCGCACCGCGAAGTCCTCCGGCAATAATGAACTGGGAGGTTTGGAACGGCTGCAGGAATGCGACAAAGAGCATAATCCTACCGCCCATTTCAATAATAGTGACATCCTTGTTGTACAGGCTGACGATATCACCGCCGAAGAATGCGAAGATAAGGCCCAATAAAATTGCGACGCAGAATCCGATGTTTCTTGTTTTACTGCAGTAGGCTTGTGCCATGTCGGAACGTTTCCGGCCGAGGGACTGGCCCACCAGGGAAGTAGCGGATACCGCAAAGGCCTGACCGGTCATAAAGGACAGAGCCTGGATGTTCATGCATAACTGATGCGTTGCGTAGGCGGTTTTGCTTAAGGATGCTACGATGAGTGCGAATAACACCATACCGGCCCGCATCAAAAGCTGCTCGGCAGCAGCAGGAAGGCCGATACCGGCGATATTGCCCAGCATGGTTTTCTCCGGTTTGAAGCCTTTTTTCGGTTCCAGCTTCAGGAAACTGTTGCCGCGAAGAATGACGCAAAGTGCAATAATAAAAGCAACCAACTGACCGATGACGGTAGCAATGGAAGCACCGGCTACACCAAGCTTCGGGAAACCTAAATTACCGCCGATTAAGAGCCAGTTAAACAATACGTTGACTGCGTTTGCAATCAGATTATAAATCATACAGGTTCTGGAATCTCCGACGGCACGTAGGGCGGCAGTGATGGTACTGGTTAGGGCTACGGTAGCGAAACCGGCCAACTGAATCTGCAGATAAACGGTAGCCTGGTTAATGATAGCGTCTTCCTTACCGCCCATAAAGATGACCATCGGACGGGAGAAAATCACACCCAGTATGGATAAAACCAGAGTACTTAAGAATGTGAGCATCATACCCTGGCGAAGTACCTGATTCGCCTTTTCTTTATCACCCTGTCCCTTATAACGGGCAATGAGGGCGGTGACACCGGTATTCATGGCCACAAACGCCGTCATCAGGAGAAACTTCGGTTGTGTGGTAAGACCGACTGCGGTAAGTGCATCCACACCCAGTTCCGGATTGGCATCTCCGCCGATGCGTCCTACCATCATCATATCCACCATGGAAGCCAGCTGGGTCAGTAATAGCTCCACAAAGCTGGGCCATGCAATACGCACAATATCTTTGTATAATTCTTTTGACTTGACTCCCTCCGGGAGTTTATTAGACACTTTTAAGTCTTCATTTTGGCTTACATCACCCAAAGGTAAGCGGTCCAGGGTGGTGCTTAATGCTTTCGCTGATTTGTTCATATGTTTATATCCTTCCTTCTAACAAATCATTATAATACTTTTTAGGAGGGGAATCAAGTAGAATTCTAATTTTGGACGGAAGAGATATGAAAATCTCTTCTATGGAATCAGAGAAAATAAAAACTCCTATCGGTCGTTGCGTAAAACGCAAACCGATAGGAGAAAGATAACAATATTCGGTATCCGAAATTACTGTCCCCAAGAACCGCCCCAATACGGGTTGTTTGCTTGTGCTTCTTCCTTTGTCAGGCCATTACCTGCCCAATATGGATTGTTACAAGTACCAAGGTCCTGATCGCACTGGGCACCAGGAGTAGGTGTCGGAGTAGGAAGCTGAGGAGTAATCTCTCCCTCACCGCTGAGTTCATCGGTAAACCACCCCAAAAAAGGACATGTGGTATCTTTTAATTCTAATTCTTCAATTGCCGGAGAATTCCATTTCTTCATATAAGCAACCTCTTTCATAAAGATAAAATACTAGTTTGTAGTCGACATTTTACCACAAGATTTGGTTCAATGCAATAAATATATCAAAAATGTTAGAAATTCATTGATTGAATGTCCGTTTTTCATTCCGGTAAAAGAAAACGGAGTAGGCCCTCCAGCGCACTGAGGGAACTCATTGGAACCGAACAGTCTTCTGGCGTAGAGGCAAAGGCTTCGATAAAAGCATCAACCCTCTCTTTGTCAATATAGGCATCCAGTAGCTCGGAGGAAAGATGCCGGATCAGTTCCGGTTTAATTGAGGTCCAGTCTCTTTTGATTCTTTGCATACGGTCCATATTTAAGAAACTATGGCGACTCCAAGGCTCCAGTACAGAGGAGGGGAGCAGGGTGGCAAATGCACTGCGAATCAACCAACGCGGCATTCCGTAATGGGCGTACATGGAAAACGGAAGGTGAAAACAAAAATCTAAAAGCCGCGTATCCTTTGTCGGATCTCTCAGAACCATACCGGCGCGAAGCCCGAATTGAGTTTCGAAGACACCTAAGTACATAAAAAGAGAGGCTGGATTTAATTGCTGCAAAAATGTTTCATGGTCGATATAGCCGCCGGAAAAAAGCGCGTAGGGATTTCCGGAGAAGCGTTCTCTTATATTGTAATCTTCCAATATGGTTCGGCGAAGGAAGATGTTTTCCGGTATAAATCGAAGGAACGGGTCCTGCATGTGAGCACGAAATCCGCGAAAGCTTTGCCGGGTGCGGGATAGCATTGCCTTTTGACTGATTCGTTCGTGTTTCGTGTAGCGGTGAATGAGAACAAGGGCGGAAAGCCGCTTTTTCTTGCAATCCAGGTCATATAAAATGTTATGAATATCACCGAAGGAAACGGAACGATTTCCGAAAGCACCGTTTAAGAATACTTTACAACCCCGATCGGCACCATGGGTACATATTTCGTAATGATTTGGGAATGTGCCGGCTTTATAAGGAATTTCAAGGATATTGCTGCACATTTTAACATCTGCAAAAGGATTCTTCCCTCGGTTGTTCAAAAAGGTGGTTTTTATATTGGGGTAGCGCTCGGCAATCTCCTGTACCAATCCGGATTCATCGTAAATATAAGAAGTATGGGACGGAGGTGTAACCGGGTAATACGGAATAAAGGTATAGGAATGAAGCGTCTTATCTTTCTTTGCCAGTTCCATAGCAGCAAGTACCCCAACACTTGCAGAGTCCAGACCGCTACTCATGGAAATCCCCACCTCGCCGGAGGTGCGCAGCGCGTCCCGGACGCAGTTATCATAAATCTCCAGAAAATGCTCGCTGTATTTTTTTGAGGAGCGACATTTCTTCTGTGGAGCGGAGCCCGGTGTCCAATAGGTGAAGGCGGAAGTATTTTCCTTCGTCAGAGTGAGTCGGGTGGCCGGTGTCATTAATGAAATTTCATTATACGGAGTCTCACCCGGCATTACATAGATGACGGATGGGTTTGCTAAAAGAAAATCCTTTTGGTAATTGATGTTCGGTGTCACGTTCGGGAACAGCTTTAACAGCGGTTCCGTGCGGGTGGAGAAGGCAAGGAGGCTGTTCTGTCTGATGTAATACAGGCAACGGTTGGAAGTGTGGTCGGAAAATAAAGTCAGGGTACGGGTGCGTTCTTCCCAGACGGCAAAGGAAAACAGGCCGCGGAAATGTGTGACGCAGTCGTTGCCGAAAGTAAGATAGCTGTAGTACATCAGGGTGCCGTCCGGTGCCTCGGTCAGTTCTGTTTTGTCATATCCGTGAGTGGATAACAGGTCAATCAGCTCTGTGCGATTGTCCAAAAGACAATCGGCGGTAAATAAAAGATCCTGCTCCGGATTACGGAACGGAAGCTGCTCCTGCTCCGATTCTTTTGTGATGTATTGAATGCCGCAACCGAAAAGAGCGTCTGCGGTAGAGACGCCTTCGTAACGGTCGATTTTACAGCTTTTTCGATAGGTTGTTTCAAACAGTTGTGCACTGTGTTCCGGTACGGAAGCGTCCGGTGAGAGTGCAACAATTCCCCAAATGGCAGACATAGGCCCTCCTTTGTGTGTGGGTTGTTATTCAGTGTAGGTAAGTAACTTAGAAACGATTTCCTTACTACAATCTTTATTTGCCGGTCGTTCTACCAGATAAACCGGAAGCTGGGAGGCCAGGCTCAGACCCATGACACCGTTTTCCGGTGCGTAGAGGGATTCTCCCAAGAGCGGCTTTAAAAACAAGGTGTTCATGCAGGTGCGGAATTTATCCACTCCCGATAATTCGGTGATGGTAAGAATATCTTCCTGTGTGACGGTCAAAAAGACCAATCCGCGGACCGGGACCGGAGCGGTCGGAAAGATTCCTTTGTATGGAACGAGGAATTTGTCCTTTTTCTCGTCGATATAAATCAGCTCCTCCGGTGGGAGGGCAAGACGTTCTACCGCATCCCGGCACAGCTTCTGATAAGGAAAGGCAGGAGCGGAGAAAACGGTGTTGTCATGAAAGTGTAATACGGAAATGTCGTCTGCCAGGAATGCATAGCCCCGGGATAACAATTGGCGTGTAATGGTTGATTTTCCGCTGCTGCTGTTGCCACAAATGAGAAGGGCCCCCTCCGGCCCCGCGACACAGGAGCCGTGTATGGCAAGACGTCCCTGCTGATGGCACAGCATGGAAAGCCCCCAACCTAACAGATATCCACCCAAGAGCAGGTCGGAAACCGTGCCTTTTCTTTCGTAGGAAATTCGGTTGCCCTGCTCTATCAGAAGATAGCAATAAGAATTGGATAAATAACTCACATCCTTTGCAATGTGAGAATAATGAACGGTATCTCGTTTGAGCTGCGCAGGAAAAGGAGCCTCAACTACAGTGATCTGTGGAAGCAATTTGGCTTCTTCGGCAGATACAGTCTGTAATTGAGGAAAACAGATATCGGATAAAAGGCACATGCCGTAAATGCGATATTGATACATAAAAGTCCTTCCTTTCCTTTAAAATACAACCCTTCAGTCTCATTATAGAGGCATTCCCAAGGAAAAACAATATAACAATATTACCGAGTGTTTCATCTTATTGGGAAGTGGGAAAATATAGTGGACGAGCCGGCGGAATTTATGGTAAAATAGATGTATCCGGCGGATGAAGCGCAAGATGTTTTATCGGTATTGGATGAAACAATATGAACATTCGCACAATATTTTAGAAGGGAAGGTATGAGGTATGATCTATTATGTGAATCAAAATGCGGGCCGTGAGGGGAACGGTAGCAAAGAGATGCCGTTTAAGCGCATCAACGAGGCGGCAAAGGTGGCGAAGCCGGGCGACGAGGTTGTGGTAGCACCGGGTATTTACAGAGAGTATGTAGATCCTGTTAATGCAGGTTTTGAGGACGCACGCATTACTTACCGCAGTGAGGAGCCGCTTGGGGCGGTGATTACCGGTGCGGAGATTGCGACGGGCTGGAAGCAGTATGACGGGAATGTATGGGTGTATCGTGTCAATAACGGGGTGTTCGGTAATTACAACCCATACACGACATTTGTGCGTGGTGACTGGTATTTTGCACCGGTAGTACGCCATACCGGTGCGGTGTATTTGAACGATCGGCAGTTGTACGAGACCGTTACCTTAGAGGAGTGTATAAAGGCAGAGGTATATCAGCCGTCCTGGGAACCGGAGTGGTCCGTTTATAAGTGGTACACGGAGCAGGATGGGGATGAAACGGTGATTTACGCCAATTTTCAGGGAAAGAACCCGAACGAAGAAAAGGTAGAAATCAATGTTCGCAGAAATTGCTTCATGCCGTCCAAGACCGGAGTGAATTATATTACGGTCAGTGGTTTTAATATGAACAAGGCTGCCACCACCTGGGCGCCGCCGGCGGCTTATCAGGACGGACTTATCGGTCCGCATTGGAGTAAGGGCTGGATTATCGAGGATTGTGAAATCAGCAACAGTAAGTGTAGCGGTATTTCCCTCGGTAAGTACTACGACGAAGAGAATGACCATTACTTTACCAATAAATATGTCAAGAGCCCGACCCAGATGGAGCGCGACGCGGTTTGCCGCGGTCAGTACCACGGTTGGTTGAAGGAGAATATCGGCGGACATATCGTAAGACGTTGTCACATCTATCGGTGCGAGCAGACCGGTATCGTAGGCCGCATGGGCTGTGTGTTCAGTTTAATTGAAGATAATCATATCCATCACATCAATAACATGCAACAGCTGGGCGGCGCGGAGATTTCCGGCATTAAGCTCCATGCGGCAATCGACGTGGTGATGCGCCGGAATCACATCCACCATTCCACCATGGGTATTTGGTGTGACTGGCAGGCACAGGGCACCCGTATTTCCCAGAACCTCCTCCATGACAACTATATGCCGGAGGGAGCAACCCGTGCGGAAGGTGCCATGATGTGCCAGGATATCTTTGTAGAGGTAAGTCATGGACCGACCCTTATCGATAATAATATTATGCTATCCAAGGCTTCCGTTCGTTTGGCAACGGAGGGCGTGGCGCTGGTACATAACCTGATTTTAGGTGCATTTACGTCTGTCGGCGGCGGTGTGGATAGTACGGTTAACGGCAAGAATCAGCCGCGTTACACTCCGTATCACATCAGACATCGTACCGAGGTGGCCGGTTTTATGACCATTCTTCACGGTGACAACCGGTTCTACAACAACATTTTCGTACAGAACTGGCCGGTAGAAGTGCAGGAAGAAAAGGAAGACATGGGCTTCCGTATGAGAGAGAATGATGTGGTAGGTACCGAGATTTGGAACGGTTATCCGACCTATGAGGAGTGGGTATCCCACTTTGAGTTTGACAAACCTGCGGATATGGGGAAGTTAGCGAAGTGGCACTTCAATCATCTTCCGGTTTGGTCTGTGGGAAATGCCTTCTTTAACGGGGCAAAGGCTTGGGAGCACGAGGAGAACTTCCTTATGGATGATACCAACAAGGTATTTGTGGAACTTTGTGAAAAGGACGGCAAGTATACCTTAAAGACCAATGTATACGACTTTTTGGGAGGGTTCCGCACCGGTATGGTAACCAGCGATATTTTGGGATATGCCTTCGAGCCGGAGCAGCGTTTCGAGGATCCGGACGGAACGGCAATTACCTTTGATACCGACTATCTGGGCGAGCATCGTCCGGTGGAACCGGTTCCGGGGCCGTTTGCCGGCAGGGAAGCGGCGGCGAAAGTACTGTTTTAAACATGAGGAGACTGAAATTGCCCCCTTTTTGAGGATGTAATTGTCGGAGGTGGAATAAATCAATTTGTTTTTGCAAGTCGCAACGCTCCGTCAATCTTCCTCTAACCGATTCTAAATGTCTCTCGGGTGTGGCCTCGAGACTTAGAATCGCTAAGAGGTGATATCGACTGCGCTAAGTACGCGACCCTTCGGGAAAAGCAAAAACTAATTGATTTATTCCACCTCCAACTTTCTCAAAGTTCTGAAAGGGGGCAATTTCTTTGCAATCCTCATTTGTGTGAAAACAATAGCTGAGTTTTTTTCGTCGGTATGGTTTCTTTCGCCGCACTTTTGGTGTATAATGAGTATAGAGGTATGAGATATTGTTGCGGTGTCAACGGGTTATGAAAATTAGGGGGCTTACATATGAAGAAAGATAAAATTAAGCGGTTTGATTTTGAAAAGAAGCCGATTTCACCGACCTTTATTATGGGGCTGGCGAAAGGGATTATCAGTTTTCCGGATTTGCGGAAGCGGAAGGCAGTGCTGACCAAGGTGGGGATGGAGGACGTGGAAGGGAAACCGTATTTATTGTTGGTGACCCATTCTTCCATGGTGGATTTTAACCTGATGTTAAAGGGAACCCATCCATACAAGGTGAATAATGTGATGACGCTGGAAGGATTTAAGACGTATACGGAGCCGCTGATGCGGTCTCTGGGCGTGTTGGGAACCCGGAAGTTCATTACGGATTTGCATCTGGTGAAGAATATGAAGTACTGTGTGGATAAGCTGAAAAATATTTTTGTGCTGTTTCCGGAAGCAAGGTATTCTCTGGACGGATGTACGTCCTATTTGCCGGATTCTCTCGGAAAGATGGTGCGGCTTCTCGGTGTTCCGGTGGTAGTGCTTATGATTCACGGCAATTTTGTGACCTGTCCGCAGTGGAATAAAAAGAACAAAAAGACTTTTGTGGAAGCGGAAATGAAGCAGATTATTACCGCAGAGGAAACAAAGTCCTTGTCGGTGGATGAGATCAATGCACGGATTGCAGACAATTTCCGCTACGATGATTATGCATGGCAGCGGGACAACAAAATAAAAATCGACCATCCGGGCCGCGCGGACGGACTTCATGCGCTTTTGTATAAGTGTCCGGCTTGTAAGACGGAGCATCAGACAGATTCTGCGGGAACGAAGCTTTGGTGTAAGAGCTGCGGAAAGACCTGGGAGATGGACGAGTACGGACAGTTGCATGCATTGGAGGGTGAGACGGAGTTTGCCCATATTCCGGACTGGAGCAACTGGGAGCGGGCTTGCGTGAGAGAGGAAATCGACAACGGCACCTATTATTTTGAGGATGACGTGCGAATTGAGACTCTGCCGAATGCCTGGAAGTTTTATAAGCAGGGGATGGGAAAGCTGATTCAGACTCCCGAAGAAACCAGAGTGGAGTGTACTTACTACGGAGAGCCTTATGTGCTGCGTCGCAGTGCAAAGAGCCTGGAGAGCATCCACATCGAGTACGATTATCTGGGCAGAGGTGATTGTGTGGATATTTCGATTCCGGATGACAGCTTCTGGTGTTATCTTACGAAGAGAGACGCCATTACGAAGATTTCCTTTGCGACGGAAGAGATACATAAACGGGCGGTAGGTAAATAATACAAAAACGGTGTCCTCGTAGGAATGAGGGCACCGTTAGTTTATTTAAATGTTCTTTGCTACTCCCTATGTAAGTTATAATGAATCAGTGGAACAGCTTCGGTACGCCGTTGTACAGTACCTGGTTGACGGAGTTCACATCATGTCCGCCAGGGACAACACACTGGTAAAGGTTGCCGTTGACAAAGTTGTCGCAGTACTGGAAGGTGTCCGTGAGAAGCTTCATGGCGTTTATTTGCGGTGTCAGATTCGGGTTGGCGGAATCGCTGGTGCCGCAACCGGAGTAGATAAAGAAGTCCTCTGCGGTCTTTCCGCTGTTTGCCACCACCTGTGCCAGGTGCTCTGCGGTTTGTTTTGGTTTGCTGCCGCCTGCGGTGCCACCCATGGCCCAACAGTCGCCGCTCATCGGCATAAAGTAAGCAAATTCGTCCAGACAATGTTCAAAGACGGACCAGGTGGTAACGCCGCCCATGGAGAAACCGCCGAAGGCACGGTGGGTTCTGGAGGCGGCCAAGCCTGCCGGAGTCACATCCTCTGCGTGGGTATGGAACTTGGTCTCCAGTACCGGAACCACATCATTCATCAATTCATAGTGGAAGTCCAGACAGTTTCTTGTGGCATCGTTGCTGTATTCGGTATAGTAGGATACGGCGCAGACAATCATCGGCTCGATTTCGCCGGTATAAATCATGTGGTCCAGCATACGGGTAAACTTACTCTTTAAGCCTTCACCGCCTAAAAACCACTTCGGAGAATCGCCGCCACCGTGCATCAGGTACAGCACATTGTACTTGGTCTCGGTGTCGTTTTCGTCATAGGAGGCCGGTAAATAAACAAGTGCGGATTTTTGATATACTTTGCCGTTATCAACCTTATGATTTCTCGTTTCGTAGGTAAAGTTAATGACGGAACCCTGCGGTGCGTCGTTGTTATATAAATAGTTCGGCATGGCCTTTGTCGGCGCATTGTCCGTGTAGGTACGGGCTCTGTCGTAAGTGAACAATGCCGGCGTCGGTGTCACCGGAGCTTTGGTCGGTGTCGGGGTTACTGTCGGAACCGGTGTGGAAGTCGGCCGCTTGGTCGGCGTCGGGCGCGGTGTTTTGGTCGGGCGCGGAGTGGCGGTCGGTTCCGGAGTAGCCGTGGCATCCGTATCGTCCGCAGCTTCCACGGTAGCGGTCGGTGCCGGTGCGTTTTGTGTGTTGTCAACGGCCGGTTCTGCCGGTTTGCTACTGCAGCCCGCCAGTGTCAGTGCGGCAGCCATAAGTAAAAAGAAAAAAGATTTCTTCATAGGAGTCTCCTTTGGTCTTAAATTGCATCCGGAGGGCGGAATGCCGTCCGAAAGCGTCTTCCGGTAATATCTTATCTTATTTTTCTGCAGAGTGCAATGTGATTTCATAAATTAATTCAGAAAACGAAAGGTAGAGACGATATATAGAAGGGAAAAAGGATTTTCTTTTCTATCAAAATGTGGTATGCTAAAGAAAAACATTCCATAGGAAATTATACAGAAGTGAGGGTTTTATTATGGCAAATAACAGACCGAGAGCCAGACAAAAATATGTGACAGGAGGCAGCAAGGGCGTAAAGCGTCGCGGCAGCGGCCTTGGGACGGGACCGGTAGGCGGAAGCAGACCGAGCAGTACCGGAAGCGGCGGTAGCGGCGGTTATTCCGGCAGAGGGACACGTTCCTCCGGCGGAAAAGGTTCCATGCTGTATATTATTATTGCGATAGTCATATTGCTTTTAGGTGGCGGAGGCGGCCTTGCGGGACTGCTTGGCGGCGGCTCCGGCTCAGGGGATTCCTCGGGGGGATCTTCCGTGTTAGGTGATTTAAGCAGCTTGGGAAATCTCGGCTCTTTACTGGGCGGATTAAACAGCGGTACCACCAGTACCGGCTGGGATTTGGAAAGTAATACGAGTAAGTTGAATACTACCGTGGCAAAGGGGGCCAGAGAAAAGCGCACCGAGATTCTCGGAAACGGTAAAGATGAAGTAACGATTATGGTGTATATGTGCGGTACCGATTTGGAGTCCCGCGCGGGTATGGGAACTTCCGATTTGCAGGAGATGCTTGCTGCGGATTTGGGCGATAATGTGAATCTGCTTGTGTATACCGGCGGTTGCTCTAAGTGGCAGAACAATGTGGTGAGCAGTACGAAGAACCAGATTTATTTGCTGAAAGACGGTAAGATGAAGCTTTTGGAAGAGTATAAGGCGGTTTCCATGACGAATCCGGATACCCTGACCGGTTTCATTAAGTGGTGTGACAAGGAATATCCGGCGAACCGTAATATGCTGATTTTCTGGGACCACGGTTCCGGTTCCATTAACGGTTACGGTTATGACGAGAAGTTTGCAAGTACCGGTTCCATGGACTTGTCCGAAATCAACCAGGCGTTGAAAAAGAGTGGCGTGACCTTTGACTTTGTGGGGTTTGATGCCTGTCTGATGGCAACGCTGGAAACGGCATTGATGTTGACCGATTATGCAGATTATATGATTGCTTCCGAGGAGACGGAGCCGGGGGTAGGCTGGTACTACACCGATTGGCTGACGGCTTTGGGGGAAAACACATCCATGGCAACTCTGGATATCGGCAAGAATATTGTGGATGATTTTGTAGAAACTTGTGCGGTAAAGTGCAGAGGCCAGAAGACCACTCTTTCCGTAGTGGATTTGGCGGAGCTGGAGAAGACGGTACCGTCGGATTTCAAGGAGTTCGCAAAGTCGGCCAGTCAGTTGATTAAAAATAATGAGTATAAGACGGTGTCCGATGCTCGTTACAATACAAGAGAGTTTGCTCAGGCATCTGCCATTGACCAGGTAGACCTGGTACATTTGGCAAAGAACATGGGCACCGAAGCCGGAGAAGAATTGGCACAGACCTTGCTTGCGGCCGTAAAGTATAACCGAACTTCAAGTGATATGACCAATGCTTACGGTTTGTCCATTTACTTCCCATATAAGAAGGTGTCTGCGGTGGATAATGTGGTGGATACCTATGAAGCCATCGGTATGGACAAGGAATATGCCCGTTGTATTCAGGAGTTTGCAAGTCTGGAAGTGGGCGGTCAGACCGCAGCCGGCGGTACCACCTCCGCTTTACCGTCTCTTTTGGGTAATTTACTGGGCGGCGGCAGCAGTCAGAGCAGCTCCGGCGGCAGTGCCGATCTTATCGGAAGCTTGCTTGGCAGCTTTTTAAGCAACCGTGGGAATATCGAGGGGTTGGACAGAGGAAATATCGATTTCTTCAGCGAAAGCGAAATGGATACGGAGGCTATGGCAACCTACTTGTCCAACAATTACTTTGACGCCTCCGCACTTGTGTGGACCGAAAACAGCGCGGGACAGAGAGTATTGCATCTTTCCGAGGAGCAGTGGAGTCTGGTACACGGTCTTGAAATGAATATGTTCTACGATGACGGTGCAGGCTATGTGGATTTGGGCTTCGATAATGTATTTGAGTTTGATAAAAACGGTGATTTAATCGGTGAAACGGACCGTACCTGGCTTGCCATCAACGGTCAACCGGTGGCGTACTATTACATCGATACTATGGACGATGGCACGAATTACTCCATTACCGGCCGTGTACCGGCGCTCTTAAACGGTGATCGTGTGGATTTGATTTTGGTATTTGATAATGCAAAACCGCAGGGGTATATTGCGGGAGCGCGTGCCGTATATACGGAAGGCGAGACCGAGACCGTGGCGAAGGCAATGGGGGCACTGCAGGTGGGCGACAAGCTGGATTTCCTGTGTGACTACTATTCCTACAACGGCGAGTACATGGACAGCTACTATCTGGGCGAGCAGATGACGGTAACGGACAACATGGTCATCAGCAACGTGGATGTAGGTGAAGGCGATGTGAAAGTGACCTTCCGTTTTACGGACATTTACAATCAGCAGTACTGGACAGAAGCATTTACGGAGTAATGTCCGGTTATCGAATAAGAGGAATACAAACGTTTGAGATGATGAAAAGATAAGGAAGACGGAACAGTTGGGCAGTGACATTTATGGTTTTAAATCGTAGATGTCACTGCCTTTTTATATTAAAAACGTAACTCTCTTGACTCTGTCCTTGGGACATAGTTTAAGATGAGGTCAGAAGGACGGAAGATTGTGCCCGGAGAAAAGAAAGAGAAGGAGATGAGGGGATGACCTTTGTATTCAAACTATTCCAAAATCGGAAAGGAACCGTTCTGTTGACTTTGCTTTGCTGTGTGGGTTCGGTAATCGTTACCCTGCTTTGGAATCGGGAATTGGCGGTACTGATTGACGGTGTACAGGCGGGAGACGGTTTGGACAGGACATGCGTTGCATGGTGTGCCGGCTGTTTGGTGATTGCGGCGTTGTTTCAGGGAGCAATGCAGTTTTTTGCCGGTTATGCGGGAGAATATGCGGTGCATGATTTGCGCATGAAGCTGGCAAGGGTGATGATGAGAAGAGATTATACTGACCTTGCCAAAGAGAATTCGGCGGAATTGATTTCCGTCCAGCAAAACGAGATGGAGGATATTAACCGTTACATATCGGACAATTTATTTACGCTGTGTACCACGGTTGTCAATTTTGTGTTTAACTTGGTGTTTTTGCTGACGCAGAATGCAAAGCTGACGCTACTGTACCTGATACCTGTGGCGGGAATGGCGGTGTATACCACACTTTCCGGCAAGGTGATTTACCGTTATACCAAGAGAGAGCAGGAACAGCAAAGGAAGATGAACGGTGTGGCGGGGACACTGCTTTCCCTGTTTCCGGTGGTGCGGATTTATGAGGCGGAAAAGCTACTCAGACAAAACTATGAGGAAAGAATTGAAGGTTGGAAAGATTCGGTGGTGAAGCAGGAGAGAACAAAGGCGAAACTTATGTCGGTTTCGGGTATGCTGTCCTGTATTCCGTTGGTGCTCCTGATGCTGGTGGGAGGCGGAATGATTCTGCGGGGAACGATGACCATTGGAGTTTTGTACGTGTTCATTAATCTGTCGGGAAACGTATCGGGAGTAATGATTAACATTTCGGTGCATTTGGCGAATTTCAGACGTTTTTGCGGAAATCTGGAACGGGTATGGGAGAGTATGGAAGAAGAAGGAGAGCGGGAACATGAACATATTGTTGCGGGAGATTAGTTTTAGTTACGGTGAGAAAATGATTCTGGACCGGATTTCTTTGGAAGTGCGGGAAAAAGAGCATATCGGGATTTTGGGAGGAAGCGGCAGCGGGAAAAGTACGTTGTTAAAGATTCTTGCGGGGCTGTATCAGGTAAAAGAAGGGAATTGCGAGGTGGCGGGAAAGCGTGCACCGGAGGGAATACGGAAGCAGGTGGCCATGGTAATGCAGACCCCGGGGCTGTTTCCGCTGTCCATCCGGGACAATATTACCTGTGGGCACCCGATACCTGAGGAAAAGGTGTGGGAGGCGGTGCGGGCCGCGCAACTGGAAGAATGGGTGAGGGGACTGCCGGATGGGCTTCACAGCCTTGTGGGAGAACGGGGCGGCAATCTTTCCGGCGGACAGGCACAACGAATTGCCATTGCAAGAGCCATTGCAAAAGATGCACCGGTGGTATTATTGGATGAGCCGACGTCAGCATTGGATGGAGAGACGGCGGAGGCACTGTTGCGGGCGTTGGACCGTTTGACGGAAGGGAAGACAGTGATTCATGTGACCCACCGGGAAGAGACCATACGGAATTACGACAGAATACTGGTACTAAAGGAGGGGAAGCTTTTTGAGAGAAAGTCTTTGTAAGGTGTTCCGGCGCCTGGGGGGAGCGGTGACCTATGGCGTGTTGCTTTTGTTCCGCAGCCCTGTGGATACGGTGCTATGCATTATCAATGCGCTGTTTCTTCGCAATGCATTTCAGACCATAGAAGCAGGAGATGAAAGGGGATTATTCGTTACTTGCGCCGTGTTTGGCGTGGCAAACCTGTGCCTGTTTCTTTATAACGGAACGCTGTGGGGAAAGTTTGCCGTGTTTTCCGCAAAGCTGGTAGGAAAACTGAAGCGGTTCTTATTTGAGTCCATGTTGAAACTGCCCTTGGAACGAATTGAAGAAAAGACTACCGGGGCATGGCTGACCCGGTTAAACAGTGATGTTACCATGACACTGAATCTTTTGACAGGAGCATTAAATCTGCCTCATCTGGTGTTTGCAACGGTCCGTATCGGAGTGACGGCGGTGCTGTTCGGGAGAATCAGTTTGCTTTTGCTGGCGGTGGAACTGGCGGTATTGGTGCCCCATGTGTTGCTGCGACAGGGCTTTGTGGTGCGCCCTATGGAACGCCTGACCAAGGAGGCACAGGAGGCGACGGAGCAGGCAACGGTGTATTTGGAAACTACAGTGGAGTGCGGGGCTACCATACGGTTGTACGAAGCGGAGGAGTTGTTGCTTGCACGGTATCGGGAAAGCAGTCTTTCTGTTGTGAAAGCCCGTCTGCGCAGCAATGTCAGAAAGACCTTGGGAGAGCTTTTGCAAATGCTGTTAAGTCGGGGCGGTTATCTCTTGCTATTTTGTTACGGGTGTGAGATGATAAATGCAGGAACACTGGATTTCGGGATATTAACCGAAGCGCTGCAGTACCGAGGCGGGATGTTGATGGGAAGCATGATGTGGCTGAATTCCTATGCGGAGGTAAGGAAAAACAGCGTAGGATTGAAACGGATGGAGGAAATCTATGGAACAGAAGAATAGAGAGATACATGAGGAGAAGCAGATAGAGGAAGATGCAGAAGAGACGTTGTTAAAAATCGGAGAGGTGGCGGACTTTTTTCAAATATCCGTGAAGGCGGTGCGTATTTACGAGAAGAAGGGGATTATTACGCCTGCTTACATTGACCCGGAGTCGGGATATCGTTATTATACGCCGGATCAATTGCACCAATTGGCCGCACTGCTGGAACTGAAAGCATTGGGCTTTTCCTTGGATGAGATTAAAGATGTTATGGTGGGCGAAAGCTCCAAAGAGGCATTATATAAGGCGATGCAGGAAAAGCTGAGAAACTGGGAAAATCTTGTTATCATGGCGCAAAGCAAAATGGATGCCATTGAGAGCATTTCGGAGCGCCTGGTAAGTTCGAAGGAGGCGGAAAAACTTCGGGAGCTTACGGAAGAAGAACGGGCCTGGTTGTTGGTAAAGCTGGTTTGCGTGGAAAACGTACAGGTGCAGAGTACGATTAACGAGGCGATTTGGTTGTAAGCTAAATATCATAAAAAGGCGATGTTAAATTAGTAAACTATAAAATTTGGCTTCTAAAAAAGCTTTGTATGCGGGAATGGCTTTGTATGTTTCTTCCAGTGCATTTGGCCAGTATTCCAGAATCTCTAAATCATTATCTTCCGTAAAACGATAACTCATAAAACGGTAGTAGCGGTCGGAAGGTTCGAAACCAATCTCTCTGCAATATCGTTCCACAGGATTACTCAGATAAACCAAAGTATTTTCTTTTTTGGTAGAAAAATAGACCAGTGGGTTTCCGTGGCCGGAGGAAAACGGAATCAGGGTTTTGATGTCAGCGATATTACTTGCGTGATAGAACATGGTAGAGGACTCCTTACTTTATATTATTGTTGGGAAGGGAAAGGCGACATTTTGTTTTCTTGTGATAATTATAGAATTTGGTAACCGGTATTACAAGAATTGAATTTTACTGTAAAAAGTGATATAATACTAGTAGAAAAACTGCTGTGGGTCAAAAACTACAGTGGTTTTTCTTTACATTTAAAATGTTTTGTGATATAGTGGTGATAAAGAAGAATATATGTTCGATATTTGGTGGAGGTTTTTATGGATAAATTTATTTTACATTCCGACTACGCGCCCACCGGCGACCAGCCCCAGGCTATCGCAGACCTGGTAAAGGGTTTTGAGGAAGGCAATCAGTTTCAGACGTTGCTTGGTGTTACCGGTTCAGGTAAGACCTTTACCATGGCGAATGTCATTGAAAAATTAAACAGACCTACTTTGGTAATAGCGCATAATAAGACATTGGCGGCCCAGCTCTACGGTGAATTCAAAGAATTCTTCCCGGAGAACGCGGTGGAGTATTTTGTGTCCTACTACGATTATTTCCAGCCGGAGGCCTATGTGCCTTCTACGGATACTTATATCGAGAAGGATTCCGCGATTAACGATGAGATAGATAAGCTGCGTCACTCGGCCACGGCGGCTCTTTCCGAGCGGCGGGATGTGGTTATTGTGGCCAGTGTGTCCTGCATTTACGGCTTGGGCAGCCCCATTGATTACCAGAATATGACGGTGAATCTCCGTCCGGGCATGCAGAAGGACCGGGACGATGTATTGCGCCGTTTGATTGATATTCAGTATACGAGAAACGATATGGACTTTAAGCGCGGTACTTTCCGGGTACGGGGCGATGTGGTGGAGATTTTCCCGGTTTCTTCCGCAGATACGGCCATTCGTGTGGAGTTTTTCGGAGACGAAGTTGACCGGATTACGGAGATTGATGTGCTGACCGGTGAGATTAAGTGCTCCCTGGAGCACACGGTGATTTTTCCGGCGTCCCATTACGTGGTGGAGCAGGAGCAGATGAACCGTGCCCTGCTTGACATCGAAGCGGAAATGATTGACCGGGTGCAGTTTTTTAAGAGTGAGGATAAGTTTATCGAGGCGCAGCGTATCGGAGAGCGGACCGCTTTTGATGTAGAAATGATGCGGGAGCTGGGCTTTTGTTCCGGTATCGAGAATTATTCCAGACATTTGGCGGGCTTGCCGGCAGGAGCGACACCGCACACGCTGATTGATTATTTCTCAGATGACTTTTTGATTATTGTGGACGAGTCCCATATTACCATACCGCAGATTCGCGGAATGCACGCCGGTGACCGTTCAAGAAAGACTACGCTTGTAGACTACGGTTTCCGTTTGCCGTCGGCACTTGATAACCGGCCGCTTAACTTCGGTGAATTTGAAAGCAAGATTAATCAGATGATGTTTGTGTCTGCGACACCGTCGGAGTACGAGGAGACTCACGAGCTTCTTCGTACGGAACAGGTGATTCGTCCGACGGGACTGCTTGACCCGGAGGTATCGGTGCGGCCGACTGTGGGGCAGATTGACGATTTGCTGGGAGAGATTCGTAAGGAGCTGGATAAAAAGAGTAAGGTGTTGATTACCACCCTGACGAAGCGTATGGCGGAGGATTTGACGGATTACCTCCGTGAGGTTGGCATCCGGGTGAAGTATTTACACTCCGATATTGATACGCTGGAGCGTTCCGAGATTATCCGTGACATGCGTATGGACGTGTTTGATGTACTGGTAGGTATCAACCTTCTGCGAGAAGGTCTAGACATTCCGGAGGTCAGCCTGGTGGCGATTCTGGATGCGGACAAGGAGGGCTTTCTTCGTTCCGAGACGTCCCTCATTCAGACCATCGGCCGTGCGGCCCGTAATGCGGAAGGCCGGGTGGTGATGTATGCGGATGTAATGACGGATTCCATGCGGAAGGCACTTTCCGAGACCGAACGCCGTCGTGCCATTCAGCAGGCCTATAACGAGGAGCACGGGATTACGCCGCAGACCATTAAGAAGGCGGTCCGTGAGCTGATTACCATTTCCAAGAAGGCCGAGGAGATTACCCAGGGCATCGAAAAGGATATGGAGTCCATGTCCAAGAAGGAACTGCAGGCTCTGGAGAAGAAGCTGCAGAAGCAGATGAATACGGCGGCTGCGGAGCTGAACTTTGAGCTGGCGGCAAAGGTACGTGACCAGTTGTTTGAGCTTAAGAAAAAGATGCTTGAGTAAAGATAGAACGAAAAGTGAGGACATGTTATGTCAGAAAAGAAGTTTATTAAAATACGGGGTGCGAAGGAGAATAACTTAAAAGGAATCAACGTGGATATCCCGCGGGATGAGTTTGTGGTGCTGACCGGTTTGTCCGGTTCCGGCAAGTCATCCCTTGCCTTTGATACCATTTATGCGGAGGGACAGCGTCGGTATATGGAGTCCGTTTCTTCCTATGCGAGACAGTTCTTGGGGCAGATGGAGAAACCGAATGTAGAGAGCATCGAAGGGCTTTCTCCAGCCATTTCCATCGATCAAAAGTCCACCAACCGCAATCCCCGTTCCACGGTAGGTACGGTGACGGAGATTTACGACTATTTCCGTTTGCTCTATGCCCGTATCGGTATTCCTCACTGTCCGGAGTGCGGCAAGGTGATTAAGAAGCAGACGGTAGACGAGATGTCGGATGAGATTATGCAGTTGCCGGAGCGCACGAAGATTCAGCTTCTGGCGCCGGTGGTGCGGGGCCGTAAGGGTGAGCATGTAAAGATATTCGAGCAGGCGAAGCGCAGCGGTTATGTCCGCGTCATTGTGGATGGCCAGCAGTATGAGCTTTCCGAGGAGATTAAGTTAGAGAAAAATATCAAGCATAACATAGAGATTGTAGTGGACCGTCTGGTGATTAAAGAGGGCGTGGAGCAGCGTCTGCGGGACTCTATCGACAGTGTACTTCGTTTGAGCGAGGGACTTTTGATTGTGGATGTCATTGACGGAGAGCCGATTCGTTTTTCCGAGAGTTTTTCCTGTCCGGATTGCGGTGTCAGCATTGACGAGATTGAGCCGAGAGTGTTTTCCTTTAACAATCCCTTCGGTGCCTGTCCGGAATGTCACGGTATCGGCGTAAAGATGGAGTTTGACGAGGATTTATTGATTCCGGACAAGTCCATGAGTATTGCCGAGGGCGCTATTGCGGTACTAGGCTGGCAGTCCGCTACGGACCCGTCCAGTTACACCGGAAGTACGCTGACGGCATTGGCGAAGGAGTATAAGTTTGATCTTAAAACGCCGTTTGAGAAGTTGCCGAAGGATATTCAGGATATGATTTATTACGGCACCGGCGGACGTTCCGTAAAGGTACATTATCAAAGCCAGCGGGGGCAGGGTGTGTATGACGTGGCTTTCGAGGGCCTGATTAAAAATGTAGAGCGCAGATACCGGGAGACCGCTTCCGATAGTACAAAACAGGAGTATGAGACCTTTATGCGTACCACGCCGTGTAAGATGTGTAAGGGGAAGCGTTTGAAGAAGGAGTCTCTGGCGGTAACGGTAGGCGGTTGGAATATTTCCGAGGTGACCGAGTGTTCCGTGCGGGATTTGTATACCTTTATGCAGGAACTGGAGCTTACCGAGCGTCAGCAACAGATCGGTGAACTGGTTTTAAAAGAGATTCGTGCCCGCGTGGGATTTTTGATGGATGTAGGTCTTGACTATTTAACTTTGGCCAGAGCGACGGCATCCCTGTCCGGCGGTGAGGCACAGCGTATCCGTTTGGCCACCCAGATCGGTTCCGGTCTGGTGGGGGTTGCCTATATTCTGGATGAGCCGAGCATCGGTCTCCATCAGAGAGACAATGACAAGCTGTTAAAGACCTTGAAGCACTTGAAGGATTTAGGAAATACCCTGATTGTGGTGGAGCATGACGAGGACACCATGTACGCGGCGGATCACATTATCGATATCGGCCCGGGAGCAGGTGACCATGGCGGAGAAGTGGTTGCGGAGGGGAACGCAGAGGAAATTAAGAACAATCCTGCGTCCATTACCGGTGCGTATTTGTCCGGACGCCTCAGTATTCCGCTTCCGAAGACACGCAGAAAGCCGACCGGCTTTTTGAAAGTAAAGGGAGCCAGAGAGAATAACCTGAAGAATATTGACGTGGACATTCCGCTTGGGGTATTTACCTGCGTGACCGGTGTGTCCGGTTCCGGTAAGAGTTCTCTGGTGAATGAGATTTTATACAAGCATCTGGCAAAGAGTTTGAATCGTGCCCGTATTCTGGCGGGAGACCACGACGGAATCGAAGGCATTGAACAGTTAGACAAGGTCATCAACATCGACCAGTCTCCGATCGGACGTACCCCACGTTCCAATCCGGCTACCTATACCGGTGTGTTCGATCAGATTCGTGATTTGTTTGCAAGTACTCCGGATGCAAAGCTTCGTGGCTACAGTAAGGGGCGGTTCAGTTTTAACGTAAAGGGCGGCCGTTGCGAGGCCTGCGGCGGTGACGGTATTATCAAAATTGAGATGAACTTCCTGCCGGATATTTTTGTACCGTGTGAGGTGTGCGGCGGCAAGCGGTATAATCGTGAGACACTGGAGGTAAAGTATAAAGGCAAGACCATCTACGATGTACTGGAAATGCGGGTAGAGGAAGCGGTGAAGTTCTTTGAGAATGTACCGTCCATCCGTAAGAAAATCGAGACCTTAAACGATGTAGGGCTTTCCTATCTGAAGTTGGGACATCCGTCCACCCTTTTGTCCGGCGGTGAGGCACAGCGTATCAAGCTGGCTACGGAACTTTCCCGTCGCAGTACCGGTAAGACCATTTATATTCTGGATGAGCCGACCACCGGTCTTCATTTTGCGGATGTGCACAAGCTCATTGAGATATTGCAGCGTCTGACCGAGGGCGGCAATAC
Source organism: Lachnospiraceae bacterium (assembly GCA_017556805.1). Classification (GTDB taxonomy): domain Bacteria; phylum Bacillota; class Clostridia; order Lachnospirales; family Lachnospiraceae; genus SIG307. The sequence goes on along the minus strand of JAFYMC010000012.1, from coordinate 38,416 downwards.
GGTACTTGTCATTGAGCATAACCTGGATGTGATTAAGACGGCGGACTATCTTATCGATATCGGTCCGGAGGGCGGCGATAAGGGCGGTACCGTGGTAGCGCAGGGTACGCCGGAAGAGGTTGCCAAGAATTCAAAGTCTTATACGGGGCAGTATGTGAAGAAGTATCTGAAGTAACAAGGGAAGCAGTGGAGCTTCTGCGGAATAATCGAAGCAGTGTAGGTGAGTAGGAGTTTAGGCTTCGAAATTGAGGTATAAGAAAAATAATATTTATTAAAAAATTAACAAAAGGTGTCTCCGGAGGAACGGAGATGCCTTTTTTGTACGGGTTTGCTGATGCTATAGAAAAACATTGCAAAGCGGGACAATCTATGGTATAGTGATAAATAGAAAATAAGGAGGTATCCATATGAATAATTTCACTTTTTACAGCCCGACCTATTTTGCATTCGGTAAGGGGAAAGAAGCAGAGACCGGCAGACTTGTTAAGCGTTTCGGAGGAAGCAAGGTATTGCTTCATTACGGCGGTGGTTCCGTGGTTCGTTCCGGACTTCTGGACAGAGTAAAGGCTGCGCTTGATGAGGAGAAGATTTCGTATATTGAGCTCGGTGGCGTGCAGCCGAATCCGAGAGACGGTTTGGTATATGAAGGTATCGACCTTTGCCGTAAGGAAGGGGTTGACTTTATTGTTGCGGTAGGCGGCGGAAGTGCCATTGATTCCGCAAAGGCAATCGCTATGGGCGTGCCGTATGAGGGTGATTTCTGGGATTTCTATGACGGAAAGCGTCCGGAGGTTGCACTTCCGGTAGGTACCGTGCTTACCATCGCGGCAGCAGGCAGCGAAGGCTCCCCGGATACGGTTATTACCCAGGAGTCTACGTTACAGAAGCGCGGTTCCGGCGGAGATTGCGTTCGTCCGAAGTTCTCCGTACTGAATCCGGCCCTCACCGAGACACTTCCGGCATATCAGTCCGCATGCGGTGCAACGGATATTATGGCACACGTTTTCGAGCGTTATTTCAGTAATACTCCGGAGGTTGAAGTGACCGACCGTCTGTGTGAGGCAGTGCTTTTGACCATGGTGAAGGAGACTCCGCGTGTTATTGCGGATCCGCATAACTATGAGGCTCGCGCAAACATTATGTGGGCAGGTATGGTGGCACATAATAATGTGGTAGGTGTCGGCAGAGATCAGGACTGGAACAGCCACGGCATCGAGCATCAGCTTTCCGCTTTGTATGATTGTGCACACGGTGCAGGTCTTGCGGTAATTATGCCGGCTTGGATGACTTATGTGGCAGACCATCACGACCCGATGCGTATGGCGCAGATGGCTACCCGTGTATTCGGTTGTCAGATGAATTTTGCAAATCCGAAGGAGACCGCGCTGGAAGGCGTAAAGGCGTTCCGTCGATTCCTGGCTTCCATCGGTATGCCGATTAACTTTGAGCAGTTGGGTGCAAAGAGAGAAGATATTCCGCGTTTGGTTGAGCTGTTCGGTATCGGCGACGGCAAGACCGGCGGTTATGTAGAACTGGATAAGGCTGCGGTAACCGAGATTTACGAGAGAGCGGCAGCTGCTACCTTAGAGTAAGAGAAAGAACCGGGCGACCGGTATTTCATACCTACAAAAGATAATCTACAAAAGACAAAAACGCTTCACCCGCAAAGGTGAAGCGTTTTGATTTGTTTGCTCGTAAATTACTGAGAAATAGACTCAGTCGGGCAGGTAGCTGCGCAAGCGCCGCAATCTAAGCAAGCGTCTGCATCGATCTCGTACTGGGAAGCTCCCTCGCTGATTGCTCCTACCGGGCACTCTGCTGCACAAGCGCCGCAGCTGATGCACTGATCAGAAATCTTATATGCCATTGTGATATCCTCCTTTATAATTTATCTGCCTCTATTGTAATATATAATTTCAAATAATACAAGTACCTTTTTTATTCAAATCTTCCAATGCTTGTCCTCTTGACGAATGGCGGTGGGTTGTGTATACTTTAACACATGGAGTCAGAACAACGAACATTTCCCGTTTTAGATTGCAATGTACGGGGGATGTGCAGGATGAAAGGAGAACAAAAATGCAGGTAAGTAAGGATATGATTATTGCACAGTTGATTCAGGTAGATCCGGGAATCGTAGAGATTTTATTTGCGGCAGGTATGCATTGCATCGGATGTCCGTCCGCTCAGGGAGAGAGCCTGGAGATGGCATGCATGGTACACGGTATCGATGCGGATGAGCTGGTAAATCAGATTAATGAGTATTTGGCTTCTAAGTAAGAAGAAAAATCCTATCGGCACAGTCACAGAACTGTGCCGATATTTTTTCAGAAACTACTTGACATTTCATGAAAAACATTGTAATATAGTAGGGCAGTCAAAATTGCATATAGGGGTATAGTTCAGCTGGTAGAATAACGGTCTCCAAAACCGCAGGTCGTGGGTTCGAATCCTACTGCCCCTGTTAAAACCGAAAGAGTTCTCTTTCGGTTTTTTATTTTTGTCCGTAGGACATAATCTCATTTGTGTGCATAGCACACAATATCATTTGACCGTAGGTCAACATCATTTGAAATCCCGGACATAAATGAATGAAGTTGCACTTTGTGCAAAAGATGTGCTTTGCAATGATGTTACGGCTACGCCGTAAACGATGTTGTGCTTCGCACAAATAAGATTGTGCATTGTGTTTTTGAATGTTATGTGGTGTAATAGATATAAGGAAGGTGGTGCGAGTATGAAAGAAGACAAACTGGGGGACCTGTCTATGGAGTTGTCCGTCGAAGTGTTACAACTGACGAAAGAACTTCGCGGAAAGCGTGAAAACATTATTTCTAATCAAATCGGTAGGAGTGCTACAAGTATATGTGCGAATATAGCTGAAAGTAAGTATGCACATAGTTGTGCCGATTTTATTGCAAAACTGGAAATATCTTTGAAAGAAGCGAATGAAACAAGTAAATGGTTGGAGATGCTGTGGAAGAGCGATTATATTGATGAGGAAAGATATAAGAAACTGAATCGAAAGTGCTCAACAATTAAGTTTTTGTTAGTTAGGTCTATTACAACGGCAAAAAATAACCTTGTCAAAACAAAGGAGAATACCAAATGAACTACCAACAGATGATGAACGAAAATGATGCAGATATCCCTTATCTGGTTTCGATTTTCAAACTACCAGAAATATCCTGCTATATCAGTATTGACGAACAGAATTATTGGAAGTATGTAACGACGAGTGAGAATGTGCACTTTTTCAAGGTATATGAGAATGATGTATTGGTTGCAACAGCACATCTCGAAGTGGTAGATCGGGTGTTGTATTTGGATATTATGGTGGTTCCGGAGTATCAGGGAAAAGGAATAGCAACAACGGTTTTAAAAGATATTCAGGCAGGGAAACTTGTTACTGGCTTTGAGAGGATGGAGGTGTCCATTGATGAAAGCAATGTTGCATCCATTCGTTTGTTTGAAAAGATGGGATTTGTTTATGTCTCAAAAGAAGAGGAGTTGATAAATTATGTTTATGAGGTAAAAGAGGAAGCGTAGCACGTTCCCTCCCTATGCCAAACTAATCTTGTGACTATATTGACTTCGCTATGTCTAAATTGTTCATTTTATCCTACACACTCGAAAAAGGTTGCATTTTCCGGAAAAGTATGATATAAGTGGAAAGGGAGAAAAACAAGGACAAGAGAGAAATGGGATGCGTTTGGTTGCCGGGAAACGAGGTTGTTCATATTCTGTAATGAATGTGAACGTTTCGTTTGAGGAAAGTATGGGGCAATCGGCGTGTTGAAAGGATGAAGTTATGATGCGAGTAGAAAATCAAACCTTTGATAAAGAGAGAGAGTTTTACGGCAGCTCCGATGTGACGGTTGTGAATTGTAAGTTTGAAGGACCGGCGGACGGAGAAAGTGCTTTTAAAGAGAGTCGGAATGTGACGGTAGACGGTTGTTTGTGGAATCTGCGGTATCCGTTCTGGCACGATACCGGGGTGACGATGAAGCATACGGAGTTGACAGAGCTTTGTCGTGCGGCGTTTTGGTATTCCGAGAAGATTGAGATTACGGAGTCCAAGCTTCACGGGGTAAAGGCTATGCGTGAGTGCTCGGATATTACGATTCGCAAGAGTGATATTGTGTCTCCGGAGTTCGGTTGGTCGGTGAAGGATGTCCGGATGGAAGACAGTACGGCGGCAGGTGAATACTTTATGATGCGTTCTTCGGACCTTGTATTTAAAAATGTGGAGTTTACCGGAAAGTATTCCTTCCAGTACGTGGAGAATGCGGTCATTGAGAATTGTGTATTACATACGAAGGATGCCTTCTGGCATGCGAAGAATGCGGTGATTAAAAACTGTGTGGTAGAGGGTGAGTATCTGGCGTGGTATGCGGAGAACATTACCTTCGAGAATTGTAAGATTTCCGGTACCCAGCCGTTCTGTTACTGCAAGAATCTGAAGCTCATCAATTGCGAGATGATTGACGCGGATTTGAGCTTTGAAAAGTCTGAGGTTGAGGCTGAGCTGACCGCTCCGATCATCAGTATTAAGAATCCGAAGTCCGGATACATTAAGGTGCCGGCGGTGGACGAACTGATTATGGATGACCCGGAAGCAAAGTGCCAGGTGCTGATAGGATAAAGCAAACGCCCAAAGGAGAAATCCTTTGGGCGAATTTTTATATCTCTATGGTTTTCCCGCAAGATAAATATTCTAACCGTTTCATCCGCTCTTTTAAGTAGGCAAACTGCTCCTCACCGGTGCAGTGGCCGGTAAAGTAACGGGTGGAATAGTTGTTTAAGTCTTTGGCGGCGGCATCTAAGGCGTCGCCCGGTTCCAGTTTCATGAAATGAAAGCCTCCCACCAAAACATCCGGAGCGAACCACTCCATGATATTCTGAATACCCTTGTGAGAACAACCGCTGATGAGTACCTTTAGGTCTTTTTCCTCAATCAAAAGGTACTGTTCGTGACGAAAGTCATCCGGTACGTGACTATTTCCATCCAAAACCGTCAGACCGAAGTTGCCCAGGTCCCGGGAGCGGGTCCGTTCGTTACAGGAAAAAAGGGTCAAACCCGGTGCAAGTACTGTGGTTTCGGCAGAAATACGTAATCTATCATGTTCTACAAGAGTAGTCTCTAAGCCTGTATCCAAACCGATATACTTATCCGCTGCATTGAAATGCGGTTCAAAGGCAAAACGGTTCATATAAACCGGTGCCTTGTTATTTAACGCCAAAAAAGTCTGCAATCCGCCGCCGTGGTCATAGTGACCGTGAGACAGTACGGCGATATCCACTGCGGACAAATCAATGCCAAGGGTCTCGGCGTTTTTGGCAAACAGGTCACTTTGTCCCATATCAAATAAAATTTTATGTGTTTCGGTTTCGATGTACAGACTGAGGCCGTGCTCTACCTGCATGTCGTCACGCTCGGTTGTGTTTTCCAATAAGGCTGTGATTTTCATAGGGCAGTATCCTTTCGTTCTCTCTTTTGTGAGAAAAGTTGCATTGTGCGGCACTTCATACTTGCCGCTTGTTTCTGCTTGAAGTGTAGCATGATTTTTCCTTTTTTTCAAGAAAAAGCGCGTGTTCGATTGACAGCCTATTGGGATTATTGCATAATAGAGAAGGGAGAAAAGCAGTAACTTATGAGAGAAAACAGTTGGAAAATAGTTGAGATAAAAGAGAAACGAGGATACAACCATGGGAAAAAACGAAAGTAATTTTTGCGCCATGATGTCGCGCATGAAATATATTGATCGCTGGGCACTGATGCGGAATTCCTGCACGGAGAACATTTGCGAGCATTCTCTGGAGGTGGCCATGATTGCCCATATGCTGTGCATTATCGGTAACAAGCGGTTCGGGAAGAGCCTGGATGCCAGTAAGGCGGCACTGATCGGCATGTATCACGATACCACAGAGATTATTACCGGCGATATGCCCACACCGGTGAAATATTATAACGAGACGATACAGACGGTGTTTCATAAGATTGAGGATGCGGCGGCGGAGACGCTGCTTACCATGCTTCCGGAGGATTTGCGGGAGGAGTTCCACAGCCTGTATTTTAAGCAGGAGGAGGATGCGTACCTGTGGCGTCTGGTAAAGGCGGCGGATAAGTTTTCCGCGCTGATTAAGTGTATGGAAGAGAAAAAGGCGGGCAATAAGGAGTTTGACAGCGCCTTCAAATCCACAAAGGCATCCATTGCTGCCATGGAGTTGAAGGAGGCGGACTGTTTTATGGAAGAGTTTATTCCGGCTTATAACAAGAATCTGGATGAGTTGCAGAAACGATAGGGAAGGTCTTTTGTAGCTGTGTTGGGGAACAAACTACAGAAGGGAGCATATAGCATGAAAGCAGTAATCTTTGACATGTTCGAAACGTTAGTGACGTTGCACAGCGTGCCGCGGTATTTCGGGCGGAACATTGCGGCGGATTTAGGTGCGGATATCGACGAGTTTTATCCGCTGTGGCATGAGACGGAAGAGGCCCGCAGTAAGGGGAAGATGAATTTTGAGGAGTCCCTTTACTGGATCGGAGAATGTATGCACTTTGCGCATCCGGAGCAGATTCCGAGTGCCATAGAAAAACGTCATGCCTTTAAGGAAGAAAGCCTGCAGAAGGTGGAGTATCGTATCGTTTCCCTGCTTCGTGAGCTAAAGGAGCGGGGCTATCAGGTGGCTCTCATCAGTAACTGCTTTTTGGAAGAGGCGGAGGCTATCCGGGCAAGTGTGTTGGCGTCGTGCTTTGATGTGATGATGCTTTCTTGTGAGCAGGGGGTACAGAAGCCGGAGCGTGAAATCTTTGAACGGTGTCTTTCCGGACTTTCTGTAGCACCGGAGGAGTGCCTGTATGTGGGAGACGGGGGAAGTCAGGAATTGGAGACCGCCCGTTCCTTCGGAATGCAGACCTTACAGGCAGGCTGGTTTATTAAGAACTATGAGGAAAACTGGGAAAAAGAAGGCTTTGCGACGGCGACGACGCCGGAAGAGGTAGTGCAAAAAGTTACTTCCCCAAAGGGAACGTAAATGAAACTTTACGAAATCTGGTATTATAAAATTTGTAAAAACTGGACATTTTTATCAGACCAATTTTGTTATACAGTACTTATTGTATAGCTGAAGAAAGGTAGGGTTATAAAATGAATACAGGTACAACAAAAAAACTGGTGGTAAATGCTTTATTTATTGCATTGACATTTGTAGCGACGATGTTCATCAACATCCGCCTGCCGCTCATGGGGAACGGCGGACTCGTCCATTTGGGAAACGTTCCGCTTTTTCTGGCGGCCATCATTTTTGGGAAAAAGACCGGTGCGCTTGCAGGTGCATTCGGAATGGGATTTTTTGATTTGATTTCCGGCTGGACTGCCTGGGCACCGTTCACATTTGTTATTGTAGGAGCAATGGGATATGTGACGGGACTCATCAGTGAAAAACTGAAGGAAAGACCTGTGATCGGTAACTCTGTGGCGATGTTGACGGCACTGATTATCAAGATCGTGGGTTATTATTTTGCGGAAGTGATTCTGTATCAGAACTGGATTATACCGTTCGGTTCTATACCGGGGAATGTAATGCAGGTAGTTGTTGCCGCAATCATTGTACTTCCGATTGCCGGTGGTTTGAAAAAAATAGCCGCAAAAATTTGACGAGGAGAAAATCATTATGTATAAAATCATGACTGCGGGACCGACGCAGGTGAAAGAAAATGTCCGTATGGCAAGAAGTTTAGAAACCACGAATCCGGACTTGGATTTGGAGTTCTATGAATTTTATAAAGAAACCTGTGATATGATGCAGGAAATGCTTCATTCTACGGGGACAGCCTACATATTGGGCGGTGAAGGAATTCTGGGATTGGAAGCGGCCTGTGCATCTTTGACGGAACCGGGAGATCGTGTTTTGGTGCTGGACAACGGCATCTTCGGAAAAGGATTTGCGGATTTCGTAACCATGTACGGCGGGGAAGCGGTTTTGTTCACATCGGATTATCAGTGCCCGATTCACACAGAAGATTTAAAGGCATTTTTGGAAAAGGATTCCGACTTCAAGTATGCTACGGTTGTGCACTGTGATACGCCGAGCGGTGTGTTAAACGATATTTCCAAAATCTGTCCGCTGTTGGCAGAATACGGAATCCTTTCCGTTGTAGACTCCGTAGCCGGTATGTTCGGTGAATATGTCAATGTGGATGAAAGCAAGATTGACATCCTTTGCGGTGGCTCCCAGAAAGCATTGTCTGCTCCTGCCGGATTGACCATGTTATGGGTCAGCAACAAAGCGTTGGAAGCAATGGAAAACAGAAAAACACCGATTGAGGCATTCTATGCCAATATCCTGAATTTCCGAACGTATTATGAAGATAAGTGGTTCCCGTATACCATGCCGGTCAGTGATATCAACGGCCTCCGCGTGGCACTGGACAATGTCAGAGCAGATACCGGTATTTTGGAGCGTCATGCAAGAATTGCGGAAGCGACAAGACGTGCGGTACAGAAGGCGGGATTAAAGTTATATTTGCGAGAGGGGTATTCCAATACCGTTACCGTCATTGCGGTTCCGGAAGGTGTCACGGACGAACAGATTCTTTCTACCATGCGTGACCGGTATCATGTAATGATTTCAGGGTGTTTTGATGTACTTGCAGGCAAAGTAATCCGTATCGGTCATATGGGAGAAAATGCAAACGTGGACGATGTCGCCCTGACTTTGGAAGCAATGGATAAAACCTTTGCGGATTTGGGTGTGCAGCTGTTGTGCAGTATGAAAGAAGCGTTTCTGGAGCTTATGTAAACCGGAAAGGAGTACAACCTTGACAAACGAACCGATTAACGATACCCCCCACAAGCGGCGGGTCAGATATAAAGGAACCCATCCGAGGGCGTTCCATGAAAAGTACAAGGAGGCCAATCCGGAGAAGTACGCGGACACCATCGAAAAGGTCATCCGTAAGGGCAGTACCCCGGCGGGGATGCACATCTCCATTATGGTGGAGGAGATTCTGGATGTATTAAAGATTCAGCCGGGAGAACAGGGATTGGATGCAACTCTGGGCTATGGCGGACATACCAGTGCCATGCTGGCGAGGCTGGAAGGAAAAGGGCATATGTACGCCTTGGATGTGGACCCCATTGAAATCGTAAAAACGAAGAAGCGTTTGGAGGAGAAAGGCTACGGAGAAGACATTCTGACCATTTGTCAGACCAACTTTGCCAATATCGATCAGGTGGCGGAGCAGGCCGGGAAGTTTGATTTTGTACTGGCGGACCTGGGCGTATCCTCTATGCAGATTGATAACCCGGAGCGGGGATTTTCCTATAAAGTGGAGGGACCGTTAGACCTACGGTTGGACCCGGAGCACGGACAGTCCGCATCGGAGCGTCTTCGCAGTATTTCTAAGGAAGAATTTATCGGCATGATGGTGGAAAACTCCGATGAGCCGTATGCGGAGCAGATTGCGAAGGTGGTATTTCAGAAGCTTAGGCGTGGGGCGAAGTTTGAAACCACCACAGAACTTCGTGAGGCCATCGAAGAGGCACTTTCTAAACTTCCGCCGGCAGAGTATAAAGAAGCGGTGAAAAAGTCCTGCGCAAGAGTCTTTCAGGCGTTGCGCATTGATGTGAACAGTGAGTTTGAAGTGCTGTATACGTTTTTGGAAAAACTTCCGGGGATTTTGAAGCCGGGAGCAAGAGTGGCGATTTTGACCTTCCACTCGGGAGAGGACCAGCTGGTAAAGAAGTCCTTTAAGCAACTGAAAAAAGAAGGCGTCTACAGTGATGCATCGGAGGACGTGATTCGTCCGTCCGCGGCAGAGTGTCAGCGGAACCCGCGGGCAAAGTCCACGAAGCTCCGTTGGGCCGTAAAATCATAAAAAGAATAAAAAGCAAAGAAAAAACAGCACTTTATCAACGGTAAGTGCTGTTTCTCCCACTTAAGGGAACTTTTGAGGTATTTTTGAGTTAGTAGTTAGCTTATTAGGGGGTTACTTATCTAAAATTGTAAATTAAAATCATTTCTGTAGGTCTATGGTCCTAGTGTAGCATCATCTTAAGAAAATGTAAATAATTCTAACAAAAATGATAGAATTCGGCTTCCTTTGGAAGTAATTTACAGTTCTAAGATTGTGCATTGAAATAAAATATAGTATAATAGAGCTAACGAAAATTCCGGAAGACAAGGAAAATCAAAGGAGAAGGATTATGGCAGAAACTATGTTAAACAAGTGGCTGGCACCGATTTGGAAGGGCGGCGAAATTTGGGAAGAGTCCGTATGTTTTTTTGAGGATGCGGCGAAGAAGGAGCAGGGAGGAAATCTCCTCTACACTCCGAAGAAGATTGCAAAGATTACGAATCATGACGCGACGGTGGAGTACGAGGAAGGCAAGGATTATACCGTGACGGAGCGCGGTATCCTGCGTACCGAGGGTAGCCGTATTCCGGTACTTACAAGAGAAGAGTATATTCGTCCGTACAACGATGAGCCGTGGGCAGGCTGGCTTTGTCTGGAAGGAAAGAAAGAGTTCACCATGATTCTTCCGTTCGTATTCAAATATCAGACGTTAGTGACCTACGAGGCAGCGGAAGAGTGGACCGGTCTTGTACCGGAGCGCATGGGTGAGCGCCTTACAAAGACCTATGAGAAATTAGAGGGCGGCAAGCCGCTCCACATCGTATATTTCGGTGACAGCATTACGGCGGGCTGGGAAGCCAGCGGTGCCGACGAACCGGCGGTGGATATGGGTTCCTTAAATCCGATGAAGGTGCAGTCCGACCGTTATCCGAACATGCCGGTATGGGCAGAGATGGTGACGAGAAAGCTTCGGGAAAGCTATCCGCAGGCGGAGATTACGAAGGACAACTTATCTGCAGGCGGGTCTACCGCAAAGTGGGGCGTGGATAATGTAAACACGTTGTTTGATCGTGTGGAGAAGCCGGACCTTGTGTTTGTAGGCTTCGGTATGAACTGCATGTGGGATCCGACGGAGCAGTTTATGGGCTATATCGAGGAGATTATCACGGAGCTTAAGAAGCGGAATCCGGACTGCGAGTTTGTGCTGTATCCGGCAATGACCGCCAACACCGAGATTCCGACCTATCAGAACGACGGTTTGTTGAACTACGAAAAGGCGCTGACAGAGTATGCGAAGGCTCACGAGGGCATGGCAGCGGCACCGGTACACAGTATGTTCAAGGAAATGGAGAACCGTGGTAAGAAGTACTTCAACTACACCGGTAACTGTGTCAACCACCCGAATGATTTCGCGATTCGCTTGTACGGACAGACGATTTTTGAGGCTATCAGTAAGTAAGGAGAAGGCTTATGAAATTCAGCAACGGATGTTGGCTGCAAAAGGAAGGGGTGCAGTTGTTTGCACCGGCAGAAGCGTATTTTATCACGAAAACGGACACCGAGGTGACGATATGCGCACCGACCAGCCGCGTTTATAACAAGGGCTGTACCTTGGGCGGCATTAACCTGACGGTGAAGATTTCTTCCCCAAGGAAGGATGTACTGCGGGTACAGACATACCACCACTTGGGGGCGGTGGTAAAGGAGCCTGCCTTTGAACTGAACCTGCAGGAGTGTCCACTTAACGTAACAGAGGATAATGAGAAACTCGTGGTGGAGAGCGGCAGTCTGTCCCTCGTGATTACGAAGGAGCCGTGGTCCATGACCTATCTGAAAGACGGCAAGGTGCTGACCAAGAGTACCGGCAAGGATCTGGCCATTGTGAAGACCGACTGGAAGGGCGACTATTACGACAAGGGCGACAATGTGGATACCTATATGCGTCAGCAGCTTTCTCTCGGTGTGGGAGAGCTTCTGTACGGCACCGGCGAGCATTTTACCCCATTTGTGAAGAACGGTCAGAGCATCGACATTTGGAACGAGGACGGCGGCACCAGCACGGAGCAGGCCTATAAAAACATCCCGTTTTATGTGTCCAATAAAAACTACGGCGTATTGGTAAATCACCCGGAAAAGGTATCCTTTGAGCTTGGCACCGAGATGGTGACGAGAGCAGAGTTTTCCGTGGAGGGAGGATATCTTGATTACTTCCTGTTCGCGGGGGATTCTATGAAGGATGTACTGGTGGCGTATACGGATTTGACGGGGAAACCGTCCCTGCCGGCACCGTGGACCTTCGGTCTTTGGCTGTCCACTTCCTTTACCACCAGCTACGACGAAGCAACGGTCATGAGTTTTATCGACGGTATGTTGGAGCGGGGCATTCCGCTTCGTACCTTCCATTTCGACTGCTGTTGGATGAAGGAATTCCACTGGTCGGATTTTGTGTGGGATGAGCGCGTGTTCCCGGACCCGGAGGGGATGTTAAAGAGAATTAAGGAAAAGGGCTTAAATATTTGCGTTTGGATCAATTCCTACATCGGGCAGGAGTCCCGGCTCTTTGCGGAAGGCATGGAGAAGGGCTACTTTATCAAGCGCCTCAACGGTCAGGTGTACCAGTGGGATATGTGGCAGCCGGGCATGGCCATCGTGGACTTTACCAATCCGGCGGCCTACGCATGGTTCCAGGAAAAGCTGGAAGTGCTGCTTGACATGGGCGTGGACTGCTTTAAGACGGACTTCGGCGAGCGCATCCCGGTGGATGCGGTGTACTTTGATGGCTCCGATCCGAAGAAAATGCACAACTATTACACTCATTTATATAACAAATGCGTTTACGAGCTTTTGGAGCGGAAGCGCGGCAAAGGCGAAGCGGTGCTGTTTGCCCGTTCCGCTACCGTGGGCGGACAACGGTTCCCGGTACACTGGGGCGGCGACTGCTGGTCGGACTACGAATCCATGGAAGAAAGCCTGCGGGGCGGTTTGTCTCTGCTCATGAGCGGCTTCGGCTTCTGGGCTCACGACATCGGAGGTTTCGAGCATACCTCCACGCCGGATGTTTACAAGCGTTGGGTGGCCTTCGGCCTCCTTTCCTCCCACAGCCGTCTCCACGGCAGTACCTCCTACCGGGTACCGTGGGTGTACGATGAGGAAGCGGTGGACGTGTGCCGGTTCTTCACCCGCCTGAAAGCAAAACTGATGCCGTACCTGTACGAGACGGCCATCTATACCAGCAACACCGGCATCCCGACCATGCGCAGCATGGTGCTGGAATTCCCGGAAGACCGCAACTGCAGCTACTTGGACAAGCAGTACATGCTGGGCGACAGCCTCTTGGTAGCACCGATTTTCCGCGAGGACGGCATTGCTGAATTCTATCTGCCGGAGGGTACCTGGACCAACTTCTTCACCGGCAAGGAATACGAGGGCGGCAAGTGGTACAGCGAATATCATGATTACTGCAGCATCCCGCTGATGGTAAAGGAAGGCTCCATCATTGCTCTCGGTGCCCACGACGACAAACCGGACTATGACTACGCCGACGGCGTAGAACTCCGTGTCTACGGCCTCACGGACGGCATGACACGGACCAAGTCTGTGTACAGCATGGCGAAGGAAGAAGACATTATCCTGACCGTAAGCCAGCATGACGGAAAGGTGGAGTTTGATGTAGATGCCGAGGAAGGAAAGGCGTTTACGGTGAGACTCATGAACCGGAAGGTGGAAGCTGTTGAGGGAGCGAAGGTAACGGTAGATGGGGAAGATACGGTGGTGGAGTTTTAAGGATATGTAGGTGAGAGGCCCTGTCGCAGAGATGCGATGGGGCTTTTATGCGATAAACATATTAATTTGCATTTAAATTGTTATTTTTATAAAAAAAGTTCGAAAATGATAATATATGTGATATAATGTTTATAAAGAGTAAAGACGTGAAAAAGCATTGGTGAAAGGAAAGGTTTTCGTTGAAATGAATCGACGTTAAGGGAGTATCTGATAGAACATGCGGAATAAAGGGCACAGTTGGTTTTTGTTTTTTTATTTTGTCAAGTCCGTTTTTTTGGACAATATTTTTGGGATGATTAGTTTGTAGTATAAGAATTTTTATACAAAGGAGAGAAGATATGTTTGAACAAGAATGTGTACCATTTGCGCCGTCATTAATTGAATCTATGAGATCCTTAGGGTATTCATTTTCATCTGCAATTGCAGATTTGTTGGATAATAGTATAAGTGCAAGAGCAAGGAAGATAACAATTGTTGCGGAACCTGATTTGAATCCGTCATTGGTCATTTTTGATGATGGGCGCGGAATGAATCAAAGTGAACTATATGAAGCAATGAGGTATGGGAGTAGTAACCCGTTGGAAGAAAGAGAAGATGATGATTTAGGAAGATTTGGTCTTGGATTAAAATCTGCATCCTTGTCACAATGTCGTAGGCTTGTTGTTATCAGCAAAAAAGAAGGACGAGTTTGCGGGTACTCTTGGGATTTGGATTATGTTATGGAGAAAAAGTCGTGGATGTTAAAAGGATTCACTGATGGAGAAATTGATGAATATCCTCATATTGAATTATTAAATGCGGTAGAACATGGTACATATATTTATTTAAGCGAGTTTGATCGTATTAAAGAAGGTACTGGAAATATATCAGAAACATTTAATAAATGTTTGGATGATATGATTAATCACTTGGCGCTAGTGTTTCATCGTTATATAGATGAAGGACTTAAAATAGTTGTAAATGGGGCAGAAATTGAAAGTAGAGATCCCTTTTTATTAAATCATAGTGCAACGCAAAGAAAAAGGGAAAGTTCTTTTCATATTAACGGGGAAAAGATAGTGCTGAAGCCGTATATATTGCCACATTTATCAAAATTATCGCAGGATGATTTGGACAAAGTTGGAGGTAAAGAAAGATTAAGAAGTGATCAAGGATTTTACGTATATCGAAATAAAAGATTGATTATTTGGGGGACATGGTTTAGGTTAGAAAGAAAGGATGAATTAAATAAATTAGCGCGGGTAATGGTAGACATCCCTAATTCATTGGATTATATGTGGTCCATCGATATTAAAAAGAGTACTGCAACTTTGCCGGATATAATACGAAGGAATATGTACAATGCAGTATATGAGTCTGTTTTAAGTAGCGAGTCGGTACATACATACAGAGGACGAAAAGAAAAGAAGAAAGAGGATGTTGATTATATATGGGAACGAATAAAGGTACGTGAAGGATATGAATATGTTATCAACAGACAAATTCCGCAACTGAAAATGTTAGAAGAAACATTGGATGATGAACAAAGAAAAATGTTAGAGAGAATAATTGCTACATTGGAAGAATCTTTTCCGGTAAGTGCATTATACGTAGATGCGGCCAAGGGAAATATCGAAGAAAAGAAACAGAATAATGCGGAAGTTGTTGACTATTTATGGAATGAACTCCAGGTGCAAATGGAATATGTAAAAAATAACGATTTACATTTAGTGGAGTATTACAATATGTTTATGAAGGTGGAGCCTTATTGTAACTATAAGGAGATAACACAAAGAATACAGGAGGAAATAGAAAAATATGAATAATTTACAAAAGATGTTAAAGGATATGGTTATTGTTTCGATTGCAAATGAGGTGAATATAGAGGAACATTCGATAGATACAAGATTGAATGAAGTAAAGGGAATGCCAATGTTTGCAACATTATCAGATGAAGAAATTAAAGAAGTAGCTACAACAATAAAATCTGAATTTTCAATAAAACTAGACAAAGGTATTCTGATTGAAGAACAAGGACATGAAAGATGGTTTTTAGCAAAGAAAGCTCAATTAGAAATGAAATATTGGGAAAGATATAAGAAGTATTTATTGGCAGATAAAGGTTTTTCAACAAAGGTTGTTAACACGATGGACGATGTTCTGGATACACTTACAGATTTGCTAGGGGATCCGAGTAGGGATATATACTATAAAAGGCGAGGACTTATCATCGGTGATGTTCAATCAGGAAAGACTGCAAATTACACAGGCTTAATTTGTAAGGGGGTAGATGCGGGTTATAAAGTAGTAGTATTGTTGACTGGTACAATTGAAAAACTTAGACAGCAGACGCAACAAAGAATAGATGAAGGATTTGTTGGGTCTGATAGCGATGCCATGATGAAGCAACAGGACAAAGGTCTTATCATTGGTGTAGGTAAATATGATTCATCAATTCGTCCAATGGTATTAACTTCTACTTCAGATGATTTTAAACAGCAGAACGCAAGTAACCTTAATTTCGATTTGAGAAATATAAATGGTTCAGTAATTTTTGTGGTAAAGAAAAACTCTGCTGTATTGAAGCGTTTGAATAAGTGGTTGAAGACATTTAATCAAAACGGAGAAAAACCTATTGAAAATTCTGTGTTAGTAATTGATGATGAGGCAGACAATGCGTCAGTAAACACAAAGGCAAATGCAGAAGATACACCTACGGCTATTAATGGACAGATAAGAGAATTATTAAAGATGTTCTCGAAATCTAGCTATGTTGGATTTACGGCAACGCCATTTGCAAATATATTTATTGATCCAGAAAACTATAATGCAATGGTAGCAGAGGATTTGTTTCCAAAAGATTACATATATTCTTTGAACGCGCCATCAAATTATATTGGAGCTAGAAATATATTTGATGAAGATGGACGAGCTGGATATATGTTGGAGGAAATAGATGATAACGTTGAAAATCCAGAAAGTATAGCGTTTATTTTACCGCTCAGACATAAATCTTCTGTACAGGTGAGAAAGCTTCCGGAGGATCTAAAAACAGCGGTGGCAGCGTTTATGTTGGCTAATACGGTAGAGGATATTCGCGGAATGGAGAAGAATCACCGTTCTATGCTTATAAATGTAAGTAGGTTCACTGCTGTACAAGAACAGATTGCAGAGTTGGTTAATGAATATGTAAAGGAAATACAAAGCGCATGTCGATTATATTGTAAATTAGATGTAGATAAGGCAATTCAAGATGAGAGAATTGCAAAATTAAAGGATACATATGAATTGATATATCCGGAAATTGCACTGGAGTGGGAAAAAGTACAACATGAATTGCATAATTCATGTGCTGGAATTATTGTGCAAACAATTAACCAGAGGAATGGAAAAAACCTTAGTTATGAGGAATACAAAGATGGCTTGCGTTTGATTGCTGTTGGCGGAATGAGTTTGTCCAGAGGTCTTACATTAGAGGGGTTGGTTATAAGCTATTTTTATCGAAATTCGAAAATGTATGATACCTTGATGCAGATGGGACGCTGGTTTGGTTATAGAAAAGGATATGATGACCTGTGTAGAATATGGATGTCTGATGAAAGCATTGAATGGTATAGACATATCAGCCAAGCAACGGATGAATTGCGTGATGAAATTAAGAGATATGAAGATACTGGACTTACACCAATGGATTTTGGGTTGAGAGTACGTTCTGATATTACCTCTTTAATTGTCACTGCTAGAAATAAGATGCGAAGTGCAGAAAGTAGAGAGTGCGTAATTAGTTTAAGTGGGGCATATATAGAAACACCAGAGATATATTCTGATATCGATAAGAATAGAAAGAATTATGAGACTGTAAGACGGTTTGTTGAGGAACTATTGACAGAGGGATATAAGGTGGTGGAAGTTCAAAAGAAAGAGACTGTCAAATATGGTTTTAAGGGAATTCCTATGATTAAAATGCTGGATCTGTTGGAACGTTTGGATGTATCTCCTAAGAATGAGCAGTTTAATGTAAAGGCGATAGAGAAGTTTATTCGTAACTATAAGGGAAAAGAATTAAAGGAATGGGATATTTCGTTTGCTACTGGTAAAGGAGATAAGGGGATCTCTTTCTCAGAACAAATCAAGTATAAGGTTCCAACTAGAAAGTACAGTGTGGAAAATGGTGGGAAAATCTTAAAAATGTCTGGGAGTAAAAGGCGTTTGGGTACTTCTGCTGACGGTCAATTTGGTCTTACAGATAAGCAGTTGGAAATTATAAATGAACGTAGTTCAAAGAAGAATATTCCACAAAAAGACTATTTTATCAATGTTGACAGAAATCCTTTGTTAACGATTTACGCAGTGGAATTAAAAGATGCAGATGGTGATATGTCGGCGGAAAGTATTAAGATACAGAATGCATGCAAAGATGAAGTTATTATGGGATTTGGTGTCGGAATTCCTACATTGTCAGACCAAGAAACAAAGTATGCAAGATACATACTTAATAAAATTGCTATTCAGCAAATTTTTGAAGGGGATATAGATGATTGGAATGCTGATGAGGAGGAGGGTGATGATTGATGGAATTGTTGAAGAAATTTGAAAAAGGGGCAATCTCTCATACATACCAAAGGATAGACAGCGATTACAAGGTGGATATTTTTTTGGGTTATAATGATGATGGTCAAATGTCTATGGTAATAACTGAAAAAGGAAGAGAAGCTCCGGTAAAGTCTTCGAAATTTATCAGTGTTCAAATGAAACGACGAGAAGATGGTAAGTTGGCATTATCATTTGATTTGCTAGATAATACATACAAATCTATGTTTTTGATTTTTTGTAAGGACATTATAATAACCTGCGAAAAAGCTGGAAGTGAAGCGGCAATATCCAATGGATTAATGCGTTGGAAGTATTGGAAGGAAATGTTTGGTAAGAAAAAGACCAATATTTTGGATAAGTCTGAGATAAAGGGCTTGATAGGGGAGCTATTAGAGTTAAGAGACCATTTCATAAAAGAATGGAATGTGGAAACGGCGGTGGAGAGTTGGATGGGGCCATTGCTAGGGCATAAAGACTTTGAAATAGATGATACCTGGTATGAAGTGAAGAGTGTAAATGAAAATGCTATACAAGTTACAATTAGTTCACTGGAACAATTAGAGTCAGATATAGACGGACATTTAGTTGTTGTAAGACTAGAGGATACGAGTTCTGTTTCTGGCTGCTCTATTAATTTGAATGAAGTTATAATAAGTGTGGCGGAAAAAATATCGGATCCAGATATTTTGGATGTGTTCCGTACAAAGTTGGATAATGTTGGCTATGCGTTCGATGCAGAATATGATAATTATAACTTTCTTTACAAAGGAACACAGAGATATTGTGTAAATGAACGGTTCCCGAGATTAAGAAGAAATGAGATTGTTTCGACAATAGGTAATGCAAAATATACTATTTTGTTGGATGGGATAACTGAATTCAAGGAGGACTAGCGATGAATGTAGAAGAATACAGAGAAGTTTTACATGAAGATATTGCGTTAGCTGCTAATGCTAATATGTCTAATGTTGCAGATGAGTTTTTGGCATATGTAACAGACATCTTGATTTCAGGAGAGGAATTTGATGATTTTACAGAATGTTATTATGAAGGTATATCAAGACGTAAAGCAAATATGAGAATAGATGGATATGCCATGGATGATGCAGATGGAAGCTGTTGTGTTTTTATATCTGATTACAGAGGACCTTATGAAAGTGATACCATAAATAAGGATGTTATAGAGAATTGCTTTAAGAGGATTAGATATTTTGTCAATGAGTCCATAAAGTATGAATTGTATCAGGAGTTAGAGGAAAGCACTCAGGTATATGAGTTTTCTAGAATGCTTCACTATGACATTGAGTCGATAAGCAAATTTAGATTTTATTTATTGACAGATGCTTACAATAATCAACGAACAAAAAATATTAAGGATGACGAGGTCGGGGGGAAGACAGTTGAACTTAATGTTTGGGATGTTACTCGTATTTTTGATGTTGTAAGTTCTAAGACACAAAAAGAAAGTGTCGAAATAATGTTGCCGGATATGGGGTATTCTGGAATACCGTGTGTAAAGGCAGTAGAGTATAAAGATGTAATTGCGGATATAGAAGTTTTACCAAAGTACGATGATGATATAGTAGCTGATGAGAAGGAAGAAAAACCTGAAAATGTGATTACGTATACTTCATACTTGGCAGTTGTTCCAGGAAAAATTTTAAATGAGTTATATTTGGAGTATGGTTCAAGGTTATTGGAAGGAAATGTCCGTTCATTTTTGAGTGTAAGAGGAAAAGTTAACAAGAGTATTCAAAATACAATAAAAAATTATCCGGAAATGTTTTTTGCCTATAATAATGGTATCGCTGCCACTGCAAGCGAGATTGATACGGAAATGACACCGGAAGGTTTGAAAATAACAAGAATTAAAGATTTGCAAATCGTAAATGGAGGACAAACTACAGCATCAATAGCTAATACACTATTAACAGCTAAGAAGGATGAAAACATAGATATTGAGAGATTGTATGTTCCTATGAAAGTATCTGTTTTGGAACATACAATGTCAGAAAAAATCATTCCTAAAATTTCGGAATATTCGAATTCACAGAATAAGGTCGATGCATCGGATTTTTTTTCAAATCATCCATTTCATATACGTATGGAGGATTATTCAAGAAAGACACCTGCACCGGCTGTAAATGGAAATCAGTTCCAACAGTATTGGTATTATGAAAGAACTAGAGGTCAGTATAACCAAGGGAAGATGAAATTCAAGCCGAAGTCTAGCCAGATGAAACAATATGAGACAAGATACCCGGAAAGCCAGGTGATTAAACTTGTCGATCTTGCAAAATATATGGAGATCTATGAAGGTGCACCGGATAAGGTTAGTAAAGGAAAACAGGCAATTGTAAAGGTGTTTGCTGAAAATATTAGAAGTAGATGGGCTAAGTCAGATGCTGAATTTAATAATTTTTATTATAAAAGAGTATGTGCATTAGCAATTATTTATAAGGGTTCGGATGATATTGTTAAGCAAACAGATTGGTACAAAGAAAAGCATTCATACAAGGCAAATGTAATTGTGTACACAATGAGCATCGTTTTTGACTACATCAGAAAAAATGTAAAGGGATATGAACTGGACTTTATGAGAGTTTGGAATTTACAAGGATTATATCCTGAACTGGCAGAGCAGATAAAAGTGTTATGTACAGAAGTGTATGAGTATATTACGGATGATGGCAGACCAATCGAGAATGTAACAGAATGGTGTAAAAGAGACCTTTGTTGGCAGCAAGCGCAAAAACAGAAATGGACAATAAATGATTCTTTCCTGAGGACTTTAATTTCTCAAGAAAGCCTGAAGGCAGAAGAGAAGGAGGCAAAGGAAGAGCGAAAAGTTGCTAATGAAGTAGATGATTTGAAATTTATCATGGCATCTGGAAAAGAGTACTGGCAAAAAGTCATGGATTGGGGAGTAACTAGGCGTTTGTTATCTGATATGGAATTATCTATAATCAAAATGGTAATTAACATGGAGATAACCGGGCGTATTCCGTCGAGTAAGCAGGCAAAAGTTGTTATTAAGGCAAGAGAACGATTGATCGTAGATGGAATGCCGCTACAATTTTGAGATAAGGAAGTAATAAGATGATAAAAGTGTTAGAAGCTTTTAGTGGAATTGGCGCGCAAGCAAAGGCACTAGAACGTTTGAATATTGATTATGATATTGTGGCAACTGCAGACTGGGACATAAATGCTATTATGGCGTATGATCTCATTCATAACGGAGGGCAGGATTTGAGCCCATATTTGGGGTTTACCAAGAAAGAATTGGTTTCTGCGTTGTCAAAATATACCTTGAGTCCGGATGGTAAAACACCATATAAGGAAGGTTCTTTGTCCAGAACCAATATTGAGGTTTTGCGAAGATTATTGTGTGCTATAGAGAGAACAAATAATTTAGTTAGCATAACGGATATGACAGCAACAGATATACCTGAGGATTTGGATTTGTTTACGTATTCATTTCCATGTCAGGATTTGTCTATAGCTGGAGTTTGGCATGGAAATATGAGTGGGATTGATAGGGATGCCAATAACCGTTCCGGCATGCTGTGGGAAGTGGAGCGTATTTTAAAAGATTGTGTCGAAAAGAAGCAAAGATTACCACGTTTTTTGTTGATGGAAAACGTAAGTAATATAATGGCGCCACGACATATGGGAAACTTTCAGGAATGGATTGATTATTTGAAAAAAATCGGATACTATAGCAAGATTTATAAACTGAATGCAAGTAGATTTGGTATTCCACAGATTCGTGAGAGAGTATTTATGTTGAGTAGTTTTATTGGAGGAGATGCTGACAAAGCAGATTTACTAGAGCGATATTTTAATGATCATAATTTGGAAAATGAAGAATACGCAAAAAGTCTACCACTAAAAAGGAAGAGTGTGCAAGATGTTATAAAAAATAATTACGAAAGGTTGGACTATAAGAGTGAAGCGTGCCTGAGTCAGTTGAATGATACTCCGTCCAGACAGAGGATTATTGAGGAGAATGATAAAATACTAAAGGATGGTTGTTATATTGATGTATTAAAAACAATAACAACAAAGCAAGATAGAAATCCAAATTCTGGTGTAATCGAATATATTAATCCATGTGAAGGAAAGGCAAATTGGAGATATTTAACGGCTAGAGAATGTTTTCTTGCAATGGGATTTGATGAATGTGATTACGAAATACTTATGGATAATAATTTTGATGTTGCAAAAAACAAAAGATTATTTTCAGAAAGTAAGCTGATAAAGATGGCTGGAAATAGTATTGTTGTAAATGTTTTGGAAGCAATCTTTATGCAAGTAATAGATATTAAGGAGTTATTAAACTGTGAAGGG
Organism: Lachnospiraceae bacterium; assembly: GCA_017556805.1. Lineage (GTDB taxonomy): Bacteria > Bacillota > Clostridia > Lachnospirales > Lachnospiraceae > SIG307. Next base: position 15,849 of record JAFYMC010000012.1, on the reverse strand, counting down.
TGATTCCTATGGACGTTTTAACAAAAGAACAACGTAGAAAAAATATGCAAAATATCCGTTCAAAAGATACACAGATAGAAGTTATGTTAAGAAAAGCATTGTTTGCAAAGGGGATTAGGTATAGAAAGAATTATGGTGAATTACCTGGAAAACCGGACATTGTTTTAACAAAGTATAAAATTGCGATATTTTGTGACGGAGAGTTTTTTCACGGAAAGGATTGGGATGTGTTGAAACCAAGGTTGCGGAATAGTAATAATAGTGAGTTTTGGATAAATAAGATTTCCAAAAACCAAGAACGAGATGATGCGGTTAATAAAAAATTGTTGTTTATGGGGTGGACAGTTATTAGATTTTGGGGAACTGATATAAAGAAAAATACCGATGAGTGCGTAAGGGTAATAGAGGAAGCGATATTTGATATTTTAGTGGAGGATGCAATGTATGAAGAGTAAATTTGAAAAAGTAGGAGATGAAATAAGAAAACAGGCTCGAGAATTGGTATTGGATTTTATGAAGCAAAGTGAAGAATGCCATCTGGGTGCAGAAGGGATTAAATAGGCAGAATTGTTTAGAGTTTGTGGTTTGGATTGGGGGGAGCAACCTACTGCCACGTCAACGCAACAGAATTTTTGGCTTGTTGGTTTGTTAAGAACATTAGAAGGTGAAGGGATTGTTGAACGAGACTTGACCACGAAAAAGTGGAGATTAAAATAACAAACATACATTCGAAATAATGGTTGCGTTTTTTAAAATATTATTGTATAATGACAGGGAAAGAACTGGTATACAATTTTTCCCGGAGGCGATTATATGAAGCAGATGCATTTAAGAGTGGATGATGCACTATATGAAGAACTTAATACATATTCGATTGAAACAGACCAGTCAATGCAAGCTTGTGTAAGAGAAGCAGTTGCATACTATATTACTGATAAGAAAAAGAAATTGAACTCGGATATAAAGTCACAGTTTACATTTATTGATCTTTTCGCAGGGATTGGCGGAATGAGGCTTGCATATGAAAAGGTTGGGGGTAAATGCGTATATTCTAATGAATGGAATAAATATAGTCAGCAAACATATTACGCTAATTTTGGTGAGCAACCAGATGGCGATATTACGCAGGTTGATGCAAAAACTATTCCTGATCATGATGTGTTGGTTGCAGGATTTCCGTGTCAACCGTTTTCGATTGCCGGTGTTTCCAAAAAGGTAAGTATGGGAAGAAAAACGGGGTTTGAAGATAAAACGCAAGGAACATTGTTTTTTGATGTTTGTCGCATACTAAAAGAAAAACGTCCTAAAGCATTTATGCTTGAAAATGTTAAGAATCTTAAAAGTCATGATAAGGGAAGAACATTTAAAACAATTCTGGAATCGTTGGATGAATTAAAGTATAAGGTTTTTTATGCTGTTTTGGATGGGCAGGACTTTGTTCCTCAACATAGAGAACGAATTATAATTGTTGGCTTTGATATGGAAAGATATGGTAGCGATATGGAATTTGCCTTTGATATCACTCCGCTCAATCATAAGCCAGTGATGAAAGATATTTTAGAAAAAAAAGTTGATGCAAAATATACATTATCTGATAATTTATGGACATATCTTAAAAACTATGCAGCTAAGCATAAAGCAGCAGGGAATGGTTTTGGATATGGAATAGCACCATTAAATGGAGTTTCAAGAACAATCAGTGCAAGGTACCATAAGGATGGATCAGAGATATTAATAGCTCAAAGGGGAAAAAACCCAAGAAGATTGACGCCGCGTGAGTGTGCAAGGTTGCAAGGATTTCCGGAGAGTTTTGTAATACCGGTATCTGATACACAAGCATATAGGCAGTTTGGCAACTCAGTAGTGGTGCCGTTAATGGCCAATGTTGCTAAATTGGTAATAGAAAAAATCAGTTTAATGGAAGAGATTGCTGATATGAAAAAAGGGAAGGCGATTTAATGTCAAAAGAAATAGTTAGTAAAGCAATAGAAGCTGCAGTCGCAAGTGAATTGTCTTTTTGTAAGTTCTTGGCGGCAAATGATACAGGCGCTACAGGTGGACACCAAAGTGGTGTGCTAGTATCTGTATCTGCAAGTAGAATGATGTTTAAAGAATCCTTACCAGATAATGATATTTTAAAAAGAAATGTAAAAATCACATGGCAGGGGAATTTAACTACAGAAAGCGCTTTTACTTACTATAGCAGTAAGAGAGAATTGAGAATTACTAAATTTGGAAGAGGATTTGATGTAATTTATCCCGATAGAACGGGAGCACTTTTTGTGTTAACAAAACAGTCGTGGGATGATTATTCAGCGTATATATTAGATACGGAAGATGAAATCGAAGAGTTTTTAAATACATTTGGAATTAGTGCAACAGAAACTAACTGTTTATTTGGGGCGGGTGGCGTACAGAGAAGCGCTGTGGAGAAGCAGGCCATTGAAACATTTATTTCATCATTGCAAGTCGAATTCCCTGAAACAGAAGCAATGTCGCTAGCAGCGAGAGCTATATCAGAAACAGTATATAATCATGTTGAATATTTGATTACTAATCCTGACAAAAAAATTATAGAATGGACTAATATGGAATATGCATTGTTTAGAGCGATAGAAGAGTATCGATATGGTGATATTGTAAAAACAGGATTCACATCTGTTGAAGAATTTGTAAGTGTTGCTAATTCGATATTGAATAGGCGTAAAAGTAGGGCGGGAAAGAGTTTAGAGCATCATTTGGAAGCAATATTCAATGCTAATCAAATTGTATATGATTCACAAGCAGTTACGGAAGGGAAGAAAAAGCCTGATTTTCTTTTCCCTTCAGCGGAGGCTTATCATGATATTTCCTATCCATTGGGCAAATTGGCAACATTAGCGGCCAAAACAACTTGTAAGGATAGATGGCGTCAGATTCTGAATGAAGCAGATAGATTAAAAGATGAGAATAAATTCTTGTGTACATTACAACAAGGGGTGTCACCAGCACAGATGGATGAGATGGGAGCGGAAAAAGTTATTCTTGTTGTTCCAAAACCATATATTTCGTGTTACCCGAAAGATCGTCAGGATAGAATTTGGACAATATCAAGATTCGTAGAATATATTAAGCGAATTCAAGATGATTTGTAGGGTTATTATCATAAATTGGTGTAGATGAGACTATATGGATTTTAGTTTTTGATTTCCTTTTGGCATACAGGAGGTCCACCCATGAAATCAATCAAAGTAGTAGCCGCCATCATTCTCCACGACAATCTCATCTTTGCCACCCAGCGCGGGTACGGCGATTTTAAAGGCGGCTGGGAGTTTCCGGGCGGCAAGGTGGAGCCGGGCGAGAGCCCGCAGGAGGCGCTGGTGCGCGAGATTCGCGAGGAGCTTTCTATGGAAATCGAAGTGGGCGAGTTGTTTGAGACGGTGGAGTACGATTATCCGGCGTTTCATTTGTCCATGGACTGTTTCCTGTGTAAGATAAAGTCTGGGACGCCGGTGCTGTTGGAGCATGCGGCGGCGAAGTGGCTGAAGCCGGAGGAGCTTAGTTCGGTGGCGTGGTTGCCGGCGGATTTGGGGCTCATTGAACAGTTGAAAGGCAAATTTTATGAAGTACAATAAAACAATCCGCGCCGTGTTTCATTCCCGTCCGAACCGGTTTATTGCGAAGGTTTTCGTGGACGATGTTTTGGAGACGGTGCATGTGAAGAATACCGGGCGGTGCAAGGAGCTTTTGGTGCCGGGGGCGACGGTGATTTTGGAGGTGTCGGACAATCCGGCGCGGAAGACGAAGTACGATTTGATTGCGGTGTACAAGGAGGGCCTGGGGCTGGTGAATATGGACAGCCAGGCGCCCAATAAGGTGGTGGGAGAATGGCTGCGGGAGAGCGGGCATTTTCCGGAGCTTTCTTTAGTGCGGCCGGAGTATACCTACGGGGCGTCCCGGGTGGATTTTTATTTTGAATATGCCGGGAAGCGGGCGCTTATGGAAGTGAAGGGCTGTACGCTGGAGCGGGAGGGCATCGGTTATTTTCCGGATGCACCCACGGAGCGGGGCGTGAAGCATTTAAAAGAGTTGGCGGCTGCGGTGGATGCCGGGTACGAGGCTTATCTGGCCTTTGTGATTCAGATGCCGGGAGTGGAGGTCGTGCTTCCGAATATCGAGACCCACAAGGAGTTCGGTGAGGCTCTGGACCGGGCGGTGCAGGCCGGTGTGAAGGTGCTGTATTTGCAGTGCGAGATGGAGGAGGACTCACTGAGGATTATCTCCTGAGAAGGAGAATCGGGTGGAGTTTTATAAGAATAACGGAGGATAAGGGAAGAATGGAGAATAAGGAAATGAATCGGGAATTTCAATGGGCGAGGAGAATTATTGTGATTCTCACTGCGCTTGTATTTATAGTGATGCTTTGCGGCATTTTCGGAAATAGTTTTTTTGAGCTGTTGCCGGTGGCGGGCCTTTTTGCCGGTGCGGCATGGTTGTTTTGCTTTCTTGGCACGGGAATCAGCCGGAAGATGATACAAATCGGCGATAAGATTTCGAATAAGTTTTTGAGAGCGCTGTATTACATTATGCTGTTGCCGCTGGTGCTGATCATTTGGCTGGGGATTTGGGCTGTGATTGAAGCTATTGTTGATGCAAACGATCAGCCTCATCAGGAGATGGCAGAGGCGCTCAGTGAAGCATTCATGGCACTTTTCTGGGGCGCGGTTTTCATGATTTTCGTGCTGGTGCCGTATGTACAGAGCCTGCTTGTTTTGCTCCTGCGCAAGGTGCTGAAAAAGAAGGGTGAGGAAGAAGAGGAACAGGAGAGTATTTCGGAATAGGATGTAAGAAAAGCCGCAACGAACGTCTTGGACGGGTTGCGGCTTTGGTGTTATTTCGCTGCAAGAAGTGCCTTGAGGTAAATATTTATGATGTTTAAATGTTGATACTTGACAATTACGGATTGATGACTTTAAACTAGAGGTATACCAATGACAAGGTTATGGTTAGTTTGATTGAAAGAAAGGTGGGTACAAATGACAACGTGTGAGAGACTTGTAGATAAGGCGAAAGAGGCCTTTGTGATGGCAATTGAAATTTATAATAAGCCGTCAATAAATTACAGATTGGAAGGATTTAGCTTTTTCATATGTAATGCGTGGGAATTGATGTTGAAAGCGCATATGATAAACAAATTCGGAGAGAATTCCATATACTATCCGGATAAGCCGAACCGAACAATTACACTGGAAAATTGTGTGCAGAAAATTTTTACTAACGAGAAGGCTCCGTTACGAAAAAATCTCGAAAAGGTAATCGAACTGAGAAATACAAGTACACATTTTATTACAGAGGAGTATGAAGCGGTATACATTCCTCTGTTACAGGCGTGTGTTTTTAATTTTGTTGATAAAATGATGGAGTTTCATGGAGTAGATATGACTCGTGTGATTCCGGAGAATTTTATTACCTTGTCGGTACGGCTTAAGTCGTTGAATGAAACGGAAATTAGAGGGAAGTATACCGAACAGGTGGCGGAGAGGCTAATTACGGTTCAGCAGACACTGGAGCCAATGATTGAAGAGAATAACAATGCATTTGCAATCCGGGTGGAGCATTATCATTATTTGACTAAGGACAAGAATCAGGCGACAGAGTTCTATCACATCGAGAAAGAAGCAGCGGACGGTGTGCGGATTCTCAAAGAGTTAAAGGATCCGAATGATACCCATAAATACAATGCAAAAGCATGCATCAGAGAGATTAATAAGCGGATTCAAAAGGAAGGAATTAAGTTGCTGCTCAATGGTGCAGAGGTGGAATTTAATATTTATCATTTTAGGCTTTTTACAGCGTATTTTGGAATCAAAGAGAATGAAAGATTGTGTTTTACATATCTTATTTCGACACAGCCTCAGTATAGTTATTCTCAGCAAGCAATTGATTTCATTTTTGAGGAAATAAAAAAAGCACCGAGTACGATACTCGATGATTTAAAGAAAAAGATGCAAAAAAAGTAGTCAACCCCAGGAGCAAAGGATTCTAAGCACCGAGGCGCCTACTCCCATTCGGGAACCCAGCTTTTATCCGTCACAAGTTGACTACTTTTATTATAACACATTTTACGCGATTGTCAAGATTTTGTACCATGGGATTCGCTGGGAGTTGATTAGAGAATTGCACGTTCTCCTTGTTTTCTCCTTCGTTATATGCTATAATATTTTTTAGGATTCTGGTTCTCATTAAATTCCTTCTTTCGGGAAGGGTCGAGCAAACCGGAATCTTTTTTTGTGTGTCTATGGGGAAAATTTTAAACGCATAAGAGCTGACTTCCTTTCCGACCAAAAAACTCAACAGAAAAATAACATAAGAAAACCAACTATTTATATCAAAATGTCATGGGGCTATTTCCAAAAGGGCAAGTTTCTGTTATAATTATATGAACAGAAAATTTGCGCGAAAGAGAGGAAACAGTACCATGACATTTGATAATTTTAAGTGGTTGAATGAGAGCGAAGCGGAGTATAAGGACGGCGTGCTGAAGGTGTATGCGCCGGGTCATACCGATTATTTTAACAGCCCGGTGAAGGAGAACGGCGCGTTCCCGGAGCTGGTGGCGAACGCACCGCTTTATTATACCGAGGTGACCGGGGATTTTGTGTTCAAAGCGAAGGGAGAGCTGGAGTTTGTGAGCACCTACGATGCGGCTGCGCTCCTTGTATATGAGAATGAAAATGTTTGGGCGAAGCTGGCACTGGAGAATTCCGATATGCCGTGCAGGAAGCCGGCGGTGGTGTCCGTGGTGACGAACCGTATTTCCGATGACTGCAACGGTCCGGTGCGGGATGCCAACCATGTTTGGTTCCAGATTTCCCGCGTGGATGATTGTTTTGCTTTCCATTATTCTACCGACGGCGTGGAGTACAACATGGTGCGCGTGTTCACCCTGCCGGTGGGCAAGACCGTGAAGGTAGGCTTTGAGGCACAGTCTCCGATGGGTGAGGGCGGCTATCGTTATTACAGCGAGATTTCGCTGGAGAATAAGAGAGTAGCAGACATCCGAGAAGGAAAGTGAGCATGTGCACAATCTGCGGAAAGTAAATTCCAAGCAGATGTGCAATCATGCGAACGCCCACGCGACTGAGTGCTCGAAGAGCACGAAGGCCGCGGGGAAGTGCGAAGCACTTTCCTTTACGAAAAAAAGATAGGAGGACCATCCATGCAGAATTCACAGAACCCTGCCAACTCCCGGGAGATTACCAGGGCGTATTTTGACAGTTTATTATTGGAGCAGCGACTCATGGACAGCGTGGTGCCGGATACCGGCTTTGGGCTGTACGGACAGTGGTTTGACACGCCGATTATGACGGCGGCGTTGTCTCACATCGGTACCTTTAATCCGGACATGCCGAACGGTATGGTGCAGTATGCGCAGGCAGCGGCCCGGATGAATGCGGTGCACTGGATTGGGATGGGCAGCAATGAGGAGTTTTCGGCGGTGATGGCCACCGGTGCAAAGACGATCCGTATCGTAAAGCCTTATGCCGACGAGGATAAGATTCACAATATGCTGACCTATGCGGAAGAGCTGGGCGCTCTGGCGGTAGGTATGGACATTGACCATATGTTTGACGGCAAGGGCAACCCGGATGTGTGTCTCGGGGAGCAGATGGCGGTGAAGTCAGGAAAGGATTTGGAGCGGTACATCGCCATGACGAATTTGCCGTTTGTGGTAAAGGGCGTTTTAAGCGTACGGGATGCGGCAAAGTGTGCGGAGATTGACGCTAACGGTATCGTGGTTTCCCACCACAACGGCCGTATGAATTATGCAATGCCGCCCCTTGCGGTGCTTCCGGAGATTGTGAAGGAAGTGGGGGATGTGATGCCGATTTTCGTAGACTGCGGCGTATGTTCCGGTATGGATGCGTACAAGGCATTGGCACTGGGCGCAACGGCGGTAAGTGTAGGCACACACCTTATTCCTTTCATCCGTCAGGGCGGCGCGGAAGGCGTGGCAGCAAGAATGCGTGAGATGAACGACGAGCTTCGCGGCACCATGGCAAGCACCGGTGTGGCGGATACGAGTTCCTTTGATGCGAGCATAATCCATCGGCTGTAAGGAAAAACGAATCACACGAAGGAGCCGGACCGGCAGCCTTCGAACCAATAGAAAAATACGAGGAGGATTTACAAATGCAGATTTACGTAGACATTAACGCAACCTGTGGCGGAACCGGTACGAAGGAGTACCCGTTCAAGCGGATTTCCGAAGCGGCAAAGATTGCACGTCCGGGAGACGAGGTTTTGGTAGCACCGGGTGTGTACCGTGAGTATGTAGACCCGGTGAATCCGGGGGCGCCGAGAGCACGAATCACTTACCGTTCCTTGGAGAAGGGGGCTGCGGTAATTACCGGTGCGGAGGAAGTGAAGAATTGGGCGCCGTATGCGGAGAATGTTTGGATGGCGCGGATTCCGAACGGTATTTTCGGTACTTACAATCCGTATACCACGAAGGTATTCGGTGACTGGTTCAATGCATTGTATGTTGCGCATACCGGCGATGTATTTTTAAACGGCAAGTCCATGTACGAGGTGCTGGAGCTTGACCGGGTGCTGAATCCGACCGTATACATGAAGTCGTGGGATCGTGATTTTACGGTGTACACCTGGTATACCGAGCAGGACGAGGCGACGAACGAGACCGTGCTTTATGCGAATTTCCAGGGTCTTGATCCGAATGCGGAGAACGTGGAGATTACGGTGCGCAGAAACTGTTTCTATCCGTCCAAGGAAGGCGTGGGTTATATTACTCTGTCCGGTTTTACGGTAACAAAGGCAGCCACCCAGTGGGCTCCGCCGACCGCTTATCAGGAAGGTATGGTAGGCCCGCACTGGTCTAAGGGCTGGATTATCGAGGATTGTGACATTTCCGAGTCTAAGTGTTCCGGTATTTCCCTCGGAAAGTATTGTCAGCCGAACAACGACAATAAGTGGTCCACCTGGAAGTTTAAGGACGGTACCCAGACCGAGCGTGATAACATTTGTCAGGCACAGGTAGAGGGCTGGACGAAGGAGAATATCGGTTCCCACATCGTGCGTCGTTGTAATATCCATGACTGCGGACAGACCGGTATCGTAGGTCATTTAGGCGGTGTGTTCTCCATTATCGAGGACAACCACATTCATCATATTAACAACAAGCAGAATCTGGCGGGTGCGGAAATCGGCGGTATCAAGATGCATGCGGCTATCGACGTAATTATCCGCAGAAATCATTTCCATCATTGTACCAGAGGTTTGTGGCTTGACTGGCAGGCACAGGGTACCCGCGTAAGTCAGAACCTGTTCCATGACAATACGGTTCCGTATGAGGCTGACGAATATCCGGTACATGACGATATGCTGGCGGTTGGCGAGGATATTTTTATCGAAGTGTCCCACGGACCGACCTTGGTGGACAACAACATCATGCTGTCCGACCATGCCATGAAGCTGCCGACCCAGGGCGTTGCGTTGGTGCACAACTTTATTGCAGGTGCTTTTACAGCAGTTGGCAGAGGCGTGGATAACGGAACTCCGACCAAGTTTTCTCCGCGTTATACCCCGTATCACATGCACCATCGCACGGAGGTTGCGGGCTTTATGACCATTCTCCACGGTGACTTCCGTTTCTACAACAACATTTTCGTACAGCAGAAGATGCGCAAAGGTTTAGTGAAGCTGCAGGAGCAGTGGAAGAACGACGAATGGTCCGACGGTAATCTTGTGGTAGGTACCGTGCCGTATGAGGCGTACCCGACCTACGAGGAATATGCAAAGCAGTTTGAAGGCTATTGCGGTATGGGCTCCAAGAAGACGGACCGTTACTATAATCCGCTTCCGGTATGGGCAGCAGGCAATGTGTACTTCAACGGTGCAAAGGCCATGACAAAGGAAACGGATGCCTTTGTGGATAACGACCACGAAGTAACCGTTGAGCTGGTGGAACAGGACGGTGAGTACACCTTAAAGACCAACGTATACGACTTCTTGAACAATGCACCGGCACAGATGATTTCCACGGAAGTGCTGGGTATGGCATTTGAGCCGGAGCAGATGTTTGAAAATCCGGACGGCAGCCCGATTGTATTTGACGATGACTTCTTCGGCGCACACCGCGCGGTGAATCCGAAGGTGGGACCGTTTGAGAACGGTGCGGATGTAATTGTGGTAGCGAAGAATGATAAGTAGTAAATAAGACGCAGAGAGTAAGAAGGTAACGGATACACCGGTTGCAACAGGATTGCAGCCGGTGTGTTCGTCACATGAGATAGTAAGATAGGAGGACCTGATGAGACTAGGCGGTTATGTTTTTGTAAAAGGGAATGATCCGGAAGAGTATGCCCTTGCCCACGTGAAGAAGGGCTTCGGTGCGGCCCTTTGTCCGGATTGGATCAGCCTTGAGCGTCCGGCGGAGTTAAAGGCATTTCAGGATGCTATGAAGAAGCATGATGTTCGAATCGCAGAGGTGGGAGCATGGTGTAACCCGCTCCACCCGGACAAGGCAGAGGCGGAACGTAAGATTAACTATATCATCGGCAGACTGCGTCTGGCAGAGGAGCTGGGGGCGGCGACTTGTGTGGATATTCTCGGCACCAAGCAGACCGAGACCTGGTTCGGACCGCACAAATCCGGTTATTCGGAGGGATTTTTTAAGGAGTCCGTAGAGGTATTTCAGCGTATCATCGATGCGGTAAATCCGAAGACCACGAAGCTTTCCTTTGAGATGATGCCGTACTATTTCCTGGATTCGCCGGACGGGTATTTGCGCTTCCTGGAAGCCGTTGACCGTGAGGCGGCAGCGGTGCATTTGGACATCTGTAACACCATGAATCATCCGCAGCGGTTCTTTGAAAACGGCGCGTTTATCAGGGAAACCTTTGATAAGCTCAGTGATAAGATTGTGACCTTGCACTTAAAGGACATTGCCATGGAGACGGATTCTTTGACGGTGGCATTTCGAGAGGTGCTTTTGGGTACCGGCGGTATCGATTATCCGGTACTGATGGAAGAGATTGCGAAGCTTCCGAAGGATACGCCGGCTATGTTAGAGCACCTTCACGATGAGGCGGAGTACGATGCGGCGGCAGCGGCGGCGGTGAAGGTTATGGAAGGCATCGGTATGCACAGAGAGGGAATGTGCTGGGTGAAATAAGAAGGACCGCTCCGGCGTTGCCGGGGCGGCCTTTTGTTTTTTTATTCGTTTGACAAGGGCAATTATAAAATGGGTTCAGGGAAACTTATTCCGCTTTGTCGGTATCTATGGACAAATTCAATTCGTCATCCGCTTGTTCCACTGTGACGCTATTGTCTTCTCCTGTGGTGACGATGGTAAGAACTGTGGTATCTTCCAATCCGTCTACATCCTCTGCGTTAACACCGTCCGGTTGTACTTCAATTTGGGCAAATACCTTATCCTTTTCTCCGGTTTCTTCATCCACGGAGTCAAGCTCCATCTCAAAAGTACCGACCATGTTGCCGTCTTCTTCTTTCCATGTAACATCCGGAGTCACTTCATTGCCGTTAATGTTAACCTTAATCTTGCTGATCCAGGTCTCTCCGGTAGCGGCATAGCAGATGCCGTTGGATGCCACAAATGTAAGAGCCAGTGCAGCCACAGCCGCAACTGCGTATTTTACGCAGTTTCTGAATTTAAACGTGTCTTTCTTCATCTCCATAACCTTTCCAAGCAACGCCTCCGGTGCATGGATCTGGTCATATATTTTTTTAATGTTTTCTTTTTCGTTCATGTTACCACGCCTCCTTAAGCTGTTCCTTTAACAATTTTCTTGCACGGACAAGTCTGGTCCGGACCGTTGCTTCCTTCATACGGAGAATATCCGCGATTTCCTTTGTGGAATAGCCCTCGTAATAAAACAGGTAGATGACGCTGCGGCATTTTGCAGGCAACTGTTTAATGGCCTCGTAAAGCTCCGTGTCCTTTGGCTCGGTAAATACCGGCTCTGTTTCCAGGGAATCGAAGGAGTCCATGTTCTTTCTCCAAAAGGAGGAAAAGAAGCTGTTGCACTCGTTGATGCATACACGAATCAACCACCGCTTTTCATGCTCCCGGTCCGTAAAAGCCGTTTTTTTCGTCAGTAGCTTTACGAAGGTCTGCTGCACGATATCGTCGGCGTCCGACGGCGTTTTGGTGTAGCTGACGGCAATCCGGTATATGGTATCCATATGGGTTTGCACAATACGTGCGTAGTCTTCTCTGTCCAAACCGTTCTCTCCTTTGTCCGTTTTGTTTCTTGTAAAAGGCCTTTCACTATATAAACAGCGGAAGGCGGTGAAATGTGCGAAAATTTTTTCTGATTATATTTTTTTATTTTATACGAAAGAAAGAAGATTCGCAAGAGACCGCGTTCGGAGCGGAAATTGACAAAGAGAACGCTTGGTTTTAAGGGTTCCGGAACGGTTGAAAAACAAAGAAGAATATGATACCATAATGAAGCAAGAAAAAAGAACGGAGTAACGGCAGATGAGCGTGAAGGAGATTTTGAAGAAGTTTAATGATGTTTTAGGAAGCATCAACGATGTCATGTACACCTACATTCTAATTATTCTTTTGGTAGGTGTGGGCATTTATTTTACAGTTCGTACGAAAGGTGTTCAGTTCCGTTTGTTAAAGGACGGAATCAAGTCCATGCTGGAAAAGAGCGGCGGGGGCAAGGACGGAACAAAGAAGGTGTCTTCCTTCCAGGCACTCATGATTTCTACGGCATCCCGTGTGGGTACCGGTAATATCGCAGGTATCGCCACGGCCATTGCGGCAGGTGGTCCGGGTGCGGTGTTCTGGATGTGGGTAACGGCGTTAATCGGCGGTGCGTCTGCGTTTATCGAAAGTACCCTGGCACAGCTTTATAAGACAAAAAAGGACGGTCAATTCCGTGGCGGCCCATCTTACTATATGGAAAAGGCGTTAGGGAAACGCTGGTTGGGTGTATTGTTTTCTGTGTTGTTAATCATTTGTTTTGCTTACGGTTTTAACGGACTCCAGTCCTACAACATGTCTTCCGCACTGGAGTATTATATCGAGAATTACGGCAACAGTATCTGGCCGATGGTAGTGGGCCTTGTGCTGGCGGCGGCAACAGCATTTGTTATTTGGGGAGGTGTACACCGTATCGGATTTATTTCTTCTGTGGTGGTACCGGTGATGGCACTTGCCTATATTTTGATGGGCTTTGTAACTATGATACTTCATGTGACGGAGCTCCCGGCTATGTTTGCTATGATTTTAAAGGAAGCATTTAATGTGAAAGCAATTATGGGCGGTCTTGCGGGAAGTGCCGTTGTTGTAGGTATCAAGCGTGGTCTCTTCTCTAACGAAGCAGGTATGGGTAGCGCGCCGAATGCTTCGGCCTCGGCTGATGTAGATCATCCGGTAAAGCAGGGGTTGGTGCAGGTGATTTCTGTATTTATCGATACGATTCTTATTTGTTCCAGTACGGCGATTATGCTTTTAGTATCCGGTGTGGAAGGTCAGAGCGGTGTGCTGGACGGCATTCCGTTTGTGCAGAAGGCAATCAGTGCCAATGTAGGGAACTGGGGCATTCATTTTATTACCTTCTCGATTTTTGCCTTTGCATTCAGTAGCTTAATCGGTAATTATTACTATGCGGAATCCAATATTGTTTTCATCAAGGACAATAAGGTACTGATGCAGGTGTTCCGTGTGACCTGTATCGTAGCGATTTTCCTCGGGGCTCAGGCGGACTTCTCCCTGGTGTGGAATCTGGCGGACGTGACCATGGGGTTGATGGCAATCGTAAATATTGTGGTGATATTCCTTTTGGGCAACGTGGCGATTAAAGTGCTAAAGGATTATGAAACGCAGAAGAAACAGGGGAAGAATCCTGTATTCCACGAGAAGAATGTGGGACTGACCGGAACGGTTTGGACAGAAGAAAAGTAGCAGGTTTTACGCTTGACAAATGTTTAGAGACATGATAAGTTAATACTGATAGTAGACGTTAGGTCTGATCCACGCTTGTCAGGGAAAAGTTTTCCTTGGCAAGCGTTTTCTCGTTTAAGGAGGTTTTTATGATAGTAAAAGACAGCGCAGGAAACGAACTTTTAGCAGTAATTGATGTATCAGAGGAACTGGCAGAGCAACAGTACAGCCCCGTGACTCATGCTTTGCTTGTGGTAAAAATCGGCGAGGAATATTTACTTGGTTGGAACCGCTGGCGACAGGATTGGGAAATCTTCGGAGGCTGTAAAGAAGAAGGAGAAACACTTCGTCAGTGCGTGGAACGTGAAGCGGAGGAGGAGCTGGGGATTTCCGGTGTGGAATATACGTATCTCGGTTTGATGTACGACAAAATGGCTCCGGGATATTTTAACCCGGAATGGCATGAAGAGTACGGTGCGCTTTATGGGGTGACATTGTCGGAAGAAATGTTAATAGAAATTGAGGATAGTCGAACGGATAAAGAAGAAATCGAGCAACTGGCCTTTTACAGTGAGGTAAAGGGAAAGGAAAAGGTTGCGGAGATAGACGAAGCGTTGTTGAAGTACTGGGTATAATCAAGGCGGAGGGTCTGTCTGCTTGAGATAACTAGTGGATAGAGTACTCATGAAGTAACGTCGGATAAAAATCGAAAAGAAAGGATAATAGAATGAATTTCAAATATGTAAGAATCCAGGGACGGGAACTGTCCTATGTAACGAAATATCCGAAGGGTATCTTTGCCATGTGTTGGCGTAAAATTTATGACGGTGTCATGGAAGAGGCAGATGCGGAATTGTTCAAAGAGATCAATGCATGGTTTGAAGAAAATCTGCCGAATCCGGATGTGTGTAAAAGCGGAACGGAGCCTGTGATTACCTATTTTAAGGTAGCCACCACGGCACATATGCTGGAGACGATTACGCCGGCTATGGAGCTATTAGATAAGTATAATCACCCTTACGATGTGGTGTATACGAACTTCGTCGGAGACATTGTGTACGAAGATGAGTATCAGGTGGCGGTGAGAGTGGGGTAGAATTTTTATACTTGCCTTTTCAAAACCGCTGTGCTATACTGTTCGAAATATTTAAAAACAGGAGGGGACTGCTTATGATTCGTTTGATGAGAGAAGAAGAGATTCCGGCATGCGTAGAATTGATCCGGAGAAGCTTCGGCACTGTAGCGCAGGAGTTCGGTTTTACCGAGGAAAATGCACCGCGTTTTACCGCTTTTGCGACCACGGAGCAGAGACTAACCTGGCATCTGCACGGCGAGAAGCGACCGATGTATGTGTATGAGAACGAGAAGGGTGAGATTGTCGGTTATTATTCCCTTCTGCTTGAGGAAAATAACGTGTGCGAGTTGAGCAATCTTTGCGTAGCACCGGAGTGCCGCCACGGCAAAGTAGGAGAGGCACTTTTACTGCATTCCTATGAAGCTGCAAAAGAGGCCGGTTGTGTGACGATGCATATCGGCATTGTGGAGGAAAACGTGCAGTTACGAAAGTGGTATGAAAAGTACGGCGTGATGCATGTTGGGATGAAGAAACATGATTTCTTCCCGTTTACCTGCGGGTATATGGAGAAGAGGCTGTAAGCAAATATTGAACCACCTATAGAGGAGGAAAGTTCTCAACATCCCCTATCTATAGGTGGTTTTCTTTTTGTCAAAAAAGCTAAAAACCGCGGGAACGATGTCGTACGCATTTGTACTTCATGAATAAATTTCGGTTCTGCGAAAAAAAACTCTTGTCAGCACGAAAAAATGGATGTATAATAAGTCGTAATGTTTGTCAGAGGTATTGTATTTTTGTATACAATCTTAAATTAGACAGAAAGCAGAGGTATTCAGATGGAAAGACGAGTAGGTAC
>JAFYMC010000011.1 GCA_017556805.1 Lachnospiraceae bacterium | reverse complement strand
GGTTTACGATGACGAGGCAATGGTAAGCTACATGAACGCTGCTGTTGGCGTTACTCCGGACCGTCCGATTTTGATTGACCGTTTCTTAAATCACGCGTTAGAGTGTGAGGCAGACGCAATCAGCGACGGTACCCACGCTTTCGTTCCGGCAGTTATGGAGCATATTGAGCTTGCAGGTGTTCACTCCGGTGACTCCGCTTGTATCATTCCTTCCGTACACATTTCCGAAGAGAATGTAAAGACCATCAAAGAATATACCAAGAAGATTGCAGAGGAAATGCACGTTAAGGGTCTTATGAACATGCAGTACGCAATCGAGAACGGCAAGGTTTACGTTCTGGAAGCAAATCCGCGCGCATCCCGTACCGTTCCGCTTGTTTCCAAGGTTTGTAACATCCGCATGGTACCGATTGCAACCGATATTATTACTTCCGAGCTGACCGGTCGTCCGTCTCCGGTGGCTGACCTTAAGGAACAGGATATCCCGTACTACGGTGTAAAGGAAGCAGTCTTCCCATTCAACATGTTCCCGGAGGTTGACCCGATTCTCGGACCGGAAATGCGTTCCACCGGTGAAGTTTTAGGACTTGCGGTTTCCTACGGTGAAGCTTTCTACAAGGCACAGGAAGCTACCCAGTCCAAGCTCCCGCTTGGCGGCACGGTACTCATCTCCGTGAACCGCAAGGATAAGGAAGATATCGTGGAAGTAGCTCAGATGCTCTCCGCAAGCGGTTTCAAAATTCTTGCTACCGGCAATACCCACAAGGTAATTACCGAGGCAGGAATCGAGGCAGAGCTTGTGAAGAAGCTTTCCGAAGGCCGTCCGAACATCCTTGACATGATTACCAACGGTGACATTGATTTAATTATCAATTCCCCGGCGGGCAAGGATAGCGTAACCGACGATAGTTACCTGCGTAAAGCAGCCATCAAGGGCAAGATTCCGTACATGACCACCGCTGCTGCGGGAAGAGCTACCGCAAAGGGTATCCAGTCCGTATTAAAGCACGGTAACCGTGAGATTAAGTCCTTGCAGCAGTTACACAGCGAGATTAAGGATAAGTAAAATAGGATTTTCAAAGGCCATCGCACCAAGTGTGGGATGGCCTTGTTTTCTGCGGTTTTCCGCATGTTTCCATAGTGTCAACACGTAAAAAACGCAGGTGTTGCTTTCCTTTTCGCACCAAGTGCGGTACAATGAGGATGCTGCAGCAAGCAACACAAAAGTATAACACGGAAAGGAAGTTTTTTATGGCAGAATTCGGAGAGAATCTAAAAAATGTAAGAGAACAAAAAGGATATACACAACAAACCTTAGCGGATCATTTATATGTAACCAGACAGGCGGTGTCCCGCTGGGAGGGAGGATCCCGCTACCCTGATCTGATGACTGCAAAGAAAATGGCACAGTTTTTAGAGGTGTCTTTGGATGAGTTATTGACGGATGATGATATGAAACTTTACGCGGAGAAAAATGCAATTATCGAAAATCCTACCGCAAAAAGAGGACTACTGATTCTATTAGCTTTGGCGTTTATGAGCATGTTATTCCTCAGCATCATCCAATTAACAAATTTTTCTTTTGAAGACGGTAATGTTTTGGTATATACCAGCGAAACACCGAAATATTTCCTTCTGACCGTCCTTCTGGGTATCAGTGTGTTTAACACCCTGTTTGACCGGCTGAATGCAAAAACAACCCTGATGATTTACAGTTGTTATTTCGGAGTATCCTTGCTCGTCGGACTTACCCATCTATTTACCCCGGTAGAAGGAGCCATCCCCTTCTTTTTCTGGGGAAACATGGTGTTGAATCTACTCTGCTTGATTTTCACGGTTTGCTTCTTTACCGGAAAACGAATCGCAAGCCCAATACCGCTTTATATTTCTTGTGGAACCTACAGTACCTTTGGAATCGTCCTCTTTATCCGAGGGCTTCTCTCAGACATTCCGCAACAGGATACTTACCGGAATTACCTGATGGATTCCACCTTGGGCTTAGTAGCAAATTTGATTATGACCGCATTACTGGTTGTTATGGCGTACACCTTACATAGAAAGCGCAGACTGAGTGCACAATAGCAAAACAAAGCCCTCTGAAATGTAAAATAACTTATCGCGAAAAAGCAGGCGTTGCCACATAACCGGCAACGCCTGTTTTCTCTGCTCTCTATTCTACATCTCCCCAATCACATCCAAACAAATATACAACGCCTTCTCATTGGATTCCTCCCCCCAACCTCTTTCATCATAAGCTTCCGTATTTACCAACGTATCTGCTGTATATAAAATCTGTCCGAATTCCGCACCACGAAATTGTGCGCATGCCGCCAGTGCCGAGCACTCCATTTCAACGACGGCACAGCCTTCTTCTCTTCGATACTCTACCAGCGCTGCGGTTTCTCTGTAAAAACCATCCGTAGTCCAAGTGATACACTCCGTATACGGAAGTTCCAGTTTGTTCATCCCACGTTCTATTGCTGCCAGTACCTTGGAATTGATTTCCACGTATCTTGACGGCGGCAAATAGTGGTAAGACGCACCTTCATCCCGCAGAGCCTTCGTCGGCACCAGAAACATATTTTCCGGTAAATCCACCAGTGCTCCGCAGCAACCGGTAGCTAACACCTTTTTCGCTCCGTACCCGATTAACCAGTCCAGTATTTGTGCAGCCGCTGCCGCCCCCACCGGAGCCTGACAAATCGCAATTTGCTCTCCCTTATACTCTGTCACATATACCGGATAAAGCTTCGTTTCCGATACAAAATGTGCCACCTCTACTAAATTATACTTTTTGGCATACTCATCCGTGGCCTCTCCCAAAAACGCATACACCAATTTCTCCGGAAGCTTGAATCCCAGCTCCTGATGCGTCGGCATAATCACTGATTCCTGACTGTCATCATACTCTAAAATCGGTATTTCATGTTTATGTAATGCCATAACAACCTCCTACTCTCTGTCCGTCTTCAACAATCCGTACCACACCTCATCTATAATCCCCTGATTATTCCGACCGGCACCTCGCAAGGTTCCTTCGTACATCATACCGGCTTTCTGCATAACTCTGCCGGACTTCGGATTATTCACGTCATGGCAGGCTGCCACGCGGTTCATTCCAACCTCGTCAAACAAATACCGCATAACCTCTTTCAAGGCTTCCGGCATAATTCCACGGCCCCACCAAGCCTGCCCCATACAATATCCGATAATGGCAGCTCCTACCTTTTCCTTTATTTCAACCACAGAAATATTTCCTACTACCTCCCCGGTCTCTTTTAACTCAATGACCCAGTTGTAGTAGTCCGGATTCTCATAACGCGCAATCCAGTCCGCCACAAGGGACTTTGTTAACTCTACATTGGGATGCGTCGGCCAAGTCAAATACTTGGATACTTCCGGGTCCGAGGCCCAGTTTATGTACATCGGTTCTGCATCAGCTTCCGTGTAACGGCGTAAAATCAAACGGTCGGTTTCCAGTCGTTTTGTTCCTTTGTGTTCCATATTTTCTACCTCCTAATCTATAACTCAAACCTATAAATACACTTCTCTTTTTCTCCCCGCTCCCGCATATCACTGTCTACTTCCTCCCTGCCAGCGTCAATATCATATCCGGCAACACCACGCATCTCCCCCTGTTGTACCGCTCCTCTTCTTCCTCTGTACGTCCCACCAGAGCCGTACCGGTGGCGGAGTTGTCCGACACCACCAAAAGGGCCACACTCGGCACTTCCAGTAAATCCGCCATCAGGTAAAAAGATGCCGTTTCCATCTCAATCAAATCCGTATCAAACTCCCGAATCTCGTCCAAATGATAATACTCCAGCGCAATGGAATCCGTACAGAACACGGAAGATTTCTTGATATCATACCCCTTCTTCTTTCCTATGTCAACCACTTCATCGATAAAGGACATCTCCGGCTCCACCTTTTCAAATGGCACAAAATCCCATATGGATTCCTTCAGATAAGTATTGGTGTAACCGCCGGATATGGAATAGGACGGCGTACAAATACCTCCCAAACCGAACTCTTTCTTTAACGCACCTACCGCACCGATAAATATCATCGTTTTAAACTTCAGCTCCCCGCATATGGCCACATGGTCAATGAGATTTCCCGCAGAAGAACCGATTTTTACCCAGGCAATCTTTAAATCATCCTTTTCCACCAAATATCCTGCAATATAGGCACCTTCCTTCAAGGTCGTCACCTTACAGAAGCGTTCCATCTTCAGCTTGTACGGAGAAAAGCTGGGTGCCACCACCAGCGCATCATACTCCACATCATCCCGCAGTCCGAAGGCCTGCAGTGCCATATGCTCCGAGTTATATTGATGGAACTTGTCTATGATTCGTTTCATTTTTTCTTTCACATGCTTACCTCTATCGTTCAAATACATTATACTTCCGCATCGTCACACATTTTTCTCCTTCAAAGCAAAATTGCACCACCCAAGGCATCAATCCTCTGATTTCCTCAAACTGTGCATGCCCGAAGGAATTATCATAATAATTGATAATCGTACTCAAGGCCGTTCCATGGCTCCCTACCACAAGATTCTTTCCCTCATACCGATTTAACACATCTTTCAGTGCCGCAATATTTCTCGCCTGAACCTCTTGCAGACTCTCTCCGTCCGACAGCTTGTAAGAAAAATCCTCCCACTGCTTCTTACAGAAGCCTTGAAAATCCTCAATCCAACAGCTGTCAATACGACGCTCTCTGAAATCGTCAACAATTTCAATCTCCATTCCTTGCTGCTTGGCAAACTCACCCACCGTATCCACCGCCCGCTTAAACGGGCTGGACAATACCGCATCAATCTCTTTATCCCGCAGAAACTCCGTCACAAGTGTCCTATCCTTTAAGCCTTTCTCCGAAAGCTCTCTGGTCATATCGTCATGGTTGTCGTAGTTCGGTTCCGCGTGACGTATAAAATATACAGTTGTCATCTTTTTCATCCTTATCAGCCTCCCTCTACTTATAACAATGCTGAAAATCCGTACTCTTCGGCAGCAAAAAAGCTCCCTTCTCCTTTATCTCCGAAGTAAAATATGCCTTTAACACAGCTTCCTGTTCCGTCAAATACTTCTTTGCTTCCGGATATCGCTCCATCAAATACGCAAACAACTCATTGGCATCCGTATAACGCATCACATTTCCGAGCGGCACCGACTCCACTTTAGAGAAAAAGCTCAAAAGGAGTTCCGTAAACTCCTGCTGATTCTTGATGGCCTCCGCTTCCCTTTCTGCAAAGAATTCGGTCTTTAACTGCAGCTTCCCAAACATCTCCTTCCAAAAAGTATGCTCTCTGCTGACGCTTGCGCCGTTTACGGAGCACATTCCGACTGGTGCCAGAGCATCTGCCATACGTTCCAAAAGTGCTTCTCTGTCTTTGATAAAATCCATCAGATAATGGGCTATAATAATGTCATAACTTCCCTTCTTCCCAACTTGCACCCAGGTCTCCGCATCTTCAATATCCTCAAAATATACATTTACTTCCGTACCATCCGCCAAAGGTCCCTTATGTTGCTCTACATAGTCTGCAAAATCGTCTGACCAGCTTCCGTGCAAATCAAAACCATCCACGGTCACACCCTCCGGGATTTCGGACCAGTTATTACGCCAAAGCTTTCCGTAACCGCAACCAAGGTCCAGCACCTTTGTTTTTTCCTTCAAGCCCAAGGACTTATAGATTGTCACATACCAATCCTGTCCCACACTATGTAACATTGCCTGAAAATGGCTTACATCCGCTCTCTGGTCTATCTGCATGGTCTTCACAATCTCCGCCACCGAATCCCAATCCGGCTCGGATTCTCGCAGTAACACACTGTTGATACTGGCAATGGCTTTCTCAATTTCATACCGCTTGGACTCCAAACTCTTTAATTGCCGCGTCAGCACTTCCGTAATATCCGCATCCTTCTCCGTTGCCAGATTGTCGTGAATTTCCTCCAAGGAAAAACCAATTTGCTTTAATGCAATGATTTTTTCTAACACCGCCAACGCTTCTGTATCATAAAGCCGGTAATTTCCTTCGGAATACCCGCTCGGTTTTAACAATCCTTTTTCATCATATAAACGAACCGTCTTTTTGGAAACGCCTGTCTTTTTCGCAATTTCCCCCGATGTCATTCTCTTTTCCATAGGCATCCTCCGTCGCATACAAACATCCGTCTCTGTCTGATTATTCTTACAGTATAAAGGGTCCCCCTAGGGGAGAGTCAAGAAATTTATTCCATTTCTCTCAGTTTGGGTGATTTTTTCCATGGTAGCACACTTCATACAAAAAAACAAGCACCGATAGAAATCCTATTGGCGCTTGTTCTGTTTGTATTAACGATAGCTCATGGTCACATAAACCGTTTCGGTTCCTTTCTTATACACCCTCACAGTCCATGGCTTTTTATATGTTTTATAGATCGACATCGTAATTTTTCCATCTGCTTCTGTCTTGGAGAAATAAAGGTCATTTTCATGGCTGCTGGAATAAACTTCACCTTCCGGAGAAATGAGGACTATGTCCGGTCTTGCATCTGTATAGGTTACGGTAAACACCGTGTAAGTACTCAATGCTCCCGGTGCATTCTCAAAATCCTTCTCTTTATATTCTCCGGTAAAATAATTTTCCGGGGAAATAGTCGGTTTTATTTCAAGATAAAAATCATTCAAATATCCGCTCGCCGTGGCATATGTATAAACCTTCTTTGAACCTACTGCCTGCTTCCATTTAATCTTACAGTCTTCTGATTTCGGGGCGCGCATGTCAATATCCTCTTTCATAGATCCAACGTAGAAGATTGTTCTATCAATCTCTGTTGAATCAGGCACATCTGTCTTTAATATGTATGCCTCAATCTTGCATGGAACATAACGTTCTACCGTATTTTCTGCAACTTTCGTAACATTGTATAGCGCAGTTACGTGCAACTCGGCTCCGTCCGGAATATTCATTTCAGCAAAAGTGGTGTCATACATATAGCTTGTACACTCTGCATCCAATTCCGTTCCTGTTTCATTGAAAATTAAGTTATTTAACGCTATTTCCGTTTTGGTACTTAATGCAATGTCTGCAGAAGTCTGAATCGCCTCATTTTTCTCAATCAATTCCTTTGCTGCTTCTGTTAATTTTGCTGCAAACGGCTCATCTCTGCTGACCAAGACTTTACATGTTGCTTCCTTTGACATATCGTAAATAGACATCTTTTCAAGCATGGAAGTTAACGCTTCTGTCTGAATCTCATCAAAATCCTTAAATATTAAAGGAGCATGAATTGTCACAAGAACATTACCTGTATTTTTGCCCGGTTTATTGGTAGGCTCAGGCTCTGAAGTCGGATCCGGTTCTTTTGTCGGTTCCGGCGTTTGCGTTGGATTCGGTTCTTTTGTCGATTCCGGCGTTTGCGTCGGATTACTGTTTTCATTTGATTCGACAGACTCGTGAGTCTCATCCTTAGTTTCTGTAGACTCACTCAAGTCCTCTTTGTTTTCGGCGGATGAAATAGATTCATAAAATTCATCCTCCGTCATTTTGTCTCCTGAGTTACACCCGCCTACAAAAATTAGGCAAAATACGGTAATCAGGATTCCAAGTTTAAAATACTTTTTCATTTTCGTACTCCTTTCAACATATGGCAAGTGCTATCGATGCACCATTCTTGGCCAGTCATTCAACAATGATTTCTCCAATATGAATGGATATAGTATAAAGGGTCCCCTTAGGGGAGAGTCAAGCATAAATTTTATCAACGATTCCTTTACTTCTCAACAAAGAATTGATAATTGTTTTCGTAAAAATATATGCTATACTAAAATCACACCGGTGATAAAAAACAAACGGAGGACACTTTTATGGAGATAACCATTGGAAAAAATATCAAAGACTTACGAAAGAAAGACAACCGTACTCAGGAAGATTTGGCAAAGGCTCTGGGAGTGTCCTGTCAGGCCATTTCCCGTTGGGAAGCAGGAGGAGGTTACCCGGACATGGAACTGGTACCGGCTATTGCAAACTATTTTCATGTCAGCATTGATGAACTGTTCGGCTATCATGGGGACAGAGAGGCTCAGATTCAGGCCATTGTGGACAAGGCCAAGTCCACGCTTTACTCACTGGGCGGATATTTAAGTCAGGACAACCGTGATTTAACCGACACCGTAGAAATGCTTCGTACTGCTCTGGAGGAGTTCCCAAACGAACCTGATCTTATGCAACTATATGCGGATTGCCTTTTCTATCACGGCTGGCAGAAAAACGGTGTAAACCCAAAGACAAAAGAAAACGACTCCTATCAATACGACGATATCGAACGAAATGCACAAAATGTTTACTGGCAGGAAGCCTTACAGGTATACGAGAAACTGCTTAGCCTGAATGCATCGCCGAAATACCGGGAATACAGTCTTGTCACAATGATACACGTCTGTAAATTAACCGGCCAATACGACAAAGCAAAGGCTTTGGCAAGCGAACAGCCTTCCATCAACCTTTCCAAGGACGTTTTGCTCCCTCTGTCCACGGTAGGGGAAGAAGAAGCGAGGTATCACGGAGAGCTTATCCTTTCTCTTCTCAGACATCTTTACGGCGCAGTATCCCGTTCCGTGCTTACAAACGCTGACCTATCCTCTTCCGAATCCGGTAGAGAAGCCCTGCTTGCTGTCATTCGTCTGTACGAAACAGTACTTTCAGACGGCCGATGCGGACGGGAACATTGGGACTTACGATACCTGTATCTGATTTTAGCGAGGTTAGAGGCATGCCACGGAAACGATTACTCCAAAGCCCTTACCTACTTTGAGATAGGCTTTGACCACCACAAGGAATACTGCCGTATTTCAACAGATGCCTACAACTACTCTGCTCCTCTGGTAGCTAAGGTCTCCCTTCAAAAAGGTCAATTTCAGAATAATCCGGAGAATTTCTGGGGACTTACCATGCCGCAGTATTCGGAGGAATTTAAAGAAGAGTTAAAGAAGAATGAGAAGTTTCGGGAGTGTTTTGAGTAGTCCCTTGCATTGTACTGTTACCTATAAACAAAAAGTCCTTCGAAGCCTAACACTTCGAAGGACTTTTATTTTTCTTCCGTATAACCCGAAAAGTCGCTACCATGTACCGTTCCGCCTACACTCTTCTTTCCAGCAATACAACCAGTCCAACTGCTTATCAATAAAAGCCTCATCAATACAATCCAAACCGAAAATCTCCACAATCGTTGCCTGCAAGGAAAAATGATACAATGCCATCAATTTATAAAAGGCGTTTATCTCTTCCTCTGTTACCTTTCGAACCTTTTGATACTCCGACAACACCCGCCGGAATACTTCCTTCGTCTTCCGATAACCGTCTTCTTTGTACTCAAAATAATCCGTTCGGTTTGCAATTAACACTAAATCATACATGGAAAAGGCCCGGCAGGATGTATCAAAATCCAATAGATACAGTTTCCCATTCGCCGTTTTATGGATATTTCCGCTGTACATATCCCCGTGGCAATATGCCCTGGGCAATTCTTTTAAAGCTTCCCACAATCCATTCCCATAAGACACATATTCTCCAACTCGTTTATAGTTTTTCTTCCGCAAAATCTCAATATAGCGTCCTACAAAAAAATCTTTTCCCGGTTCCTGTAACTGTCCTGTATATTCTGCCATTACATTGTGAAATTTTCCTAACAGCCTACCAATTTCTTCTGCATCTTGCTCAGGACTCACTTCTTCACCTTCCAAAAATTCATAAAGAACCGCATTGCTTTTCTCTTCCTTTGCGCCAAAGGGTACACATGCCTTTCCGTCTTTCGAAAAGATAATTTTCGGCACATTACAATCTCTTGACTGCAAATACAGATGAATATCCAGCGAACTCATTGTCGTTTCGTAATAGGTCGGTTTGGTTATTCGTAAAAAAAATTTTTCATCCTCCCCGTATACCGTATAAGCCACACTTCCGCTGTCACGCAGAAATTCAACTTTCCGGACAGTAAGCGGATACTTTTCCTCTAAAAAAAATAAAATTTCTTCTTTATTCATTCCTACCCGTCTCCTCGTATCTACAACACCATCAACAACGTTCCCGCACCGATTAACAAACATCCGATAATCGATTTTATGGTAAACTCTTCATGTAAAAAGATAAAGGCCAACACCAAAGTAAACACAACACTTAACTTATCAATCGGAACTACTTTGGAGGCCTTTCCCACCTGCAACGCTTTATAATAACAAAGCCAGGACGCACCGGTAGCCAAGCCGGATAGAATCAAGAATATCCAGCTCTTTTTACTGATATGAAAAATGTCTTTTTGCGCATGGGTCAGAAATACCATCCCCCAGGCCATCACAACCACCACAACCGTACGAATGGCTGTGGCCAGATTGGAGTTCACCTTTTCAATTCCGATTTTCGCCAAAATGGATGTCAACGCCGCGAATATGGCTGACAACAATGCAAATACAAACCACATAACCTTTCCTCCTTTTTACACCTGCTCCGAGAAGTCTTTTCCTTGTTCTTTTATTTTACCTCACATAAAATCTTTTCAGCCAAAGCAGTTACCGTATCTTCTACACATTCCCGCGGATACTTTTCAAACTCCTCCCGCGTGGTCGTTCCCGTCAGCACTCCGGCAAACTTCATCCCTGCTGCTTCGGCCGCTTTCGCATCCACATAACTGTCGCCCACGTAAAGCGTCTCTTCTATCTTTACGCCCAACTGCTTTACGGCAAGAAGCAGTCCCTCCGGGTCCGGTTTTACCTTCGTGACATCTCCCACACCAATCACCACATCCAGTAAATCCTCTGCATCAAACTTCTTCATGATATTCCGTACACGGTATGCGAATTTCGTGGTTACTATCCCGATACGGTATCCCTGCCCTCTGAGGCTCACAAGTATTTCCATTACTCCCGGATACAGTTCGGCACTGTCTACCATCACCTCGTCCGCCTTTTCCTTAAATAAGTCAAAAAAACGGTCTGCTCTGGCTTCGTCCATATTTCCGGTCAATGCTTTGTAGGTTTCCGAAAGAGATAATCCGATAGTTTTCTTAATCTCCTCATAGGTCCGTTCTTCCTCTCCCATCTGCTCCAAGGCGTACTGCGCACTAAGAACGATACCGTTCGTCGTATCTCCAAGGGTATAATCAAAGTCAAAAATAATCGCTTTCATTTTTGCCTCCTAAAAAAACAAACTCTTTCCATTTTATTCTATCAATCCCCGCCTATCTTGTCAAACAAAAAAGGCCGTCGCTTTCGCGACAGCCTTTCACATTCAACTTTTTACTCTTCTCCGTTGTTCACGGCCTCTTCCATTTCCTTCTGAACATCTGCGTCATAAGAAAGCACCGGTGTTACCACCTTGCCCTTAATCTTACGATCCACATAGTTGCGTACAATCTTAATCAGTACCGGAGTAAGCACTACAACACCGATTAAGTTCGGAATCATCATCATACCGTTAAAGGTATCGGAAATATCCCATGCAATGGAGGAGCTCATCAGCGCTCCGCTGACAACCAAAAGTACGAAGAACACCTTATATACCTTCACTGCCTTAAGACCGAATAAGTACTCTACTGCCTTGCTGCCGTAGTGAGACCAGCCCAGTACAGTGGTAAATGCGAATAATAACATTGCGATAGCAATGAACCATTCACCCGGCTGACCGAATACCTTACCGAAAGCAGTTGCCACTAAGGTTGCATCGTTGGTACCTGCTGCCGCAAGACCGGTATTTAAGTCAATTGCACCGGAAGAAAGCACAACAACCGCAGTCATGGTACATACTACCATAGTATCTGCAAATACTTCGAAGATACCCCACATACCCTGCTTTACCGGCTCCTTAACGTTGGAGTTGGAATGTACCATAACGGAAGAACCCAAGCCTGCCTCATTGGAGAATGCACCGCGCTTACAACCCTGTACAATTACAGTCTTAATCATAATACCTGCCGCAGCACCGCCTACCGCCTTTACACCGAATGCAAACTTAAAGATAGAACCAAAAATTGCTCCGATTTCACCGATATTTACAAAAAGAATTACGAGACAGCCTACCACATATGCGATTGCCATAAACGGAACCACGCGCTCCGCTACTGCTGCAATACGCTGCAAGCCACCGATAATAATCAGCGCTGCCACTACCATAAGTACAAGACCGATAATAAGAGCAATCAGGGAAGCTCCACCAACTACCGTCGGAGCCTCTACATTCTTAAAGAATGCAGACTCTACATTGATTACAATCTTATTAATCTGGCCCATGTTACCGATACCGAAGGATGCCAGAATCGCACAAATTGCAAATAAAACAGCAAGAATCTTACCGATTACCTTACATCCCTTTAATCTTCCCAAACCGTCCTGCAGATAGTACATCGGACCGCCGGACCACTCGCCCTGCTTATTTCTGCGGCGGTAATAAATACCCAATACGTTTTCAGAGAAGTTGGTCATCATTCCAAGGAATGCCATGACCCACATCCAAAACACCGCACCCGGTCCGCCGATGACGATAGCCGCTGCCACACCGGCGATGTTACCGGTACCGATGGTAGCCGCCAAAGCCGTACAAAGTGCCTGGAACTGGGAAACAGAACCGGCCTCCTTCTTCTGTGCATCCTTCTTAAATACGCTCACAATGGTCTTCGTCCACCAGTGCTTCAAATGACTGATTTGGAACACCTTAGTTACAATCGTTGTGAGAAGACCTGCACCGATTAACAAGATCAGTCCTACCTGTACCCACACGAAATCGTTGACCTTACCGTTAATATCGGTAAGAAGCTCCATAAAGCCTTTCATAAAAAATCCTCCTGTCCTTTTGCCTGAGAGATCGGTGACGCCTTTGTCACCTTACACCTTCGGCGTTCATTTGTCATGAATCTCTCCAAGATTTTCGGGTACACTTCGTACCCTCTTTGATAATATCGGACAGGAGGTCATTTGTCAAGATTTCTTAACAAAGCATTGACTTTATTTTAACAACGTCTGTGTCTATAAATACTCCTTCAGCTTCTCCATAAAGTCTTCTTCCTCTTTTACAAGGCGCTCCGCCAAATCCTTACTCTCTTTGGAAGCCTCCGCATACTCATGAGATTTCTCCACAATGGACTGAATACCCATGTTACAACCGTCCATCATAATCTTTGCGATTTCGGTGTCACTTCTTTTCACCAGCATCTTCATTTCGGTAGTCAGCCAGGACATAGCGGAAGCCATCATTCCCGGCTCCTTCTCGTATTCCCCGTTCTCCTCTAAAAGCTTTGTGCTTTCCGCCTCCAGCTTTTCGTGACGCTCCTTACTCTCGCGAATCAACGTAGCCAGCCCTTCCGAGGTCGTATAATCCTGAATCTGGTTCATGCTGTTAATAGCCATCTTACAACCGGAGTTGCATTCCTGTAATAATTTTCTTGTATCTTCCTGCATAAAAAACCTTCTTTCCAATTTTATTTGTAGTTATTATTTGGAAAGAAGGTCGTTTCTATTCACATGATTCTATTTTCTTTTACAACTGCACGCTCGCATAAATGACTTATTTCATCGCCACCGACAGTACGATTCCCGTGATAATCACGCCGGCACAAAACAGCTTATAACCAATATTTTTTTCTTTGAAAATAAACTTCCCGGCTAAAATCGTTACAATGCATCCGGCCTGTTTTAACAACGTCATAATTGTCACTTTGCTGTCCGCAGACTGGTTCGCAATAAACAGAGCCTTATCACCGATCACAAAAATCAAACTCAAAATCCAGATCCAGTAGTTCTTTAGCGCACTCCGCAACCGGATTTTTGTCTTCGTCACTACTATGTACACCAGATAGAACAATACTAAAAACAGCATATACCAAAATTGTAGCTGGGTACTGCTGACCTTTAACATCAGTACCTTATCCATGGTGCCGGATACCCCGTTTAACAAGCAGGATAACAACGCGAAACAAACAATCTTGAACCCGACTTTCTCTGCCGGCTCTTTCGTTAGCAGTTCATCCGATCCGTTCTTTTTCCTAAAAAGACATTTTCCTCCTGTCTGATATCGATACAGTAAAAGTCCTGCACATACAAACACCAATCCCACTGTTTGCCAGAACGACATGGCCTCCCGCAGGAAAATCACTCCCATTAATGTCGAAAAAATGACTCTGGACAAATCCAGCAATCCGTACAAGCTGATGGGCATCTTCTTGATGGCCTTAAAGCTGAATATCCAGGCCACAAAAATAACGAACGATTTTACCGCAATCCAAAACATGGTCGGTGCATCCACGCCGCCCGCCTTTGTTACTCCCGGTGTCACCATCAGAAAAGAAAGGAGGGTGTATACAAACAATACCTCCAGTATCGTATTCTTCTCCATGGACTTCTTCTTTATGATTTCACGTGTTCCTTTAATTACACCATACAAAAGAGTCAGCCAAATCCAAAGCATAGTATCTCTCCTAAAACAAATTCCGGGGATAAAGACCGTTCCTTACCCTCGGAATGTTATAACATATTCACTGTAAAAAGTCAATGAACCTATTACTGTCTTCTCTTTCTAAACACCTTACATAATTTCCAAGTCAAACCACCGAAAAAAACTACAAAGACAACACCCAACAATATTCTTAATGCCACACTATCCGTTGACATCCCCGCAAAAATAATAAACGCACCTATTCCAAGCACAAAAGCAACCAATATTAATGCCAACAATATGCGCAATGGCATCGGTACCTTCTTGGACTCTAAGCCCTCATCTATTCCCCAGAACAGGCCTTCTGCCACAAACTCAACGATCAATTCCAGCAATAATTCCATATGGTTCTCCCTCTTTCGTTCCTATTTTCACTTCAGCCTCCTGTAATATACTGCTTAAAACAACGAGAATTGTTCTTCACGGAGCGACGCCACCTTCCGCTCCGTCACCTTATCGTCCTCCCCTATCTTACCACACAAAATCGGAGAATGCACGTCATACTTTCTTAAGCTTTCCGTCACCTGTGCTTCACTGTGGTTTGCATAACAATATACACAACCGTTTCCGCAGGTATGATAAGTGCCGATATCGATACTTTCCATACAACCGCACTCACTGCGTTGGTTCTTATCCTTTGTTCCCTTTAGCTTACAACCGAGGATTCCCTCAATCAACGTCTTATCAATACAGGCATTGTGTGTAATACCGCAATGCTCCAAATCAATCTGCTCCGCACAACTTGCCATCCCCATGCCGTTTTCCTTTGCGATGTCGCACAGCTCCTTTGCAAAGGCTTCCAACTCCTCCTTTGGAAGCTCATAAACACCAAGAGCCTGCATATTCTTTTTATTCTTGGCGTAGGTATCCACAATGCTGATCACACTCTTTTCCGTATAGCCCCGCAACGCCTCCGCCATCTGCCGGAATGCCTTCACATGATACTCCGGTGTATACCGTTTCGTAAATAAAATGGGATCATACCGCCATATGACACGTTTACTTCCGATTGTCTCGGAAAGCTGTTGAAACACAGGTATCATAACCTCCCGTTTATGAGGTACATTGGCTTCGATATCCGTCCCGTAGCTTGTCAACGTAAACTGGAAGTAATAAGGATACGGCGTAAGCTCCGAAAGTCTCGGAAGCATGGGCCCGGGATTCTTTGTCCAGAATACGATACAGTCCACCGTCTCAGGAGACAGTTCCAAACGACTTACCTGTTTCGGATTCATCGGGTTCCTCGTATATACAAAGCCTTCCTTTAAACGTTCCAAAAACCACTCCGAATAAAAGCTCGGAATATCCGTCCTACGGCTGACACTCAGAATCATGGATGCACCTCCCCTGCTAACACGGTTTCCTCTCCGTTTCGCAAACTCGCCTGTTACCGTTCCTATCATAACACAAAATCGGCAAAATGCCTATCCCTGTCTTGGGGGAAACGCACTTTGCCGATTCTTTCCTGTCTCTACATCCTTTAATTGCCGGATAAAGCTGTCAGCCTACCCGTCATCATGCATCTTACTTCGTCTGTAGCATCTCCGCATTCCGCATCAACCGGTCCATAATCTCCGTTACGGTTGCAATACTTTGCAGGTTGGTGTTACAGCTCTCCAATGTATCGTTTGCCTCTTCCATTACCTTCTGCGTCACCGCCTCAACATTGACGATTCCCTCCGATACTTGGGCATTTGCCGATGTCACTACGCCCACCGTTTCCTTTAACTTCGATACCTGTTCCACAATATTTTGTGTACTGTTATGAATCTGCTCGAAATTATCCGCGGTATTGTCTACGTACTGATTCTGCATCCGGCTGCTCTCAAGCAAACGCTCCATAGATTCCGTCACCGCTCCGATGGAGTTTACAATACTGACAATTAATGAATTAATCTCTCCGGTTGCCGTATTGGTCTGCGCAGAAAGATTGGAAATCTCCGAAGCAACTACAGCAAATCCCTTACCTGCTTCTCCGGCTCTCGCCGCTTCAATACTGGCGTTAAGCGCCAACAACCCGGTCTGGTCTGCTACATTACTGATAAGTCCCATAATGGTCTGCATCTTATCCGCATTGGCTTTTAACTCGTCCATCTTCTCTGCCACCAGTGCACCGGACTCTCCGGACACCTTTACCTGATGCAGAAGCTCTCTCATAATATCGTTGCCTTTATTCAGGTTTTCCTCCGCGCTATGTACCTCGGAGACAATGGAGCCCACCACCGCATCTACCTTGCTTACATTTTGGTTAATGGTAAACGTATTCTGTTTCTGTACCGAAATCGCAGAAACACCGTCCTTCACTCCGACTGCCAACTCTTCCATGGCCTGCTTCGTTTCTCCGATGGCCTCCTTCAGACGCTCTGCCTCCGTAACCGAAGCATTGATATTCTCTGTCATAGTCGAGGCCACATCCAGTGTATTGTGTAAAATCTCCTCCGACTGCTTCCGTTCTTCTTCCGCCTTATCTATATTCGCCTGATTGATGCCTCTGATTTTATTCAGTGCCAGTATGGAGAAGAATCCTGTCAACAGAAGACACGCCAACATAATCTCCGCCTGGGTAAGCTCCCCTCCGGACAATTCGCCTTTCACAGCCTGCAATACAATCAGCACAATATTGGTAAGCAAGGCACATCCGCCCAAGCCGAGCAAAAGCTTTATATCCGTATACACCATTAAAATAACATACGCTACGATTACATAACAAAATACCATTGTTGTGGACGTTGTAAACATAATATACGCATACAACAACGCAAAACCTGCCGCAAATACATACCGTATAGCCATGGAATCCTTCTTGCGCATAAACAGTACCACCGAAACTGCCGACGGCACCACGCAAAGCGCCAACACAATCAGGTAACTTCCTATACTTCTGGCATCCTTTATTACCTCTACTGCATATGCCAGCGCCAACACAAAATTCATTACAAGCAAACCGCTGATGGCGGTTTTATTTGTACTGGCTGCCGCAACGCTCTTTACGGATAAATCTTCTGTTTCTCTCTTCATAGGCATACCTCGCTTTCCATCTAGTACATTTAGCCCACACCTGTCAATCATTTTACTTTTATTACAATATATTGTACAACAATTATTGCAAATTTTCAAATAATTTTTATATAAATATGTTTACATTTTCTTTCTGTTCTTGTTAGAATATTTATGTTTTTCCAACATTGGTCAAAAAGACCGACCATCGCATACGCGATAGCCGGCCTTTTCTGTCATAATCAAATTTTATCGTTCTCTTACTTCACCTTAAGGCGAATCATGTTGTAGGAGTGCGGCTCCAGTTCTACGGAATCAGCCTTTGCATTACCGTCACGGGCAACTACCGCCTGATTGTCTACGGAATTGGAAGCCTTCATGTCATCGTGATTCACAATCTTGTGCTCCAGAACGCTCTCTACGGTAAAACCGTCAAGGGAAAGGTCTAAGGTAACACTCTCCTTCAGATTTCTGTTTACCACGAAAACTGCCACTTCGCCGGCCTCCTCGTTATATACCGCAGAACAGTCTACGTACGGAATCGCATCCCACTTACCTGCCGCATACTTTTCACACTCACAAGAAGCCTTCAGTGCAACACCGCGACCGTAGCGTGCCGCATACATGTACGGATAGAAAATGGTCTGTAACCACATCTTACCGCCGGTAACCGTCATAATCGGAGCGATAACATTTACAAGCTGTGCCAAACAACCGATCTTTACGCGGTCGGAATGATTAATCAAAGAGTT
This sequence comes from Lachnospiraceae bacterium, assembly GCA_017556805.1. Classification (GTDB taxonomy): domain Bacteria; phylum Bacillota; class Clostridia; order Lachnospirales; family Lachnospiraceae; genus SIG307. The sequence goes on along the minus strand of JAFYMC010000011.1, from coordinate 19,915 downwards.
CACCAAACCACCTACAACAAGAGCATCCTCCATGTTGTAAATATCCTCTAACTGCGGCGGGGCAATGCTCCAGCGCGGAATCTGCTTATCTGCTTCATTGGAATGGAACCATACATTCCACTCATCAAAGGAAAGGTAAATATCCTTCTCACTCTTCTTCTCGGCCTTTACCTTATCGCAAATCGCAGCCACAGTCTCGATAAAGTGATCCATATCAAGAGAGCTTCCGAGATACTCTTCCGTATTATTGTCACGATTTCCGTAGTAGCTATGTAAAGAAATATAATCAATGTGCTCGTAACATTCGCGAAGTACGGTCTCCTCCCACTCACCGAAGGTCGGCATACTGCTGGAAGAACTGCCACAGGCAACCAGTTCGATGGACGGGTCGGTCCACTTCATAATCTTTGCTGCCTCACAAGCCTTTCTTGCATATTCCTTTGCCTCTAAGTGACAAATCTGCCACGGACCATCCATCTCGTTACCGAGACACCAGGTACGAATGCCGAACGGCTCGTCAAAACCGTTCTTGCGACGCATATCCGCATAGTAAGTATCGGTCACGGCGTTACAGTACTCTACCAGATTTCCTGCTTCTTCTGCGCCTCTGGTACCAAGATTCACCGCCATCATGATTTCACTGCCGGCACGCTTTGCCCACTCCTGGAACTCATCAATACCCACTTCATTGGTCTCAATGGTACCCCAAGCCAATTCCAAGCGACGCGGACGCTTTGCGCGGTCACCGGTACCGTCTTCCCAACGATAACCGGAAACGAAATTACCGCCCGGGTAACGTACCAACGGAACCTTCATCTCTTTAATTACTTCCATAACATCCCCACGGAACCCCATGTCATCCGCAGTCTCATGACCCGGCTCGTAAATACCGCCGTACACCGCACGTCCCAGATGCTCGATAAAGGAACCGTACAGTCTGTCATCGATTTTACTTACGATGTTGTCCTTGTTCAAATTAAGTTTTGCCTTCATAAGAAACTCCTTCCTTCTGTAAATTCCGCCGTTTTTTGGCGTATTCTCATAATTTTATTGTATCATTCTTTTTCTTATTGTACATACCCGATGTTGCAAAAAAACTAACATATTGTGCAAACCTCTATTTTATGCTATTCTAAAGATAAATAGCGCAGCTTCCGTGTAAATACAATACTTCCCGATAGATATGCTCCATTACCATTCCAAAGCATTTTCGGATTTAAATTAACAAAATGCACACGTAGCATTCCTATATTGCAGAAAGGATTTCTATGAATATCAAAAAAATAGGCTACCACCATACTCACGACACTTCTTTCCATATTGACCGTCCCTTAGGCTCCGGAGACTGGCTTTTGCTTCTTGTGTTTTCACCGTCCCGGCTTGTCCTTGACGGAGCGGAGCAAACCACCACCGTTCCTTATTTTATTCTGTACAACAACGGCACACCCCAGCATTACGGAGCCACGGATACCGACTATACCGACGACTGGGTACACCTTGCCTTAAACGAGCGGGATCTGGCTCATTTAAAGGAACTGGGAATTCCCTTCGATACACCGGTGTTTCTCAAAAACATGGAGCGGCTTTCCAAACTGCTGGAATCCATCACCTACGAATTCCACTCGCCAAACCCGCTAAAGCAGGAGAATTTAACCTTGTATCTGCGCCTGTTTTTTAACTACCTGAGCGAAGAATTTGAGTCCATCCGGCATCGTGACCCGCACTTTCTTCTGTTTAACCGCATCCGCAGCCAAATGTATAACGAGCCGTACCTGTACCACTCCCCGGATGAACTGGCAAAAGAAGCAGGCCTTAGCCGCTCTTCCTTCCAACATATCTACCGGAAGCTCTATGGCACCGGCGTCATCGCGGACCTCATTCGCGCCCGGACGGAATACGCCTGTTATCTGCTGTCCTCCACCACTCTTCCGGTGTACCAAATTGCGGACACTTGCGGGTATCACAGCGAGATTCACTTTATGCGACAGTTTAAGGAGCAGACAGGAAAGACGCCGACGGAGTATCGGAGGAGTGTAACAAAGGAAGATTAGCGCTTTCCTTTTCCGGTTCTCGAATTTTAAAAAAAGCTTGCATTCTTTTTCATTCCGTGTTATGATACACCTAAAATTTCCGAAAGGACAACTGCTATGAATATTTTCTTACAGAACAGCTTAAGACGCAGACAGAGACGTATGCTCTTGTAACCATGCTGATTATCGCACGGTTGCAAGAGAGTACGTCTTGTTGCCGTGCGGTGCTGTGATAACATTCATAGATGCATAGAACCGCAACGGATTTCGTGAACACGATCCTTGCGGTTCTTTTTGTTTCCGAAGTCCGGTTCCTTATCTGCGATTCCATGTCACTTTTGCGACCTTTCAAAACATCAACACTTAGGAGGTTTCTCATGAAAACAACACTTTGTAACCACATCGCGACTGCACTTCCGGACATTTCTCCGGACACCATTGCCGAACTTCTGGCTGTCCCGCCGGAGTCAACCATGGGTGACTTTGCCCTGCCTTGCTTTTCCTTTGCGAAGGCTTTACGGAAAAGCCCTGCACTGATTGCAGAAGATATCAAATCCGCTCTTTTGCCGGATTTGCCCCTGCTGGGCATTGCCCGTATCGAAACCGTTGGCGGATACTGCAATTTCTTTTTTGACCGTTCCGCTTACGCCAAGGACTGTCTTCTCAAACTACAAACCGAGACTCTGGGCGTGGACCAACCGGGCGCCGGCAAAACCGTATGCATGGACTACTCTTCTCCCAACATTGCCAAAAACTTTCATGTAGGCCATTTGCGTACCACCGTCATCGGCAATTCTCTGTATAAGATTTTCGACAAACTGGGCTGGCATGTGGTTCGTATTAATCACTTGGGTGACTGGGGCACCCAGTTCGGAAAGCTCATCGTTGCTTATAAGCTTTGGAGCAGCAAAGAACAGGTAGAAGAAAAGGGAATCGAAGAACTGCTTCGGGTTTATATAAAGTTTAATGCCGAAGAAAGACTGCATCCGGAGCTTACAGAAGATGCCCGGGCCTGGTTTGTAAAAATGGAACAAAATGACCCGGAGGCACTTTCTTTCTGGAATTGGTTCAAGGACATCAGTATGATTGAATTTGAGCGTGTCTACGACCTGCTTCACATGTCCTTTGACTCCTATACCGGCGAAAGCATCTTCCGTGAGAAAGTCCCAGCACTGGTGAAAGAACTCACGGAAAAGAATCTGCTTACGGAAAGCCAGGGAGCAAAAATCATTGACCTGTCCACTTACGATATGCCGCCGTGTCTTATCCTGAAAAACGACGGCGGTTCTATCTATCACTCCCGTGACATTGCGGCGGTCCTGTACCGGAAAGAGACCTATGACTTTGACAAATGTCTCTATGTTACCGGTTTGGAACAAAGTCTGCATTTTAAGCAGGTCTTTCAAGCAGTGAAGCTCATGGGCTATGACTGGACAGACTCCTTAGTACACATCCCGTACGGTCTGGTAAGCCTCGGCGGCTTGAAGCTTTCCACCCGTGGCGGCCATATCATCTACGCCGAGGATATCTTAAAGGAAGCCATTTCCCGTGCCCTCGCCGCCATCGAAGAGAAGAATCCGAACCTGACCGACAAAGAATCTGTAGCACGGATAGTGGGCGTGGGAGCAGTCATTTTCCACGACCTGTTCAACCAGCGTATCAAAAATGTGGAGTTTTCCTGGGACGAAGTTTTGAGCTTTGACGGCACTACCGGCCCGTATGTCCAGTACACCTGCGCCCGGGCAAAAAGCGTGTTACGGAAAGGCAATTTCTTCTCCGATACCGCCGATATTGCCGATACCGTCGTTGCCACAGTAAAAGACACGCTTGCGGATATTGATTGTTCCGTTTTCACCGACGACATCAGTTATGCTTTAATCAAAACACTTTCCGGTTACAACGATGCGGTAAATGCTGCTGCCGATCGCTACGAACCGTCCGTTATCGCACGGTATCTGATTTCCGTTGCCGCCGCTTTTAATAAATTCTACCATGAGTGCTCCATTCTTCATGCCGAGGAGCATGAGAAAAAAGCCCGTCTGGTTCTGACAGACCTGGTACAAAAGGTATTGACAGATGGGTGCGGACTCTTGGGAATGGAGTGTCCGGAGGAAATGTAAAACATAAAAAGGTCGTATCCGTAGCCCACGCCACAGATACGACCTTTTCCTTTACTTCCCTACACTTTTATTCTCGCTTCCCCATCTTTTCCTTACATTCCTCGGCCTTTCTCATTGGAAGCTTCACTTCTACCTCAGCACCTTGTTCGTTCAAAATTTTTACAAGTTTCATCCAATCCTCATAAGCCTTGTCATACTCTCCCAATTCCTCACGACAGAACGCACTGGTGTACAGGGATTCCAGAATCGTTGTCTGGAATTCCAAATCCTTTTCCCAGTACACAAAGGCTTCATCGTACTTTTTCAAATCCCTGCATACATGACCGGCGATTCTGTATAGTCGCGGTTCCTCCGAAAATTTTGCAATAGCCTCCTTTGCTACACGATAACATTCCTCATACTGCCGTGCATAATAATACGCTGCTACCAGACAAGACATTTCATCCGAATTTTCCGGCTCATCCTTTACTATCTGTAACTGCTCCTCAATACACTTCTGTCCCTCTCCTAATTCAAAACATCGATAAGACAGCATTCCGATTTTCATACGATAATAGCATTCCGTATCCGTGTCCTTACTCAGTTCCAAAGACTTACTAAAGTATTCCATTATTTTTCTTTTACAAACCTCTAACATTGTGCTGTATACCCAGCCATATCCACGATAATCCCACGCATTCATGCTACCTTCCTTCTCCATGCGTTCGTACTCCGTGACAGCTGCCATGAAATCCTCGTTTCGCTGAGAATCATCATACACCGTTCCCAACCGTTCCGCCAAATTGGCATATCCTTGCGGACTTTCCTTAAACAGATCATCCACCAGTACACCATATATTCTTGCAATCTCCGGCAACAACATAATATCCGGGAAGGTCACACTTGTTTCCCAACGGGACACCGCCTGGGCACTTACCCCCAGCTTTTCCGCCACCTGCTCCTGGGTTAACTTCTTTTCCAATCTCAGCTTTCTGAGATTCTTTGAAAAATTCTCGTTCATCCTGTACTCTCCTTTTCCTCCATCCGCAAATTCAGCGTGCACCCTTAAATTTGCTTTCCTTTACAACCATAAGAAGACTTCTTGACTCTAGCATACAGGAAATCCGAAAAAAAATCCATATCGCAATTTAAGTGAGGACTCACAGTTTCCATGAGTCCTCACCTAACAAACTTATTCAAACCACCGTGTGCCTCAACACTCTTTTAGTTTCTCTTACTCCTTCTTCCCCAGCTTCGCCTTACATTCCTCAGCTTTTCTCATTGGGAACTTCACAGCAATTTCATCGCACGGTCTGTTCAATAACCCGACAATCCGCATCCATGCTTCATAGGCCTTATCATATTCTCCCAATCCTTCATGGCAAAACGCAATTGCGTATAAGCAATCCAACTTCTCCGGGTCTAATTCATGACGCTTTTCCCAGTACCAATATGCCTCCTCATACTTTCCCAATTCCTTGCATGCATCACCGGCACTACCATAATGATCCGAATCCTCCGGGAATTTCGCAATGGCCTCCTTTGCTACCCGATAGCACTCCTCGTACTGTTTTGTCATATAATAGGCGCCCTCCAGCCAAGCCCATTCTCTGGAATCCTCCGGATGCTCCTTTACCGCCTGTAGCTGTTCTTCCACACACTGCGGACCGTCCGCTGTAGAGCTGCATCGGAACATTAACTTCCCATCTTTCGCCTGGAAATACAGTTCCGGGTCAGTTTCCTTGCTCAGCTCCATGGTTTTATCATAATCTTCCAGTATCTTTCTGGTAGAAACATAAATCATTCTTCCGTAAAGCCAAGTGCGTTTGCTATAGTCCCAAGCTTCCATAGTTCCTTCCTTTTCCATTCGTTCGTACTCTTGTACAGCCGCCGTAAAGTCCTCGAACCTCATGGTGTCATAATACACCGCCACCAACCGGTCGGACAGCTGGTCATATCCCTGCAAATCATCCTTAAACAAATCATCCACCAGCACACCGTACAATCTGGATATTTCCGGTAACATCATCACATCCGGAAAGGTGGCACCGGTTTCCCAACGGGACACCGACTGGGCACTTACACCAAGCTTTTCCGCTACCTGCTCCTGGGTCAGCTTCTTTTCCTGTCTCAGTTTTCTGAGATTCTTTGAAAAATTCTCGTTCATTCTATACTCTCCTTTTATCCATCCGAAAATCCGGCACGCGTTACCGGATTGCCTATCATCACAACTTCAAGAAGACTTCTTGACTTTATGATACAGGAAAGTATACAAAAAATCCATATCACGATTTAAGTGAATTTTCTCAGTTTCTAAGAGTTGTCTTCATCACATTACATCTTTTATCTCGTATCTGTAACAGAAGTTATTTATCTTTTCCTTGACAAATACAACTAATAAGTTGTATGATATATATAGGAAAGAAAGGTGGGATGGGTATTACAGATGATATTGCATAATTACGAGTCAAATACCGGAAAGGATTTGATAATGGAATACTTGGATTCATTGACAGCCGAAGAACGTCTGGATGGATTGATGGTTATGGAGCACATGGAAAAGAATGAGTTTGATAAAATCCTATTTAAACGCTGGGAGAAAAAGGTGTATGAGGTGTATTTCAAAAAGCATAACCGTATATTCTATATAGCAATAGATTCAAACAACATTTATCTTCTCCATGCCTGTAGAAAACAAAAGAATAAGACAGAGAAAAATGATAGTAATATAGTAAGAAAACGAGCTAAAGAACTCGGTTCACTGCTTAACAGAACATTCATATAAAGGAGGCTGATTCATATGCCATTCGTACAGATTGATGTAAGTAAAGAGATAGAAAAGAGAAAGCAAAATCCGGAATTTAAAAAAGCTTGGAATGAGAACCACGCAGAATATGAGTTGATAGGAGAAATGATTTCGTTGCGGAAGCAGAAAAAAATAACCCAGAGTGAATTGGCCGCACTTACAGGAAACAGACAGCAGGTGATTTCTCGGATTGAACGTAAAGAAACCAATCCGTCACTAAAGATGTTTGCGCATATTTTAGATGTTTTGGGCTATGAGTTGCGTATTGTAAAGAAAGGAATGCCGACTCGATAATCACAAAATAAATATAATATAATTACGAGGACTCTCGCTTTGCAAGAGTCCTCATCTGTTACATTACTCTTTTTACTTCCCCATCTTCGCCTTACATTCTTCCGCCTTTCTCATTGGGAACTTCACCGCGATTTCATCATCCCACTCATTAAATATATTGACAATCCGCATCCAAGCCTCATAAGCCTTATCATACTCTTTAAGCTCCTCACGACAAAACGCGATTGAGAATAAAGAATCTAACATCTGTGGGTCCAATTCATATCGCTTTTCCCAGTATGGGTATGCTTCCTCGTACTTTTCAAGTTCCTTGCACGCATCACCGGCGAGACAATAAAGATCCGATTCCTCCGGAAATTTCGCAATGGCCTCCTTTGCTACCTGATAGCACTCTTCATATCGCTTCGCCCAGTAATACGCAGTTTCCAGGCAAACCCATTCTGTTACATCCTCCGGATTGTCCTTTACTGCTTGCAACAGCTCATCAATACACTGCTGACCCTCCCCGGAACAATCAACTCGATAAACCACCTTACCGTACTTCGCCTGATTATAAAGCTCCGGATCATTCTCCTTACTTAACTCCATCGTCTTATCATAATCTTTCATTATTTCTCGCTGACAAGCACCTATCATTCTACCGTATAACCATGTACGTCCGTAATAATCTTTTGCCTCCATGCTACCTTCCCGTTCCATTCGTTCGTACTCTTTCATGCCTGCCATAAAATCATCATTTTTAAGGGTATCAATATACACTGCCACCAGTCGGTCGGACAATTTCCCGTATTCCTGCAAATCCGCCTTAAACAAATCATCCACCAGTACCTCGTACAATCTTGCAATTTCCGGCAGCAGCAAAACGTCCGGTAAGGTAGCTCCTGTTTCCCAACGGGACACTGCCTGAGCACTTACTCCCAATCGCTCCGCTACATACTCCTGGGTCAATCGTTTTCCCTGTCTCAGCTTTCTGAGATTTTTTGATAATATTTTATTCATGCTCTATTCTCCTCTTCATTCCTCCGCTAATTCAACGCGCGCCATCGAATTTGCATTTTCACTTCCTTAAGAAGACTTCTTGACTTAAGCATACAAGAAAATATTCCGAAAAACAATGTCTCATTTTAATTGAAGGACTCTCAAAAACTGAGAGTCCTCTAATCCATTCTCCTTATTTTCTTCTTAATTCCTTTTCCAGCACATCCGCGAAACGCTGCACAGGCTCACCAAGAATTTCCGCATAGTCGAATATCTCTTTATCGTCCCGATAATTAAGCGGACTTCTGCGGACCTTCAGTGCGGTTGTAAGTGCCTCCCAATCGGGGCAGAGATTGTTTTCCAACGCCCATTCTGCAGCTTTTGTCTTTGCAATAATCTTGCCGGTGCGAAGCGTATAGATGCACCGGGCGATATCCAACAACCAACCGAAAGAATAATAACTTCGTCCGGTGCTTTGTGCGTATTTCCGGATTGTCTCACAATGGTGCTTCACATCGGCATACAGTTCGCGAAAGTCGGGATATTTCAGTTCTTTTCGTATATCTTTTCCATGCAAAAGAACGCTGTTTTCAACCAGTTCTGCCATACCAAAGCTATCAAACAAATAGCTGTCGGTAATTCGTTCTCCGCTTGTCCCCCAATAAACCACCCGGTCGGTGGCGTTTGTAAGAAAAGCACTCCGGGTAAGCATCCCACCTTCAAAAGAACGATAATAAGGATTATCAGGTTCCTTCGCGAGCATGGCTTGGCGGAGATGTACAAGCAACTTTGCTTGGGATTCCGATATTTGCTTCTCCGTCAGAACCAAAATATCAATATCGCTCCATCCCAACCGAAAATCATCCAGCGCAGCGGAGCCGTACATATAAATCGTAGGATCACAATCCGCAAGAATCCGGCTGATTTCCCGAACCATGTTGTTAATAGAGAGTTGCACAGCCTTACGCCTCCCGTACCTTCCGGAACGGATTCCACCGTCCCTTTTTATAACAAATCAAAAACAGCACAAACAGGAACAGATTGTGGGAAATCATGCACGCCCAGGCTGCCACCAGTCCCAAATCAAAGAAACTGGTACAAATAAAGGTACCTACAATGCGCACCAGCCACATACCCACGATATTGTACACGAACGGCCGCTTCGTCTCGCCTACGCCCTGCATCATACCCTCCATAATAATGGAGAACCCGTAGAACGGCTCCGATACCGCCACCATACGAAGCACCGCGGTTCCAAGGGTAATAACCTCCTCCGAGTCGGAGAATATCCCCACCAGTGCCGGTGCCGAGAAAAACAGTGCCGCCCCGGAGAATATCATTAATGCAATTTCAATCGGAAAGAACATCCGAGCCAGCTCTTTCAGGCGCTTTTCGTCGCCCGCACCGTAAGCATTTCCGGCTAACGTAGCCGCCGCCGTCTGCATGCCATAGCCCGGAATGTAAAAGGCGGACTCCACCGTATTGGCAATGGTATGGGCCGCTGTAGACACATCGCCCAAAGCATTTATCATAGACGCAAAAGCCACATAGCCTAACGATGTACCGAACCGCTGAAACAGATTCGGCATGGCCACACGAAGACACGGCTTGATAATTCTCATATCCGGTCGCAGGGACTCTCCCTTCGGAGAAACCTGCGGATGTCGCCAAAACACAATCGTTATCAAAACACCGCCTACCGTAAACGCAATGGCACTGGCTACCGCCGCACCGATGACACCCATATCCGCACCCCACATAGTAAACGTAAAGGAAAACACCGTAAACTCTCTGGTAGGATAAATAAACAAGAAGTTTAAAATCACATTGACCAGATTCACCACCACACCGATTTTCATGGGAGACTTGGTATCTCCTGCCGCCCGGAGCACCGTACCGAAAATCACACTGGCGGTACGGAACAGCATCGGTAAATATAAAATCAGGAAATACTGCCCCGCCAAATCCCGGATACTTTCATCCACCTGCATCCATTTCGGAATCTGTCCGGACAGCCCTACGGTAATCAATGTAACCGCAACACCAACCACAAGTACCGCAAGCAAAGCCTGAGACGCAGCCTTCTTTGCTGCCTCTTTATCACCGGCTCCCAACGCCTTTGCAATGAATGCCAGAAAGCCCACACCAACCGCGGAAATGGTACTGCCCACCAGCCAGTTGACCGTGGTGGTAGCACCCACCGCTGCGGTCGCCTGGGTTCCCAGACTGCCTACCATGGCAGTGTCGATATATTGCACGGCAGTCTGCATCAACTGCTCCAACATGGTCGGCCATGCCAATGCCAGGATGACTCCTGCCATGCCGAAATTCAGCCGACGCTTTCTTTTTTCTTTCATATATTCTGACCTCGTACTATTCCTTTGCCGAAACAAAGCGCCCTCTCTTGGCTGTCTTCGCCAAGTACAGACGCTTGTTATCTTCTCTTTAAAATCCCATCTTTTTCTTTTATTACGCCCTACTGCTCCGGCTTTTTCTTCGGCGGGCGCGGGCCCATAAACTGATAGAAATAGGTCTTTAACATACCGTTATAAATCTTGCGGTTCTTGTCCGCCTGACGACCGAAATACTTCTGTGCCTCCTCGTAAGAGGTAATCATGTAACAGGACCAGCTATCCAGCCCCGCAAAGGCTTTTCCGAACTCCTGATACAGTCCCGGCAGTGCCTTCTTCTCCTCCAGACGCTCACCGTACGGCGGGTTCGTAATGACAAAACCGTACTTTTTCGCATGGCTTAATTGACTGACCGGACGCTGCTGGAAATGGATGTAGTCAAGTACTCCCGCATCCTCTGCGTTTTGTCTGGCCGCCTTTATCATATCGCCGTCAATGTCGTAGCCCTGAATCTGCATGGACACATCCCGCTTAATCAAATCCTCTGCTTCGTTAATGGCATCATACCAAAGCTTCTTCGGCACCAAATGGGTCCACTCCTCGGAAAGGAACTCACGATTCATACCCGGCGCAATATTTGCCCCAATCATCGCCGCCTCAATCGGGATTGTACCGCTGCCGCAGAACGGGTCCACTAAAATACGGTCTTCTCTCCACGGTGTCAGTAAAATGAGTGCCGCTGCCAAAGTCTCCGTAATCGGGGCCTTGGAGCTGAGCTTACGATAGCCTCTCTTATGCAAAGACTCCCCGGAGGTATCTAATCCCACCGTCACTTCATCCTTCATAATAGACACGCGAATCGGGAACGGTGCCCCATCCTCCGGGAACCATTCCTTCTTGTAGCTCTGCTTCATGCGCTCTACCATAGCCTTTTTCATAATACGCTGAATATCCGACGGGCTGAACAACTTACTCTTTACGGAGTTTGCCTTTGTCACCCAGAATTTCCCGTTCTCCGGAATATACCTCTCCCACGGCAAAGCCTTCGTCTTTTCAAACAATTCCTCAAAGCTGGTTGCCTTAAAACGACCTACCACAAGAAGCACACGCTCCGTGGTACGCAGGAAAATATTTGCGCGAGGAATTGCGGTAACATCTCCCATAAAGCTGACCTTACCATCCTCTACCGCCTTTATCTCATATCCTAAGTCCGTAATCTCCTTTTTCAAAACAGACTCCGTGCCAAAGTGACACGGAGTCAGAAACTCAAACAAATCTGCCATTCCTTTGTCCTTTCTGACCTTATCAACATGATGCTTTTGTATCATCTTATCATACTCGGCCCAAAAAAGAAACTCTATTTTTGAAATCGCCGATATCCTTCATAGCCTCCCGCCAGACTATAGGCCGGATACCCCGCCTTTCGCATCCGCAGGGTGACCTTTGCGCTTAAATTCCCACGGTCACAGCATATTACAATTGTCCCCGCCTTTTCAAACTTCTCCAAAAAGTCCTGATCTTCCGAATACGGAATCGACACAGCCTCCGGAATATGCCCCTTTTTATAACTTTCCTCCTCCCGTACATCCACAAGCCGTACAGTTCCCTGCTTCTGTAGTTTCTTTAGCTCTCCTAAGGTTATCACATATCGGTACATTCCATGCGCCTCCTTTCGGGTATTTAGGGAAACAAATCCCTGCTATAGTATATGAAAGCACAAGAAAACGGTGTACCTCCCACCAAGATACACCGTTTTCTCCTATAATTCCTTTCTACCCTTCCCCATTTAGATTCTTACTTAATCACAATCGATACTTCCTCTTCTGCACGCCATGCATCCGAGTAGAAATTTACCAAACGAATCTCCTCGTACGGATAATCCTTTAGTTCAAACGTGCAGTTGTAGATTCCGGTAAGGTTATCACTTTCGTCGCGTTCCATTCTTCCATACTGGATGAGATCCCACTCAAGCGCTTCTTTCGGATCCAATCCCTCATATGTTGTCTCATGCTTTTTTTCTTCCCCATCATAGTACCATCCGACAAACGGATCACCGCTTCGTCTTCTGTCAATACGCTCTCCCGTCCGTTCATCCGCCATAGCCACGCACTCCTGAGAGAACGTTAAATATGTCATTCCGTTTAACTCCTTAATCTCCTTTAGCGTCACATACTCCGGAAGATTCTTTACTTCTCCCGTCACCAAATTTACAAAGGTACATTCTTTTTCCGGTTCTAACCATTCCGCGCCGGTCACTACCAGCTTTAAGCTCTCTGAATCAGTAAAATACGGACTCTCTCCTTCAAATCGAAAAAACATAGAGGCATTCGAATCCATGGAATTCGTTTTGACCATGTTGCCGAAGTTATAAAAACGCTCTCCGTCCTCATTTTCCACATAGTAGTGCAAAAACTGTAGCGGCGACTCATTTTCTGCCGCATCTTCCACATGTACCTGCATATACGTCGGATACACCTGTACATCTTTCACCGTCAACTTATGTTCTTCAATCTCTATTGTCTGATTTACCTCATAAACCATCGGTTGAGCCATATTCTCAGGAGAAAGGTCTAACAGGAAATCGAATGTCAAAATGTGTTCACTATCTTTCTGAATAAGCTCATCAGAAAGATAATTTTTATCACCGAAAATTTGTCTGTCCCACACTGTCATTCGGAACGTCACCTTTTCCGGCATAGACTCCATCCAGATGTTGTCTGCCCTATTTAACATAAGATAATCGGTGGATACACTACGGATTTGTTCATTCTGACAACCGAAACTACTCATCTCATTTTCAGTAAATCCGAGCTCATCCTCCCCTCTCTCGTCATACACCTTACTACTTGCAATCAAATTCGTGTATTTGTCGGATTCAAACCGGTAAAATACCGTCAGCTTTTCCTGATCTACTACCATGGATATGATTTCTGCCGTTACTCCGTTCTTCGTCTGTTTCAGCTCCACTCCCTGTACATAGTCATTCTCAATGGCATCCCGTAAAGACTTCGAAAAAATAACCGAATTCGTTAAATCCTTTAAAAACGGCACATTGGAAAATGCCTTTGCCACCGGTGCACTGATATTCACCGACAATACAAACAGCATAAACACCGCCGCCAAGCTCATAAGCGGCTGATACAAAAACTTCTTCCGCGCCTTTCTGCGACTGCCCCTTTTAATGGATTCGCCGATTTCCGGTACTCCCCCGTCCAGTTCCTTCATAAATTCCGTAAACTCATCATTTCTGTTCATACGATTCCTCCTCACCTAATTCCAGGCGTAACACCTGTAACGCCTTCCGTTGTCTGGTCGCTGCGGTTCCCTGCGGGATGTTAAGCAGTTCCGCCGTCTCTGCCAAAGTAAAGCCCGAAAAATACCGCAGTACAATCACATCCTTTAACTCCTTCGGAAGCTTCTGTAGTGCCTCCTTTAACGGTAGGGAATCAAACTCCTCCACCGCCGTTTCCGGGAGTTCCTCCAAAGGACAGGTACGCTTTCTTCTCCGCAACTCGTTGTTGCATTCATTAATTAAAATACGCGTCATCCAAGTCGTGAAAAACTCCGGCTTCCGGAGCTTCTTATATCCGCAAAGCCCCTTATAAATTGCTTCATCCAATGCATCCACTGCCTGGGCATGACTTCCCAGATACAACATCGCGGTTTTATACAACTGTCCCCGTATGGCTTCCACACGATATGTAAACTCTTCTTTTTTCACTCCCTTACCTCCTTTCACCTATTAGACGTAGCAAGAGGGGATATTTATTTTCAAATCAAAAAATTTTTTACATTATTTTTCTTTACCATTTTACCCGACATGTCATCAAATGTCTATCCATAAGAAACGAAACTCATATATACTTCCTACTGCCCTTCTTTTCGGTATTCGTCCTTCCGATATTCTCCTCTCTTAGACATAGCTGTCACAACAGAAAAGTAAGCAGACTCGGTCGCAGCTCCCTCTTGCTTTCTGATATATCCAATAACTACAAAAGTCGCCGGGGAACTCCAGTGAGTGTTTGCTTTTCCCAAAGGGTCGCGTTCTTAGCGCAGTCGATATCACCTCTTACCGTTTCTAAGTCTCGAGGCCGTCCCCGAAGAGACGTTTAGAAACGGTTAGAGGAAGATTGACGGAGCGTTGCGACTTGCAAACATCCAATGAAAGAATGCGACGACTTTTGAATAGAGCCCTAAAAGCAAGAGGGAGCCGCCACTTGTCTCCTTGTGACAGCCCCGCTCCGTTTAAAAACTAACGATTGCTTTCGTTCTTGCTTGCGTTACGAGCACAGTTACGGCAGTTCTGTGCATTGTTCTGAGTGTTATTCTTAGTGTTGTTGTTCATAGAACCGTTCTGGGTGTTATTCTGAGTATTGTTCTTCATACCACCGTTCTGAGCGTTGTTCTGGGTGTTATTCTTGGTGTTGTTCTGGGTATTCTCATTATTATAAGACATACTGCTACCTCCTGATAGACACTTGGTTTTCGGTTACAGGACTTATTATTTGCAGATGCACTTGATTTATACACTTCCTTTTTTTGTCGCAAACAGCGATGCACCCATGCTGGCTGACAACGCAACAATAATAAAACAAATGGACCATGCGGTAGAAATCGTCCGGCCGAACATGGCTGCCACCAGCTTTGCTCCGGTAAAAATCAATACAGTAGCAATTCCGTATTTTACGTAAACAAAACGATTGGCCAGCTTCTCCAATCCGAAATACATTTGTCGGAGACCAAGAATTGCCAATAGATTAGATGTATATACAATAACCGGATTTGTTGTTACGGAAAACACTGCCGGTACAGAATCAATAGCAAAGAGAATATCCGACAACTCCACCACCACCAAAACCGCAAACAGAGGAGTCGCATAACGACGCATTTTCCCCTTTTTTCCTTCCTTTAGAACAAAAAAGCAATTTCCGCGAAAGGTTTCCGTTACCGGAATAAAACGACGCACCAACTTCATTCCGAAGGAGTTCTCAATACTCTTCTCCTGGTTTTCCCTTGTGCACAACATCTTGACTCCGTTAAATACTAACACAAGTCCAAAAAGATATAAAATCCATTCAAATCTGGACACAATTGCGACTCCAAACAAAATGAACACCAGACGCAACACCGCCGCTCCGATGATTCCGTAATGCAACACTCTGTGCCGATACGGTTCCGGCACCCCGCACGATGTAAAAATTGACAAGAATACAAACAAATTATCTACGCTTAGACTCAGTTCGATTAAATAACCTCCCAGAAAGTCCAATGCAATCTCCTGTCCGGCAAATAGGTACAAACACAAATCCGCCACTAACGCTGCAATAATCCACATACTGCCTCTTCACTTCGTTTCTTTTACCGCTTCTCATTCTACTATATGCCGTTCAGACAAAAAAATCTTCCTCTCACTTCTTCTTTATTTTGTTTTACGATTTCTTTATACTTTTTTAATTGCTTTTTGTCGACCCATGCGATATGATAAGGGTGTGTTAAAGATTCCCCTAAGTCTTTGACACTATATAACCCCTTATTAATATTTATACTCCCCTCATGGAAAAGGCTGCCATTATCGGCAGCCTTTTCTCTTTTCCCCGGTTTCTTTCCTCAAAAACAGTGCTTCTTATTTATTCTACTTGCATATTTTGGATATATCGGGTATAATGGGACTGTTTTAGTGCTTATGCACTACCGCTATTGTGCCGCTTTCGCGGCCTCGGAAAGGAATGTATTTATGAGCATTTTATGTGTTTCGGATTTGAATCACGGCTTTGGTGACCGTACCCTGTTAAAAGATGTATCCTTCCGCCTCTTAAAGGGCGAACATGTAGGACTCATCGGTGCCAACGGAGAAGGAAAGTCCACCTTTTTAAACATTATTACCGGAAAAATGATGCCGGATGAAGGAAAGGTCGAATGGGCAAAGGATGTCCGTGTGGGATATCTGGACCAGCACTCGGTATTACAGCCGGGTATGACCATCCGTGATGTGCTTAAATCCGCATTTGAATTTCTCTACGATGTAGAAGCCCGCATGACCGAGCTTTGTGCCGCCATGGGAGAAGCCTCCGACGAAGAACTTCCGGGCATGATGGAAGAATTCGGTAACATTCAGGATTTACTGGACGTACACGATTTCTATATCATTGATACCAAAATTGATGAAATTGCCCACGCCTTCGGGCTGGATGCCATGGGGTTGGATACGGACGTTACCGCTCTTTCCGGCGGTCAGCGTACCAAGGTATTACTTGGAAAACTTTTACTTGAGAAGCCGGACATCCTGCTTTTGGACGAGCCGACCAACTACCTGGATGTAGAACACATCGAATGGCTAAAGCGCTACCTGATTGATTATGAGAATGCGTTTATTTTGATTTCTCATGATATTCCGTTCTTAAACAGCGTTATCAACTTGGTTTATCATATGGAAAACGGCGAACTGACCCGTTATGTCGGCGACTACAACAAGTTCGAAGAAGTTTATGCCGTAAAAAAGGCACAGCTGGAGGCTGCTTATAAGCGTCAGCAGCAGGAAATCAGCGAATTAAAGGACTTCGTTGCCAGAAACAAGGCAAGAGTTGCTACTCGTAACATGGCCATGTCCCGTCAGAAGAAGTTAGATAAGATGGAAGTAATCGAGCTTGCCGCCGAGCGTCCGAAACCGGAGTTTCACTTTAAGGAAGCCCGGGCTGCCAGCCGTTACATTTTCCAGACAGAAGGTCTGGTCATCGGCTATGACGAACCGCTGTCCCGTTCCATTACCATTGCCATGGAACGAGGCGAAAAGCTGGTATTAAAGGGTGCCAACGGTATCGGTAAAACTACCTTATTAAAGAGTATTCTCGGTATTATCCCTCCGATTTCCGGAAAAGTAACCTTGGGAGACTATTTATTCCCGGGCTACTTTGAACAGGAAATGACCGGAGCAAAGAATAACACTTGTATTGAGGAGCTCTGGCAGAGTTTCCCGTCCTTTACCCAGTATGAAGTTCGTTCCGCTCTTGCCAAGTGTGGTCTGACTACCAAGCATATTGAGAGCCAGGTACGTGTTCTCTCCGGTGGTGAGCAGGCAAAGGTACGTCTTTGTAAGCTCATCAACAAAGAGACCAATGTTCTCCTTTTGGACGAGCCGACCAATCACTTGGACGTAGACGCAAAGGATGAATTAAAACGTGCTCTCACCGCTTATAAGGGAAGTATTCTTCTTATTTGTCACGAGCCGGACTTCTACGAGGACTTTGCTACCAGAGTACTGGATTGTAGCATGTGGTCCACAAAAATGTAATTTCAAGTCCAATCGATTTTTTAAAGCAAAACACAGCGGCCAAGGAATCGTTCCTTGACCGCTGCTTTTGTATTATGTAATTATAGAATAAACTCCCCTGTTTGTCTTTATTCCGCAATCTCCATGGTCGGAGTTTCTTCCTTTGCCTTATTGAACAAGCTCTTAAACTTACTGGAAATCTTACAAAGCTTACCGTAAATATCGAAGGTAATCTCGGTAGACGGAGCCACTTCCATGTAAGATACCATGGTCTTTACCATCATAAAACTATCCACAAACGCAGCCTTTAACATTGCCGCAATCAATACGGAAATCAATGCGGAAATCCACCAGGTCACATCAAGCAGGCTGCAAATCGCACCGATTAAAAGGAACGGTACAAGCCATGCCAGAAGGGTTGCGCCCATAACAATCAAAGTCGTCACAAGTGCGCTCTTTAATAAATGCTTTGCATTCTGGAAATAAATTGCTACGCCGTCGCAGCTTGCCTTAAACGCACCATCCTCTTTCTTATAGAACGTGTAGCCGAGACAACATTCGTCAATATAACCTAACGCGATTCCGATAAACATCTGTACAAAGCTTACAATTGCACTGACACCCGGAATGTTTCCGAAGATGTTATCAATTTTTCCTACCACATTCTGTAGCTGCTTTACCGCACCGCTTACCAAACCGTCTACTACAAAGTAAACATTGGTAGCACCGAAACGCTCTTTTACCATATTCTTACCGGTCTCAAACATATTCTCCGGAATGGTTCCGGTCGTTACCGCCTGAGAAATCACCGCAACATGAGCTGCCTTAATCATATAACCGCCGTAATACATTGCTACTTTATAAAGCACGGCTGTAAGTCCTGCCCATACAAAGAGCAAAATTGCAAATACTGCCGGGTTATCCATTAAGGAGCTGATTCCCCAAAACAGAGCCAGTAACAATACGGATGCTACCGTAATTACCGCTCCCAATGCCAACTTCAACCATACAAACTTCAGCGTCTTACCATAAATCTGTCCTACGTTCATTTTCGTCCTCCTTTTGATTCAACACTTCTGTGTTGATGAACCTATCATATCATAAGGATACCGTTTCTTCTACCAAGTACATTATGCAATTTATGCAACTTACATTTGCACCTATAAATTCATCTTACGTTTAATCTCATCAATGATACGTGCTACCGAATCCAATGTCTTAATAATTTCATCTACTTTTAAGCGCTCCGTACCATCAATCACACCGTCCCGCATGATATCCAAAAGTTCTTCCGAAATATCGTCCATATCTCTGGCAGAGCTTAAAAACTTCACAAGAATACGATCCATACTCTCAAAGGTATTTAAATTGATGGAATCAATCAACAAAGAATCAATTGACACATTAAAAAGCTCACTGATTGCAATCAACTTATCCGTTTCCGGCAAGGTCGGACCGGTTTCCCACTTAGAGACAGCCTGACGACTTACATTTAACTTCTCCGCCAGTACCTCCTGGGAATATCCGCCTTGGGTACGTAAGGTATATAATTTTTCAGCAAAATTCATATGCTTTCCCCTCTTTCGTTTTATCCCTGTAATTATAACACAACGACTTATTTATATGCAACTCATAGTTGCATCGATTTACTAATTATGCATTTACGAACCTAGCTTGCTATGTACGTGAGAAGGCGCACGAGGTCCGGTGGGTGCACAAGGTCCAGGGGACCTTAGCTCTGCATGGACCGAAGTGAAACGTAGACCCTCGGTTCTGGGCGGACCGTAACGAAGTGAAGACGAATTCGAATACAAAAAAGAGAAGTAGGATTAATCCTACTTCTCTTTTTTCGTTCAATGTACGTGAGAAGATTCGAACTCCCGACACCTTGGTCCGTAGCCAAGTGCTCTATCCAGCTGAGCTACACGTACACACAACATGAAGTTGTTTGCAGTAAAACTGCAAATGCCGCAGACCGGAATCGAACCGGTACGGGAGATTAGTCCCGCAGGATTTTAAGTCCTGTGCGTCTGCCAGTTCCGCCACTGCGGCACAGTCTTACTAATGTAAGTACTTGATGAATCCCTAAG
>JAFYMC010000010.1 GCA_017556805.1 Lachnospiraceae bacterium | reverse complement strand
CTTAATCTTGTATGAGGGAATCTTCAACGCGGTGATAGCGGCAGTATCCTTCGGAACTGCAAACCTTGGCGCAACAGCAGCACGTCAGGGACTTCGTTTGACGGCACGCACGACTACCCGGGCAGTAGGCCGGAGCATGGCTTTCGGTGCCATGGAAGGTGCTACGGAGGAACTCGGCAGACAGCTGGTAGAAGGAAAGTCATTCACCGAAATCGACTACGGTCAGGTAGCCTTTAGCGCCACAATCAACGGCATCACCGGCGGCATTGGCGGCTACAGCGGAGCAAAGAAGGAAGCCTTCGACTATGCCAGACAGGCAACCAAGAGCAATGTCAGAAACATGGCGCAGATGGGCGTTGGTGTGGATGATGTGGTTGAACTTGGAACACCGAACGGACGCGTAAAGATGGATTTGCAGTTCTTTGCGAGTGAAGGAAAAAGTTCTGCTATTGATTATGATGCTGTAAAAAAATATATTCGTGATATTGAAAATAAGACAGGGTATTCAATTCATGCAACGCAGAAAAACGAGTTAAAGGAGAGGTTGAGAACTACTGTTTTTTCAAAATTGTCACCTGAAGATACGGCAAAACATAGAAGGCAGTTTACAACAAAAGTAAAAAATAAAGCTATTGATGAATGGCAGAATAACACAGGGCAGATTTGGCCGAGGTATGTGGAGCCAGTATATGGTAAAAAAGGTGTGATTGTAAGAAATATAGGAGATCCTTATGATGCGCATCATATTATTGAGAATTCATATAATGGTGCTCATGAATGGTGGAATATTACGCCTGCAAAATTTCCGGATGAACATCAAATGGGGATTCATGGAGTAAATTCGCCGTGCAATAGTTTATTTAAATAGTTTTGGAGGAATCATGACAGAAAATATCTTTAAATTATTCAAATCATATAGGGTTGATTATGATGATATAAGAAGAGCTGAACAAAGAATGGGAATATGTTTCCCGAATGATTTGAAGTTTTTGTATAGTAATATGGGATATGGATTTGTGATTAACGAAGAAGGAGCGATTAATAGATTAATTGATCCTGAAACCTGTGCAGATATACGACTGAGAGAAGATATTTATGAATTCGATCCTGATTTAGAATTGTATTCAATTAGTGAGGAGAATAAGCTTATCTTCTTTGAGGTGAATGAGGGAGTATATTTGTCAATAGGACTTGATGATGAGCGAATATATTATTTAAATGATATGATTGCAAATTCATTAGAAGAATTCATTGTTAGTATATCGAATAATCCAGATTATTGGTGCGAGTAAGCAATAGGATGATATCACTGGATAAATTTATATAGTGGGCGATATTGGAATGCGGTGGAAATGTGATACTCGTTTATGACGTCACATGCACCGGAAATCATGGTATCACACAAAACAAAAGAGGTTTTACGAGTTTGTTCGTAAAACCTCTTTTACGTCCTCTCTTTAATACGGACTATCAAAATGCTCCTCCGCATATTTTACCGCCTCTTCCAAGGTCATCCCGGCGAAGGTCTGGGCGCCGAAGTTCCGCCCGGATTTTTTGTCGTCTGCGAAGACGCCTACCACGATGCCCGGAATGGTGCTTTCCGGCGCATTCGGTGCGTGAGGACCGCCAAGGTCCGTTCTACACCAGCCCGGATCGGTCAGATTGATCATGACATCGGTACCTTGTACGGTATGTCCCAAATCGATCGTGATCTTATCCAAAGCCGCCTTGCTGGCGGAATAGCCGGCCTGGTGCGGGTCCAGGGCAATGCCGCTGGTGGTATTTAAAATACGGCCGAAGCCGTTTTCTATCATCTTCGGAAGGAAGTGATAGCAAATCATGGCCGGGGCAATGGTATTAATCTTGAAGCTTTCCGTGTAATCGGAAACCGGAGTGTTGAAATAGTCCACACGGTAGGCAATCTGCAGTCCCGCATTATTTAACACGATGGAAACCGGAGTCTCCTTTGCATCGATATCCGCAAGCATCCGCTCCACCTGTGCCAAATCCGTCAGCTCCGCCTCTACCACATAGGCCTCTACGCCTTTTGCTTTTACTTCGCTAAGCACCTTTTCGCAGTGCTCCTTCTTCCGGCTGTGCAACACCAGATTACAGCCCTGCTCCGCCATAAAAAGAGCGGACAAATAACCGATACCTCTGCTGGCACCGGTAATCAAAGCCCATTTTCCCTTTACATCTACCATAACAAAACCTCCTGCGTATGTATTGGTAATATTATAACGCTACAGTTGCGGGATGGTCAATATCATTATACGAAATTATATGTAAATAAAGTGATTTGTAGGAGATAAGAGTTAATATTATAATGCAAGGGTTAAAACAATATTTTTTGTGAGCATCTTGATTTTTTTAAAACGAACGGAGACAGACTTGGCACGGGGACTCTTGCGTAGCCCTTGTAAATGCACCAAAGTCGGCCTTTCTTCAAAAAAACTTTCAAAAACTACTTAAGATTTTTTCCTTAACTGCCGATATAACTTACAGAACCAATAAATCAGCAGAGATAGGTGGTGTTTATTATGCGTATTGATGCAATCAACAGAGTAAGCCAGTTGTACCAGGCAAACAGCACGAAGAGAGTTGCGAAGACCAACAATACCCAGAAGTACGACAGCGTACAGATTTCCCAGATGGGTAAGGATTATCAGGTGGCGAAGGCTGCGGTTGCGGCGGCTCCGGATGTCAGAACCGACCTGGTGAACGATATCAAGAGCAGAATGGAGAACGGCACGTATGACGTTTCCATGGAGATGCTTGCGGATAAGCTGTTGGCAAGAGAGATCTAAGAGAGAGAGGGATACGTTTGGCGAGCCTGATGGAAGAAATGATTTCCACGCTTTCGCAGGAGAAGGATTTATACCTCACTCTCCTGCCGATAGCCGAGGAAAAGACAAAGGCAATCGTGGCCAATGATTTGGAAGCGTTGCAGAGGATTACCGACAAAGAGCAGGAGGCCATCGACCGTGTGGGCGCGTTGGAGCGTAAGCGGGCCGAGGTGCTCAACAACATGGGAATTGTATTGGGGAGAAAGCCGGAGGAGCTGACTCTTACGGAATTGATTAAGGTGGCGGAAAAGCAGCCGAAGGCGCAGGTGGACTTGCGCGAGTTAAAGGATGCACTCGGAAAGTCGGTAAAGCGGCTTGCGGATTTGAACGAGAGAAACGGTGCATTGATTCGGCAGTCTCTCGAAATGATTGAATTTAATATGAATTTACTTCAGAGTACACGGATGGTACAAGGAAATAATTATACAAGGAACGCCGGCGAATCGGAGCTGGGCGTTACGCAGACAGGGATGTTTGATGCGAAGCAGTAATTATACGCGGAGAACATAGCCCTGTCTTCTTTCGTTATAAGGGGCACGAAGTGCCGGCCAACGAGGATAAATTGCAGGAAAGGAGGCGTCGATTATGGGTTTGATGGATAGTTTATATATCGGTGTATCGGGTTTGAAGACCAGCCAGAATGCATTGAATACAACGTCACATAACATTGCCAATGCAGAGACCAAGGGCTTTGTCAGACAGCAGACCCTTCTCATGGATTCCATGTACAACAAAATCGGCGCAAATAAGATTTCTCCTTGGAAAATCGGTCTCGGTACGGATACCCAGGTGGTACGCCAGATTCGTGACCAGTTTTTGGATCAGTCCTACCGCAAGGAATCCGGAAGACAAGGGTTCTATCATGTGCAGTATGAGGCGGCCTTCGAGATGCAGGAGGTTATGGGTGAATTAGAGGGCGTGCAGTTCCAGCGGTCCATCGAGGATTTCTGGGTGGCACTTCAGGAGCTTGCGAAGGAGCCGGACAGCATCGTAACCAGAGCTACTCTCATTCAGTGCGGTGTAAACTTTGTGGAACACGCCGAGAATATTTACGAACAGATTCAGACCTATCAGATCGATTTGAATTCACAAATTCAGACAAAGGTGGACCGGATTAACGAGATTGCCGAGGAAATCCGGGACTTGAACAATAAAATCCGTTTCCATGAGGCCACCGGCATCGAGCATGCCAATGACCTGCGGGATACGAGAAATCTTCTTTTGGATGAGTTGGGCGGTTTAATCGACATTTCCTATACGGAGGAAGCGGACGGCCGGGTATCCATCCGTGCCGAGGAAATGCCGTTTTTGCTGGAGGATAATATTTTCTATATGGACACGAGACCGATTTCGGAGGATTCCGAGATGCTGGTGCCGTATTGGCCGGCCTTCGGTGATGCGGAGGTATTCAGCTTTGACCGTTCCCCGAATCCGGTGGATGATACGGATATCGGTTCCTTAAAGGGTATTATTCTTGCCAGAGGCCGTAAGGTGGGCAAGTTCACCGATGTACCGATAAAGCCGAAGAGGGAAGATTTTGAGGATGAGGCTTCTTACGAAGAGGCAATGGGGCTGTTTGAAATCGAAGCAGCCAAGTACAACAAGGACATTCACGATTCTGTGATTATGGCAACTCAGTCCCAGTTTGACCAGCTGATTCACGGAATCGTTACCACCATAAACGATATTCTTTGCCCGAACAGAGAGATTATGCTGGAAAACGGCGAGGTTATCAAGGTGCTGGATACGGAGAAGGCCTCCGTGGGTATGGATGCGGATAAGACCATGGGGACCGAGTTTTTCTCCCGTAAGTCCATGAGCCGTTATCAAGAGCTACAGGAGGTTACCTTAGCCGACGGCAGCAAGGAAATGGTGTACATTTACAACGAGGAAGACCCGGAAAACAATTATTCTTTGTATACCTTGGGAGAGATTGAGATTAATCCGGAAGTATTAAAGGACCGTTCCAAGCTTCCGCTTTCCAAGAACACCAATACCGGCGATTTTAATATCGATGTGGCGCAGGAGCTGTTGTCTGCATGGCAGGCGGATTTCGCTACATTGAATCCGAATGAATTAAACTACAATAACTTTAATAATTATTATACCGCCCTTATCGGGGAACTGGGTACCAGAGGTGAGAAATACCAGACCTTGTCGGAGACCCAGGAGGCCATGGCCAACAGCATCAACAATGAGCGACTGGAGATTATGGCGGTATCCACCGACGAGGAGCTGACCAACCTGATTAAATACCAGCATGCCTACAATGCCTCTGCCCGGTATATTAACGTAGTCAGTGAAATGATTGAGCATGTACTGAACATGTTCTAAGAAGTAGTTTGGCAGGTTTTTAAACCGAAGGAAAGGAAGTGTGTGCGATGGCAAATACATTTTTTGGTCTGGATATCGGCAAGTCCGGTTTGTTCGTAGCCCAGGGCGGCCTGAATACCACCGCTCATAATATTGCGAATATCGAAACCGAAGGCTTTACGAGACAGGTCATCGAGCAGAGGGCCGGAAGCGCGTTGCGTGCCAACGGCAGACACGGTATGATCGGTACCGGTGTGGATGTGGATGCCATTACCCAGACCCGTAGCCAGTATTACGATGAAAAATTCCGGAATAATAATTCCATTTACGGCGGTTATGCCACTAAGTCCAACTACATGTCTCAGATTCAGTCTTATCTGAACGAGATTCAGTTGGAGGGCTTTACTACCACTTTTGATAAGATGCACGATACCATTCAGGAGCTGGAAAAGGACCCGGCGAATCTGACGGTGCGTACCCAGGTGACCAATGTGGCCCAGAGCTTTTGTGAGTATTTCAATTCTCTTTTTACCAATTTGCAGGCGGTGCAGGAGGATTGTAATTTCGAGATTAAAAACCAGATTGACCGGGTGAACGCCATTGCGGCAGAGATTGCATCCCTGACAAAGCAGATTAATGCGGTGGAAATCGGCGGCAGCCATGCCAATGATCTGCGGGATGTGCGGAATGTGCTGGTGGATGAGTTATCCTCCATTATTAACGTGACGGTGGAGGAGACGCCAAACGGTCCTGTCGGCTTAAAGGATTATGTGGTAAAGATTGACGGCCAGACGTTGGTGGATACCTACGAGACCCACGAGTTAAAGGTAGTGCCGAGGGAATACAGAAAGAACCAGACCGATGCGGAGGGTATGTACGATGTGGTTTGGGACAACGGCCAGCAGTTTAACCCGTATGCCTATACCCAGAGCGGAAGCTTAAAGGCGTTATTTGAGGTAAGAGACGGTAATAATGCGGATAATTTAAAGGGTACCGTTACCGCTTATGTAGGTATGTATTCGGTAACCATGAAGAATCCGACCGTAGACGCAGAGGCAAAGTTAAATATTCCGGAGACCGGTGAAATTACCATCGGTACTGTGAAGTATGAATATGAATCTTTTGAAGTATCGATTGATAAGGATACGGGCGATTATTCCTATGAGTTTCATTTGAAAGAGCCGGTAAGAGCCTATGCGGATGAGGAAGTTTCAAGTGTGGGCCTTACGGTGGATTATAAGGGTGTGCCGTACTATATGGCGCAGATGAACGAGTTTTTGCGTACCTATGCAAAGAAGTTCAACGAGATTCATAAGTCCGGTGTGGATTTAAACGGAAGCGCAGGCCAGGATTTCTTTACGGCCTCCAATAAGGTGACCGGTAAGGAGTACAAGTTCGGGGTTTACGGTGAGGACGGAGGAGCAGGCTATGACCCGTATTCCTTCAATTCCCAGACCGGTGAGTTTGCGGTGGAGGATGTGTCTACGGTATACAGCTCCTACTATCACATTACGGCGGAAAATATTTGCGTCAATGATATGATTCAGCACGACCCGCGTATGTTTGCGGCGGCATCCGATATTGTGAACGGTGTCGGCAACTACGATAAGGCGGAAGAGCTGATGGAGTTAAAGAAGGATACCACCATGTTCAAGCAGGGTAAGCCGGCGGCGTTTTTGCAGACGCTGGTGGCGGAGGTCGGTATCGATACCAAGGCGGCGCTGAACTTTGAGAAGAGCCAGAACAATCTGGTAAACTCCATCGATAACCAGCGTTTGTCCGTGGCGGGCGTGGATTCCGAGGAAGAGGCCATGAACCTGATGCGGTACCAGCAGGCCTACAATCTCTCGGCGCAGGTGATTTCGATAATGAATCAGATTTACGATAAATTAATTAACTATATGGGTGTTTAAACGAACGGGAAATGCCGATATAAATAACAGGCAGAAAATTTCGGGAAAAGGAGGCAGACACGATGCGAATTACCAACAAGATGATGACAAATAATGTCTTACATAACATCAACAATAACAAAAACCTGCTTTCTACCTTAGAGAATCAGTACTCCACCGGTAAGAAGATTCAGAAGCCGTCGGATGACCCGATTATTGCGGTACGTGCGTTAAAGCTTCGCACGAATCTTTCCGAGATTACCCAGTATGTGGAGAAAAACATTCCGGATGCGCTTTCCTGGATGGATACGACGGAAAGTTCCCTAGATGTGGTAAACGATATTCTTCGTCAGATGAATACCTACTGTAACCAGGGTGCCAACGATCCGTTGACGGCCGAGGACCGTGCCAGCATCGTGGAGAATCTGGAACAGTTAAAGCAGCATGTTTACCAGGAGGGCAACAGCAATTATGCCGGCCGTTACGTATTTTCCGGTTATAAGACGGACACGCCGCTGGTGTTTAACGAGCCGACGGACGAGTACACCTATACCATGACGGAGCCTCTTTGCGGAGAGGATGTGACCGCAGAGTTTAAGATTGTAAATAATGTGGATATCAACGCCTTTGATAAAGAGAATCCGGGTGCTTTCGACAAGACCATGCCGAATCAGATCCAGATTTACAGACTGCGTCTGGGGTACGGCAATCTGGAGTCCGGTGCAACCATTGAATATACGGACGGCAGTACGGATGCGGAGGGCTACCTGGTAAAGACGGCACTTCCGATTACGGCGGAGAAGACCTTAACCGACCCGGATGCCTATCAGCCGGGAGATGATGAGGTTCACTTCATCAGAGAGACCGGAGAATTGATTTTCGGTAAGAATGTTTACGAGAAAATCAGAAAATCCGAGCATATCGATGTGACCTATTCCAAGAAGGAGTTCCAGACAAACGACCTTCGTCCGGAGCACTATTTTAATTGCACCAGAACGTCGGAGGACGGGACGGAAGTAATTACCTTTGAAAAGCAGAATTTAAATTATAATATTGACGAACCTTTCGGCGTGACGGAGGGGCAGCCGATTCAGTACGAGGTAAACTTCAATCAGAAGCTGACCATCAATACCGAGGGAAATGCAGCATTTACCCATGATATCGGTCGTGCCATCGACGATATTATCAATGCGGTAAGCGATGTGCAGGAGACCGAGGAAAAGATGGCGGAAGTAGATAAGATGTTAGAGGATACGAATCTGACGCCGGAGCAGAGAAAGGCCTTAGAGGGAATTAAGGAGCAGCTGACTTCCGAGTTCACCCTGCGTACGGATATTATGCAGGCAGCCTTTGCGGGCGGTCTGTCCGATACGGTAGATATGCAGGATAAGGTCAATGTGGCGGTATCCGACCTGGGCGGACGTTACAATCGTCTGCTTCTGACCCAGAGCCGTCTCGGTGACCAGCAGGTGGATTTTGAGGATTTACTCTCCTCCAATGAGGATGTGGATTTGGTGGATACCATCATCAAATATACGTCTGCGGAGACGATTTACAATTCGTCCCTGTCCGCAGCATCAAAGCTGGTGCAGTCGTCCCTGTTGGACTTCCTGTAAACGCTGATTATGAAAAATAAACGAAGGTATGATATACGAAAGGAGAATGGAAATGTTAGTAAAAACAAGACATTTTGGAGAAATTGATCTGGCTGAGGATAAGGTGCTGACCTTTGAAGACGGATTAATCGGATTTGAGGATTGCAAGCGTTATACGATTTTGTATAACAACGAAGAGGGCGGAAACAACACCATTTCCTGGTTACAGAGTCTGGATATGCAGGAGCTGGCGCTTCCGGTAATCAGCCCGTTGTCCGTATTGGCGGATTATAATCCGATTGTGGAGGACGAGGTATTAAAGCCGCTTGGTGATTTGAACGAGGACAATGTGATTATTTTACTGACCTTAAGCGTGCCGGCAGACCTTACGAAGATGTCCGCTAACTTAAAGGCTCCGCTTGTGATTAACGCGGATACAAAAAAAGGCTGTCAGATTATTGCAGAAAACCCGGATTATGTGGTAAAATACAATATATACGACCTGGTGAAAAAGAGTAAAGAAGCAAAGGGGGAATAGATATGCTGGCCCTGTCGAGAAAAATAAACGAATCGATTATGATCGGTCATGACATTGAAATAACAGTGCTTGAGATTAAAGGAGAGCAGGTAAAGCTCGGTATCAATGCGCCGAAGTCGGTGCCGTTATACCGTAAGGAGATTTATGTGCAGATTCAGGAGGCGAACAAGGAAGCGGTATCTACCGAAGCTTCGCCGGATGTATTAAAGAATATGTTTTAAAAAGTGAAAGAAACGGTGAAAAGTTTTCCCGAAAAGGGTTAATTTTTCACCGTTTTTGTCCGATATAGTAGGCAAAGAAATGATTTTCTGTCAGAACGGAGTCGACAGAGGATTCGGATAAAGCAAACATGGAGGTGTATAAGATGAAAATTGAGAGCGGAATGATGAATACGGCAGCTTATACCGAGGCGGCAGTGAACCGTCCGGAAGCGAAGCCGAAGGCAGAGCCACAGATGACGACCCTCGGGACCAATCCACAGCCGGTAGAAGTGCTTCCGTTAGGAGCCGGTACCGGAGCGGATGCGCAGGCGCAGTCCCAGGCAGAGAATGAGGAGACGACATCCAGAAGGATTAAGAGTGCGGTTGACCATGCAAACCAGACCATGCGTCACGCAAAGACGAAGTGTGAGTTCTCTTATCATGAAGAGACGAAGCGTGTTTCCATCAAGGTCATTGATGCAGAGACCGAGGAAGTCATTCGTGAGATCCCGCCGGAGGAGACCTTGGAGATGATTTCAAAGATGTGGGAGCTTGCCGGTCTTATGGTGGACGAAAAGAGATAAAAGTTTACGGTGCTTCTCGGAAGGAGCCGGGAAACGGAGGTTAATATGGGAATCGGATTATCGGGTATGGTGTCCGGACTTGATACGGATACACTCATTAAGCAGCTCATGTCTGCGGAGCGGACGAGAGTAACGAAGGTAGAAAATAAAATTACAAAGAACGAATGGTTGACGGAAAAGTGGAAGGATTTAAATACAAAGATTTATTCCTTATACACGGGTTCTCTTTCCAAGATGAAGACCCAGGGTAATTATTTGACCAAGAAGACCACTTCTTCCAACGAAAGTGTAGTAAAGGCAACCGCGGGTGCTTCCGCACCAATCGGTACACATTATGTGACGGTAGATTCCGTTGCCAGTGCCCAGTACGTAACCGGCGGTAAGTTTACTTCCGCTGAGAAGCTGACTGCAAAGTCCAAGCTGGTAGATGCGGGAGTTGCGGCAGGTACCAAGATTAACATTGCATGCGGTGACAAGACGGCAGAGCTTATTGTGGATGAGAATACCACCTTCAACAATCTCTCCGATGCATGTAAGACTGCAGGCCTGAACGTAAATTTCGATGAGGCGAGACAGTGCTTGTATATCAGCTCCAGACAGAGCGGTAAGGAGAATTCCTTCTCCATTACCACCAGCTCCGAGAATGCAGGCAGTGCGGCAGCACGTAAGAAGATTTACGAGGCTGTAGGCTACACCGGTATGTCGGATGCGGATAAGGCGGCTTTAAACGATGCGCTTGCTGCGTTAGAGGCAAGCAAGTCTGCGGATATCAATGCAGTTCTTGCCAAGGCAGAAAGCGGTGCAACGTTAGAAGCAGACGAGAAGAAGATTAACGATGCGTATCAGCTGATAATGACCAAAACCGCAGAGCAGGCGACGAAGACTGCCGACGCGGAAGCGGACAAGGAAGCAAAAGCGACCGTAACGGGACGCATCGGAGCCGAGATAAAGGCAGCAATGCTTGCCGGAATTGCCGAGGGTGATACCGTACAGATTTACGGAAAAGACTTGACAGCGGAGCGTGCAACAGAGCTGAAAGCAGAGGCAGAGCGTATTGCAAAGACAGAGTACGAAAGAGTTGTGTTCGAGGAGTCCTTTCAGGATAACGCGACATTAAAGGAGGTATCCTCCGAGGCTTTTGCGAAGATTAAGGATAAGGCAGCAAACGGTGAAACCTTAACCGAGGATGAGCAGAAGATCTGGGATGCCTACAATGCAGATACGACAGCGAAGGCAGCATATGAGTCCAGACTCGGCACCTATACCGAAGGCACCGGTTACGATACCGAAGAATATGCACAGCAGTTGGAGGTTGCTTATCAGGCAGTCGCAGAGGATGAGGCAGCAAACCATCTGACTACCGAGCAGGCAACAGAGGAATTGGCGGAGGCAAAGGAAGCGGCACTGACCGCCAAGGGTGATGTCGCACAGGTAGCAAAGAATGCATTGGTGAGCGAGATTGCCGATTACGCCGATATCGACCGCTTTGATGCTTCCGACAGTGCGCTGGCAGCAATCGGTCTCGGAAACATCGACGGTACCGCAATCAGCAGCGGTGCAGGTGTGGGTGGTATGACCGTATTCGAAGCAAGTGATGCGAAGGTTACGGTAAACGGAGCGGTAATTGAGTCTGCATCCAATACGATTTCCGTAAACGGTTTGACCTTGGATCTGGTATCCGCAAAGCCGGGAGAGACGATTTCCATCGGTGTATCCCAGGATACGGATAGTGTATATAACATGGTAAAGGATTTCGTAAAGCAGTACAACGAAGTTCTGGAAGAGTTAAACAACGCATACTACGCAGAGTCCGCAAGAGGCTATGATCCGTTAACGGACGAGCAGAAGGATGCCATGAGTGATACGGAAGTGGAGAAGTGGGAAAAGAAGATTAAGGATTCCCTTCTTCGCAGAGATAACACCATCGGTTCCCTGTTAAATGCAATGCGTACCGCACTTGACGGCTGTGTTACCGTGGACGGTGAGGATTATGCACTTTCCTCATTTGGAATTTGTACTACCAAGTACACCGAGAAGGGTAAGTTACATATTTACGGTGACCAGGATGATCCGGACGGCATGATGTACGAGGATAAGCTTCGTAAGGCAATCGAAGAGGATCCGGACAAGGTAATGGAAGTATTACAGACGCTTTCCAAGAACCTGTACGATACCATGGCGGATAAGATGAAGGCTTCCGAGCTCAGCAGTGCGCTTACCTTCTACAACGATAAGCAGATTACGAAGGAGCTTACCGGTTATAAGGATCAGCTCAAGAAAGAAGAGGATCGTCTTACCGAGATTGAGGATCGTTACTATAAGCAGTTTGCTTCCATGGAAACCGCACTCAGTAAGTTAAGCAGCCAGTCCAGTTCCTTAATGTCCATGCTGGGAATGGGACAGTACTAAAATATTGAATGATAAGGGAAAGGAAGGTATTTGCCTATGCCACCAACAAATGCAGCAAGTTTATATCAGGGAACCAAAATTAACACAGCATCTCCTGCGGAGTTAACGCTGATGTTGTATGACGGAGCGATTAAGTTCTGTAATATTGCTATGCTCGGTCTGGAAAAGAACGATTATGAGAAGGCAAGTACCTATATCATTAAAGTTCAGAACATCATTACGGAGTTCCGATCCACACTTGATTTCAAGTACGCGACGGCGAAGGATTTCGATGTGATTTACGAGTACATTTACGGCCTTTTGGTGCAGTCCAATATTAAGAAGGATATGAGTCTTCTGGAGGAAGCACTGGGACAGATTCGTAACATGAGAGACCTTTGGAAGGAGCTCATGCGTAAGAATAATATGTACGTAAAATAAGAATAAGACTTTTATGGAACAGCTGTGCCTTGGGCCCGGCTGTTCTTGTATGCTATGCATACAAGAACGTCTATTGAAGCGGAGGGATAACAGTGGACAGAAGTGAGTTTTCAACGTGTTTTAAGGTGTTGGAGGATACGATTCAGAAGAAGGAACAGTATTTGGACGAATTGCTGGCTCTTACAAGGGAGCAGGAGATGATATTGCTGGCGGAGAAGTTTTCCATGGACGCATTTGATTCGTTGATGGAGAAAAAGGACCCGTATATTAAAAAGATTTCTGATTTTGATGCAGGTTTTGAATCGGTATACGCCAAAATGAAACCGAAGATGGAGACCTATAAAAAGGAGTTTGAGCCGCGGATTCGTGCCCTACAGGGAAAGATTAAGTCCGTGTTGGAAAAGGGTGCGGCTCTTTGTACGTTGGAAGAACAGAACAGAACCCGTTTGGAGTTTTGTTTAAAGGATAAAAAGCAGGAAATTAAGAACTTCAAGAAAAGCAGCAGTACCGTAAGCAGTTATTACAAGAATATGGCGGGTGCGCTTTCCGATCAGTCGTTTTTTATGGATAAGAAAAAGTAAAGGAGGAGTGGCCATGAGGAAGTTGTGCAAGGGAATGCTGGTGCTTCTTTGCGCTTTGCTTGTACCGTTGCTTGCAAACGGGGCAAGGGCAGAGGCGGCAGGAAATGCAACGATGCTTCCGGATACGTCAATCCGGGTGGATTATCAAAAGGAAGAGATGATTGTAACCGGCGGCAACAATACGGTGATTTATTATTCCGATAATGCAACCGCATCTTTTTGGGAAGAAGCGAAAGTAGGTGCCGACGGAAAGGCAGTGTTTGACATATCCTGGGTGAAGCCGGGAGTTACCACCCGTATTTATCTGCGGGGAGACGTGGACACCATCGTAACCGCACGTTATCTGGAGGCGCAGGAGAAGCTGTCTGCGGATTTTGTGGGCGATATTTCGGCAGCGGATGTGGTGGATATTGATTTGTGGAAGGATGTATATAAGAATTATCCGAACTTTTCCGCCGAGACGGGCTATATTCTCTTTTTTACAAAGCAGGGAGGTGCCGAGACCGCGTTTTTTGACGTGGACCGGATTGAATGGAAAAAGGATGCAACCGGAAACTGGCGTCCGTTTGATGAACTGAATCTGGCTCAAATGCATGCAAAGGGAGTTACGCTTCTTTTCAGAATCAAAGCGGTGAACGATGCGGATACCGCAGATAAAATGAGCGGTGTCCGTTACAGTTCCGAAGCGAAAGTGATTTTGCAAAAAATTGCTACCGCTCCGACGGTAAACGTAAATAATGCGTCCATGTCTCTGAGTATTCGAAACGGCATGGAGTATTCGTTAAATCAAAAGGACTGGAATTTAGTGCCGACCTACGCGAAGTCTTCTACCGAGAATAGGGTTACGGTTCCTGTGGTTTCTTTTGATGTGTTGCCGACAACGAACCGAAGAGTGACCTCGCTTTCCATTCCGTTGGTATTAGGTGTAGATGCCAACGCAACTTTGGATGATTCCCTTGTGAAGAACAATCCGGGAAAATATTTGTACGAAGTAAATGAGGCAAATGAAATAACCGGAATCTATGTGTATGTCCGGACTGCCGCAAGCGGTCGAAAGGCGGCTTCTAAGGTGAATGCGGTATTAATACCGTTCAGCGGTTCGGAACCGGATGTGGCATCGGATATTACGATAGAGTACCAGAATACAAAGAGCGGAACCGGCGGTGTAATGCTTACCAATAATACGAAAGGCGAAAACGCCACCGTATACCAGTTTGCGATTGTGGACGATCCGGACAATCTGACGGCGGAGGAACTGAGTGAGCTACGCTGGTCCACCTTAAAATCCGCGAAGACCTTGAAGGTCAGCAGTAGCAGGGCTTTGCCGGGGCAGTACATTATTTTCCGAAAGTCGCCGGAGTCTAAGTCGGAGCTTCCGTCCAGTTACGAAAAGTATCCGTACCAGATTCAATATGATAAAGTAACCTATGCTGCAATCTCAAGTACCTCATTATATAACGGAGGTGTGATTACCGCGGTGACCAGTAACAATGCAATTGCCGGGGATATTACCTATACCTGGCAACGTTGTCAGACGTCTACCGGAACCTTTGAAACCATAAGCTCCGGAAAGGGCTATGCAGCCAGCAAATATACGATTAAAGACAGTGATGTGGGATATTATATCCGCGTAGTGATTTCCAATACGTCCATTACCGGAGAAAAAGCTTCGGTAATCAGTAAAAACAGCGGAAAGATTGCAAAGGACCCGATGGCAACGGCTACCCCTACGCCGAGTCCGACACCAACCACACCATAGAGAAGGTCCGGATATCCGGGCAAGGAGGAGAAGTTATGGCAGGAAAGAGAGCTGTTCCGGCACCGTTTACCAAGGGTGTGAATTTTACGAACTGGATGGAATTTCGTCGCGCGGATGAAATCAATCCGGAATTTTTCACAAAGCAGGATTTTGCAAACGCAAAGAAGTTGGGCTGTGATGTCATCCGTATTCCGATGCATTTTGAAAAAATTTGTGAAGGGATTCCGGGGATGGAGATTCCGGACAACATATTTGAAATTTTAGACAAGGTAGCTGCCTGGGCAGAGGAATTGAAGATGTATGTAATCTTTGATTTTCATAATAATTGTCATGTGGATTCCTTTACTTCTCCGGAGGTGGAGAAGGTTCTGACTCCGATTTGGACCCAGATTGCCACACGGTATAAGGATGCCACGGAATATCTTGTATTCGAATTGATGAATGAGCCTCACGGTATTGACATTGCACTTTGGAACGAGGTCATTGCCCGGGTATTTCAACTGGTGCGCAGCATCGATAAGAAGCACTATATCATTGCCGGCGGAGCGGATTGGAACAGCTTTGCGGCCATGAAGACCCTGCCGGATTTTAAGGATGATAAGGTGATTTATACCTTCCACTTCTATGACCCGCATACCTTTACCCATCAAGGAGCAGGATGGTCTCATTTAGAGCGGGTGGTCAATATTCCGTTCCCGTATAGTGCGGACCGGATGCCGCCTCTTCCGGAGAACCCGACGGAGGATGAGAAGGCCCGTTTCGCGGCCTATCCGGAGCAGGGTACCGTAGAAGTGGTGGAGCGGTTCTTTGATCAGTACGTAGAGTTCAGTGTCGAGCGGAATGCACCGGTGTTCTGCGGTGAGTTCGGATGCTTTATGGCATTTGCGAAGCATGAGGAGCGTGTCAACTGGTACCGTATCGTAACCGGACTGTTGGAGGAACGGGGCATTGCCCGTACCAGCTGGGATTACTACGGCGGCTTCGGTGTCTTTCGGTTTAATCCGACAAAAATGAGAGAACGGGGCAAACGGCCGGAGTTCCCGGAGGATTTGGATCTGGATATTGTGAGAGCCATGGGGTTGAACGGTGACTTGGCATAAATTGAAAATTTTAAGTTGACAAGAGAGAGGTTCCGTGATATCATTACGAAGATAAGCGCTGACTCGTGGTTGTTTGTCGGATATCCGCCTTACTGTTTCGAGTCAGACATTTTGAGACAGAAAGGAGAAGCAATATGTTACCGAATGCGAAAGAAAACGTTATTTTTGCTTCTCTAGGTACTGGTTTTGTTGACGGTATCCGTGCTTTTGTTTCTATTCACGAGGTATCTGCTTCTGATTTCTTCGTTATAAAAAGTTAATAGTTCCGGTTTCTGTGAAGTGTCTATACACTTCACGGAGCCGGTTTTTTTTTGCAACATAACGATGGGAAGTTTCGGAGTATATCCCGTGGATTTTGCGGAGATTGTCGAAAAACTCTATCAAAATAATTTAAATTCAGGAGGTATATATCAATGGCGAAAAGAACAGACATTAAAAAGATTCTGATTATCGGATCCGGCCCGATTGTAATCGGTCAGGCAGCGGAATTCGACTACGCCGGCACCCAGGCATGTTTGGCACTGAAGGAAGAGGGATACGAAGTGGTTCTGTGTAACTCCAACCCGGCAACCATCATGACCGATACCATCATTGCAGATAAGGTTTACATGGAGCCTTTGACTCTGGAATATATAGCAAAAATCATTCGTTACGAGCGTCCGGATGCGATTATCCCGGGAATCGGCGGACAGACCGGTTTGAATCTGGCAATGCAGCTCGAAAAGAAGGGCATCCTGAAGGAGTGTAATGTAGAGCTGCTGGGAACCTCCAGTGCTTCCATTGAACGTGCGGAGGATCGTGAAATGTTCAAGGAACTGTGTGAGTCCATCGGTGAGCCGGTTATTCCGTCCGAGATTACCTACTCTTTGGAAGAGGCGAAGGCAGCAGCGGAGCGCATCGGTTATCCGGTTGTATTACGTCCGGCATTTACCCTCGGTGGTACCGGCGGCGGTTTTGCCTACAGTGAGGAAGAGTTGATGGAAATCGGTGTGAATGCATTCAAGCTTTCCCCGGTACATCAGGTATTGATTGAGAAGTCCGTAAAGGGTTACAAGGAAATCGAATTTGAGGTAATGCGTGACTCCAACGACCACGCAATCACCATCTGCGGTATGGAAAACATTGACCCGGTTGGTGTACATACCGGTGACTCCTGCGTAGTTGCGCCGATTATGACTCTCAGCAAGGAAGATGAAAAGATGCTGAACGATTCCGCAATTAAGCTCATTAAGGAGCTGAAAATCGAAGGCGGTTGTAATGTTCAGTTCGCTTTGAATCCACACAGCTCCGAATATTACTTGATTGAGGTAAATCCGCGAGTTTCCAGATCTTCTGCTTTGGCATCCAAGGCATCCGGTTATCCGATTGCCCGTGTTACCGCAAAGATTGCAGTGGGTATGGCACTGGAAGATATCCGGATTGCGAACACCAATGCCGCATTTGAGCCGAAGTTAGACTATGTGATTGCAAAGTTACCGCGTTTCCCGTTTGATAAGTTCGCTTCCGCTACCAACAAGTTGGGTACGCAGATGAAGGCGACCGGTGAAATCATGGGTATCGGTTCCAATTTGGAAGAGGCTCTGTTAAAGGGTATCCGTTCCTTGGAAATCGGTGCGAACCATATGTATCTGTCCAAGTTTGACAACATGAGTGTAGACGAGCTTCTTGAGTATATCAAGGAATTCCGTTCCGATAATATTTTCGCGATTGCCGAATTGATTTATCACGGCGTATCTCTGGAAAAGATTCATGAGATTACCATGATTACGCCGTTCTTCTTAGAGGCATTCAAGAACATCATCGATATGGAAGAACAGCTTCGTGTCCGCAAGGATGCCGAGATTCTGACCGCAGCAAAGAAGATGGGCTTTGGTGATAAGTATATTGCCCGCTTGTGGAAGTGCACGGAGATGGATGTGTACAACATGCGTAAGGAGCTGAACCTGTTCCCGGTATTTAAGATGGTTGACACCTGCCATACCGGCGCATACATTCCGTATTTCTATTCTTCCTATACCGGCGAGAATGCGTCCCGCCTGACGGACAAGAAGAAGATTATCGTTCTCGGCGCGGGCCCGATTCGTATCGGCCAGGGTGTTGAGTTTGACTACTCCACCGTACATGCAGTGATGACCATTAAGAATGCCGGCTACGAGGCAATTATCATTAACAACAACCCGGAAACGGTTTCTACGGACTATACCACTGCGGATAAGCTGTACTTCGAGCCGTTGACTCCGGAAGATGTTATGAATATCGTTGAGTTTGAAAAGCCGGAAGGTGTCATTGCTTCTCTGGGTGGACAGACTGCAATCAACCTTGCACAGCCGTTACATGACCGTGGCGTGAAGATTATCGGTACGGATTGTGCGGCAATCGACCGTGCGGAAGACCGTAATGCTTTCGAGAACCTGTTAAATGAGTTAGATATTCCGCGTGCTAAGGGTAAGGCTGTTACCAAGATGGAAGACGGTATTGCAGCTGCGGCAGAAATCGGTTATCCGGTTCTTGTTCGTCCGTCCTTTGTTCTCGGCGGACGCGCAATGCAGATTGTTGCTAACGAAGAGCAGCTTCGCCACTACCTCAGAACCGCAGTAGAGATTGACGAGGATAAGCCGGTACTGGTGGATAAGTATATCCAGGGTCGTGAGGTTGAGATTGATGCTATCTGCGACGGCCGCGATGTATTTGTTCCGGGTATCATGGAGCTGGTTGAGCGTACCGGTGTGCACTCCGGTGACTCCATCTCCGTTTATCCGCCGTTCTCCATTTCCAACAAGGTAAAGGGCATTATCTTACAGTATGCGAAGAAGCTTGGTCTCGGAATCGGCATTGTAGGTTTGTTTAACATTCAGTTTATTGTAGATAAGGAAGACAATGTATATATCATCGAGGTAAACCCGCGTTCCTCCCGTACGGTTCCGTTCCTGTCCAAGGCTACGGGCTATTCCCTGGCTGACATTGCTACGGAGGTTATCCTTGGCAAGAGCCTGAAGGAATTGGGATTCTTCGATATTTATCCGGAAGAGAAGGAACGTTGGTACGTAAAGGCACCGGTGTTCTCCTTCAATAAGATTCGTGGATTAGATGCTTACCTGTCTCCGGAAATGAAGTCCACCGGTGAGGCAATCGGTTATGATCGCACCATGACCCGTGCGGTTTATAAGGCACTTCAGGCATCCGGAATGCATCTGCAGAACTACGGTACCGTATTCTGTACCATTGCTGACAAGGATAAGGAAGAGGCATTGCCGTTAATCCGTCGTTTCTATCAGTTGGGCTTTAATATCCAGGCAACGGTAGGTACTGCAAATTTCCTGAAGGATCATGGCATTCGTACCCATGCACTGGTGAAAATCAGTGACGGAAGCGATGAAATCCCGAATGCACTGCGTCAGGGCCATATTGCTTACTTTATCAACACGAAGAATCCGGGCTCTAACAGCGAAAGCGACGGTGCACAGATTCGTCAGGTTGCAACCGAGTACAATGTGACCATGTTCACCTCTCTGGATACCGTTAAGGCATTGCTGGATGTTCTGGAGGAGACCACACTGACCATCTCTACGATTGATGCGTAAGAAATAATAATAAAAATACATCGGAGGTACCAAAAATGGGTAAAGACGTAATTGTAGCATGTGACTTCGCTTCTGCGGAAGCAACCTTTGCATTCTTAGACAAGTTCGCGGAATGTACCCGTAAGCCTTTTCTTAAGATCGGCATGGAACTGTATTATGCAGAAGGTCCGTCCATCGTAAAAGAAATTAAGGCGCGCGGTCACAAGATTTTCCTTGATTTGAAGCTTCACGATATTCCGAACACGGTGAAGAAGGCAATGGCAGTTCTTTCTAACCTGGATGTT
The DNA here is from genome assembly GCA_017556805.1 of Lachnospiraceae bacterium. Classification (GTDB taxonomy): domain Bacteria; phylum Bacillota; class Clostridia; order Lachnospirales; family Lachnospiraceae; genus SIG307. The sequence goes on along the minus strand of JAFYMC010000010.1, from coordinate 9,354 downwards.
GATATTACCAACCTGCATGCAGCAGGTACCACTGCCATGATGAAGGGCGCATTGGAGGGCTTGACCCGTCCGGACGGTACCCGTCCGCTGTTGATTGCTGTTACACAGCTGACTTCCACCGACCAGGAGGCGATGGAGCGCGACATCTTAATCAATCATCCGATTGACGAGGTGGTTATGCATTACGCCGAGACCGCAAAAAATGCGGGTCTGGACGGTATTGTATGTTCTCCGCTTGAGGCAGGTAAGGTTCACAACCGTTGTGGCGAGAAGTTCTTAACCATCACTCCGGGTGTTCGTTTTGCGGACGGTGACGTAGGTGACCAGAAGCGCGTTATGACCCCGGCGGCTGCAAAAGAAATCGGTTCCGACTATATTGTTGTGGGACGTCCGATTACCGCTGCAGAAGATCCGGTGGCTGCTTACGAGCGTTGCGTAGCTGAGTTCTGCGACTAAGCGGTGGTGCCGTGGCAAAGGCAAATGATTACTATTATGAACAATTGAATAAGGAACAGCAGAGGGCGTATTATGCCATGAAGGATGGCCTGTTAAATTTGAGGGATTCCTTCGCGGTGCCCATGCTGTCCCGGAAAGAGTTGTCGGATATTTATTTTATGATTCGTATGGATTTTCCGGCACTCTTTTATTCTGTGACCTTTACTTATAAGTATTATCTGGATTCTACGGCAGTAGAAATGACACCGCAGTATCTTTTTCCGAAGAATAAAATCAAGGAACATTGCCAGGCGATGGAGTCCAGAGTGAAAAAACTGGCTCATCAGGCGGCAGACCTGGATGAAAAGGGAAAAGAACTCTTTATCCACGACTTTATCGTAAAGAATGTGAAATACGATAAGTTGAAGAAGGAGTATTCCCACGAAATTATCGGAGCGCTGGGAAACGGAGTGGCTGTCTGTGAAGGGATGGCGAAGGCGGTAAAAATTCTGTGCGATGAACTGAATCTCTGGTGCATTATAGCGGTGTCCGAAGCAAATCCGGACAAAGGAATTAAATACCGGCATGCCTGGAATATTATCCGAATAGGCGGACAGTATTATCATTTGGACGTGACCTTTGACAACACACTTTCCAAAGACGATACGGTGCGCTATGACTATGTGAATTTGTCGGATAAGCAGATGTTTATGGACCACGAGCCGGTCATCTGGAAGGTACCGGTTTGTAATGATAATGACGGGTTTTATTACAAAGAGAAAAAGATTTCCTGGACTACCACGGACGAGGTACGAAACCGGACAAAGCAGGCGGTAAAGAAAGGAAAGGTACTTTTATTCCATTGGCGGGGCGGGTATCTGACGAAAGAGATTCTGTCAGAGCTTTTGGACATTTTTGATCAAGAAGCCCGGGCAAAGGGAAAGCGTGCGTACACTTCCGTGAACTGGCCGCAGGCAGTCTTGCGGGTGCGGTTTGAAGACGGAGTGGGCGAAGAACTGTTTGAAATGGAAGAGGCAAACGAAGGGGAGAAGTATACGTAATGCATACTTCTCCCTCGATTTTTGCTTATGGTTGCCTGATTACCAAATTCTATAATTGCCGCTCAATGCTAAAAATGCAAACATGTACAAACAATTGTCATAGTAACGCCACTGTCCGGTATTCATCGGCATATTCCAGAAGCGCTCTACCCATTCCTTGCTGTATTCGGTTTCGCCTGCCAGTACGGACTGCGCTACCGTTGCCGGTATGCCTAAGTTCTCTATCGGTTCTTCTTCAGCCTTTGTACCGTCGATTTCCCATTTATAGTAATGACCGTCACGGGCATATTCCGCAAGATATCTTTGGATATTCTTGGCTGCGGCACACTGACCGATGTCCTTGCCGAACCATTCATAGTCCAGACCGATATTGGCTACGGTACGATATGCGTCGCTGAAGAACCAGTCGTGTCTTGTAGGCATCCAATCAAACTTTCTGCGCATCGGAGTACCGTCAAATTCCGCATATTCCGCACTGAAGCCCGTCACCGGATGGCACGCGTTTAACAGATGCTCACGGCTGACTTCGGTAGCCTTTTTCCAAAACGCTCTGTCTTCTTCATCTGCCCAAAGTGCAAATAACTCATAGAAATGAGGCAGATGATAGGAAGGATCCGTAAAGTCCATGCCCGGTACAAACATAATTTGATAATTATCCAGATTCCACATCGGAAGCTCTCCCGGACCGCCCTTACCGTTATGTAAGCAAGCTCGTAAGATCGCTTTGGCCTGTTCGGAATAGTTATAGATTCCTTCTCCGTCACCCCAACGGTGAGAAGCAAAGAACAATGCCATGGCAAAGAATTCCTCTCCGTCGGATGCCGGACCGTCGTCATTCTTGGTACCGTCGGTACCACAGCTCCAGGAAAAGAAACCGCCGTTTCGGCCCGAATCCATGTACATATAGGTCTTAGCCCATTTCCAAATCCGGTCGAACTCTTCCTTCATATCCAGCTGGACACAGAACATCATGCCGTAAGACATACCCTCGGTACGTACGTCATTACTTCCTACGTCCATAATATATCCCATATCATCTCCTACAGGATAATACACTTGCTTGTCGTCGCCTCCATAAAAGAAAAACTGCTTTATCTCTTCTAAGCGTTTTGCTACGGCTGCTTCGTCAATTCCCATTTCTGCAAATACATTACGATATGTTTTTTTCTCCATGGCAACCTCCTTGTGTATATGATATATGCATTGCTCTTGCCCTTTGCGTATATTATATCATGGAATGGGACTTAATGGAAGTAGCAATTCCACCTGATGCACGTAAAAATTTTGATAAATGCCTTGTAAGATTAATATTTCTGTTCAATTTACGTAAAAAACAAAGGCAAGGTTGAATCATGGAGCTTAATATATTATAATAATTCTTGTGGTAACAAATGTTGTCATAGTAAGATTTCACTGTACATTCAGGAAGATACCACTACGTTATCGGAAAGCGAGTGATAGTAAAGTATGAATATTTCAAAAAAACATCCGGATAACGGATGTCCGCAAACTGTATTACATAAAATTACAGAACCCGGAAACCGAGTTCTTTTGTTGTTTACATTGGAAGGAATGTTGATCACTTTGGTTAACAATCTTGTGGGAAATAACAACAATATATTTGCAACAAGATTAGGAGCGAGTGATCTTCAATTAAGTTTGTTGACTACCATCCCGCAGTTAGTAGGGCTGATGGTACTCATTCCGGGCGGGATGCTGACCGACAGATTGAAAAATAAACGGAGCATGGTGATGGTTTCTCTGTTACTGCTTACCATGTTTTATGCTCTCATCGGTTGTGTGCCGATGCTTCCCGGCAACCGGTTTACGGCTTTTTTGATTTTATTTGCGGCTTCTGTGGGGCCGATGACAATCTATAACGTGTCCTGGCAGGCGTATTTCTCGGATATGATTCATATAAAAGAACAAAATCATATTATAACCTATCGTACGGCTCTGACTTTTGTAATCGGGATTATAGTTCCTCTTGTCAGCGGATCGCTGCTTGCATCGGCCGATACCAATGATGCTAAAATACGATTACATCAGATTTATTTTTGGATAGGCGCCGCATTACTGTTGATTCAAATTATTGTTTTGAATCAAATCAAAGGAAGGCCGGCGGCAGTTTCTGCCGGACCTCGGACCGGGCAGTTAAAAGGTGTAATCTCCGAACTGTTGCATAATAAAAAGTTTCTGGGCTTTGTGGGCGTGGCAATCTTTTTCTATGCCACCTGGCATGTAGACTGGACGTTGTATTTTATCGGTCAGGTGAATTATCTTAAGTTAAATGAGGCATGGCTCAGTTATGTGAATATCGGCAATGCGGTTGTTCAATTTATTACCATCGGTTTTTGGAGCCGGCTGAATAATAAGTTCGGTGTCCGATTCGGAATTATCTTCGGAAACTTAGGGCTTGCCTTATGTCCGATTTGCATGATAGTAGCCACCAGTCTTCCGCTACCGCAAGGACAATTCGCATTTGTGATTATGAATACCTTAGCCAATATAACCCTTGCGGCCATAAACCTTAACATGATGCAATGTCTCTTACAAGTAGTTCCGGAGAACAATAAAACCTTGTATATCTCGATTTATACGGTGCTGGTGACATTATCCAATGCATTTATGCCACTGATTGGTGTGCTTATATATACAAAATTGGGCGCGGATTTGAGCGCATTGCAGCTTACATTTTGGATTATTTTCGTATTCCGAATCATATCGACCGGTTGTTGGGGGCTTAGATGGTGGAGGCTGAGGAATCGGGAGTAGTAGAAATTAAATGTTATACTGTAATTACACTGAAAGATGAGGTGATGATGATGCAAATTTATATTTGTGATGATGAACCGAAAATTTTATCCGATATAGCGAAGAAAGTAGCAGCATTGTTGCCGGAAGAAGAATTGCGCGTTTTTTCCTCTGGAGGGGAACTGCTTTCTTGTTTGGAAAAAAGCTCTTGTGATATTCTTCTTTTGGATATTGATATGCCGGAAATCACCGGACTTCAGGTGGCACGAGAACTTTCTGCTTTAAAGAAAAAGCCGTTGTTGGTTTTTGTTACAAGTCATGACGAACTGGTATATGACAGTTTTCAGTATCACCCGTTTGCGTTTCTTCGAAAAAGCCGATTTGACGCGGAGATTGAAAAGGTTTTACAGGATTGCGTCAGGGAATTGGGAGAAAAGGAACAGCATTTCTGCTTTCGCTCGGATGGAAACGATGTCTGTTTGTTGTTAGCGGATATTTTGTACTTTGAGGCAGAAGGAAATTATTTAAAGGTTGTTACGACAAAGGAGACCTATCGTTTTCGTAGTACGCTTACTGCGGTGGAACATACATTACAGAATTGTGGTTTTCTGCGAATTCACAAGGGATTCTTTATTAATCAGGCTGCAGTTAAATTATTGAATTCCGAAGAAGCTACCCTGCAAAACGACATTATACTTCCCATCGGGAAAAGTTATACGAAAACCGCCAGGGAGCAATTATTGAGGTATATGCGAACATGAAAAAACAGAAAAGAACGGGACAAGACCCGGAAATAACAATGGAAAACTATCTGGCACTTCTTGCCGAGAAATCGGAGCTGGAATACCGACTGTCCAAGCAATCTGCGGAAATAACCCATGCGTCGCTTCAGGAAGAGGAAATTCGTACGCTCCATCAGAATGTACGAAAGCTGAAGCATGATATGAAAAATCATATGATGGTATTGGCCTCTTACCTGAACAGTAATGATATTGAGGCTGCAAAGGCTTACACTTCCGAGATATTGGATAAATTAAATGCTATGCACAGCTATATTGAAACGGGGAACTCCCTGCTGAATCACATTTTAAACGAAAAACTGGAGCTGGCCAGAGGTCTTGGTATTTCCGTTCAGGCAGAGATTGAAACCCTATCGTTTGCTTCTATGCGTAGTATTGATTTCTCGGCATTGCTTACCAATCTTTTAGATAATGCCATCGAGGCGAGTCAAAAAGAAGATAATCCAGAGTTGCGTATCCGCATCGCAGCAGAGCGCGGATATCATACCATTCGTGTGAAAAATCGAATTACTGCTTCTGTTCTTGCTGAAAATCCGGAGCTTATTTCTTCAAAGAATGAAAAGGATTTGCATGGATTCGGAATTCCGCAGATCAAAGAAATTGTAGATAACTACAGCGGAATGTACGACTTTTACGAAGAAGACGGGTTCTTTTGTGTCGGTGTGTTTATCCCACAATAGCTACCGTTCATCCCATTCCCTTGTATCCCCGAGTTGCTAAGTGTATGATATCCATAGTGAGGATAAGTCTATGATTTGTTTTGAACATGTGAGTAAATTTGTTTTATCCGATGTAAGCATTTATATTCCGGCGGGAACATCGGTAGGACTCATCGGTGCTTCCGGTGCCGGAAAGACTACTTTTTTAAAACTGGCCTGTGGATTGCTTTCGCCGGAGAGGGGCTTTGTTCGTACCATGCGGAAAAATCCGGTTACTCATCGGAGTGAACTGGGTGTGTCTATGGGCGTCATGCTAAATGACATTCCGGTACTTGCCGACGATAATTCGGTGAAAAGCAATTTTGACGATTTGCGGATTATTTACCGCATGACAGAAGGTGGGTATAAAGAAGAATATCGGATCCTTGCAGATGTCCTCGGCTTTGGCTCCTATGAGAATGAAACAATAAATGCATTATCTCTGGGACAACGCCGGCGCGTGGAACTGGGTGCACTTTTGCTTCGACATCCGAAACTTCTTTTGCTGGACGAGCCAACCATCGGTCTGGATCAAACGGCAAAGGAAAACTTACGGATGCTTCTTGCGGAACGTCAAAAGGAGGGGATGACCCTCATAATCAGTTCCCATGACATGGGGGAGATTTCGGCACTTTGCGAAAGAATTGCGCTTCTTGACCATGGGATGCTTACCTATTACGGAGAACGGGAACTTTTACTGAAGCGATTTGCTCCTATGGACACTTTGGAGGTCATTCTTTCCGGACCGCTTCCGGATTTGGAAGACTTGCCGTTACATTCTTTCATGCTAAATCAAAACAAACTCACCTTGACTTATAACTCAAATCATGTTTCTTCTGCAGAGCTCTTACACCATCTTTTGAAGAAAACTTCATTTACCGGTGTGACTACATATAAATCGGAGCTGGCGGATGTAATCAAACGAATCGAGAAAGGGGAAACAAATGAGTTTTATCGAGGTAAATGAGGTAAGCAAATCTTTTCGAATCAGTAAACGTTCCGCGGGCATTCCGGGAATGTTAGCCAATCTTGTAGTTCCCAAACTTGAACATAAGGTAGCTGTTAAAGATATCAGCTTTTCTATTGAAGAAGGTGAAATGGTGGGCTTTATCGGACCGAACGGTGCCGGTAAGTCCACCACGATTAAGATGCTTTCCGGCATTTTATACCCGGATAAGGGGAGCATTAAGGTCAACAATTTTACGCCTTACAAGCAACGGAAAGATTATGTTGGGAGCATCGGTGTTGTATTTGGTCAGAAGTCCCAGTTGCAGTGGGACTTGCCTGTGATTGACAGCTTTGAATTGTTAAAGGCAATTTATCGTATTCCGGAGGAACGCTATCAAAAAAATCTCCATCGTTTTATGGATATGTTAGATATGGCAGGGTTTATTAACCAGCCGGTACGTCAGCTTTCTTTGGGACAGCGTATGCGGGCGGATATTGTTGCTGCTCTGTTGCATTCTCCGAAAATCGTCTTTTTTGACGAGCCTACCATCGGTGTGGATGTGGTGGGAAAAGAAACGATCCGGAACTTTATTTGCGAGCTGAATGAAAAGGATAAAGTTACGATGATTTTCACCACCCACGATATGCAGGATATCGAGAAAACCTGTAAGCGTCTGGTGATTATTGATAAGGGTTCGAAGGTATACGACGGTTCTTTGTCCGGCATCCGTAATACCTACGGTACAACAAGACAGTTGGATGTAGAATTTACTACGGATTGTACGGTTGCTCCGATTGATAAGGTTGAAATAAGAGAATTGGATGCACCGGGCGGAAGAAAAAAACGCTTCTTGTTTGAGAATCGGGAGGTGCAGATTGATTCGTTAATGAGTACGCTGTTAACGACATATCATATTCGTGACCTAACAGTTTCCGAGCCTGAAATCGAAGGATTGATTCGAAAAATTTATAACGGGGAGGTGTCTTGATATGAAGCTTTCCCCTTATTTGGCGTTTGCAAAAAAGAGTTTTTTATCCAGAAGTGCCTATCGATTTGACCACTTTATGGGGATTCTGAACACCCTTTTGAGAATCTTTATCTTTTGGGGGATTTACCTTGCCCTGTACAACGGAAAAAGCGAGGTGGATGGTGTCACCATGACCATGGTGACTACAAATTTCATTCTTTCCATGGGACTCAGTACCGTATTTTGTGTCAATGATTTCTATCTTCCGAGCCGGATTCAAAACGGAAGTATAGCCAATGAGATGTTGCTTCCGGTAAGCATCCACGGGCGGATGTTAGCGGACAATTTGGGTAATGCACTGTTTCAGTTGGTATTTCATTTTATCCCGGCGGTAGTAATCTCGGTATTGGTAATCGGCATTCATGCCCCGGCAAGCGTCGCAATGTTTGCGCTGTTTTTGCTTAGTGCAATCTTTGGATACGGTGTTTTATGGACCATCAGCTTTGCGCTGCAAATGTTGGCCTTTTGGCTGATTAATGTCTGGAGCATTATGACAATCAAAAATGTGTTTATCAATGTTTTGTCGGGTTCCATGATTCCCCTTTGGTTTATGCCGGACTGGATGAAGGGGGTACTTATGTTTACGCCCTTCTCTTCGATTTACTTTACACCGGTGCAGATTTATCTGGGGCAGTTGTCGGTTCCCGAAATCCTAAAAGGCTTTGGAATCCAATTGATTTGGATTCTGGTGTTTGTATTTCTTGGCAAAGTCCTTTGGAAACAGGGACAGAAAAAGCTTGTGGTGCAGGGAGGTTAATATGGCAAAAAACGATACATTACATTTGGCGGGTGTTTACACCAAAACCATTATGCGCTCCTGGTTTCAGTATAAGGTAGATGCGGTTCTCCGTTCCCTTGCGGTGTTCCTTAGAGAGTCTACCGGAATTATTGTTATTTGGTTCACCTTGCTGAAATTCGACACATTAAACGGCTGGAACATTCAGGAAATGTTATTTTTGTTCAGTCTTCTGTTCTTGACCTACGGTATTTTAATCGTGTTCTTTACCGGTCTTCGTGACTTTGGAAAGACGGTGCGAAGCGGGGGATTTGACCGGTTTATATTACGTCCGCGGGGACTGTTGTTCCAGTTGATTTTCTCTGATGCGGACTGGTTTGCTGCCATCGGTCACGGTGGTCTCGGCGTTGTATTGTTTATTATTTCTGCCGGAAACGTAGGAATTACCTGGAATATCGGGACAATCCTTTACTATGTATTTACGGTTATCGGCGGTGTGTTGATTCAAGGCGCAATTTTTCTGTTTTTGGCAACACTGAATATTTATCTTTTGGAAACAAACAGTCTGAAAGAGCTGTTTTACTGGAATGCGCGCCGCTTTGCGGGATATCCCATCAGTATCTTCCACAAAGCGATTCAGTTCTGTATGATTTATATTGTTCCGTTTGCTTTTGTAAACTACTTTCCGGCGCAATTTTTACTGCGGAAGGACGATATGGCAGCGTATCCGGAGCTTTTTATGTACCTGACTCCGACGGTGGGAATTGTGCTGTATTTGCTGGCCTACGCTTTTTGGAGATTCAGTATTCGGTATTATAAGAGTTCGGGAAATTAAGTGGGCAATTGAATCGTGACAAAATGGAAGCACTCTCAGGTGGAAAACTGAGAGTGTTT